>NZ_LNSB01000020.1 GCF_001468285.1 Sphingopyxis sp. HIX | reverse complement strand
CTCCCCCTCCGCCCCCGCCCGCACCACCGCCGTCGCCTGCCGGTATGCTCGCCGAAAAGGCCGCGCCTATTGTGGTCACAGGACGGGCAAGGGCGGCAGCGCCATCGCAGGATGTTCCGTTGGCCGTTTCGGCCGTGGCGGCCGACGACTATGCGCGCGGCGCGGAACGCGAAGTCGTCGTCACCGGCACGCGCGTGGCGAAAAGCGTTCCGATCGGCCGCGGCGACTGGAACGCCTGCACGGTGAACGACCCGAGCCAGGCGCTGCCGCGATGCCGGAAACTCGCCGGCAAGGCGCCCAAAGCGGTACGGCGTGACGCCGATACCCATCTTGCCGATGGCCTGAAGCAGGCGTGGGACGGCAATTTCGATCAGGCGATCGCGGCGTTCGGCGAGGCCATCGCGGTCGCCCCGGACCTTTCGGTCGCCTATCTCAACCGCGGCCTGGCCTATGATCGCCAAGGCGACAGCGAGGCCGCGCTTGCCGATCTCGACCGTGCGGTGCAACTAGCGCCGAAGTCGGCCCGCGCCTATTACAGCCGCAGCGTCCTGCTCCGGAAATATGGCAATCCCAATCGCGCGAGCGCAGACGAACAACGGGCCATCGATCTGGATCCCCGTTACCGGACGATCCTCCGGTAGGCGGCGGACCGGATCAACCGGCGTCGAACTCCAGCAGGAATTGCGTTCCCCGGCCATCGTCGGCATCGCGGCAGGAGAGGCGAATCCCGGTCGCATTGCAGAGCCGCCGCACGATATCGAGCCCGAGCCCGCTACCCGTGCTTGCGACGCCCCTTGCGAAGGGCTCGAACAGATGCGGGTCGTTGCCGAGCCCCGGTCCGGCATCGGCGATGACCAGCGCCGTGCCTTCGGCGCGAATGACCAGCTTTCCGCCCCCCGCATGCTGAAAGCCGTTGCCGATGAGATTGCCCAGAATGAGCTGGAGGGCGGCGGCATCGGCCATCACGCGCATGTCGGCCGGCACATCGACGGAAAGCTGCATCGCCTGCGCCGGAAAGCGAACCGCGGCGTCGGCCGCCGCCTTTTCCACCAGCGGCAGCAACAAGGTGGCGCTCCGGTCGCGACGCTCCCCCTCGCGGGCGACCGACAACAGAAGGTCGAGCGCCTGCGTCATGTCGGCCGCGGCGCCTTCGATCCGTCGCAAGGCCTCGGGGACGGGCGCGGGCAGGTCAGGACGCAGGGCGATGACATCGACCGCGCCGCGGATCACCGCGACGGGTGTCCGCAGTTCGTGGCTGGCGTCGCGGGTAAAGGCTCGTTCGCGGTCGACAAAATCGGCGATCCGGCGAAAGGATCGTTCGAGAGCCCCCGCGAGCAGGCCGATCTCGTTCCCGGGATAGTCGGCCGCGACGATCCGGGGAATGGCTCCGTCGGCACCGGCGATCTCGCGCGCGAGGCGGCCGAGCGGCGCTGTCGCGCGATGCGCCAGCCACCCGCCAATCAGTGCCGTCGACGCCGCGATGGCAAGGCCGAGCGCGAGCAGCATTTCGATCATCGCGGTGCGCTGCGGACGAACGATGAGGTAGCGGCCGACCTCGGCGACGGCGATGGCGGATCCAGCCGGGGCGCCGTCGCGGCCGGCATCCAGCGTGAAGCGCAGGATATGATAGTGGCGCCCCTGCTCGCCCGCGAATTCGATCCGCTGCGGGCTTTCGGCGAATTGCGCGCGCAGATCGGACGGGAGCCGCGCCGGATCGCGATAGATCCGGACATAGGCGCGCTCGGGCGGCAGCAGAACGGCATCGCGGCGCCAGCTCGCCTGCTGGCGACCGGCTTCCTCGGTCAGCGCCGCGACGAATTGCTCATCTTCGATCGCATAAGCGAACACGAAGGCGGCAAGGCCGAACACCGCGCTGGTGGCGAGCACGGCCGCGACGATGATCGCGACGATGCTTCGCCGCAGGCTCGATTGCCGCACCATCACGCCGGGACCACCAGCCGGAAACCGACGCCGTGCACCGTTTCGATCATGGGCGCGGCGAATGGCTTGTCGACGATCTGGCGAAGCAGGTGGATATGGGCGCGGAGCACGTCGGACGATGGCGGCTCGTCGCCCCACAGCCGGCGCGTCGCGTCGATACGCGCAACGGGATTGGGCGACATTTCGGCGAGCAGGAGCAGGAGGTCCCAAAGGCGGGGCGACAGGTGCAGCAGACGGCCGTCGCGCGTCGCTAGCCTCGCCTGGCGATCCACCGCCAGCGGCCCGATCACGAGACGATAGGGCTCCTGAAGGGTGGTGCGATGCGCGAGGGCGCCGATGCGCGCTGCCAGTTCGGCGAGCGCGAAGGGCTTGACCAGATAGTCGTCGGCCCCGCTCGCGAACCCGGCGAGCTTGTCACCCAGCGTGTCGCGGGCGGTCAGCATCAGGATCGGGATGCGGCGATCGGCGCGGCGCCGGACCTCGGCGCAAACGCTCAATCCGTCGCGCCGCGGCAGCGCCACGTCGAGCAGAACCAGATCGATCGGGCGGGTGAAGACGTCGCGCAGCCCGGCGTCGCCATCGGCGGCATAATGAAGGCGGTGGCCGATCGCTTCGAGATAGTCGATGATATTCGCCGCAAGATCGGCATTGTCCTCGACGAGCAGAATGTCGAGCCTGTTGTGCACATCGCCTCCCTGTCCCGGCCCGACCAGATAGCGCTGCTTCACGCGAAGCGCGTCAAAGAATCGTCAAAGACGCTTTTACATCCTTGTGACGCGCGCCGTGACATTCCTGCCCGTCCCGACAAACCGGCAGGAAACCGATAATGAAACTCTGGACAAAGCTTGCGTTGCCCGCCCTGGCCGGCGCGGTGGCCACCATCCCCCTCCCCGTGCACGCCGACACGGGTGCGGCGGAACGCGCGGGGCATGTGCTCATTGTCGTCAGCGGACACGGCCTCGACGGCGGCAAGACGCGCCCTGGGTTCGAAATGGACGAGCTTTCGCAAGCCTATGCGGTATTTACCGACAATGGGCTGACGGTCGATATCGCCAGTCCCAAGGGCGGCACGCCCGTGGCCGACGCGTTCGACCCCGACAAACCCTATAACCGGCGGTTCCTCGACGACCGCGAGGCCAGCGCCAAGCTCGAGACGGCACAAGCACTGCCGAGCGTGAAGGACAAGACATACGCCGCGATCTTCATCATCGGCGGCAAGGGCGCGATGTTCGACCTGCCCGTCGATCTCGACCTCAAACATCTGTTGGCGACCACCTATGGCGCGGGCGGGGTCGTCGGCGCGGTGTGCCATGGCCCGGCCGCCCTGATCAACGTGCCGATGCCGGATGGAAGCCGGCTGGTCGCGGGCAAATCGGTGACGGGCTTTTCCAACGAAGAAGAGGCCCTGTTCGGCAAGCGCTGGGCCGCCGCTTTCCCGGTTCTGCTCGAGGACGGGCTGCGCGGAGCCGGGGCGCGGTTCAGCGAGGCGCCGATGATGCTCGACCATGTGGTTACCGACGGCCGCCTGGTGACCGGACAAAACCCCTATTCGACCTCCAGCGCCGCGGAAGCGGTCGTTCGCGCCATGGGCCGCGTGCCCGTTGTCCGCGAGCCTTTCGCGGACGAACGAAGCATAGCGCTGATCGCTCGCGTTCAAGCGGGCGATGGCGCGGGCGCGCGCGCCGAGCTGGCCGCCGGCCCGTCAGGACACGATGTGCCGCTCATCGCCGCCTGGGGACATTATCGCGCCAAATCGCCCGGTGCCGACCGCGCGACGCTGAAGACGGCGATCGAAGTCATGGAATTGGCTTCGCCCTACTATAAAGAACCCCGGCTGGCGGCGGCGCTGACCGACGCCCGGCAAAAGCTGGCGGAAATGCCCTGATGGTCAAGCTTACGCGCCGGCGCGCGCTGCAGCCGGCGCCGCATTCCCTGCGCTGCTCTTTTTTTCGGAGATTGTCATGCCACACCCCGACCTCGTCAAATATGGCTTGGCGAGCGGCGCCGCGTTGCTGGCGCTCGTCACCGCTGCGCCGGCGGCCGCCTGCTCCGACCTCCCCAATATCTGTGCTGCGCAGGCTCAGCATCACCAGCAGATGATCGATATCGCCGCGACGTCGCCGCAGGGCGAGGAGGATCCGCGCTATGAAGAACCGCCCGCCGACCCGATGCGCGACCGGATGACCGTGGCGACCGGCATGGTCGCGCTGATGCAGGAGAGCGTCAACAATATGGTGAAGCGCGCCGAACTGATGAAAAATCCGCTCTACACCCGCTACGAGAATGGCGGCTGGGACTTTTTCCAGGATCATGCCGAGCCGGCGCCGGGCGAATATTGTGCGGCATTCTACTGGAAAAAAGACGGGTTTGTCCGACTGTCGGGCCCCGGCGGCGACTATGACGGCGCGCTGCTGACCTTTTGGAGCGACGACATTCCGCGTCCCGACACGGTCCGCAAGCTGCAGGTAACGCTGACGCAATCCGATGGAAGCCCGCCGCAGACGGTCGAGGCGCTGAACTATCATCTGGCCGGCGATGCCTATGGCGCCATCGCGCTGACGGTACCGTCGGTCGATGCGCTGCTCGACAATATGCTCGACAGCCACGGATTCGACGTGTCGATCAAGGGAAAATCGGTCGCCAAGGTCGATTGGACGGGTGGTTTGGCCGCGCGCGACCGGCTGAAAAAATGCGTGGCGAAGCGCGCGCGTAAATGACTGGGTGCCGCCCGACGCCCGCCCGGGACCGCATGATCGCGCGGACCCCGGCATGAGGGCGCGAATTCGCCCATATCCCTCGGTGGAGGGGTGGAATGATCGTCGATTGCCCGGCATCCTGGCCCCTCCAATCATGCGAGGGGCCATGCCATGCGTTACGCCAGACTGCCGATCGAGGTCGAATCTCCCGAAGAGTTCGGTTACGGGAATATCCGCAACAATCTCGCCGAAAGCTCGATCTCGGACCGCAAGCTGTCCGACCTCGGCCTGACCATTCCCGACCTCACCCTGCTCTACACCGAGCATCGCGGCAGTAGCGCGCTGCGCGCATTGATCGCGCGCGACGGCGCAGGCCTTTGCGCCGACGACGTGCTCGTCACGACCGGCGCGGCGGGGGCGCTGTTCATCATCGCGACCGCGTTGCTCGCGCCCGGCGACCATATCGTGGTGGTCCGCCCCAATTACGGGCTCAACCTCGAAACCCCGCGCGCGATCGGGTGTGCCATCGACTATGTCGACCTGACCTTCGACACCGGCTTCCGCATCGACGTCGACGCCCTCGCCGCCAAGGTCACGACGAAAACCAAGGTGATCAGCATAACCCACCCGCACAACCCGAGCGGAATCCTGTCCGACGAGGCCGAACTGCGCCGCCTGGCGGAGATCGCCGCCGACAACAACGCCTATCTGGTCGTCGACGAAACCTATCGCGAGCTGTGCTTCGGGCCGCTGACCCCGCTCGCGGCGACGCTCGGCAGCCATGTGATCAGCGTGTCGTCGCTGTCGAAAGCCTATGGCATCCCCGGCACGCGCATGGGCTGGCTGATCGTCAAAAACCCCGAACTGCACGAGATCTTCCTCGCAGCGAAGGAGCAGATCGCGATCTGCGGCAGCGTCGTCGACGAATGGATCGCCGAGCAGCTGCTGTCGCGAAAGGACGAGGTACTTGCCGAGACGCTCGCCGAAATGCGCGAACGCCGCGCGCGGGTGATCGAATGGATGGCGGGCGAGGATTTGCTCGAGTGGAACGAGCCGTCGGGCGGGGTCGTCGGTTTCGTGCGCATGCGCTCGGAGCCGGCGGGCGGCACCGCGGGCTTCTACGAGCGGCTGCTGAACGAGCATGGGACTTACGTGGCGCCGGGCCACTGGTTCGACCTGCCCGACAGTTATTTCCGCCTCGGCTATGGCTGGCCGACGCGGACGGAGCTGGGAGCGGGGCTGATCGCGATATCGGCGGCGCTGCGGGGATAGGCCAAGGCCGTCGCCCCCGCGAAGGCGGGGGCCGGCGGCAGCTCAGCCACTTAGCCGCTCCCACACGGTCTTGGCGATCGCGATGTCCTGCACCGCGACGCCGGTCAGGTCGGCCACCACGATATCGGTCTCGGCGAAGGCGACCGGATTTTCGAGCAGCGCGCCGAGTTCGACGAGCGATTCCGCCGCGACCAGGCCCGCGCGGACCGGCCAGCCCGCCTCGCCATGATGCGCGCACTGCACCGCGGAATCGACGATCAGCCGCGCTTTCGCAGTGAGCGCGGTTTCGAGTTCCTGCTTGCCCGGCGTGTCGGCACCGACCGCGACGATCCGCGTTCCGGGCCGCACCATCGCCTCGGTCAGCACGGGCGTCGTCGACGGCGTCGTGGTGACGATCAGGTCGGCGCGCGCACATAGTTCGGCGGGGCTCACGGCTTCGCCGCCCAATTCGGCCGCCAGCGCGGCTGCCCTGCCCGCGCTACGGCCATGGACGAGGATTTCGTCCAGACCCAGCAGCCGCGCGATCATTTCGCCCTGCATTTTCGCCTGGATGCCCGTCCCCACGACGCCGAGGGTCGTCGATCCCGGCCGGAGGATCGCACGCGCGGCGATCGCGCCGGCGATCGCTGTTCTTGTATCGGTGAGCAGCCCCTCGTCGCGGAGCATCGCCAGCTGCTCGCCCGTCTCGGCGCTCACCACGATCATGAAACCGTTGCTCGACGACAGCCCGCGCGCGGGGTTGCGGTAGAAGCTCGTCGCGAATTTGAAGACGAAGACCGTGTCGCCCGCGATATGCCCGCCCTTCACATGGCAGTCGCCGGGCGGGTCGGCGAAATTCAGATGCCCGACCTCGGCGAGTTGGACCTCGCCGCGGTGCAGGCGGCGAAACCCGTCCTCGATCGCCGCGATCGCCGCTGCCTCGTCCAGCGTCGCGACGATCTCGGGCAATTCGACTATCCGCATGTCGGTCATCCTGCTGTTGCACGACAAGCAGGTGTCAGCTTTGTCGGAATAGTCCATCCCCCGACGGAGGGATCATGGCTGCAACGATGCAATCGGCACTGACCACGATGATCGGCGCCATCGGCGACGCGGGCTTCGCCGCGGCCGCCGCGGAGGGATTACGGTCGGCCATCGGCTTCGATCTGGCGGCAGCGGTACTGCATCGCGCCGACGCGCCCGCCGAGCTTCTTTTCGACGGATTTGCGCCCGCGGGTTTCGGGCAGGGCCTCGCCAATTATTGCCGCCATACCCATGCGATGAGCCCGATGCTCCATCCCGCACCGATGCTCGGCGCGGTACGTGCGAGCGACTTTGCGATCGAAGGCGGCGCGCGACCCGGCGACTATCTCGTCTGGACGAGCGAAGAGGAAATGGGGTTCCGCACGCTCGGCTGGCCCGAACGCTGCGAGGAGATCGGGCTCTATGTCGCGGCGTTGGGCGGCGTCGTCGAGCTCAGCTTCTATCGCGAGCGCGCCTCCACCGCGCTTTCGCCCGCCGACCTAACGGCGCTGGGCACCTTGTCGGGCCCGGTCAAGGCGGCCTTCGATCGCCACGCGGCGCTGTGCCGCCCGGCGCCTTCGCTGGACCGCCTGACCACACGCGAATGCCAGGTTTACGACTTGATGGTCGCGGGCTGTTCGAGCGAGGCGATCGCGCTGCGGCTCGACATCAGCCGGCACACGGTCAAGGATCATCGCAAGCAGATCTTCCGCAAGCTCAACGTGGGCTCGCTCGCCGAACTGTTCGCGCAGAGCCGCCGCGCGAACTGATCCCTCCGAGGAGGGATGGCCGGCGCGCGCTGCGGCGCGCAAAGCCTGCGCGATACAGTCGGCGACGGAGCGCAGCATGGATCCTCTTTTCGAACAGATATGCGGGGCGCATGCCGCCATCCGGCCGCAGGTCGCGGTCACCCCGCTCGCCCGCAGCCCCGCGCTGTCCGCCGCGCTCGGCTGCGAGGTGTCGCTCAAGCTCGACTTCCAGCAGCCGACGGGATCGTTCAAGATCCGCGGCGCGACCAACAAGGTCCGCTCGCTGGACGACGCCACGCGCCGGCGGGGGGTGCTGACCGCCTCGACCGGCAATCATGGCATGGCGGTCGCGCGCGCGGGCGCGCTCGCCGGGGTCCCGGTCACCGTCTATGTCGGCAACGACGCCGCACCGATGAAGGTCGACGGGATCAGGGCGCTCGGCGCCGAGGTCGTCGTGGTCGACGGCCCCGCGGGCGACGCCGAGGCGACCGCGCGTCAGTGTGCGGAGGAAGAAGGCCGCACCTATATCTCGCCCTATAACGACCCTGCGGTGATGGCCGGCCAAGGCACGCTCGGTATCGAACTCGCCGAACAGGACCCCGACCTCGACGCCGTATTCATCGCCGTTGGCGCGGGGGGCCTGATGGGCGGCGCCGGAACTGCGCTCCACGCGCTCCGCCCCGGGGTCGAAATGGTCGGAGTCTGGCCCGAGGCCTCGCCGTGCATGCTGCGCGCGCTCGAGGCGGGCGCGATCGTCCCGACGCCCGAATTTCCGACCTTGTCCGACGGCACGCTCGGTGCGATCGAGCCGGGGTCGATCACCTTTCCTGCCTGCCAGAAGGTCATCGATACGCGGATCATGGTCGACGAGGCCGAGATCGCCGCCGCGATGAGGACGATCGCAGAGACCGAGTGCTGGATGATCGAGGGCGCGGCGGGCGTCGCTTTCGCCGGGCTGATCCAGCAGGCCGAACGCTATCGCGGGCGCAAGGTCGCGGTCGTGCTGTGCGGCCGCAACATCGCACTCGACCTGTTCCTGCGCACCGTCGGTCAGCCCGGCGAGCGCGCCGTATAGAGCGGAGTCCGGAAGATGCGGTCGAACCGCTCGCCGCGCTCGCGTAGCGCCTGTTGTTCGACGGCATCGAGCCGCGCCTCGCGCCGGTCGGCGGGCAGGTTGCGCACGGCCGAAAAGGTCGAGAAGAGCTGCCGCAGCGCGGCCGGGGTCATCGCGACCGTGCGGCGCAGCATGACATGCGCGACATCGACCAGCCCGGCGGCCGCCAGTTCGGTACAGCGCGCCTTGCTATCGAGCGAATAATGCCGCCCGGTCAGCAACGACGGCGGCCGCGCCAGGCCGTCGAAAAGCGCATTGAACAGCCTGTCCTCGCCGGGCTCCTGAAAGACGTTCCACCACATCGCGAAGGCGCCGCGGGGTTTCAGCAGGCGCCGGACGTCGCAGAGCGCCGATGCGCTCTCCAACCAATGGAACGACGTCGCGGCGACGATGAGATCGAAGCTGTGATCGCCGGCGATCGCCGGGCCGAAAGCGCGCTGATCGACGTCGAGCCGTGCCTCGCCCCAGTCGCGCAGATGCGCGGCGAGCGCGGGGTCGGGTTCGACCGCCGTCACGCGCGCAACGCCGGCGTCGAGCAGCCTGCGCGTCGCCTGCCCCGTGCCCGGCCCGATTTCCAGCACGCTGATACCCGCGCCGAGCCCGCAATGGTCGGCGAGCGCCTCGAACAACGCATCGGGGTAATCGAGACGCCCCGCGGCGTAACCCGCGACATCGGCGCCAAAGGCGGTGATCCCGACGGCGCGATCCAAAGCTTCGGTCATGCGAACTCCCTTCGCGCTCTGCCTAACGCCGAAAGCCTGTCCTTGCGCTGTCGCGACAGCGGCGTGACAGCGCCAAGTGACAGGACTCCCCTATGACTCCTCATGGCATCACCCGCGACGAAGCCGCAGCCCTCGCCTGGATCGATGGCCTCGGCCCCGCGATGCTCGACCGCACCCTCGCCTGGTCGGCGATCAATTCGGGCAGCTTCAACCTGCCGGGCTTGTCGCGGATGGCCGAGCTTGTCGGGACCGAGACCGAGCGCCTCGGCGGGACGACAGTGCTGCGCGACCCCGCCCCCTTCGCCTATCCCGACGCGCGCGGCGATTTGCAGCCGGTGCAGCATGGCCGCAACCTCCACTTCCGCCGCGACGCCGCGGACGCGTGCAACCGGGTGCTGCTCGTCGGGCATATGGATACGGTGTTCGGCGTCGATCACCCGTTCCAGGTGCCCGAACGGATCGACGCGCAGACCATCCGCGGCCCCGGCGTCGCCGATATGAAGGGCGGCATCGTCGTGATGCTGACCGCGATCGAGGCGCTGTCGCAAACGTCGCTCGCCGACCGGCTGGGGATCGAGGTGATCGTCAACGCCGACGAGGAAGTATCTTCGGTCGGCTCCGAGCCCCTGCTCGCCGAAGCCGCGCGGCGCTGCACCGTCGGGCTCGCCTATGAACCGTCGGCGACGCCCGAGGGTGTGCTCGCGGGTGCACGCAAGGGCTGCGCCAATTTCGCCGCAGCGATCGGCGGCCGCGCGGCGCACGCCGGGCGCAATCCGCACGAGGGCCGCAATGCGATCGTCGCCGCGGCCGACCTCGCCGGGCGCATCGCCGCGCTGACCGAAACGCGCCCCGACCTCACCGCCAACCCGGCGCGGATCGACGGCGGCGGGCCAGAGAATATCGTGCCCGACCGCGCCGTGCTGCGCTTCAACGTCCGCCTCGCCGACCCAGCCGACCAGACTTGGCTGCTCGACACCCTGGACCGGCTGGTCGCCGAGACCGCTGCGCGCCACGACGTGGAAATCGCACTGCACGGCGGGATCCAGCGGCCGCCGAAGCCGATGGATGCGCATCAGCGGCGGCTGTTCGATCTTGTCCGCGATTGCGGCGCGGCGCTCGACCTCGACATCGCATGGCAGGCGACCGGGGGCGCATGCGACGGCAACAATCTCGCGGCGCACGGGCTCGCAGTCGTCGATACGCTCGGCGTGCGCGGCGGTGCGATCCATTCGGACCGCGAATATATGCTCATCGACTCGTTGGTCGAGCGCGCAAAGCTGTCGGCGTTGCTGCTGATGCGCCTCGCGCGGATGGAAACGAGCTTCTCAGCGCCGCGCGAGTGACTCCAAGAAGGCGAAGGTCCGCCCGAGCGCGCGCAGGTTGGCCTCGCGCGTCGCTTGCGCCGTGTCGCCCATCAGGCCGTGGTCGACGCCCGGGATCATCAGCAATTCCGCGCTGCCGCCCGCTGCGCGGAGCGCCGTCGCCATCGCTTCGGATTGCGACGCTGCGACGGTTTCGTCCTTGGTTCCATGAATCAGCAGCATCGGCGGCGGGCTCTTGCCGACGCGGTGAAGAGGGCTCGCGGCGCGTGCCACGTCGCTGCAGATCGACGGATCGCAGCCGAGCAGCCTCGCGACATTGACGGCCGGCGTGTGCTCGAGGTCGAAGACGCCGTACCAGAGCGCCGCGCCCTGCACGCAGTCGCTTGCCACGGGCGCCTCGCGGTCTTCGAGCGCCGCAATCTCGCGTCGCTCGAGTCGGCCGGTCGACGGCTGGGGTTCATATTCGGGCGCGCCGCAGGTCAGCGCGGCCAGCGAAGCGAGATGCCCGCCCGCCGAGCCGCCCCAGAGGTAGATGCGCGATGCGTCCACTCCCAAAACGTCGGACTGCAGGCGAAGATGGCGGATCGCCGCCTTCACATCCTGGATTTGCGCGGGGAAACGCGCCTCGCCGCTCAGCCGGTAATCGACCGACGCGACGACGAAGCCGCGCGCCGCGAGCGAGGCGAGGACCGCCGGCCAGTTCTTGTAGGCACCCGACGTCCGGGCGTCGCCACGGCTCCACCCGCCGCCGTGGACCCACAGCACCGCCGGGCGCTTCCGGCTGCGATCGCGCGGCGCATAGATGTCCATGCGGATCGGCCGGTAGCCGTCGAGGTTCGATATCTCGACCTGCGGCCAGGCGACGACGTCGCCCGGAAAACCGATTTCAGGCTGCGGAAAGACGTCGGTCCGGACGGTCTTCGCCGCTATATCGGCCTCGACGGATGTCTGCGCCGTGGCCACGACACAGCTCGACAGCAGGGTGAAGAGCGCGACCCCGACGATCTTCATCCCGCCACCCCCTGCATATCGGCCCCAAGCCGCTGGAGCAGCGCAGGCAGCATGCCGCCGCGCGCGATGATCTCGCATTCGACGGCGGTGTCGGCGGCAAGGATCGCGGTCACTTCGCGCGTCGTCCCGCGATCCTCGATCGTCAGCCCGACCGCCGCGCCGGGCATGAGCGGCATCGCCGCGGGGAAGCGGATCAGCGCGTCGCTGGACAGCGTGCGCAGCGCCACCGCTTCGTCCACCGCGACGGTGAATGGAAGGATCGCCATATTGACGAGATTGCTGCGGTGGATGCGCTCGAAGCTCGACGCGATCACCGCGCGGACGCCGAGCAGCGCCGGGCCCTTCGCCGCCCAGTCGCGCGACGAGCCGGTGCCATAGCGTTCGCCCGCCACGATGACGAGCGGCGTGGCGTCGGCGGCATAACGCTCCGCCGCATCCCACAATGTCATCTCCTCGCCGCTCGGCGCATGGACTGTTCGCCCGGGGGCGATGCCGGGGCGGAGCAGATTGTCGACCGACGGGTTGGCGTAGAGCCCGCGAACCATCGCCTCCCAATTGCCGCGGCGCGCCGCAAAGACGTTGAGGTCGCCGGGCGTCTCGCCGCGCTCGATCAGATAGCGGGCAGCGGGGGTCCCCGCCGGGATCGCACCCGCGGGCGAG
Organism: Sphingopyxis sp. HIX; assembly: GCF_001468285.1. Lineage (GTDB taxonomy): Bacteria > Pseudomonadota > Alphaproteobacteria > Sphingomonadales > Sphingomonadaceae > Sphingopyxis. The sequence continues at coordinate 75,065 of NZ_LNSB01000020.1, read as the reverse complement.
ATATGGTCGGTGGTGACATCGTCGCCGAGCACCAGGATCGGCCGCGCGGTCGCGCCATCGAGCGGCGCGCGGGCCTCGGCGCGGACAAAGGGCGGCGGGCGGACATAGGTCGAGGCCGGATCCCACGGAAAGAGCATCGTCTCGGGCGCATCGAGCGCCGCCCATTCGGCATTCGCCTCCGCCGCATCATAGCGCCGCTGGACATCGTCGGGGGCGCGGGCGCTGGCGAGCAGAGCATCGACCTCCGCCGCGTCGGGCCAGATATGGCCGAGCATCACGGGCGTTCCATCGGCCCGATGCCCGATCGGGTCGCGCTCTATATCGCGCGCCGCATCGCCCGCGAGCGCGAAGGCGATCGCCATCGGCGGCGAGAGGAGGAAGCTTTCGCGCACCTCGGGATGCACGCGGCCGGGGAAGTTGCGGTTGCCCGACAGGACGGCGACAGGGGCCACGCCGCCAGCGATAGCCTCGAGCATGCGCGGTGCCAGCGGCCCCGAATTGCCGATACAGGTCGTGCAGCCGACCCCGACGATCGCGAAGCCGAGCGCCTCGAGCGGCCCCATAAGCCCGGCACGTTGCAGCAGCGCACCGGCGGCCGGAGATCCCGGCGCGAGCGACGTCTTCACCCAATCGGGCACCGCCAGCCCCGCCGCGACGGCGTTGCGCGCGAGCAGTCCGGCGCCGACCAGCATGCGCGGGTCGCTGGTGTTGGTGCAGCTGGTGATCGCCGCGATCGCGATAGCGCCCGCCGGCACATCGCCCGCCGCAACTCCTGCCGTGATGAACGCCGCCGTCTCTCCCGCGCCGCGCAAATCCTGCGGCCGCGTTGGCCCCGCCGCGCCGCGCGCGACGGTGGCAAGGTCGATCGTCAGCACCCCGGCATAGTCGGGCTCGGCGGCGGGATCGAACCATAGCCCCTGCGCGCGGCAATATTGTTCGACCAGCGCGGCGGCCTTCGGCGGGCGGCCGGTTTCGAGCAGATAGGCGATGGTGCGTGCGTCGACCGGGAAGAACCCCGTCGTCGCGCCATATTCGGGCGCCATATTGGCGACAGCGGCGCGGGTGTCCGCCGAAAGAGTGGCAACCCCGGGCCCGAAGAACTCGACGAAGCGGCCCGCGACACCATGCGCCCGCAAACGCTGGGTGACGAGGAGCGCCAGATCGGCCGCGAACACGTCGCGCGGCAATTCCCCGATTAGCCGGACCCCGACGACCTCGGGAATGCGCAGGATGACGGGAAGCCCCAGCATCGCCGCCTCGGCCTCGAGCCCGCCGACGCCCCAGCCGAGCACGCCGATGCCGTTCACCATCGGTGTGTGGCTGTCGGTGCCGATCAGCGTGTCAGGCACCGCCCAGTCCACCCCGTCGCGGTGCTCGACGCGCACGACGCGCGCCAGCCGCTCGAGGTTGAGCGTGTGCATGATACCGGTGCCCGGCGGGTGGACGGTCAATTTCTCGAACGCGCCGCTCGCCCATTTCATCAGCCGCAGCCGCTCGGCATTGCGTTCGCGCTCGCGCTGCATGTTGAGCGCTGCCGCGTCGGCACGCGCATAAAAATCGACCGCCAGCGAATGGTCGGTCGACACATCGACCGGTACCACCGGATCGATCCGCCCCGGATCGCCTCCCGCCGCCGCGAGGACGTCGCGCGCCGCGGCGAGATCGACGAGCGCGGGCACGCAGGTCGTGTCGTGCATCATGATCCGACCCGAAAAAAAGGGGAGCTCGACGTCCCGCCGCCCCTCGCCGATCCATGCGTCAAAGGCCGCCGCGCCGTCGCTTCCGCCCGCGCGCAAAAGATTTTCGGCTACCAGCCGGTGGATCACCGGCATGGCGTCGAGGCGCGCGCCCAGTCGCCCGCGAAGGTCGGTGATGCGGAGCTGCCGCCCTGCCAATTCGAGAATCATGATCGCCCTCGCAGGTTTCCCGCTCAGCTGGGTCGATCCATGACTTTTGTCAATTCAAAATGCAATCACTCGACGAGCCCGACCTTCGCGTCGAGCGCCTGACCGATATGACGGCGCAGGAAGTCGGCGGCGAGCAGCATGTCGCCGCGTTCGATCAGGTCGAGCAGCGCCAGATGTTCGCGGCACTGCTGATCGAGCCGCGCGCGATCGGCGTTGGCGCGGAACTCTATCAGCCGGCGCAGCCGATTCACGCGCCTTATCGCGTCGAGGAAAAAGCGGTTGCCCGACCAGGCGACGATCGTTTCGTGCAGGCCGGCGTTGATCGCGTAGAGCCCGACGCGCGGCAAGCTGGCGATCCCGCCTTCCAGCAGACGGCGTTGTCCAGCGCGCAAGGCCTCCATCTCGGCAGGAACGAAGCGATATCCGGGCTGCAGCAGCGCCTCGGTCTCGATCGTCGCGCGAAAGCGATAGGCCTGTTCATAGGCCTCGGCGCTGTGCAGCGTCGCGAGGAACAGCCAGCCATGGCCGGGGAGCCGCTCGACCCAGCCCTCCTCGGCGATCTGCGCCAGAACGCGCTGCAACCGCACGCGCGTCACGTCGAAGCGCCGCATCATCTCATTTTCGCTCGCGCGGTCGGGCAGATCGGCGGACAGGCGCGCCTCGACGATCGCGCTGTAGAGCGGGTCGTCGCCCTGCCCCGCTTCCACGGCGCCATCGGGCGCCCGCCGGACGAAGAAGCCACGATTAGCCCGCGCCTCGACGACGCCCGCCGCGGCCAACGCCTTCAGCGCCGCCGTCACCGGCGCGCGCGACACGCGAAAGCGGTCGGCGAGCGCCTGCGCTGCCAGATGCTCGCCCTCACCCAGCCCGTCGGTGCGGATAAGGTCGGCGATCTGTCGCGCGATCCGGTCTGCCAAGCGTTCACTCATGGCAACGACTTGAATCGACAAAATGCAATTTTCAAGCAAAAACGGCGCGCCGTGTCAGCGGCATGACAGCCAAGAAAGTGCAACAGACGCGCATGACCCGCATCCTCACACTTCCCGGCGATGGCATCGGCCTCGAAATCACCGAAGCGACGCTCGCCATCGCCCGTGCCGCCGCGGGCGACACGATCGCCTTCGAAACGACGGATATCGGCCTGGCGAGCCTCGCGGCGCAGGGCAGCACGCTGCCCGACGCGGTGCTCGATGCCATCCCGGGCGCCGATGGCGTGATCCTCGGCCCGGTCTCGCACTACGACTATCCCGCGGGGCAGCCCAATCCCTCGGCGAAGCTGCGCACCCATTTCAACCTGTTCGCGAACATCCGCCCGTGCCGCGCGCGCGAGGGCCTGTCGATCCTGCGCAAACCGATGGACCTCGTCATCGTGCGCGAGAATACCGAGGGCTTCTACGCCGACCGCTCGATGCACATGGGGCCGGGCGAATTCATGCCCGATCCCGACAGCGCCTTCGCGATCCGAAAGATCACCGCCCCCGCGGTGCGCCGCGTGGCGCGCGCCGCCTTCGAACTCGCCGCCGAACGCCGTCGCAGGGTGACCGCGGTGCACAAGGCGAATGTGCTGAAGCTGACCGACGGGCTCTTCCTGCGCGAGGTGCGCGCGGTGGCGGCGGATTTCCCCGATGTGACGCTGGACGAGGTGATCGTCGATGCCGCCGCGGCGCTGCTGATCCGCAGCCCCGACCGCTTCGACGTCATCGTCACCACCAACATGTTCGGCGACATATTGTCCGACGAGGCGTCCGAACTCAGCGGCAGCCTCGGCCTCGGCGGGTCGATCAACGCGAGCGACGATATCTGCGTCGCGCAGGCGCAGCATGGTTCGGCCCCCGATATCGCGGGTCAGGGCATCGCCAACCCGACCTCGCTGATCCTGTCGGCGGCGATGCTGTTCGACTGGCTGGGCCGCAAACGCGGCGACGCGGCGCTGACCGGCGTCGCGCGGCGGATCGAGACGGCGGTCGAGGCGGCGCTCGCCGATCCGGCGACGCGCACGCGCGACATCGGCGGCCCGCTCGACACACGCGGCTTCACCGACGCGGTGATCGCGGCGCTATGATCGCGACGATCGATCCGGCGACCGGCGAGACGCTCGCGCGCTTCGAGGTTCACGCGGTCGCCGAGATCGATGCGCGGCTCGGGGACGCCGCGCGCGCGCAGGCCATTTGGCGTTGGCGGCCCGCCGAAGAGCGCGCCGCGCTGCTGCCCCGTCTCGCGGCGCTGCTGCGCGCAGAAAAGGATGCGCTCGCGCTGCTGATCACGACGGAGATGGGCAAGCCCGTCGGCGAGGCGGCGGCCGAGGTCGAGAAATGCGCGCTCAACTGCGATTTCTACGCCGAACATGCCCCGGCGATGCTCGCCGACGCGCCCGTCGCGGCGGTTCCCGGCACCACCCTCGCCTTCGAGCCGCTCGGCGTGATCCTGGCGATCATGCCGTGGAATTATCCGCTGTGGCAGGTGGTGCGCTTCCTCGCCCCGGCGCTCGCGGCGGGCAATGGCGCGATCCTGAAGCATGCGGCGAACGTCCCGCAATCGGCGCTCGCGCTCGAACGGCTGGTGCGCGAAGCGGGCTTCCCCGAAGGGCTGTTCGCGAACCTCTTCGTCGAACCGGGCGATGTGGCCGCGGTGATTGCCGATCCGCGTATCGCGGGGGTGGCACTCACCGGATCGACCGAGGTCGGCGCGATCGTCGCGGGGCAGGCCGGCGCCGCGCTCAAGAAGCAGGTGCTCGAGCTCGGGGGCTCGGACCCGTTCGTCGTGCTCGCCGACGCCGACCTCGATCGCGCCGCAGCGGTCGCCGTAACCGCGCGTTTCACCAATGCCGGACAGAGCTGCGTCAACGCCAAGCGCTTCATCGTCGAGGCCGGCGTTGCCGATGCCTTTGCCGAGCGCTTTCTTGCCGGCATCGCCGCGCTCAAACTCGGCAATCCGCGCGATGCGGGGACGACCTTGGGTCCGCTCGCGCGCGGCAATCTGCGTGCGGCAATCGACGACCAGGTGCGGCGCAGCGTCGCGTCGGGCGCACAGCTCCGCACCGGCGGGACGATGCCCGAAGGACCGGGCTTCTATTACCCCGCGACCCTGCTCGACCATGTCGCGCCCGGCATGGCGGCGTTCGACGAAGAGACCTTCGGGCCGGCCGCGGCGATCGTCCGCGCCGCCGATACCGACGAGGCGATCGCGCTCGCCAATCGCACCAGCTTTGGCCTCGGCGCCTCGATCTGGACCGCCGACGCCGACCGCGGCCGTGCGCTCGCGCGGCGGATCGACGCGGGGGCGGTGTTCGTCAACGCGATGGTCGCGTCGGACCCGCGCGTGCCGTTCGGCGGGATCAAGCGCTCGGGCTACGGCCGCGAACTCGGCGAGGCGGGCATGAAGGAGTTCACCAACATGAAGACGATCCGCGTGGCGGACCCCGCATGAGCGCGCCGCAGGTTCTCGTGCCCGACGGCCTGCCGGTCAAGGATCGCGGCAACGGCATCGTGACGACCCCGCTGGTCACCGCGGGGCGCGGGTCGAAATCGATGCTCAACGGCATCACGCATATCGCACCGGGCGCCGCGGTGCCGCTGCATATCCACAATTGCGAGGAAAGCGTCGTCGTGATGTCGGGCCATGGCAAGGTGCATATCGACGGCGTCGAAACCCCCGTCGCGCCGGGCGTAACCAGCTGGATCCCGCCCGAGGTACCGCATTGCTTCCTCAACCTCGACGGCCGCGAGCCGCTGGTGATCTTCTGGACCTATGCCTCGGTCGATGCGACGCGGACGGTGATCGCGACCGGCGTCACCACCCGCATCGACGAAGAATGATCAGCCGACGCCCCTGAGCGTCGCGCGCTGATCGACGACCCGGTCGGCCTCGAGGCTGGCAACGGGCCAGGCGCAATAATCAGCCGCATAATAGGCGCTCGGCCGGTGGTTGCCGGACTCGCCGATCCCGCCGAAGGGCATGTCCGACGAGGCGCCGGTGATCGCGCGGTTGCGGTTGACCACACCGGCGCGCGCCTCGCCACGGAAGCGCGCCCACAGCGCATCGTCGTCGCTGACCAGCCCCGCCGACAAGCCGAAACGCGTCGCGTTGGCCGCGGCGAGCGCGGCGTCGAAATCGGCGACGCGGCGGACCTGCAGCACCGGTGCGAAAATCTCCTCGTCGGGGACGTCGAGCCCGGTCACGTCGAGGATCGCCGGACGCACAAACGCCGCCGAACGCCCCGCGACAGCGCCGAATGCACGGATCACCCGCGCGCCCAGCCCAACCAGGGTTTCGACCTGAACGCCGGCGCGTCCGGCGGCGCCCCCCGAGATCAGGGGTCCCATGAAGGGCTCGGGAACCTCGTCCCACGCCCCGATCCGCAGCCGGTCGGCGAGCGTCGCCACCGCGTCGACAATGGCATCGCCCGCCGTTCCTTCGGGAACGATCAAGCGCCGCGCACAAGAGCAGCGCTGCCCGGCGGTGATGAAGGCCGAGCCGGCGACGATCGACGCGACCGCGGCGGGATCGCCGTCCCAGGCGACAAGCGGATTGTTGCCGCCGAGCTCGAGCGCGAGGATCACCGCGGGCCGGTCCGCAAATAGCCGCCGGAAATGCGCGCCGGCCCCTACCGAGCCGGTGAAGAGCAGCCCGTCGATATCCTGCGCGACCAGCGCCGCGCCGGTTTCGCGCCCACCCTGCAGCAGGATTGCCGCATCCTCAGGTACCCCGGCGGCGTGCAGCGCCTCGACCAGCAACTGCCCGACCAGCGGCGTTTCCTCGGACGGCTTGAAGACGACCGTGTTCCCCGCGAGGAGCGCGGGCACGATATGGCCGTTGGGCAGATGGCCCGGGAAATTATACGGACCCAGGACCGCCATCACGCCATGCGGGCGGTGCTGGAGCCGCGCACGACCGAAGGGCGTGGCGCTTTCGCGCTGCCCCGCGCGCTCGGCCTGTGCCGCGATCGAGATCGCGATCTTGCCAATCATCGACGCGGTTTCGGCCCCGGCCTCCCACAGCGGCTTGCCCGTTTCGCGCGCGATCGATTCGGCGATCGCTGCCTGTCGCTCACCTAGGATTTCGGCATAGCGGCGCAGGATCGCGACCCGCGCGCCCACGGTGTTCCCTGCCCAATCGGGAAAGCCGCGCCGCGCGGCTGCGACCGCGCGCGCGCAATCGTCGCGCGACGCCGCCGCACCCTCCCACAGCGTCTCGCCGCTGGCAGGATCGACGGATATGAAGCTAATCGGGGCAGTCATCTTGATCTCCGGAAGAACCCAATGGCCACCGTTTATATGCGGATAGCTCAGTAAGGGGTGGAGAAAATGTCAGATAATATGCGAGTAATTCGATACTATATATTCGACTTTGGAATGAACCGGGGCGAGCCGCCGCCCGCCCCGGCATCCCACGGGATCAGAAGAAAGTCGTCTCGATCGAGAATTTCACCGTCGACGGAGCCGCCTGCGACAGCAGCAGGCCGGCGGTCGACGCCCAGTGGCGCTTGCCCGTGATATTCTCGGCACTGATGCGGAAGGTGGTGTCCACGCCCGCAATGTCGGTGGTGTAGCCGGCGCCGAGGTCGAACAAGGTGTGGCCCGGAATGAAGGCCTGGTTGCGCGAGTTGATCGCACGGTTGCCCGTGTAATAAACCGCGCCGTTGATGCTGAAACCGGGCAGCATGTCGGTGAAGCGATATTCGGTGGCGATCGAGAAGGTCCGCTTGGGCGCATTCTCGACCCGGTTGCCCACGATCGTCGGCGAGATCGTCGGGGTCAGGATCGTCGGCGAACCCGACGTATATTTGGCATTGAGGAACAGCGCGCTGGCATAGACCGACCAGTCGTCGGTGACATTGCCCGTCGCGCTGAGTTCGACGCCCTTGTACGTCGAGCGCCCGTCCTTCACCCAGCGGTTCGCGCCGTTGATCACCGCCGAATCGCGCTTGATGTTGAAATAGGCGGCCTGGAACAGGAAACCGCGCCACGGCTCCCACTTCACGCCGCCCTCATATTGCGTCGACGCGCTCGGCGGCAGCTGCTCGTTGGCGTTGACCGCAGTCGTGGGCGCGGCGGGCGTCGATTCCAGGCCCTCGATATAGGTGCCATAGAAGCTGAGCGATTCGAGCGGCTTGATCACCGTGCCGAACGACAGCGACGTCGGCGAGGCGGAGAAGGTCTTCAGCCCGGTATCGAGCCGCTTTTCCTGATAGTCGGAAATGCGGATGCCGCCCAGCACCTGAAGCCATTCGGTGAACTTGATGCGATCGAAGAGGAACAGCCCCTTGTCGGTGATCTCGGTCGGGTTGCTCGCCGCGGGCAGCGGTTCGCCGAGTTGCGGAATGGCGTGTGGATTGGTGATGCTCTGACGGCAGGTCTGCCGGGTCGCACCCGCCGGGACTGGCGTCGTCGGGAACCCCGCGCCGAGCAGCGCGCCGGTCGCGCTGTAGAAGCAGGTCTGCGCCGTGCTGGCCGACGACCGGTTCGCGCGGATGTTGATCGACCCGCCGAACAGCAGTTCGTGCTCGATGCCGAAAGTGTCGAAGGCGCCGGCGATCTCCGCGCGATAATTCTGGTTCTTGAACTTCGCGACCGGCTGGTAGCTGATCGACAGCGGGAATTCGCCGACCGGCCCGTTCGCCGGGTTGGTGTTCGGGTTGTTCGGGTCGATCGTGTTGAAATGGCGGGCACGCTCGAGCTGCGCGACGCCGGCGCTGACGACGATTTCCCACGCCGGGCTGAACTTCCAGATCGCCTTCGCGAGCGCGTTGGTTGCCTCGGTCCGGTTGAACGCCCAGTCGGGGCCGAAATTGGTGCTGGGATCGATCAGCGCCGGGATGGTGATCGCCGGGTTGAGGTTGGTCGGCGTCGCCGCGGGGACGGCAATGAAGCGATAGATGCCGGGCTCGTTGACCTTCTTGAAGATATGCTCGGCGTCGAGCTGGATCGTCAGCGTGTCGGCGGGCTTGATGTCGAACGCCCCCGCGAGCACGGTGCGGCGGCCGCGCGTGTTGTCGATGCCCGAGTCCGGCCGGTCGTAGACGCCGTTGATGCGGTAGCCGAGGATGCCCGTGGTGCCGCCGAAGTCGACATGGCCGCCGACGCGGCCGTGCTGGTTGCCGAAGACCTTCACCGCCAGATAGGGATCGAGCGTCGGGCGCTTCATCGTGAGGTTGATGATACCCGACGGCGTCGTGAAGCCGTAATAGAGCGCCGACGCGCCCTTCAACGCCTCGACGCGCTCCTTGTCCTCGAGCGGCAGGTCGGTGAGGTTGATGATCGGCAGCGTGCCGTTGAGGCGATAATTACCGCGATTTTCGACGTCGATGCCACGGATCGCGAGGTTGTTGTATACGGTCGGCGCGGTCTGCGACGTCGTGACGCCCGCGGTGTTGCGCAGCGCGTCGATCAGGCTGCTCGCCTGCTGGGTGTCGAGGACGTCGCGCGGGATGACCGCGATCGTCAGCGGCGTGTCGATGATCTTCGCGCCGCGGAAGCTGCCGACCTGCACCAGTTCGGTCCCGGTCTTGTCGGCGGTGACGACGATCTCGTCGAGCACGGGGCCGCCCTGCTCTTCGCTGGTCTCCGTATCCTGCGCGACGGCCATCGACGGCACGGCGAGGCCGCCCAGCGCGGCGCTCGCAAAAAGAAGCGACCTATGCAATTTAGTCATGATAATTTCCCTCCAATTTTTCCTGGACCCTCAGACTCGGGGAAATATTCTTTGATTTATCCCCACAAAAACTTTCATATCTGGCACGATTCCGGTTTCGCGTCTTGTGATCATTTCGCATGTGTTTATGATCGATGCTCATGAACGAACATGCGCGTCGCCTCCTGCCGCCGATGGCCGCCCTCCACAGCTTCATGGCCGCGGCGCGCCATGAGAGTTTCTCCAAGGCGGCCGAGGAAATCGGCCTGACCCAGAGCGCGGTGAGCCGTCAGGTCGCCGCGCTCGAGGACTGGCTGCAGATCGCGCTGTTCGACCGCAACGGCCGGCGGGTGCAGTTGAACGCCGACGGGCGCGCCTATGCCGACGCGATCGGCCCCGCGCTCGCGGCGATCCGCGTCGCCACCGCGCGCGCGCTGGCCGAGCCCGCCGAGACCGCGCTGCGCATCGCGACGCTGCCGACCTTCGGCATGCGCTGGCTCGCGCCGCGGCTGGGCCAGCTGACGCGCGATATGCCCGACCTGGTGATCGAATTCGCGGCGCGCAGCCACGAGTTCGACTTCGCCGAACATCATTTCGACGCCGCGATCCATTATGGCCTGCCGACCTGGCCCGGCGCCGAGCACGACCTGTTGTTTCGCGAGCGCGCGATCCCGGTCATCGCACCGCGGCTGCTGGACGAGCATCGGGTCGCGGCGCCGCGCGACCTGCTCCACTTCCCGCTGCTGGCGCAGGCCGAGCGTCGCGATGCGTGGCGTGCTTGGCTGCACCATATGGACGTGCCCACCGACCGCATGATCGCCGGCCCGACCTTCGAACATTTCCTGATGCTCGCGCAGGCCGCCGTGGCCGGCGCCGGCGTCGCGCTGCTCCCCAGCTTCATGATCGGGCCCGAGCTCGAATCGGGCGATCTGGTCTGCCCCTTCGACCAGGCGGTCATGGGGGAATCGGCCTATTATCTCGTCTATCCGGCTGGGCGGCTGAACAATGCCCGCTTCGCGCGTTTGCGCGAATGGATATTGGCCGAGGCGGCGCAGCAGCGCTGATCGCCGCGCCGTCATGGGCCCGCCTCCAGGTCGAGCGGCGACGCGCGAAGCGGCTCGCCGCGCTCCGCGCCGAGCGCCCTTGCCGCCTCGTCACCCAGCGCAACCTCGTCGCCATCCGCCAGCGCCGGGGCGACGGTGACGCGAAAGCGCGACAGGTCGGTCGTGCAGAGCAGATGATCCGGCGCGCCCGACGCGAGTATCTTCGGCGTCCCGGTCCGCGAGCGGCGGACGGTCGCGATCTGGTCGCGGTCGCAATGGACTTGCGGCCCGACGTCGAACACGTCGACATAGCCCTCGTAACGGAAACCCTCGCGCTTCAAGAGCGCCATCGCGGGCGCCGACGCGTCGTGCGGGCGGCCGATGACCGCGCGCGCCGCCTCGGGCAGCAGCTCGATATAGACGGGATGCTTGGGCAGCAGTTCGGCGATGAAATCGGACCCGCGCACCGCGCTCAACTTGTCAGCGGTCGCGAAATCCATGTTGAAGAAGCGCGCGCCGACCGCATTCCAGAAGGGGTTCTCGCCCTCGCTGTCCTGCCACCCGCGCATTTCGGCCATCAGCAGCGGCGCGAAGAGATCGGGCCGTGCCGCGACGAGCATGTAACGCGCCCGCGCGAGCAACGGCCCGGCACCCGTGCCTTTCGCACTCGGCCGCACCGCGAGCGTCCCGACCTCGGTCGTCCCGGTATAGTCGTTGGCCAGCGTCAGCATCTCGACGTTGCAGCTCGCGCCGACCGCCTGGCTGCGCTGCACCAGCCGCAGCCGCTTGTACGAAAAGAAGCCGAAGGGCGCGCCGACCGAAGGATAGAGCGCCGAGGTTCCGAGCAGCCGGCCGACCTCATCCTCGAGCACCAGCAGATAATGGGCATCGGCGCGGTCGATGCTGCCCGCGAAGCTGGCGACCGAACGCTCGACCTTGTCGGCCAGCGCGGCGTGATCGGCCGGCAGGGTCGTCATCCCCGGCCCCAGGCTTTCGGCTAGGTCGACCAAAGCCGCGAGGTCGCTCGTCTGGATGGGGCGCACGACGCGCATCATGCGGCTTCCGCCATCGAAGGCGCGGCGACCGCGGGCGCGCGCTTGCGCTTGCGCGACGTCCGCGAATACCAGAGCCAGAGACCGCTCGCCGACAGCCCCGCGAGCGACAGGCCCGCGATCACCGCCAGCAGCCGCGTCGCGGCCCCGCCGAACATGCCGTTGTGGACTATGACCAGCCAATCGACGATCTCGGTCCCCACCGGCAACGCGCCCGCGACATAATGGCCGACGTCGCTGCCGTCGTAGCGGTTGTAGTAGATCTGCTTCGTGCCCTCGGGACGAATGGTCAGGTCGCTTTCGAGATGGATCGCCGCGACGCGCCCGCCGTCCGAAAAGCGTATCTGGCGCAGCTCGGACGCGCCATAATCGGCGCGAGCCTTGGCAACGAGCGCGTCAAGCGGCACCATCGTCCTGCCGGGCTCTTCGGTCACCTTGGGCGATGGTTTGTCGGTGACCGCGGTAGCGAGCCGCAGCCCGTCGCGAAACTGCGGTTTCCAGACCATCAGCACGCCGGTGAGCGCCGACCCGACGAGCACGACCGCAACGAGCGCGCCGCCCGCGCGGTGCAGCGTCCGCCATTTGAGGTCGGCGCCGCGGTCGGTGATGACCTTGAGTCCTTGCTTGATCCGCTTGCGGCCCGGCCACCATATGATCGGCCCGGTGAGCGCCAGGAACAGCAGGCCGAAGCCTTCGATGCCGACGATCGTCTCGCCGACGGGGCCCGCCAGCAGGCTGTCATGCAGCAGGAACAGCCACTCGCCGGGCCAGGCGGTCAGCGAGCCGTCGCGCACGATGACCGCGCGATAGGGGTCGACCGCGGTCAGCCAGCGCGTCCCGTCCTTCGCGGTCAGCTTGAACAGCACCGCACCGTCGTCCCATGCGGAAAATTCGGCGCGACTGACGGGTACGCCCGGGTGCCGGGCCTCGACCGCGTCCATCAGCGCCTGCACCGGCGCGCGCGTCGCGGCGGGCTCGACGGTCATCGCGGGATGAATTCCCCGCTCGATCTCGTCGCGAAAGACGAGCAGCGCGCCGCTGAGCCCCTGCACGGTCAGCAGCAACGCCAGGGTCAACCCGACCCAGCGGTGCAGCTTGAGCAATTTGGGCTTCAAGGCCTTCATTTTGCGCTCGCGTAGGTCTTGACGAGGCGGTGGAGAAACTGGCGCGCGTCGTAGAGCGACTTCACGCGCACGCGTTCGTTGAGGCCGTGGACGCCGTTGCCGTCGGGATCGACGAAGATCGCAGAAATGCCATAGGTCGGAATGCCCGCCGAATTGAGGAAGCGGCCGTCGGTCGCGCCGGTGCTGATATTCGGGATCACCGGCACGCCGGGCCACATCTCGGCGACCAGCTTCTCGACGGGCTTCATGATCTCGGGCGTCAGCGGCGGCGGTGCGGGCACCGGGCTCGGCTCGTCGGCGGCAACGACGGTGATCCGCGGGTCGGCGACGACCTCGATCAAAGCCTTATGGATCGTATCGACGCTGGTGCCTGGCAGGATGCGGCAATTGACGTTCGCCTCGGCACGCTGCGGCACCGCATTATGCGCGTGACCGCCAACGACCTGCGTATTGGTGCAGGTGGTGCGGATCATCGCGTTCCACACCGGGTCGGCTTTACCGAGCAGGTCGAGCGCGGCGGGATCGTCCTGCCCTGCGCCGACGATCCGCATCGCATCGCCCTTCTCGCCCGGATAGAGCGGCGCCGAGCGCGCGAAAAAGTTGCGCACCGCTTCGCCCGGCATCGCCGGGAAATGATAATTGCCGACACGCGCGAGCGCTTCGGACATGCGGGTGATCGGATTGTCGGCGTGCGGCCGCGCGCTATGCCCGCCCGGCCCCGACGTCGCGAGCGTGAAATCCTGATAGACCTTCTCGCCGACCTGGATGCCGAAGGTGCGCGGCGCGCCCTTGTCGTCGAGCCAGCCCTTGCCACCCTCGTTGATTGCGAAGCCCGCCTTCAGCGTCTGCGGCTCGGTCGCGAGCAGATATTCGACCCCGTCGAAGACGATGTCGGTTTCCTCGCCGCAGGTCAGCGCGATCTTGATCGTGCGGCGCGGTTTGAACTTCTCCTCGCGATAACGGATCAGCGAGTCGACGAAGATCGCCGCCATCGCCTTGTCGTCGATCGCGCCGCGCGCGAAGAAATAGCCGTTCTCCTCGACCAGCTTGAACGGATCGCGCTCCCAATCCTCGCGTTTCGCCTCGACCACGTCGATATGCGCGACGAGCAGGATCGCCGGCGCCTTGGCGTCGCTGCCCGGAATCTCGCCGACCAGATTGCCGAACTTCGGGAATTTTTCGGGCACGACGACGCGGAACTGCCCCTCGGGATAGCCCGCCGCGACGAGCCTTGCCTTCATCCGGTTCGACGCGAGCGTGCAGTCGCCGTTCGACAGCGTCGTGTCGGTCTCGATCAGTTCCTTATAGGTCTCGCGAAAGCGCTCGCGCCCCGCGTCGCCCTGCGCCTCGGCCGCGGCCGGGAGCAGCAGCAGCGCGGCGGCAGCCAGCAAGCCGGGCTTAATGGGCAATGAGTTCGGCAATGCTGTTCTCCGTTTCGCTGCGAATGTCGCCCTTGCGCTTGTGCCAGCCCATCCATTCGGGGCTTTCGCGCAGGCCGACGCGCACCTTGTCGAGCACCTGCTGGCGCTTTCCGAAGGCCTGGAAATCGCGGTAGCGCTGGATGAAGAGCGAATCCCACGGCGCGCCGACCGCATAGCGGTTCATGTAGAGCTGGTAGCCCGACAGCGCCCCCTCGCGGATCCAGCCGTCGAACTGCGGCAGGACGTAGCCGGCGACATAGTCGCGATATTCGCCCGCCTCGCGGAACGAATAGGGGATGACATAATAGACCTCGCCGACGTCGAGATCATCCTGGCTCTTTTCCCACGACAGGTCGGCCGAATAGGTCGCGACGGGTTCGCCAAGCGCGAGTCCGGCGGCGTCGAGCCCGCCGGGCCGGCTGCGTTCGACCGCCAGCCATTGCTGGACGTCGGCGTAGCTCGCGAAATGGAGCACCGCCATCGCGTCCCAGACGTCGGGTTGGCGGTACCAGGAATAATAGACCTCATAGGCGGCGAGCTTGCCCTCGCGGCGAAGCGTCGCGAGGCGGTCGGCGAAGGGCCCCGCCATATGCCGCCGGAACTCGGTCCGTTTCGCGGCCTCGGCGCGATAGCTGACGATGAGCGTCCGCGGTCCCTCGGCGAGCTCGGGTGCCTCGGACGCCGATACGGGCGCGACCATGGTCAGCGCGGCGACGAGCAGCAGCACGGGCTGCAAAAGCATGCGAAGAACGCCGAATGGACGCACGTCTACTCCCTCCCTTGGAAGCTCCGATGAGACTCTGTGCGGGCTGCGCCCCGCGCCCGCCCTTTGCGGGCGATGTTTATGGGAGGAGCCTATGCAGGCTTCCTGTCACCGCGCTGTCACGTTGCGGGACGGTTACGACCGCATGTCGGTCGGCGCTTTTTCCGGCGCTGCAGAAGGGAATCGGACGGTGACGCGAAGCCCCGGCAGCGCGCCGCGATCGGCCAGTTCGACCGCGACGCCCAGGCTGTCGGCCAGCGCGCGGACGATCGCGAGGCCAAGGCCGCTGCCTTCGCGCCCCCGGTCGGGCGCGAGCCGCCCGAAGCGTTCGAACGCCGTCGCGCGCGCATCGGGTGGAATCCCCGGCCCATCGTCCTCGACGACGACCACGCCCTCTTTCGCCACCGACACCGTCACGACGCCCGCGTCGCGATTGTAGCGGATGGCGTTGTCGATGAGATTGCCGACCAACTCGCCCGCGAGATCGGGCTGCGTCAATATCGTCACCTCGCCCTCGGGCGCCTCGAAATGCAGGTCGATCCCCGTCTTCACCGCCTGCGGCGCATGCTCCATGCTCGCCGCGCGGGCGATCGCGACGAGGTCCACCGGTGCGCGCAGGTCGGGCCCGCCCTCGCGCGCACCCTCGGCGCGGGCCAGCGCCAACAGCTGGGTCAGCAGCCGCTGGAGCCGCCCGGTCGCGGCCTCGATATCGGCAACCGACTGCTCGGCCGCCCCGGCGGGCAGCTTCGCCGCGCGCAGCGCCGCGACATGCGCGCGCAGGATCGACAGCGGCGTACGCATCTGGTGCGAGGCGTCGGCGGTAAAGCGGCGGATCCCCTGCATCGCCGCGTCGAGCCGGCCGAGCAGCCCGTTGAAGGCACCGACCAGCCCGCGCAGCTCGACCGGGACATAATCGAACGACAGCGGCGTGAAATCGGCCTCGCGCCGGGTTCCCATCGCGCTGAGCACGCGCTTCAGCGGCGCCAGCCCCCAGCGCACCGCGAGCGGCAGCAGCCCCAGCGAAACCGCGATCAGCATCGCCTCGAGGATCGCGAGCGCGACGAGCATGCGGTTGCGCAGCGCATGGCGTGCCTCGAGCGTCTCGGCGACCTCGACGATGACGGGCTCGTTGATCCGCGGCACCTTGCGCGCGACCGCGGCGATGCGGATGCGATAGTCGCGGTACTGCGCATATTGGAACACCATCTCGCCATCGTCGTCGGGCGGCTCGCTGACGCGCGGCAGATCGGGATAGCCGGTCAGCAATTCGCCGTTCGCCCAGACGCTGTAATAGACATTGTCGCGCGCGTCATTCTCCAGCATCCCCAGCGCCGAGGCCGGCAGGTCGAGCGTCACTTCCTCATTCTCGAGCGCCAGCGTCTCGGCGATCGCCCGCGCCGACGCGCCGAGCAGGCGGTCGTTCACGCCCTCGACGACCTCGTTGATCGTGACCGCGCCGCCCACGCCCAACAAGACCGCGAGCACCGCGAGGGGAAGCCCCATCCCCACCATCATCCGGCGTGTGATCGAACTGACGCGCCGCGTGGGCACCTATTCGTCTTCCATCAGATAGCCGAGCCCGCGCAGCGTGCGGATCGTCGGTCCGTCGGGTTCCAGCTTCTTGCGCAGCCGCGCGATATAGACCTCGATCGCATTGGGCGCGACGGGCTCGTCATAGCCGAAGACTTCGGCCGCCAGCCGGTCCTTCGACACGACTTGGCCGACACGCGACAGCAAGCGTTCGAGCACCACCCATTCGCGGCGGCGCAGGTCGAGGTCACGACCGTCGATGCGGGCGACATGGTGCGAACGGTCGAATTCGAGCTTGCCGACGCAGATGACCGGCGCCGGATCGACCTGCGGCCGGCGCAGCAGCGCGCGGATCCGCGCCGCCAGCTCGCGTGGTTCGAAAGGCTTGAGCAGATAGTCGTCGGCACCGAGGTCGAGCCCGCGCACCCGATCGTCGATCTCGTCGCGCGCGGTCAGGATCAGCACCGGCGCGCGGCATCCCTTGGCACGCAGCGACTTCAGCACGTCGAACCCCGACATGTCGGGCAGGCCGACGTCGAGCGTGATGATCGCATAGGGCTCGTCCGACGCCATTTCCAGCGCGGAGGCACCGTCGGGCGCGGGATCGACCGAATAGCCCTCCGCGGTGAGCGCCGCGACCAGCCCGCGCGACAGCGCGGCATCGTCCTCGATCAGCAATATGCGCGCCATAGCCTCGATCCGTGACAGCCGGGTGAAAGGTTGACCATGTTTCCCTCGGTCATAAACATAAGCGAAATCGGGGAGAAGAAAACGTGGCGCATTCCGCCGGACGCCGAAAGCTTGTCGCCACGATCCTGCTGGCGTTCGCGGGCCCCGTGCTGCTGACCTCTGCCGCCAAGCCGCTGAGCGATCCGCCCAAGGGCTATCCGCGTTCCTATCGCGCGATCATGGACGCGGCGCGCGCCGAGAAGACGTTGGTGATCTATTCGACGACCGACCGGCGCGAGGCCGAGGGGCTGATCGCCGCGTTCGAGCGCCGCTATCCCTTCGTCCGCGTCGATTACCGCGAACTGTCCTCGGCGACGCTGCACAATATGGTGCTCGCCGACGCGCGGCTGAAGCGCCCCGGCGCCGACCTGCTGTGGAGCGCGGCGATGGACCTGCAGACCAAGCTCGTGAACGACGGCTATGCCCAGGCCTATGCCTCGCCCGAAAAGCCGAACCTGCCGGCGTGGGCGGCGTGGAAGAACGAGGCGTGGGGCACGACGGCCGAGCCGATCGTCTTCGCCTATAACCGCAAGCTGGTTCCCAAGGCCGACGTGCCGCGCACCCACGCCGATCTGACGCGGCTCCTGCGCGCCAAGACGGGCTTTTATCGTGGCCGCATCGCGACCTTCGACCCGCAGCGGTCGAGCGCGGGCTATCTCTTCCTCAGCCAGGACCTGCAGGTCAGCCGCGACACCGTGCCGCTGATGTCGGCGCTCGGCCGCGCGAAGGTCGGGCTCTACGCCAACAGCTCGGACATGCTGACGCGGCTCGGCAGCGGAAAACTCGTCTTCGTCTACAACATGATCGGCTCCTATGCGCTCGAGCGCCAGTCGCACGATCCCAATATCGGCGTCGTGATGCCCAGCGACTATACGCTGATCATGTCGCGCATCGCGATCATTCCCGACCGCGCGCGCCATCCCAACGCCGCCAAATTGTTCCTCGATTTCATGCTGTCGCGCCCGGGGCAGGCGCAGCTGTCGAGCCGCTACATGACCCCGGTGCGCACCGACGTCACCGCGCGCGCCGGGGCGCGGGCGCCGGCCAATATCGCGCGTTCGCTGCGCATCGGCCCGGCGCTGATCGCCAATCTCGACCAGATGAAACGCCGCCGCATCATGAACCAGTGGAGCGCCGCGATCGGCGCCCCCGCCACCAAGAAATAGCGCGGCGCGCGTCATCCCGCGTGGAGCGGGAAGATGCCGGTCAGCAGGCACGTCGCCATGAAGACGAAGCAGGCGCCGACGGCCCAGCGGAAGATGAACTTCTGGTGATCGCCAAGCTCGATGCCCGACATGCCGACCAGCAGATAGGTCGAGGCGACGAGCGGACTGAGCAAGTGAATCTGCTGCCCGACCAGCGACGCGCGCGCCATTTCCATCGGCGTCACCCCATATTCGGCGCCGGTCCCGGCAAGGATCGGCAGCATCCCGAAATAGAAGGCGTCGTTCGATATGAGCACGGTGAAGGGCATGCTGATCAACGCGGTGATCGGCGCCATATAGGGGCCGAGCGCATCGGGGATGACCGCGATGACCGACCCCGCCATCGCGTCGACCATCTTCGTCCCCGACAATATGCCGGTGAAGATGCCCGCCGCGAAGACCAGGCTGACCGTCGCCATCGCATTGCCGGCGTGGGCGGCGATGCGATCCTTCTGCTGCTGCAGATTGGGATAATTGACCGCCGCGGCGATCGCAAAGGCGCCCATGAACAGGATGACGAGCGGGATCGAGCCGCCGATCAGCAGGCCGAGCAGGCCGAGCGTCAGCGCGAGGTTGAACCAGAAGAGCTTCGGGCGGCGATGATCCTCGCCGTCCATCTGTTCGCGGATGATCTCCTCGCCCGTCGCATCCTCGTCTACCGCGTCCGCGGGCAGCCTGGCGAGGCGCACGCGCTCGCGGCGGCCGAAGATCCAGGCGACGAAGATCACCCAGATCGCGGTGGTGATCATCGCGGGAATGAGCGAGACGAACAAAGCGCGCGGATCGACCCCCACCGCCAGCGCCGCGCGTGTCGTCGGACCGCCCCAGGGCACGACGTTCATCACCGCGACCGACATCATGATCAGGCACGCCATGATGCGCACGTCCATCTTCATATGGCGATAGAGCGGCAGCAGCGCCGAGACGGTGATCATATAGGTGGTGGTGCCATCGCCATCGAGCGCGACGATCAGCGTCATCACCGCGGTCCCGATGCAGATGCGCATCGGATCGCCATGGACGATGCGGACGATCGTCTTCACCAGCGGGTCGAAGAGGCCGACGTCGATCATCAGCCCGAAATAGAGGATCGCGAACAGCAGCATGACGCCCGTCGGCGCCAGGTCGCGCACGCCCGCCAGCATCATCTCGCCCAGCTCGGCACCGAACCCCGCCAACAGGGCAAAGAATGTCGGCACGACGATGAGCGCGATCAGCGCCGACAGCCGCTTGGTCATGATCAACGTCATGAAGGTCGCGACCATCAGGAAGGCAAGAAATGTCAGCATCATCCCCGTCTCGATTGCCGGTGCGCTTTGCCGCGCACCTTGTTTCTTGCTCTGGCTAGATCGCCGTGCCTGTCATGCTGCTGTCACGCCGTTTGCGGCTCATTCGCCCTGAAAAAGCCCCCCGGAGCCACGGCTCCGGGGGCGAAGGTCGGGTGCCGGTCAGGGCAGCACCGTCGGTTTGGTGGAAGGCTCCCAGACGTCCGAACTGGTCGCGACCAGCTCTTTCATGTCGCGCCACGGCCGGCCGCCGGGGATCGCGGTCTTGCCGAGGATGACCCCGGTCGCAAAGGCGACCATCCGCTCGCGCACGCGCGCGCGTTCGGCCTCGGGCCAGACCTCATAGGGATGCGGCGCGCGCACGACGACGAGCTCCTTGGGGCCCTGGACGCGGCGATAGCTTTCGACCGTCCCCTGCAGCGACGCCGCATAGTCCCACAGCCCGCGCGCGAAGAAGGCGGCAGGCCATTTGTCGATGCCGCCGAGGATCGCCGAGCTGGGGAAGAAGACGAGGTTGTTCTCGACAGCGTTGCCGCCGATGAAGTTCGGGCGGTCGCGGCCCAGCCCGCGCTCTTCATCCTCCTCGCTCGGCTTGTCCATCACGAAGCCGGGACCGCTGGTGAACTCGGCCATCAGCAGCGCGCCCTTGATGCTCTTGTCGCCGACCGCCTTGGTGCAGCGGATCTTGGGGAGGTCGTAGGAGCAATTCTGATCGAAATTCATCGTCATCGCCCAGCCGCTCGCCATCGTGCCGCGCGAATTGCCGAACAGCAGCACCGGCAGTCCGTCACCGGACTCGGTGCCGCGCAGCGCCGCCGCCGCCTCCTTGCCACGCTGCTCCTTGCCGTCGGGCGACAGGATGCGCAGCCCCTCGCCGCTGCGCAGGCTGGCGATCATCGCCAATATGTCGCGCCCCTGCTGGAGCGTGTTGATGTCGTTGAACCCCGTCGACAGCCCGACGCCGCGCCGGTCGTAGAGCAGAATGTCGAACCCGGCGGCGTTGAAGGTCCGCGCCAGCTCGCGCCACATCTGCTGCCCCGTGCCGCCGCTGCGCTCGCTGGGGAATTTGTTGATCTTGGTCTCGCCGTCGTCCTTGATCCGGTACAGGCGGTCGTCGGGATGGGTAATCGCGGCGATGCGCCCGCCGCCGCCCGGCGTCATCACGATCAGCGCGCGGCGCTTGCCGCCCGCACCATCGTCGACGCCGTCGCCCCGGACATACCAGCCGCGCAACCGGACATCGCCCTTCATCTTGTGATGAATCGTCTCGTGCGGATCGCGCGGCGCGGTGAATTCGACCGTGTGCGTCCGCGCATCAAGCGCCGCGAAAGGCTCGCTCCACGGTTCGGCCGCGAAAAAGGCCGGGCGGCGCACGCGGGCGAGGTCGATGTCGCCGGTCTCGTCCTGCGGCAGCTTGCCCAGCAGGTGGATGTGCGCCGGGTCGATGGTCTTATATTCGCGGTTGGGTGGGCGCCGGTCGTGGATCTGCTCGCCGACGCGCTCGTGGCATTTCTTGTCCTTCTTGCAGCCGGCCCAGCGCGCGCGCAGCCGCTGGTCGCTATATTCGTCGACATAGAAATCGCCGCGATAATCTTCGGGCGGGCGCTGGCCGACGGTCGAAAAGGGAATGCAGGTCTTCGCTCCCGCCGAGGTCGGCAGGATATAGCCCGTCATCTTGCGGTCGCGGTCGTACCCGACGCGCGCCTCGCATTCGGCCGCCGGCTCTGGAATCTCGCCGCCCGGAGCCTTGGCTTCCGCCATTTCGAGCGGCGCCAGCGCCAGCGCGCCGATCCCCAGATAGTGCAACGTCGATCGCATATTTCCCCTCCCCCGGGATATCGGCTCAGGCCATGCGGCCGGTCAAAAGCGGCAGCCGCATCTCGGCCGAGTTCACATTGACGCTGCGGTCGACCGTGACCGCGCCGCCCGCGAACTTGCAGACCAAAGTGTCGCGGAACGCGGTGTCGACGAACTGCCAGGCCATCTCCAGCGTGTCGGGCGCGGTCCAGCGCGCACCGGCGACGACGCGCTGGCTCGGCGGGCGATATTCATGGTGGAGCCGGTTGCCGGTCATGCTCGTGTCCTGCTCGAGATAATCGGAAAAACCAGCGGTTACGGCATGCTCGCCATTGGCGTCGTGCATGCGGTAGGTGCACGCGCCGTCGGCGAAATCGAAGGACAGCCATTCGACGCCCTGGTCGTTGGCCTCCACAGCGAAGCGGCGGCCACCGACCGATGCGGCCACCGGCGACGTCGTGGCGGCGAGCGGCGGCAGGAGCCGAAGCGAGGCCGTCCGCGTCTTGAGCTCGGCCGCCGCGGCGCCCGGCTGCGACGGCGCTCCGAAGGCCGCGGGGAAATGTTTCCAGATGTAGGGCTTGATCTTCTTGCTGCCCTTGATCGCGGCAAAGATCGCGAGCACCGCATTGTGCTCCGGAAAGACGATCGCGAACTGGCTGAACAGCCCGAGCGCCAGATAGGCGCTGCCCGGACCCATCCACCATTGATAGCCATAGGCGCCGTCCTCGTCGCCCGGCGTCCGCTCGGTCGTCGCAGCCTTGACCCATTCCTCTGACAGGATGCGGTTGCCGTTCCACAGACCGCCGCTGGCGTGCACCGCGCCGAGCTTCAGCGACGCCGAGGTGTTCCAGCTGAGCCCGTTGCCGCCGGGGCTGACCCCGCCGGGGCTGCTGTCCCAATGCCAGCGGTCGATCCCCAGCGGCTCCATGAAGCGCGGCGCCAGATAATCCGCCATCGACCCGCCGGTCGTCTTGCTGACGATCGCCGAGAGCATGAAGCTCGCCGCGCTGGTATATTGGAAATGCCCGCCGGGCTGGTGCGGCACCGGGATCTTGAAGAATTCGGCCGCCCAGGGCGTGTCGATCGGGCGCCAGACCGAGCCCGAGGTCTCCTTGTCGTGCCCGCACTGCATGGTGAGCAGGTTGCGCACGGTCATCGCGCGCATATTCTCGCTGGCGTCGGCGGGCACATATTCGGGGAAGAAGGAGACGACCTTGTCGTCGAGGCCGAAGCGGCCCTCGTCGATCGCCAGCCCGACGGCCGCAGCGGTCACGCTCTTGGTCAGCGAATGGGTGATATGGACGCGCCCCGGCTGATAGGGCCACCACCAGCCCTCGGCGACGACCTTCTGGTTGCGCATCAGCATGAAGGAATGGAGTTCGAGCCCGGCGGCATCGACGTCGTTCAGAAAGGCCAGGATCGCCTCCGACGAGACGCCCTCGGCCTCGGGCGTGCTGCGCGTCAGCCCGTCGCGATAGCCGTCGGCGAGCAGCGCGGGGGCGACGCCCGGCGGTAGCGCGCCGACGCGCGCCATCACCGGCGCGCAGCCCGCGGTCAACGCCCACAGGCCGCCACCCATCGCCAGCGATCCGAACCGCCGCCTCGATATCCCGTGCGCGTGCATCTCCGCTCCTCCCTGCTCTCCTTGGCATAGGTTGTGGAAGCTGTGCCTGTCACCAGCCTGTCGCATTCGCCGATAGCCGCGCGGGGCGTGTCAGCTTGGTGTCAGCGACCCCGGCATAGGGAGGCGGCAATCTGAGGTGCGGTCGACGCACCGAGCCTCTTCGGGGAACGGGACATGCAAAAACGCCTCCTTCTTTTCGCCACCACCGCGCTCTCCATCGCCGTTCCGGCGCATGCGCAGGAAGACCGGCTCGACCGGCTCGAGCGGCTGCTCAGCCAGCAGCAGGCGCGGATCGACCAGTTGGAGGCGGTCGTCGCCCGGCAGAATGAGGAGTTGCGCCAGCGCGGCAGTGAGCCGCTGCCGCCACCGCAGCCCACCCTCCCCGCGCCGGTTCCTGCGACGACGACGGCAGCAAGCGCCGTGCCTTCGGCCGAAGCCTTCCGCATCCCCGGCCTCGACGTCAGCGGCGACATGCGCGTGCGACAGGAGTGGAATGTTGCGGGCGGCCGCGACCGCTCGCGCACCGCACTCCGCGCGCGCCTGCGCGCGACGTACAAGATCGACGACCATCTTGCTGTCGGGACGCAGATCGCGACGGGCGATCCCGACGATCCGAACAGCACCGACGTCACGCTCGGCAATTTCGTCGACGATCTGCAGGTCTCGCTCGACCAGGCGTGGATTCGCTACACCAGCGGCGGCCTGACCGCCTATGCCGGCAAGTTCCCGCAACCGTTCCAGCGCACCGACATGCTGTGGGACAGCGACGTGTCGCCACAGGGCGTCGCCGCGGTCTATGGCGCGCCGATCGGCAAGGCGCGCGTCGATGCGCGCGGCATCTGGTTCGTCATCGACGAGGCGTCGGTCGCGCGCGACAGCGACATGCTTGGCGGCCAGCTGGCCTTCTCGGCACCGTTGTCGCCGGACTTCAAGGCCGGGCTGACCGGCAGCTATTATCACTACCGCCTCGGCTCGGTCGCGGGGGCCGACGCCGGCGATTTCCGCGGAAATTTGTTATCGGGCGGCCGCTATCGTTCCGACTTTCACCTGCTCGAAGCCATCGGCACGCTGAACTGGACCGGCCTGTCGCCGCGCTGGCCGCTGAGCTTTACCGCCGACTATGTCCATAATAGCGGCGCCGCTGTCGCGGGCGACACCGCCTTCAACCTCGAATTCGCCGCGGGCCGCGTCGCCAAGCCTGGCGACATCCGCCTCGCCTATAATTATTCGGAGGTCGAAGTGGACTCGGTGCTGGCGGCGTTCAGCCACGACAATATCGACCTGTCGACCAACTA
This sequence comes from Sphingopyxis sp. HIX, assembly GCF_001468285.1. Taxonomy (GTDB): domain Bacteria; phylum Pseudomonadota; class Alphaproteobacteria; order Sphingomonadales; family Sphingomonadaceae; genus Sphingopyxis. The sequence continues at coordinate 50,660 of NZ_LNSB01000020.1, read as the reverse complement.
TAAGCTGCACGGGGTCGGCCTCGCCTATGTCCCCGCCGAGCATCTGCAGCTCGACCTGCTCTGGTACCACTACCGCCCGCTCGACCCGGCCTATGCCGGCGGGCTGGCGCCGAACGACTGGCTCGACCGTATCCGTCTGGCGTTCATGGTCAGCTTCTAGATGCTGAGCTGTGCAATCTTGCTCGCCGCTTCGGCGAGCGGCCCGGCCGAAGCCGCGCCGCATCCGACGCACCACGGCCACCTGCCGCACAGCCACACCCACGCGCCCGAGGAGATCGACGAGACGCACGGGCCGCTGCTCCTCCAGGTCACCTATACCGGCGAGGGGATGGGCAATGCGTCGGGCGGCGTGCAGCGCGGCACGCGCTATCTCGACAATCTCGACATCGTGTTCGAGGCCGACATGGAGCGGCTCGTTGGCTGGACCGGCGCGCAGGTCCATGTCTATGGACTCTACAATAACGGCAAGTCGATCAGCGACCTCGCCGGCGATACACAGGCGGCGAGCAATATCGAAACCGGCACGCGCGCGCTGCGGCTCTACGAGGCGTGGATCGACCAGAAGATCGGCGAGCGGCTCTCGGTCAAGGCCGGCCTCTACGACCTCAATTCGGAGTTCGATGCGCTCGACGCCGCGGGCCTGTTCGTCAGCAGCCCGCACGGCATCGGCACCGACTTTGCGCAGAGCGGCCGGAATGGGCCGTCGATCTTTCCCTCGACCTCGCTCGCCGCGCGCGTGCAGTGGGCGCCCGCCGAAGGGTGGGCGCTGCGCGCCGCGGTGCTCGACGGCGTGCCGGGCGACCCCGCCCATCCCGGCCGCACCGCGATCGAGCTCGGGAAAGGCGACGGCGCGCTGCTGGTCGGCGAGCTGGAGGCGCCCGTCGGCGGCGGCAAGCTGCTGCTCGGCCGCTGGCAATATACGGCGCGCTTCGACCGCAACGACGGCCTCGCCGCCGACAGGGGTAATGCGGGCACCTATATTCGCGGCGAATTTCCCGTGATCGATCGCGGCGAGCGCAAGGTCGACGCCTTTTTCCGGCTCGGCAAGGCGGCGGGGCGCTTCAACATGTTCGAGGGGTTTGCGAGCGGCGGCGTGAAATTCAGCGGCTGGGTGCGCGGGCGCGACGAGGATGAGTTGGGTATCGCGGTCGCTGCCGCCTTTACCTCGGACAGCTATCGCGCCGCGACCGGCGCGGGCCGATCCGAGGTCGCGATCGAGGCCACTTATCGGGCGCCGATCACCTCCTGGCTCTCGCTCCAGCCGAGCGTCCACTATATCCGGAACCCGTCGGCCGACCCCGCCATCCGCGACGCGCTAGTCGTTGGCCTGCGCGCCGAAGCCAGTTTCAGCATTGCGGGTTTCTGACCGCTTCGCCTCTCACATCGACGCCGGCCGAAACGACCAGTTTGCGAAGCAATATGACGTTAATGTGCTCGGGACGCAGCGGGTCAATCGCGCAGTGCTGCCGCTTATGCGGGCGGCGAAGCAGGGCTTCGGCGAGGCGATCCAGCGGGCTTTTGCCGCGATCGTGCCCGACGAGGCCGATCCGGCGGGTGTCGCCGAACGCATCGTCGACGCGGTGGGCATGGACTTCGGGACACGGCCGTTCCGCATCCACTATGACCCCAGCCAGGACGGCGCCGATGTCGGCTTCACCAAGCCCGCGAAACTGGTCTGAGCGGGCGGCCGGTAGCACAGGGGCCCGCGCAGACGGCGCGGGCCTTTTTTTTCCGGCGTCAGACCGCGAGAATCGCGGGCAGATCGAGGTCGAAGCGCGCCAGATATTTGCGCAGGCGGTCGGCGTCGTTGGTCGATTTGCGCTGTTCGCGCGACGCCGCGAACAGTTTTCGCCCCGCCGCCGACAGGCTCCCGCTGCCGCGGCACACCGCGACCGCATAGGAAAGTTGTACGCGATCGAAGGGATCGATCCGCGCGAGCGCGTCGCCGGGCAGCAGCCTGCCGAGCAGATCCTCCTCACTCTTCGCCCCCGACCAGAGCGTACGCAGCCGCGAAATCTCGAGCGCGACCGCATCGGTATCGATACGCCCCGCGGGGCTCAGCGTCGCCATCCGCGTCACGCTGGCGGCGAGGTCGCGGAAATTGCCTTGCCACAGCGCATCGCCGCCCTCGCCAAAGCGCAGATAGCGCTCGCGCGCCTCCTTGTTGAACGTCACGCGCGTGCCTTCGCGCTCGGCGAAGCGCTCGAGTTCGAAATCGAGGTTGGGGGCGATATCCTCGCGGCGCTGCGCGAGCCCCGGCAGGCTGAAGGTCCAGAGGTTGAGCCGCGCGAACAGATCCTCGCGGAACCGCCCCGCCGCGACTTCGCCGACGAGGTCGCGGTTGGTCCCGGCGATCAGCTGGAAATCGCTCGCCGCCTCCTTGTCCGCACCGACCGGAAGGAAGCGCCCGTCCTCGATCGCGCGCAGGATCATCGCCTGCTCGTCGAGGCCGAGTTCGCCGATCTCGTCGAGGAAGAGCAATCCCTTGTCGGCCGTCCGCAGCAGGCCCGGCCGATCCTGGATCGCGCCGGTGAACGCGCCCTTGTGGTGGCCGAACAGCGCCGACATCGCGCTGTCGCCCTTCAGCGTCGCGCAATTGACCTCGACGAAGGCGCCGCCGATCTGGTGGCGCAGTTTCTTGAGCTCGTAGATCTTGCGAGCGAGCTGGCTCTTGCCCGCCCCCGTCGGCCCCATCAGCAGGATCGGCGCACGGCTGCGCACCGCGACCTGCTCGATCTCCTCGATCATCCGGTTGAAGGCGGCGTTGCGCGTTTCGATCCCGCTCTTGAGGAAGCTGGCGCTCTCGGCGCTCGCCTCGGCGAAGCGCGTCGCGATGCTGTCGTAGCGCGAGAGGTCGAGGTCGATGGCATTCCAGGTCCCCACCGGCTGCGGCGCGCCGCGCTGCGGCTGCGTCTGGAGCAGCCGTCCGGGCAGATAACGCGCCTCGGTGAGCAGGAAGAGACAGATTTGCGCGACATGCGTGCCCGTCGTGATGTGGACCAGATAATCCTGCGTATCGGGATCGAAGGGAAAATCGCGCGCGAAATCGAGCAGCTTGCCATACACCTCTTCGAAATCCCACGGATCGTCGAAGTCGAGCAGGTGTGGCACGACTTCGGTTTCGGGCGAGACGTCGCGGATATCGTCCATGACGAACTCGGCGAGGCGGCGGTGGTAGCCGCCGTGGAGCAGGATGAAGCGATCGACGCGCAGATCCTCCTGCATGCAGATGCTGACCGTCGGGCGCCACTTGTTCCAGCGCGAAGGGCCGAACTTGGCGGCGTCGAGCGTCGAGCCGAGGAATCCGATGACGGTAAGAGGCTTCATGGATGAGCTTATATGATTGTATAAGCGACACGACAACAGGATATGATCTTTTGACCCCTTCAAGATGGTGCGGTCAGCCGCGATCAATAATAAATGTTATAAAACAATATATTACAAAATTTTCACGGATCACGCCGCCATTTGGCACGCCTCCTGCTTAGCTGTGGGCGTCGGGATCACGTCACCCGGCGACGCGGGACGGAGGGGCGGCCGGAATGGGCCGGCCGCCCCAAAGCCCCAAGAGATTTCGGGAGGGCTCGCCATCGCGGCGCCCTTGCCCCAAGGAAAAGAAGAGGAGGTCCGCCATGACCGAGACGAGCTATGAAGTGATGAACGTCGAGGGCGGACGCCCGGTCAAGATGTGGACGCGCGGCGTCCCCGTCGAGGACATGGCGCGCGCGCAGCTGACCAAGGCGGCGAAGATGCCGTTCGTGTTCAAGCATGTCGCGGCGATGCCCGACGTCCATGTCGGCATCGGCGCCACCGTCGGATCGGTGATCCCGACCAAAGGCGCGGTGATCCCGGCCGCGGTCGGGGTCGACATCGGCTGCGGCATGATGGCTGCGCGCACCACGCTGATGGCGCACGACCTGCCCGACAACCTCGAGGGCATTCGCAGCGCGATCGAGGCGGCGGTTCCGCACGGCCGCTCGATCGGACGCGGCAAGCGCGACCATGGTTCGTGGGGCGACCCCCCGCAGGCCATCGTCGACGCCTGGGCGACGCTCGCCGAGCGCTTCGGGCGCATCGTCGCCAAGCATCCGCGGCTGAAGAATACCAACAACCTGACGCATCTGGGGACGCTCGGAACGGGAAACCATTTCATCGAGCTGTGCCTCGATACGGAGGCGCGGGTGTGGGTGATGCTGCATTCGGGATCGCGCGGCGTCGGCAATGCGATCGGCACCTACTTCATCGAACTCGCGAAGAAGGACATGCGCAAGTGGTTCATCAACCTGCCCGACGAAGATCTGGCGTACTTCCCGGAAGGGACCGACCATTTCGACGATTATGTCGAGGCGGTCGGCTGGGCGCAGGACTTCGCGGCGCTGAACCGGCGCATAATGATGGCGAACGTCATCGCCGCGCTCCGGCTCCAGATCGCCAAGCCTTTCGAGGCCGAGGCCGAAGCGGTGAACTGCCATCACAATTATGTGACGCGCGAGAACCATTTCGGCGAGAATGTGCTCGTCACCCGCAAGGGTGCGGTGCGCGCGGCGAAGGGCACGATGGGGATCATCCCGGGATCGATGGGCGCAAAATCGTTCATCGTGCGCGGGCTGGGCAACGCCGAAAGCTTCGATAGCTGCAGCCACGGCGCGGGCCGCGTCATGAGCCGCACCGCGGCGAAAAAGCTCGTCACCCTCGACGAGCATATCGCCGACACCGCGGGCGTCGAATGCCGCAAGGACGAAGGCGTCATCGACGAGACGCCGAAGGCGTACAAGCCGATCGAGGCGGTGATGGCGGCGCAGGCCGACCTCGTCGAGATCGTCCATACGCTGAAGCAGGTGGTGTGCGTGAAGGGGTGATCCCCTTCACGCCGCTATCCGGGGGAAGGCCGTGAACAAGATCCTGTGCTGCGGCGCCTGCGAGGCGCGCCTGACGCCCGCGCTGACGCTCGTGTCGAGCAAGGCGCCCGGCGTCGTTGCGCCCGAGCAGGAGCCCGGCAAGCCGCTTATCGCGCGCGGGATCGCCTTCAAGAGCTGGGAACCGATCGAACGGTCCTTTGGCAACGTTCCGTCGCTGCTCGAATTCGTCCCGCAATATTGGCTGAACCCGGACGATCTGACCGACGCCGTGCGAATAACGCGCAACAAGGACCGGCTTAGCGGGTGCTGCGGGCTCGGCGGGCTTGGCGGTCCCAATCAGATATGCCGGTGCGGCGCCGAAGTCGGCACGCTACGCACCGATTGCTGGACACCGCATTTGTTCGTCCCCGATCCGGCGAAGACGAACTGGATAGAAGAAGAAGAACGATGAGCATCGAACCCGCCATCCGGCACGAAATCGAAACCCGCCTGTCCGCCGTCGAGGCGGAGGATGGCGTGCGCCTGCTGCTCGCGATCGAATCGGGATCGCGCGCCTGGGGCTTTCCCTCGCCCGACAGCGACTACGACGTGCGCTTCCTCTATGTCCGGCCGCGCCGCGACTATCTGGCGCTGAGCCCGGTGCGCGACGTGATCGAGCGGCCGATCGTCGACGAGATCGACCTCAACGGCTGGGATATCCGCAAGGCGCTGGGGCTGATGCTGCGCAACAATTCGGTGCTGTCCGAGTGGATCGAATCGCCGATCCACTATCGCGACGCGCACCCGGTCATCGCGCGCATGGCAGAGCTCAAGGATCGACATTTCGACCCAAACGGCTTCGCGCTGCACTATGCGAAGCTCGGGCGGACGTCGGTCGCGCGCTGGCTGCAGGACGCGCATGAGGTCTCGGTGAAGCGCTATTTCTACGCGCTGCGCCCCGCCCTCGCGATCCGCGTGCTGCGGCGCGACCCCTCGCGCCGGCCGCCGATGCAATTGCAGCAATTGATGGCCGAGGCCGACCTCTCCGCCTCCCTGTCGGGCGAGATCGAGCGGCTGGTCGCGCTGAAGGCGGGCACGCGCGAGGCGGGACCGATCGCGCGCGTGCGCGAAATCGACGCGCTGATCGCCGACGAACTGGGGCGCGCGGGCGAAGTGCCGGCGCGTCCGCCGAGCGAGGCGTTCGCCGCAGAAGCGAACGCGCTGTTTCTGGATTTGGTAGAAGACTCATGATCATCATCGACGGATCGGAAGGCGAAGGCGGCGGACAGGTGCTGCGCTATGCCTGTGCGCTGGCGCTGCTCACCGGCACGCCCTTCACGATCGAGAATATCCGTGGGCAGCGCGAGAAGCCGGGGCTCATGCGCCAGCATGTGACCGCGATCGAGGCCGCGTGCGTAATCGGCGGCGCCGAATGCAGCGGGCTCGCGGTCGGGTCGAACAGCATCGGCTTCCGTCCCGGGCGCGTGACGCCGGGCGACTATCATTTCGCGGTCGGCACCGCGGGCAGCACGGGGCTGGTCCTCCAGACCATCCTCGTGCCGCTGATGTCCGCCGAAGCGCCCTCGCATCTCGTGATCGAGGGCGGCACGCACGCGATGGCCGCGCCGCCGTTCGAATTCATCGAACGCACGCTGCTGCCCGTCATCAATCGCATGGGGCCGACGGTGTCGGCGCGGCTGGTCCGCCACGGCTTTTTCCCGCGGGGCGGCGGGCGGATCGAGGTCGACATCGTGCCGGCGCCGCTGCGTGCGATCGAATGTATCGAGCGCGGGGCGGCGGGAGCCGTGGAGGCGACCGCGGTCGTCGCCGGCATCCCGTTCGACGTGGCGCAGCGCGAGCTCAAGGCGGCGCGAAAGATACTGACCGACTGGCCGGAGGAGGCCTTCGTCACGCGCCAGCTTCCGGCCGACCAGGGCCCGGGCAACGCGCTGCTGGTCGAGGCGCGCTTCGACCATGTCACCGAGATCGTCTCGGCCTTCGGCAAGCTCGGCATCCCCGCCGAGCGGCTGGCGACCACGGCGGCGCGGCGTATGGCGGGCTATGTCGCGTCGTCCGCCTTCGCCGGGCCCTATCTGCAGGACCAGCTGTTGCTGCCGATGGCGATCGCGGGAGGCGGCGCCTTTACCTCGGTCAAGCTCAGCGAGCATAGCAATACGGCGATGGCGCTGATCGAGCGCTTCACCGGCCGCCGGTTTCATGTGTCGGCCACCGGCGACGCCAATCTGGTCGAAGTGATCGCCTGACCGGCCCCCGCCTCAGGGGCGATAGGGTATCGCGTCGGGCAGGGTCACGCCGACCTCGTGCGCGTAGCGGTCCCACGCCGCCGCGAGGGCGTCGCGGCGTGCGGGCTCGGCAAGCGACAGGTCGCGCGTCTCGCCGGGATCGCGCGCGATATCGAACAGCCGCCATTGCCCGTCGCCGATGTCGGTGAGCTTCCAGTCGCCCTGTCGCCAGGCGCGCGAGCCGAAGAGTTCGGCACCGAAGCCGTCGCCCGCGCCATAGACGCGCGCGGCGGGATCGCGGAGCCAGGCGAGCCACGAGCGGCCGGTGATCGGCTTGACCGCCCGGCCCCCGACGTCGGTCGCCGCGGCGTCGACGCCCGCGAGACCGAGCAAGGTCGGCGCGACGTCGGCGACCGAGAGGAATTGCGTGTCGGCCCCCTCGCGCCGCGGGATGCCCGCGCCGCTGATGAAGGCGACCGCGCGCGTGCCGCCTTCGCTCTGATAACCCTTGGTCAGCCACGAGGGCGCGGTCGCCGCCTGCGCCCAGCCCGCGCCATAGGTGACATACGAGCTGGCCGCGCCGCGGTTGGCATAGGCGTTGTCGGCGCCCTCGATCCGCGCGGCGAGCATTTCCGCGCCGGTGGTCTCGATATCGAGCGCCTCGGCGCCATTGTCGGCGAGGAAGAGGATCACCGTATTGTCGAGCTCGCCCGAGGCGCGCAGCGCCTCGACCACGCGGCCGACATTCCGGTCCATGCGGTCGACCATCGCGGCATAGATTTCCATGTTGCGCGCGGCGGTGCGCTGCTGGTCGGCGGTCAAGGAGTCCCAGCTGCCGTCGCGATTGCGCGGCGTGTGCGGCACGACGTCAGGCGCGAGGATGCCCAGCGCGCGCTGGCGGGCCAAGCGGCGTTCGCGCAGCGCGTCGAAACCGTCGTCGTAGCGCCCGGCGTAGCGCGCGATATCCTCTGGATGTGCCTGCAGCGGCCAGTGCGGCGCGGTGAAGGCGAGATAGGCGAAGAAGGGCTGACCTTCGCTCTCCTTTGCCCGCTCGCCGAGGAAGTCGATCAGGCGGGTGGCGAAATAGTCGCTCGAATAGAAATCTGCAGGGAGCTTGGCGAGTGCCCTGCCCTGTTCGGTGTAGGTCGCGGTGGTGCCTACGTCGGTGCCGAAATGATTGTGCCCGCCCTGAAGCAGCGCGAAGCTGCGCCGGAAACCGCGCGCGTGCGGGTCCTGCTCGGGGGTCAGGCCGAGGTGCCATTTGCCCGAGAAGAGCGTGGCGTAGCCGCCCGCCGCCAGCCGCTCGGCGAGCGTCGCGACGTCGCTTCGGAGATAGCCCTCGTAGCCCGGCTTGTCCTTCTGGTTCGGGCGGATCATCTCGGCCATCGTGCCCAGGCCGGCAATGTGATTGTCGGTCCCCGACAGCAGCATCGAGCGCGTCGGCGAGCAGGTCGGCGCGGTGTGGAAACCCGCGAGGCGCACGCCCGCGAGCGCCAGCCGGTCGAGATGCGGCGTACTGATCTCGCCCCCGAAGGCGCCGAGGTCCGAATAGCCGAGGTCGTCGGCGACGATGACCAGGAAATTGGGGCGCTTCTCCTTCGCCTGCGTGGGCGCGGCGGCGATGACGAACAGGAACAGCAGGGACACAAGGCGCTTCATTCGGGGCATCCTGTCAGAAAAAGGGGCGGCGCGCCGCGGGCGAATGGAACCCGGGCGCGCCGCAGTCGGGACCGGCGCAGTCAGAGGAAGGGAGGTCGTAGGCCGGTCCGGGGGCTGGTCAGCGGCGCGGGTCAGGCGGGTTCGTACTGGACCGCCTTTTCCTGCCGCACGGTCTTGCTACGACGGCCGTCGATCGCGACGGGCACCTCGCCATGGATCGTCGCGCGGCGCAGCGTGCGGCGCTGCAATCCGAAGTCGGCGGTCGCGCGGTGCTGCGTCGCCTGGTTATCCCAGATCGCGACGTCGCCTTCCTTCCAGCGCCAGCGCACGACATTTTCGGGCTTGGTGATATGCTCCTGCAGCGTCTGGAACAGCCGCGCGCTGTCGGTCGCGTTCAGCCCGACGAACTGCTTGACGAAATGGCCTAGGAGCAGGCTGCGCTGCCCGCTGACGGGATGGACGCGAACGACCGGATGCTCGGTCTCGTAGACCGTCGAGGCGAAGACATTGCGATGCTCCTTGATCCTTTTCGCCGCGCTTTCGGCGTCGGGCGCCGACTGCAGGATCGAGGCGTAATCGTAGAGGTTGGTGTGCGTCGCCCAGAGATTGTTGACGAGCTGGCGCAGCACCTCGGGCAGGCCCTCATAGGCTGTCTCGCCATTCGCCCATTGCGTGTCGCCGCCCGCCTCGGGGATGGTGATCGCGCGCAGGATCGATGCCTTGGGATAGGCATCCACGAAGGTCACGTCGGTGTGCCAGCTCGATGCCGCATAGCCTTCGCGGCTGTCGAGTTCGAGCAGGTAGCGCGATCCTTCGGCGACGGGCACCGTCGGGTGCGCGACGGGATCGCCGAGCAGCGCGGCGAAATCCTCATGCTCCGCATCGGTCAGATGCTGCTGGTCACGGAAGAAGAGCACCTTGTGCCGCACCAGCGCCGCCTCGATCGCCTGCACCACCGGCGCGGGCAGGTCGCCCGACAATTCGATGCCGTGGACGATGGCGCCGATGGTGCCGGTCACGGGGGTGATGTCGAGCGGGATGCTCTTGTCGCGGGCATTGGCGTAGCTGTTGTGAAGTTCGGTCATGTCAGTCTCCTTTGGGGTTATGGTTGGCGGCGGGGGTCATTCGGCGAAGGCGTAATCGGGCGGTCCCGGATCGAGCTGTCGGCGAATTTCGGCGTGCGCCGCCTCGTCGAGCGGGAAGCGCGCGATGAGGGCGGCGGACAAGGCGTGGGCGATGGCGGGGCCAAGCCCGAAGACGAGGAGCAGGCCGTTCAGTGCGTCGGGGCTGTTGACGCCTTTCGGGTCGAAACCCAGCCAGGCGACGAGCGGCAGTGCGATGCCGACGGCGACCGCGGTGGCGGTCTTTCCAGCGAGGCTGAACACCGAATAATAGAGGCCGGTGCGGTCCTCGCCGCTGTCGAGGCGGTGCTTGTCGGCGACGTCGGCGACGATCGCGCGCAGCATCAGATTGCCCGATCCCTGCGCCAGGCCCTGTGCCAGCGTGAGCGCGAGGAGCAAGCCGAACGTATCCGGGGTGACGAGCAGCAGCCCGAGGTTGATGACGACCTGCACCAGCTCGCCGGCGACGGCGGTGCGATGCTTGCCGTAGCGGCGCCCGATCTTGAGCCAGATCGGCCCGGCGAAGATGCCGAAGACGAACTGGAAGAGGAACAATCCGCCCGCCCATTCGGGACGCCCCATGTAGAAGGTCACGAAGAAGACGATCAGCGCGGCGCGGATATTCTGCGCCAGCGTCACCGCAAAATCGGACGCGAGCACGCGGAGGAGAAGCGGTTCCCCGGTTATCGCGCGGACGCTTTCCTTGAGGCTGAGCCGCGCGGTCGGCAGCGGCGGCAGCGGCGGCTCCTTCAATGCGGTCAGCGTCAGGAGCAGCGCCGGGACGATCGACAGCAGCACCAGCCCGCCCATCAGGCTGAGCTGAAGATGCCCGTCGCCCGGCCGCAACTGGTCGGCAATCGTCGGCAGGATCAAAGTCAGCAGCAGCGCGCTCGACGTGACCACGGTCTGATAGGTCGCGATGCGCGTGCGCTGGTGATAATCGCCCGACACCTCGCCCGACCAGGCCTGGAACGGGATCTGCACCGCGGTCCAGCCGAGATAGAAGAAGAAGAGGACGATCCCCAGCGACAGCGGCGTCACCCCGAAGGGCGGGAAGAAGAGGACGATCGACGACAGCCCGAAGACCACCCCGCCCGCCGCGATCCACGGCTTGCGGCGGCCGAACCGGCTGCGCGTGCGGTCGCTGAGCGAGCCCATGAAGGGATCGGCGATCGCGTCCCACAATCGCCCGAGCAGGAAGATCACGCCGATCACGGTCAACGACAGCCCGTAATCGCGCGCATAGATGGCGGGGAGGTAGACGCCGAGCGGCAGCCCGGCGGCGGCGAGCGGGACGGCGACCGCCGAGAAGCGGATCAGCTGCCCCGAGGTGGCGGGCGCGGCGCTCACAGCTTGGTCCTCAGCGTGACGCCGAGCGTGCGCGGCTCGCCGATCAGCGCGGTGACGATGCCCGTCACCGCGGGCGACAGCGTCTGGAAATAATCCTTGTCGAACAGGTTGCGCGCCCAGAGCGACAGGTCGAACAATCCGTCCTCGGTACGGATGCCGATGCGCGCATTGGCGATGCCATAGGCGGGGACATCGGCGTAGATGCTGTTGCTCGACGAGGTGTTGAACGACGAGCGGTGCGAATAATCGCCATGCGCATAGACCGCCAGATCGCGCCCGCCGAGTTCGCCGAGCGGCGCCGACACGTCGCCGCCCAGCGTATAGGTGAATTTGGGCACCCCCGGCAGCTGCTCGCCGGTCAGGTCCTGGATGCCCCCTTGGTTGAGCCGCTCGGGCGCCTGCGGGGCGTTGGGATAATCGCTGTACGTCGTGTCGGCATAGGCGACCGACGCGTAGAAGCTCGCCCGGCTCGACGGCGCGAAGACCAGGTCGCCCTCGACCCCGCGCGAACGTACGCCGGGGATGTTCGCGATATATTGGCGGACGTTGACCGTGTTGGGCACCTGTTCGGTGATCGCGGTCTGGTAATCGCCGATCTCGGTCCAGTAGCCCGCGACGTTCAGCGTCACGCGCCGGTCCCACCATTGCGACTTGATGCCGACCTCGTAGCTGTCGACCGTCTCGGGCGCGACGTCGGGGTCGATGCCCGGCGGCAGGTTGGTGAGGTTGAGCCCGCCCGACTTGTTGCCGCGCGAGTAAGTGGCGTAAGCGAGCGCATCGTCTGTGAACTGCCACGACAGGGTCGCGAGCCCCGACAGGCTGTCGTCGCTGAAGCGCGTCGAATAGCTCGTCACGGGGTTGAACTGCGCGCGCACCGCCGCCGCCTGCGCCGCAAGCGCCGGCGTCAGCGTCGAGAGGTCGATGCCCGCGACGTGGACCTGGTTGAACGAGCCGCTCTTCTTCTCGTGCGTGTAGCGCAGCCCCGCGGTGAGCGTCAGCCGGTCGGTGAATTTCCAGTCGAGCTGGCCGAACAGGGCATAGCTCTTCGTGCGCGGGTCCGAGGTCGAATTGGCCTCGAACCCGTCGAGCGCCGCCTGCCACGCGTCGAGCGGGATCGGCGAGGTCGCGGGCCGGTTCCACAGCGCCGCGGCGGAGCCATAGGCGCTCGCGCCCTTGCCGTTGATGACCTGCCAGAAATAATAGGCGCCGACGACATAGTTCAGCGGCCCGCCGCCGTCCGAGGCGAGGCGGATTTCCTGGCTGAACTGGCGCTGGCGGTTGGCCTGCTGCGCCTTGGTGACAATCGGCAAGGCGGTGGAATCGCCATCGTTCGCGGGGTTCCAGTCCCACCAGCGATAGGCGGTGATCGAGGTCAGCTTGGCGCCGCCGAGGCTCCAGTCGACCTGCCCCGACACGCCATAGCCGTCCATGTTCGACTGATAATGGCCGTCGGCCTCGCCGCGCCGCGCGAAGGCATCGATCGTCGGAAAGGCGTAACCCGGAAAGCGCGCGGCGCGCTGGGCAAAATTGTTCGGGATGACCGCGCCATTGGCATAGGTGCCGAAATAGTCGGCGAAGATGTTGAGAACGTGGTTCTGCTTCTGGCGCGAGAAATCGCCGATGATGCGGACCTCGAGATCGGCCGATGGCGTGACCAGCAATTGCCCGCGCACGCTCCAGTTCGAATAATCCTGCGCGCGCTCGTTCTGGGTGACATTGTAAAGGAAGCCGCGCCGCTCGGTGACCGCACCGCTGAGGCGCACCGCGATCAGGTCGTCGACGAGCCCGGTCGAGGCCGAGCCGCGGAGCTGATAATAGCCATAGTCGCCGACGCTCGCCTCGCCCGAAAATTCGGGATCGAAGCTCGGTTTGCGCGACGTGATGTTGATCGCGCCCGAGGTGGTGTTCTTGCCGAACAGCGTCCCCTGCGGCCCGCGCAGCACCTCGATCTGCTGCAGATCGACCAGGTCGAACTGCGTCTGCCCGACGCGGCCGTAATAGACATTGTCGATATAGAAGCCGACGCCATTCTCGAGCCCGTCGTTGGTCAGCGCGACATTGCTGCCGAGCCCGCGGATGTTGATGTTGGTGTTGCGTGGGTTGAAGCTGAACACCTGCAGGCTGGGTACGATCTGCTGGATTTGGGTCAGCGTATAATTGCCGGTCTTTTCGAGCGTTTCGGCGCCGATGGCGGTGAGCGCGATCGGCACGTCCTGCGCGCTTTCGTCGCGGCGGCGGGCGGAGACGATGATCTCGGTGCCGTCGTAGCTGTCGCCTGCGGATTCGGCCGCGTCGTCCGTGGCAGCGGCTGTATCGACAGCGACTTCCTCGGTGGCCCAGGCTGGCGCCGCCGGGCTCAGCAGCGCCGCGCCGAGCAAAAGCCTCAAACGATGATCGGGAGAGAATTTCGACATTATGATATTTCCCCGGGCGGCCGTCCCGCCCCTTTTTTGATGTGATGGATGGTGGCGCGGGGCGCCGCGCCGGACCGGGCGGCCGCCGGCTCGCGGCCCCACAGCGCGCGGGCGGCGCTGCGCAAGGACGCGGGATAGCGGGCCAGATCCGACAGGTCGGACTGGGTCAGAGTGGGCATGGTTCACCTGCCGCCGGCGCGCAGGCGCCGGACGCAAAGCCGCATTGCGCCCTAACGAAAGGGAGGCGCGGCCAGGATGAAAGAGAGTGCCGCCGCGCGGAGGGGAAGCGGTCGTCCGCTATCCCGCGCGCGGGTCCGGCTATGGTCTAGACGCTGCTGTTACACATGCGCATCGCAATACCCCTACAGGGGGAACGCAATGCCTGGCGCTGTCGCCCGAGCATCACGCGCTTTAGCCGTTGGTGACGCGGAGCAAGCTGCTTCCCGATCAAAAGCCGCGGGTCGATGAGAGGCGGGAGAGCCTGCCACCCGGTCCGACCAGTTCCGGATGACAAACTCAACTTAAAAGATTGATATTTGATTCGTCAACCGCGGCGCGGCGTTTCTGCGATGAAGAAAATCTTTCGCAAGGCGAGTTGAGCCTATGCCGAGGCTCGGCCTGGGCGTGCCCGCCGAAAAAACCGGAAGTTTCAAGAGGGCGCCGCGCTGCACCATAATCATGCGCCGCCGACAAAGCCGCTGGCAGATTTGTGCGCTGCAGCGTAAAGGCCCTGGCATGAGGATCGCGATCATCGACACCAGCACGACGCGCGCCGCCATCATCTCCGATGGCCTGCGCGAGGCCGGGCTCGACGATCTGATCCTCATCGATCCCGCGGGTCCACTCGTCGCGCAGGTCGAGGCGGCGAAGCCCGAGGTCGTGCTCATCAACCTCGAAAACCCCAGCCGCGACCTGCTCGAGGATTTCTTCGCCATGTCGCGCGCGCTCGCACGGCCGATCGCGATGTTCGTCGACCAGAGCGACGCCGAAGCAACCGGCGCGGCGATCGACGCCGGCGTGTCGGCCTATGTCGTCGATGGCCTGTCGAAACAGCGGATCAAGCCGGTGATCGACCTTGCGGTCCGGCGCTTCCAGGCCTTTTCGCGGCTCCAGCGCGAACTCGACGATGCCAGGAATGCGCTCGCCGAGCGCGCGGTGATCGACAAGGCGAAGGCGATCTTGATGAAGCGCCGCCAGATCGACGAACCCGCGGCCTATGCGCTGCTGCGCGGCCAGGCGATGCGCACCAACCGCCGCATCTCGGAAATTGCCGAAGCGATCGTGACCAGCGAAGCGCTGATGGGGGACATGGAATGATCGGCGAGCGTTTCCGTATCGGCTTCCTGCCGCTGGTCGACGCCGCGCTGCCGATCCTTGCGCACGAACTCGGTTTTGCGGCGCGCGAGGGCTTCGCGCTCGAACTGGTGCGCGACATGACCTGGGCGACGGTGCGCGACCGGCTGCTCTATGGCCACACCGACGCCGCGCATATGATCGCGCCGCTCGCCATCGCGACGACATTGGGCCGCGACCGGCCGCCGGTGCCGCTCGCGGTGCCTTTCGTGCTGGGGCTCAACGGCAATGCCGTGACCTTCTCGACGCGCCTCGCGGGCGAGGTCGGGCTGGGTGACACGCTCGGCGATCCGCTGGCGATCGGCGCGGCGCTGAAGCGCGTCGCGACCGCGCGCGTCGCCGCGGGCAAGCCGCTGCGCTTCGGCGTCGTGCACCGCTATTCGAGCCACAATTATATGCTCCGCTACTGGCTCGCGGGGGTCGGCGTCCGCCCCGACCAGGATGTCGAGATCATCGTCACCAGCCCGCCCTTCGCCGCCGACGCGCTCGCCGCCGGCGACGTCGACGGTATCTGCGTCGGCGAGCCGTGGAACTCGATCGCGGTCGAGCGCGGCGTCGGCCACATCGCGCTCGCCACCGCGCAGATCTGGCGGCGCGGGGTCGAAAAGGTGCTCGCGATCCGGGAGACGGTGCTCGATGAGCGCCGCGAAGCGGTCGAGGCGCTGGTACGCGCGCTGCACGCTGCCGCCGGCCATTTCGTCGAGCCCGGCGCGGCGGAGGAAAGCGCCGCGATCCTCGCGCGCCCCGAATATCTCGACGCGCCGCAGGACGCGATCCTGCGCGCGATCACCGACCGCATCCGCCTGGTCCCCGGCGGCGAGCCGATCCACTATCCCGACTTCATGTTCCAGTATCGCGAGGCGGCGAACTTCCCTTGGCGCAGCCAGGCGGCGTGGCTCTATTCGCAGATGGTGCGCTGGGACTATATGGCGTTCGATGCGGCGGGCGCCGCAGCGGCCGGCAAGGTCTTTCGCCCCGACGTCTATCGCGCCGCGCTCGCCGGCTCGGGCGCCCCGCTGCCGGGCGCGAGTTCGAAGCTCGAAGGCGGACTCGCCGAGCCGATCGGCGCGGGGTCGACGCAGGGCCGCCTCACCCTCGGCAGCGACCGCTTTTTCGATGGCCGCGCCTTCGATCCCGACGATATCGAGGCCTATCTCGCTGAACTGCCGTAGCTTTTATTTTATGCTGCACCTGCGAAATATCCGCTTGCGGCGTGCCTAAAAATCAGGCAGTTTAATCGCACTCGGCAGGGCTGCCGGGGCAGGACAAAGCGGCGACGGCTCCAACGAGGGGGCTGGCCCGCGCGGCACATGGGGAGCCTTTCCCCATAATCCAACAGGCAATGAAGCCGTCAGGATGCGCCCGCGTGGCCGCCGTCCTGGCGGCTTTTTTATTGCCCGTCACGCAAGGGGACGGACGATGACGACTGCAATCCCGGGCGCTTCGGCACCCAAATCGAGCTTCTGGGCGAGCGGCCACTGGCCGACCCTCGTCGCTGCCTTTCTCTATTTCGACCTCGCCTTCATGGTATGGGTCGTGCTGGGCCCGCTGGCGCCCGCGATTTCCGAGGACCTTGGCCTGACCCCCGCGCAAAAGGGGCTGATGGTTGCGGTGCCGACGCTGGCGGGCGCGCTGCTCCGCGTCGTCAACGGCCTGCTCGTCGACCGCATCGGGCCGAAGCGCTCGGGGGCGATCAGCCAGGCGATCGTCATCGCCGGACTGTTCACCGCCTGGGTGATGGGCGTCCACAGCTTCGCGGGTACGCTCGCGCTCGGCGTAATCCTCGGCTTTGCCGGCGCCAGCTTTGCGATCGCGCTCCCCCTCGCGAGCCGCTGGTACCCGCCCGAGCATCAGGGCAAGGCGATGGGGCTCGCCGGCATGGGCAATTCGGGCACCGTGCTCGCCGCGCTCTTCGCGCCCGGCCTCGCCAAGCTGTTCGGCTGGAACGCCGTGCTCGGCCTCGCCTGCATCCCGCTGACGATCGTCTTCTTCGTCTATCTCGTCATGGCCAAGGACGCGCCCGATGCGCCGGCGCCCAAGAAGCTGATCGACTATTTCGAACCGCTCAAGACTGCCGACGCCTGGTGGCTGATGGCCTTTTATTCGGTGACCTTCGGCGGCTTCGTCGGGCTCGCCGCCTCGCTCCCCATCTATTTCACCGACCAGTTCCACCTCACCCCGGTGATGGCGGGCTATTGCACCGCCGCCTGCGTCTTCGCCGGGTCGCTGGTGCGCCCCATGGGCGGCGCGCTCGCCGACCGGATCGGCGGGGTCAAGGCGCTGATGATGGTCTTCGTTGTCGCCGCGCTGGCGCTCGCCGGAGTGCCGCAGGCGGCGAACCTGCCCGCCGCGCTGACGCTCTTCGTCATCGCGATGCTCGCGCTCGGCACCGGCAACGGCTCGGTCTTCCAGCTCGTGCCGCAGCGTTTCTCGGCCGAGATCGGCGTGATGACCGGGCTCGTCGGCATGGCGGGCGGCGTCGGCGGCTTCTACCTCGCCTCCTCGCTCGGCTTCGCGAAACAGTGGACGGGCAGCTTCGCACCCGGCTTCTATACCTTCGCCGGGCTCGCGGTGCTCGCGCTCGTCGCTCTGCTCTTCGTCAAGGGCCAGTGGCGCGCGACCTGGGGCGCGGCCGAAGGCGTGCGGATCTAGTCATGACCCGCACCCTTGCAATCTTGCTGGCACTTGCGCCGGCCGAGGTGGCGCACGCCCAGGACGTCACCCTCAAGCCCCTCGGCGAAGCCCGGCTCCGCTACGAGAGCGTCGACCAGGACGGCCTCGCCGCCGAGGCCAATGCCCTGACCCTGCGCGTCCGCGCCGGGGTCGAGGCGAAGGCCGGGAACTGGTCAGCGCTCGTCGAAGGCCAGGGCAATCTCGCCCTTGTCGGCGACTATTTCGACGGTCTCCACGGCCCCGCCAATCGGCCGCTGGTTGCCGATCCTCAGAATATCGCCCTCGCCCGCGCCCAGCTCCGCTACGCCACCCCGAGCTTCGCGGTGACCGCGGGGCGCCAGCGGATCGCGCTCGACGACGAGCGTTTCGTCGGCGCGGTGCCCTTTCGCCAGAACGGCCAGAGCTTCGACGCGCTGCGCGCCGAAATCACCCCGGCGAAGGGCGTAAAGGCTGATCTCACCTATGCGTGGAGCGTGCGCACCATCTGGGGCATCGACGGCGCCGGCGCGCGGCAGCAAGCGGTGTCGGGCGACAATCTCTTCGGCAATCTCAGCATCGCGACGCCAATCGGCAAGGCCGTCGCCTTCGCCTATCTCGTCGACCAGGACGAAGCCGCGATGCAGGGCTTCCGCATGTCGAGCCAGAGCTATGGCGTGCGGCTCGACGGCAGCCAGAAGCTCGGCAAGGCGAAGCTCGCGTATCAGCTCAGCTATGCGCGCCAGTCCGACTGGCACCGCAACCCCAATGACTATGCCGCCGACTATTGGCTCGCCGATGTCGCGGTCGATCTTGGCGGCCCCCGGGTCGGCGCCGGGTACGAAATACTCGGCGCCGACAAGGGAGCGGCCCTCACCAGCTTCCAGACCCCGCTCGCCACCGGGTTCAAATATCAGGGCTGGGCCGACAAGTTCCTCGTCACCCCGCCCGACGGCGTGCGCGACCTATATGCGAGCGCCGGCTGGGGCTGGAAGGCGGTCGGCCCCTTGAAAGCCGTCACGCTGCAGGCGGTCTACCACGACTATCGCAGCGACCGTGCCAGCCGCGCCTATGGCGACGAGATCGACCTGCTGGCGAGCGCCAAGCTCGGCAAATTCACCGCCTCGGCGCGCTACGCGCACTACGACGCGGACAATTTCGCCACCGACACCGACAAATTCTGGCTGCAACTGGACTGGAGCCTCTGATGGAACACCGCCACCTCAAACCCGACGCCGACACGCGCGAGCATCTCGTCGTCATCGGCAACGGCATGGCCGGCTGCCGCGCGGTCGAGGAACTGCTCGCGCGCGATCCGAGCCGCTACCGCGTGACGATCTTCGGCGCCGAACCGCGGGTCAATTACAACCGCATCATGCTCTCCCCCGTCCTCGCGGGCGAGAAATGCTTCGACGATATCGTGATCAACGATGCCGCTTGGTACACCGATAATGGCATCGCGCTCGTCGCCGGCGACCCCGTTGCCGCGATCGACCGCGCGGCGAAGACGGTGACGACGCGCAGTGGGCTCGCCGAAAGCTACGACCGGCTGCTGATCGCCACCGGCTCCGATCCCTTCATCATCCCCGTTCCGGGCAAGGACCTGCCCGGCGTCATCGCCTTTCGCGACATGGACGATGTCGACACGATGCTCGCCGCCGCCGATGCGGGCGGCGACGCGGTGGTGATCGGCGGCGGGCTGCTCGGGCTCGAGGCCGCCCACGGCCTCAGCTTGCGCGGCATGAAGGTCACGGTCATCCACCTGATGCCGACGCTGATGGAACGCCAGCTCGACGAAGCCGCGGGCTGGCTGCTCAAAAACGCGCTCGAAGCGCGCGGTCAGACGATCCTGACCGGCGCCGACACCGCCGAGATCGTTGGCACCGGCAAGGTCGAGGGCGTAAGGCTCAAGGACGGCACGCTGATCCCCGCCAGCCTCGTCGTCATGGCGGTCGGCATCCGCCCGTCGACCCAACTCGCGCGCGACGCGGGCCTCGCGGTCGGGCGCGGCATCCAGGTCGACGACCATATGGTCACCAGCGACCCCGCGGTGCTCGCCGTCGGCGAATGCGTCGAGCATGACGGACAGGTCTATGGCCTTGTCGCGCCGCTGTGGGACATGTGCCGCAGCCTCGCCGACGGGCTGGTCGAACAGCACAGCGGCTATCGCGGCTCGGTCACCTCGACCAAGCTCAAGGTCTC
Organism: Sphingopyxis sp. HIX; assembly: GCF_001468285.1. GTDB lineage: Bacteria > Pseudomonadota > Alphaproteobacteria > Sphingomonadales > Sphingomonadaceae > Sphingopyxis. Next base: position 30,831 of record NZ_LNSB01000020.1, on the reverse strand, counting down.
GGGCATCGACGTCTTCTCGGCGGGCGATTTCTCGGGCGGCGACGGCTGCGAGGACATCGTGCTGCGCGACGCGAGCCGCGGCGTCTACAAGCGCGTCATCGTCAAGGACGACCGCATCGTCGGCGCGGTGCTGTACGGCGATACCGCCGACGGCGGCTGGTATTTCGACCTGCTCAAACGACAGGAGGACGTCTCCGACCTTCGCGACCTCTTGATCTTCGGGCAGGCCTTCGCCGCGGGAGGCGGCGCGGCGGACCCTAAGGCGGCCGTTGCGGCGCTCTCGGACGATGCCGAGATCTGCGGCTGCAACGGCGTTACCAAGGGTCAGGTCGTCTCGTGCATCGCCAAGGGCGCACACAGCCTCGACGCGGTGCGCGGCACTTGCAAGGCGTCGGCGAGCTGTGGTTCGTGCACCGGGCTCGTCGAGAACCTGCTCGCGCTGACGCTCGGCGACGATGTCCAGTCGGGGCCGAAGACGATGTGCAAATGCACCAGCTTCGGCCACGACGACGTTCGCCGCGAGATCGTCGCGCAAGCGATGCGCTCGATCCCCGAGGTGATGCAGAAGCTGCACTGGACAACCCCCGACGGCTGCTCCTCGTGCCGCCCCGCGCTCAATTACTACCTCCTCTGCGCGCTGCCCGGCGACTATATCGACGACCAGCAGAGCCGCTTCGTCAACGAGCGCCTCCACGCCAATATCCAGAAGGACGGCACTTATTCGGTCGTGCCGCGCATGTGGGGCGGGCTCACCAACCCCAGGGAGTTGCGCGCGATCGCCGACGTCGTCGAGAAGTACAACGCCCCGATGGTCAAGGTCACCGGCGGCCAGCGGCTCGACATCTTCGGGATCAAGAAGGAGGATCTGCCCGCGGTGTGGGCCGACTTGGGCGCCGCCGGCATGGTCTCGGGCCACGCCTATGGCAAGGCGCTGCGCACGGTGAAGACCTGCGTCGGCTCCGAATGGTGCCGCTTCGGCACGCAGGATTCGACCGGGCTCGGCGTCAAGCTCGAACGGATGAGCTGGGGCAGCTGGATGCCGCACAAGTTCAAGATCGCGGTGTCGGGTTGCCCGCGCAATTGCGCGGAGGCGACGATCAAGGATTTCGGCGTCGTGTGCGTCGACAGCGGCTACGAACTCCATGTCGGCGGCAACGGCGGCATCCACGTCCGCGCCACCGACCTGCTCTGCAAGGTCGCGACCGAGCAGGAGGCGATGGATTATTGCGCCGCCTTCATCCAGCTCTACCGCGAGGAAGCGCGCTACCTCGAACGCACCGCGCCATGGATCGAGCGTGTCGGGCTCGCGCATATCGTGGCGCGCATCGTCGACGACGAGCCGGGCCGCGAGGCGCTGCGCGCGCGCTTCCTCTTCTCGCAAAGCTTCAGCCAGGACGACCCCTGGGCGCAGCGCGCCGAGGGCGCCGAGGCCGAACATCATGCGCCGATGGCGCGCTTCATCCCGCAGGGAGAATATGCATGAGCACTGCCACATGGCTCGACATCGGCTGGGTCGACCACATCCCGGTGCGCGGCAGCCGCACCGTGCAGGTCGAGGGGGGCGACGACATCGCCGTCTTCCGCACCGCCGAGGGCAAGGTCTTCGCGCTGCTCGACCGCTGCCCGCACAAGCATGGCCGCCTGTCGCAGGGTATCGTCCACGGCGGCGCGGTCGCCTGCCCGCTCCACAATTGGCGGATCAGCCTCTCGACCGGCGAAGCGCTCGGCGAGGACAAGGGCTGTACCCCGACCGTTCCGGTCAAGATCGACGGCGGCCGCGTCCTCATCTGCCGCGCGGGCACATTGAAGGCTGCAGGCTGATGGTCGAGACGGTCCGCACCACCTGCGCCTATTGCGGCGTCGGCTGCGGCATCCGCGCGACGGTGACCGGCGCGCGGAGCGTCGAGATCGCGGGCGATCCCGACCATCCCGCCAATCGGGGCAAGCTCTGCTCGAAGGGCACGCATCTGGGCGAGACCGTCGGCCTCGAAGGCCGCCTCCTCCGTCCGATGATCGGCGCCAAGCGCGCGAGCTGGGACAAGGCGCTCGATCTCGTCGCCAAGCGCTTCAAGGAGACGATCGCGCGTCACGGCCCCGGCAGCGTCGCCTTCTACGTCTCGGGCCAATTGCTCACCGAGGATTATTATGTCGCCAACAAGCTGATGAAGGGCTTCATCGGCACCGCGAACATCGACACCAATTCGCGCCTCTGCATGTCGAGCGCGGTCGCGGGCCATATGCGCGCCTTCGGCGAGGATATCGTGCCCGCTACCTATGACGACCTCGACGCCGCCGACCTGATCGTGCTCGTCGGGTCGAACACCGCCTGGTGCCACCCGATCGTCCATCAGCGCATCCGCGCGCGCTGCGAGGCGGGCGCGAAGCTCGTCGTCATCGACCCGCGCCGCACCGAGACCGCCGAGGAAGCGGATCTGCACCTTGCGATCCGGCCCGGCAGCGACGTCGCGCTGATGAACGGCCTGCTCCAGCATTGCCGCGAAACCGGCATCGTCGACGACGACTATCTCGCCGCGCACGTCGCGGTGCCGCAGGATTTCTGGGACCAGCTTGGAGAGGGGAACGACCTGTGGTCGGTGGCGCGTACGTGCGACGTGCCGGCCGCTGACCTCAGGCGTTTCTGCGAGCTGTTCGCCGCGACCCCGCGCACCGTCACCCTGTTCAGCCAGGGGATAAACCAGGCCACGGCGGGCACCGACCAGGTCAACGCGATCCTCAACCTCCATCTCGCGACCGCGCGCATCGGCAAGCCCGGCGCGGCGCCCTTCTCGATCACCGGCCAGCCCAATGCGATGGGCGGGCGCGAGGTCGGCGGGCTCGCCTCGACCCTCGCCGCCCACATGGATTTCGCCCCCGAGAACCGCGCCCGCGTCCAGCGCTTCTGGGCCTCGCCAACGATGGCGGAGAAGCCCGGACTCAAGGCGGTCGACCTGTTTCGCGGCGTCGGCGAGGGCCGGATCAAGGCGCTGTGGGTGATGGCGACCAACCCCGCAGTTTCGATGCCCGACGGCAATGCGGTGCGCGATGCGCTCAAGACCTGCCCCTTCGTCGTCGTCAGCGACGTGATCGAAAAGACCGACACCGGCGCCTTTGCGCATGTCCGCCTGCCCGCGGCGGCATGGGGCGAAAAGGACGGCACCGTCACCAACAGCGACCGCACCATCAGCCGCCAGCGCGCGCTCTTCGCGCTGCCCGGCGAGGCGATGCCCGACTGGTGGATCGTCAAGGAAGTCGGCCGGCGCATGGGGTGGAAAAATGCGTTCACCTACGATCGCCCGGCCGATATCTGGCGCGAGCATTGCCGCCTGTCCAACTACGATAACGACGGCGCTCGGGTCTTTGCTTTGCCCGGTGCAGCGCTGGGCGGCAACGCCGCCTATGATGCGATGCTCCCCTTTCGCTGGGGCGGCGACCATCCTTTCGCCGATGGGCGTTTTTCGACCGACGACCGCCGCGCGCGTCTGGTCCCCGTCGCGCAAAAGCCGCTGCCCGAACCGCTCGCCAAATGGCCGCTGACCCTCAACACGGGCCGCTACCGCGACCAGTGGCATACGATGACCCGCACGGGGCTTGCGCCCAAGCTCGCGCGGCATCGCGAAGAACCGCTGGTCGAGGTCCACCCCGACGACGGCGCCCGCCTCGGCCTCACCGAGGGCGGCCTCGCGCGGGTCGAGACGCCGCAGGGTGACAGCCTCTACCGCGTCGCCTTCCACAGCGGCCAGCGCCCCGGCGAGCTGTTCGTCCCGATCCATTGGACCGACCGCACCGCGAGCGGCGGTCGCACCGGCCTGCTCCCGCGCCCGCTCGTCGACCCGGTGTCGGGCCAGCCGGGGTTCAAGCGCACCCCCGCGTCGATCGCCGCCGTCACCCCGAAATGGCGCGGTTTCCTGCTCCTCGCCCGCGAACTCGCCGACACCCCGCGCTGCCTGTGGGCGACGCGCGTGGCGGTGCCTTCGGGGGTGCTATGGGAGGTCGCGGGCAATGGCGATCTCAAGAGCATCGAGGCATTGCTTCCCAAGGGCGAACGGATCGAGGCGCAGGACACGGCGCGCGGCACACGGCGCATTGCCATCGTCGCGGGCGGCCGCCTCATCGGCGCGCTCTTCGTCACCGAGAGCGGCGAGTTGCCCCCGCGCGACTGGTTGATCGCGCAGCTGGCGGCGCCCGACGTCGCGCCCACCCTGCTCGCCGGCCGCGCGCCAGGGGTGCAGGCCGACCGCGGCCCGATCATCTGCGTCTGCTTCGACATCGGGCTCAAGACCATCGTCGCCGCGATCCGCGACCAGAACCTCGCCGACGTCGCCGCCGTCGGCACCGCGATCGGCGCCGGCACCAATTGCGGCTCGTGCCGCCCCGCGCTCGCGCGCATCCTGACCGAGGAGAAAAGCGATGCAGCCTGACGATTTCGCACCCGGCACCGTCTGGCTCGTCGGAGCGGGCCCCGGCGACCCCGAACTGCTGACGATGAAGGCCGTGCGCCTGATCGAGGCCGCAGACGTCGTCTTCTACGACGCGCTGGTCGGGCCCGCGATCCTCGCGCTCGTTCCGGCCACCGCGGAGCGGATCAACGTCGGCAAAAGATCGGGGCGCCATTCGAAGGACCAGCCGACCATCGACGCGCTGCTCGTCGAGGCCGCGGCGGCGGGCAAGCGCGTCGTCCGGCTGAAGGGCGGCGATCCGTCGCTCTTCGGGCGGTCGGCCGAGGAAATGAGCGCGCTGCGCGCCGCGGGACACGCCGTTCATGTCTGCCCCGGCGTCACGACCGCGAGCGCCGCCGCCGCATCGGCGGGGATCTCGCTCTCGCTGCGCGGCGTCGCGCGCGAGGTCCGTTTCGTCACCGCGCACAGCCGGCGCGGCGTGGCGCTCGATCTCGACTGGACCGAACTGGCACGCGCGGGGACGACGCTGGCCTTCTACATGGGGCGCGACGCCGCACCCGAAATCGCGCGCGAACTGATCGCCGCCGGGATGCCTGCCGCGACGCCGGTGCTCATCGCCTGCAACGTCAGCCTGCCGCACGAGATGCTGCTGTCGACGCGGCTCGACCTCTTGGGGCTGGCCACGCGCTCGCTCGCCGCGACCGCGCCGACGCTGATCCTGATCGGCGAAGCCCTGAAGACCGACAGCCGCCAGGCGGCGGCGGCCGAAAAGGACGAGGCCGGCGCAATCCCGGGGATCGTGCCGGCCTCTAACCCCCAGAACCGGAACAGATCGGGTCGCTAGATCGGAAAGCGGTTCGGGAGGCTATGCAGGCGCCCTAGTCGGCGCAGCGCAACGCCGGCGCGCCCCCACCCGCTCGGCGTTGTTTCAGCTTGATATTTCGGGCTCGGGCGGCGCGTCTACCCAATGTTTATTGGGGTGGCGCGGCGACGGCGCATGCGCCAGCAGCACGCATCCCCGCTGCGCAGCGAGACCCCGCGCGACGGGGCAGCGGCGGCGGCGGAGAGGGGGCCGTCCGTCGCCGCGACTAAGGTCGCCGGCCTATGGCCTTATTTTCCAAATGAAAATTGACTTTCGCGGACGGGCACGCGACAGATTGCTTAGATGTCGCAGTACCATCGGCTCGTTCGATTCTGGTTCGCCCTGCTGGCCCTGTTGCTGGCCGGTTTCGCGCCCCCTGCGGCCGCCGCCGATATCCCCGTCGTCGAGCTCAGATCGGGGCAGGATGCGCCCGCGCTCGCGCCTTATGTCCGCTACCGCATCGACGGCGCCGACCCGCTGACGACCGCCCCCGCCGATCTGCTCGCGGGACCGCTGCAGCGCGTCACCGGGTCGACGATCCATTTCGGCCCGCCCGGGCGCAAGACGACCGTCCTCGTGCGGGTGCGCAACGGCGGCGACAACCAGGGCAGCTGGATTTTCACCACCGGGCGCGGGTCGCTCGCTTACTTCCGCCTCTACGAGGTCGCGAACGGCGACCTCGGCCTACTCGTCGACGGATCGGACCCCCGTGCCGCGGAGGACAATCTCCAGACCTACCAGGCGTTCAGCACCGAATTCGTGCTCGATCCGGGACAGGAGAAATTGCTGCTGATCGATTTCCTCTCCGAAAACTCGACCTATCTCCCGCTCAAGATCAACAGCTATGGCACCTTCTTCAAGGAGCGGCGGTCGAACATCGCGATGGTGTCGGGGGTGGTGTTCGGCGTGGTCGTGCTGATCCTGCTCAACTTCCTCTTCTTCTCGATCACCGGGCACCGCGAGTTCGTGTGGCTGGCGGTGGCGCAGGCCTTTTTCGCGCTGAACACCGTCCATTCGGAAGGCTATATCACCATCTTCTTCCTCGCCGACCAGCCGCTCACCGGGGTCGCGGTCGAGGATGTCTTCAAATGCGGCTTCGCCGCGGCGATGGCGCAATTCGGGCGCAGCTTCATCGACACGCGCACCCATTTCCCGCGGCGGGACATCGCCTTGCGCGTGCTGATCGGCGCCGCGCTGCTGATCATGGTGCTTCAGCCGGCGCTGTCGCTCTACCCGCCCGCGATGCGCCACACGCTGCACATCGGCGGCTGGCTGGTCGCGATCGGCGGCGCGCTGTTCCTCCCCTTCGTCGGTTTCGCCGCGATGCAGCAACTCGGACGCCAGCTGTGGCCGCTGTTTGTCGGCTGGGGCAGCCTCGCAGCGTTCATCCTCTATTCGGCGATCGCCTCGATGGGGGTGTTCGCCTGGCTGCCGATCAACTGGCACCTCGCGGGGCCGGTCGGGCTGTTCGAATCGATCATGGTCACGCTCGCGCTCGGGCTCAATCTCAAGAAGATCCAGCACGACAAGCTAGTCGCCGACGGCAATTATGCGCGATCGATGGCCGAACGCGTCGCGATCAGCGAGCGCGCCGCGCGGCTCGCCGAGGAAAAGGCCTTCGCGCTCGAAACGGTGAACAGCCAGAACGCCCTGCTCCACGCCTCGGGCCACGACAGCCGCCAAGTCATCCTCGCGCTCAATAGCGCGATCGACGTGCTGAAGCGCGGCGACGACCAGGGCGCGAACGCCGACCTCACCGCGATGCTGCAAAGCTCGGCGACCTATCTCGGCGAGATCGTCTCGACCACCCTTTCGGGCGCGAGCATCGCGGGCAGCGACGCCGATTTCATCGCACTCGGCGCCTTCGACGCGCGCGCGCTGGTCGAACCGCTGCAGATGATGTTCAAAGCCCCCTTCGCCGGCAAGAAGCTGACGCTCGAGACCGAGGTCGATGGCGCGATCATGATCGTCTCGGACAAGCCGCTCCTGATGCGCGCGCTCGCGAACCTGCTGAGCAACGCGTACCAATATACCGAGCGCGGCGGCACGCGCGTGTCGGTCGAACGGCGCGGCGAACAAGCCGTGATCAGCATCGCCGACACCGGCCGCGGCATGGCGCCCGCGATGGTCGAAGCGCTGAACGAAGACCAAGCCACACGCCTGCGCGCCGACGAAGAGGTCGAGGGCACCGGATCGGGCTTTCGCGCCGCAAAGCGGCTGGTCGAAACGCTGTCGGGCACGCTGACCATCGCCGCCTCGTCGGACGCCGGCACGGCCGTCGAAATCAGCCTGCCCGCCGCCTTCGCGGGCGTCACGCCCTGCACCGCCGAGGAGTTGCAAGCGGGCGCACCGCAATGGCGCATCCTCGACTTCGACCAGCGCACCGCCTTCGATGGCGCCATCGCCGCCGGCAATGCGCCCGAACGCCTCGCCGCGCTCACCTACGACGACAGCAGCGTCACCCGCGGCCGCCTCGGTGAAATCGTCGCCATGGCGATCATCAAGCCGCCGTGCCGCGAAATGCTGCGGCACCCGGCGCTCACGGGGTCAGAGCAACCCTAGCTCCTGCGCGCGCTCGACGATCTTGCGGTTGTTCGCGACGTCGAGCTTGCGGCGCAGCTCGGCGATGTGAAAGGACACCGTCGGCTGCGCGATCGCCAGCCGATAGGCGATCTCCTTGTTGCTCTCGCCCTCCGCCAGATAGTGGAGGATCGCCATCTGGCGCGACGACAGCGCGACCGGCGGCTGCTGGAACTTGCCCAGCGCCTCGCGCATGTGCGGCGACACGAAGATATCGCCCGCCAGCGCCGCGTCGCACGCCGCGACGATCTGGTCGGGCGGGTCGGCCTTGCTCACCACCGCGCGCGCGCCGAGCTTCAGCGCATAGTCGATCTCGCCCGGCACCGTCTCGCCGGTCAGGATGATCACCGTCATGTCGCGCGACCCGACGATCTCGGCGAGCACGTTGATCCCGCGCACGTCGGGCAGGTTGAGGTCGAGGATGACGAGGTCCACCGGCTGCGACTGGACGAAGGCGCCGACCATCGCGCCGCGGTCGAGCGTGCCGGCGACGGCATAACGGTCGAGCCCGGCGAAGAGCAGCTTGATCCCGCTCCGCGTAATCGCATGATCGTCGACGATCAGGATATTATGCTTGGCCGTCATCGCAGCATCCCCGTTCCCCGACAGCGATGCCCGACAAGTTCGCGTCGCCGCAACCCGAATATTCTTGGGTGTCTTCGCATCGTCAGCCACCTTCCGCAGGAGCGCCCACCCGCGGCCGCCCATAGCGCGCGTAGAGCGTCGGCAGCACGAACAGGGTGAGCAAGGTCGCAGAGACCAACCCGCCGATCACCACCGTCGCGAGCGGCTTTTGCACTTCGGCTCCCGCGCCGGTTGCGAGCGCCATCGGCACGAAGCCGAGCGATGCGACCAGCGCGGTCATTACCACCGGCCGCAGCCGCGCGAGCGCGCCCGCCCGCGCCGCCTCGGCGCGCGCCATGCCGTCGGCGATCAGCCCCTGGATCGAGGTCACCATCACCAGCCCGTTGAGCACCGCGATCCCCGACAGCGCAATGAAACCCACCGCGGCCGAAATCGAGAAGGGCATGCCGCGCAGGAGCAGCGCAAGCATGCCCCCGACCAGCGCCAGCGGCACCCCGGTAAAGACGATCGCGGCATCGCGCACGCTGCCCAGCGCGCCATAGAGCAGCAGCAGGATCAGCGCGAAGCACGCCGGGACGACGAGCGCGAGCCGGTCGCGCGCCGAGGCGAGATTTTCGAACTGCCCGCCCCACTCCAGATATTGGCCTGCGGGCAGGCGGACCCGTTCGCGGATCGCGCCCCGCGCATCCTCGACGACGCCCGCGACGTCGCGGCCACGGACATTGGCCTGCACCACGATCCGCCTCTTGCCATTCTCGCGGCTGATCTGGTTCGGGCCATCGGTCACCGCCAGCTCGGCGACGCTTTCGAGCGGAACGAACTGCCCGTCCGGCGTCGGCACCGGTACCTGCGCGAGCGCCGCAAAGTCCGCGCGTGCGCTGTCCGCGAGCCGGATCGTCACCGCAAAGCGCCGGTCGCCTTCGAAGATCACGCCGGCGTCGCGCCCGCCGATCGCCGCCGCGACGGTTTCCTGCAGCGCCGCGGCGCTGACCCCGAGCCGCGCCATCGCGTCGCGTTTCGGGCGGATGTCGAGCATCGGAAGCCCCTCGGTCTGCTCGACGCGCACGTCGGTCGCGCCCTGGGTCGTGCGCAGGATCGCAGCGATCCGGTTCGCGGTCGCGGCCATCGCGTCGCTGTCGTCGCCGAAGACCTTGACCGCGACGTCGCCGCGCACCCCCGCGATCAGCTCGTTGAAGCGCATCTGGATCGGCTGGCTGATCTCGAACGCGCTGCCGGGCAGCCCGGCTAGCTGCTTTTCGACCTTGGCGGTCAGCTCGGCCTTGCTCAGCCCTGGGTCGGGCCAGGTCCCCCGGTCCTTCATGATGATGAAGGTGTCGGAGATGTTCGGCGGCATCGGGTCCGACGCGAGCTCGGCGGTGCCCGTCTTCGAAAAGACGAACTTGACCTCGGGCAGCGCCGACAGCGCACGCTCGACGCGCAATTGCATCGCCTGGCTCTGGTCGACCGAGGTACCCGGCACCCGCAGCAGTTGCGCGGTCAGGTCGCCCTCGTCGAGCTGCGGCAGGAATTCCTGCCCCAGCGCGGCATAAGCACCGACCGCGACGAGCAACGCCGCGCCCGCGCCGAGCATCGTGTTCCGAGGCTTTTCCATCGCCCGGTCGAGCCGCGGCGCATAATGGCGCCCCAGCCAGGCCATGATCCGCCCTTCCTTCTCTTCGACCGGCTTCGACAGCCAGATCGCGAGCATCGCCGGAATGAAGGTCAGCGACAGGACGAAGGCGCCGACGAGCGCGAAGATCACCGTCAGTGCCATCGGGGTGAAGGTCTTGCCCTCGACCCCGGTCAGCGTCAGCAGCGGGACATAGACGAGGATGATGATCGCCTGCCCATAGACCGACGGCCGGATCATCTCGCGCGCGGCGGCGGCGACCGCCGTCAGCCGCTCGTCGCGGGTCAGCGTTCGCCCGATGCGGTGCTGTTGCTCGCCGATCCGCCGCAGCGCATTTTCGACGATGATCACCGCGCCGTCGACGATCAGCCCGAAATCGAGCGCGCCGAGGCTCATCAGGTTCGCCGACACCCCGCCTTGCAGCATGCCGAAGCTGGTGAGCAGCATCGTCACCGGAATGACCAGCGCCGCGATCAGCGCCGCGCGGAAATTGCCGAGCAGCAGGAACAGGATGACGATGACGAGCAGCGCGCCTTCGGTCAGGTTTTTCGCGACCGTCTTCACCGTCGCCTCGACGAGGCCGGTGCGGTCGAGCACCGGCTGGATGACGACGTCGGTCGGCAGCGAGGCATTGATTTCGTCGAGCCGCGCCGCGACGCCGCTCGCGACCTCGCGGCTGTTCTCGCCGATGCGCATGATCGCGGTACCGACGACGACTTCCTTGCCGTTTTCGGAAGCCGATCCCATGCGGATCGCCTGCCCGGTCTTCACCGTGGCGGCCTGCCCCAGCGTGATCGGAACCCCCGCCCGCGTCGCGATGACCGTCCCGGCGAGTTCGGCCGCGCCGCCGATGCGCGCGTCGGAGCGCACCGACAGGCCCTCGCCGTTGCGGTCGACGACCCCGGCGCCGATCGCGCGATTATTGGCCTCCAGTGCGGCGGCGAGATCGGTCAGGCTCAGCCCCAGCGCCGCCAGCCGCTGCATGTCCGGCACCACCTGATATTGCTTCACATAGCCGCCGATGGTGTCGATGCCCGCGATCCCGGGCACTGTCTTGAGCAGCGGGGTGACGATCCAGTCCTGCGCGGTACGCAAATAGGTCGCCTTGTCGGCCTCGCTCACCAGCCGCTCGCCCTCGGGCGTGATATAGCTGCCGTCGGGCTGCAGGCCGGGCTCGCCCGGCTTGTGCTTGTCCTCGGGCCGATGCGCCAAGTGGACGGTCCACATATAGACCTCGCCCAGCCCGGTCGCGATCGGCCCCATTTCGGGGTTCACCCCCTCGGGAAGCCCCTCCTCGGCCTCGCGCAGCCGCTCGGCGACCTGCTGACGCGCGAAGTATATATCGGTCGTGTCGGTGAAGACCGCAGTGACCTGCGCAAAGCCGTTGCGGCTCAGCGAGCGGGTATTCTCGAGCCCCGGAATCCCCGCGAGCGCGGTCTCGATCGGAAAGGCGACCTGGCGTTCGACCTGCTCGGGCGACAGCGCGGGTGCGCGGGCGTTGATCTGTACCTGGTTGTTGGTGATGTCGGGGACGGCGTCGATCGGCAGGCGCGCGAGCGCCCATGCTCCGACGACGGTGGCGATGGCGGTGACGAGCAGCACGAACCAGCGCCGCGCGACCGCAAAGTCGACGATATGGGCGATCATGATCAGTGCCCCCCATGCTCGGCTTCGCCCTTGCCGAGCTCCGCCTTCAGCGTGAAACTGCCCTTGCCCGCGACCTGTTCACGGCCCGAAAGCCCGGTCACCGTCGCCTGGCCACCGCCGCGGCTCGTCACCGCGACCGGCGCGGCGCGAAACCCCTCGGCAGTGCGTATGAAGACGACCGTCCGGCCCTCGACCGTCTGCAGTGCGCTTTCGGAAATGGTGATCGCATCCGAGGTGGCGCCCGTCCGGATCGCGACCGTCACCGGCTCACCGGGGCGCAGGATCGCGCCGCCGTTTTCGAGCAGCGCGACCGCGGGCACCAGCCGCGTCGCTTCGTCGAGCACGGGTGACACGAAACCGATGCGCGCCTCCGCGCGACGGTCACCCGATCGCACCTCGACCGGCATGCCGGCACGGACCTTCCCCGCATCGGCGGGCGAGAGCGTCAGGTTGATCGCGACGCGCCCCAGATTGGCGACGCGGAACAATTCGGCGTCGGGCGCGACGGTCTGGCCCAGCACGACGCTGCGCGCCGTCACCTGACCGCCGATCGGCGCGGGGACGCCGATGCGGTTGAGCGCCCCGCCGCCGACACCCGCCGCGGCGAGTTGCTGCCGTGCGAGCCGCAGCGCGATATTCGCCTCGGTCATCGCGGTGCGCGCGGCGATCAGGTCGCGCTCGGGCGAGACCTTGAGCTTGAACAGCCGCTCCTCGCGTTCGAGCGTCGAGCGCGCGAGCGCGGCGCGCGCCTGCGCGGCCTCGACCTCGGCCCGCAGCCCCGCCGCGTCGCGGCTTTCGATCACCGCGACGATCTCGCCGCGGCGGACCGTCTGGCCGAGGTTGCGATGGAGCGCAACGATACGCCCGCCGATCGCGGCAGAGACGACTTGCGTCGCCTGCGGGTCGCTTTCGATCGTTGCGGGCAGCGTGAGCACGCCCGCCCCGCCGACGGCGGGCCGCACGATCTCGATCCCCGCCGCCGCGATCTGCTGCGCGGTCAGATGGACCGTGCCTTCTTCTTCCTCGCGCGCCTTTTCGGTCTCGGCAGGTTTTTCGGCGGTCGGCTGCCCGCAGCCCGACAGGGCGAACGCCAGCGCGAGCGGCAGCGCCGCGCGGATGATGGTCTTCGATGTCATCGGATATCTCCTGCGCCCCTAAGGCGCGTCGTCAGGCGCGCGAGGCGCGCGACGGCATTGTGGTAATCGGCGCGCGCGTCGATCGCGGCGCGCTGCGTGTCGAGAAGCGTGCGCTCGGCGTCGAGCAGCACCATCTGGTCGAACTTGCCCTCGGCATAGCCGATACGCGCGATGCGCGCGGCCTCGCCGGCGGCGGCGAGCGAGGGGTTCGATCCCCAGACCAATGTCGCCGCACGGTCGCGCTCGGCCTCGGCGGCGGCGATCGCGCGGTCCGCATCGAAGCGCGCGACGCGCTGCCGCGCCTCGGCGTGGTCGCGCTCACGCGCCGCCTGCGTCACCGCGGCCCTGCCGCTGTCGAAGAGGGGCAGCGGGATCGAGACGCCGAAGACCATCGCCTGATCGTTCGACGCCTCCAGCCGCCGCGTGCCCGCGGTCAATGTCAGGTCGGGCGCGCGCTGGGTGCGCGCGAGACGCAGGCCGGCTTCGGCCGCCTCCGCGTCCGCCGCGGCGGCGGCCAGCGCGAGCGTGCCCTCGGCCCCGGTCGCCGTCGCCGGGCCGTAAGAACCCGTCGCCGCGCGATCGAACCACGCCGTATCGAGCGCGCCAAGCGCCGGGTCGCCGGCATAATGGCGCAGCATCGCGCGCGCCGCGCTTGCGGCTCCCCGCGCGGTGTCGGCCTCGGTGCGCGCCTTCGCCTCTTCGAGCAGCGCGCGCTGCGCATCGATCGGCGGATTGGCGCCGACCATGACGCGGTCGTTCGCAACGCGCAGATTTTCGGCGGTCACGGCCAGCCGGTCCTCGGCAATCGCCGCGCGCCGATCCGCCGCGATCGCGGCGACATAGGCCTCGGCCACGACCAGCCGCAGGTCGGCCGCGGCCACGGCGACCTCGACCTCGGCGCGGCGGATGCGCGCGTCGGCGACGGCGATGCGCGCCGAGCGCTTGCCGCCGAGTTCGACGGGCAGCGCGAAGGCCAGCGTCGTGTCGCTCTCATCGAAACCGCGGTACGGACCGGTACCGAGCGCATTTTCGGTGTCGATGCTGACCGAGGGATTGGGCCGCAGCCCGGCGACGGCGCGCCCGGCTTCGGCGGAGAGTCTACCCGCCTCGGCTGCGGCGGGTCCCGGCGACCGCGCGCCGGCCTCGGTCAGCGCTTGGTCGAGTGTGAGCACGTCACTGCCCGGAGCGGGCGGCGACGTCTGCGCCTGCGCCACAAGGACGCAGAGCGGTGCGGCCAGCACGGCCGCGATCAATCGCTTCATAGAATCTTATCCTGAACAATCCGGAAGGAGCCGGCGTCGCCAAGCGGACGTCGGCGCGGATGGTTCAGGCGATGGGCGGGCGCAGGCTGGCGTCGGGGACGAGTTGCGGCAGGAAATCGTCGCCGCCGGCGAAGTTCAGCGCGCGGATGGGCGGTGCGAGGGTGGCATTTCCCTTGCCGACCGTGTCGCCCTGGTGATGGCCGTGGCAGCCGCCATGCGCGTGCAGGCCCCATTTGTCGCTGTCGCCGTCGCGGGGCTCATCGTCGCGCTGCTCGTGCGCGGCGCTTTCGATGCAGGCATTGGCGTCGCCATCGGTCAGCGCTTCGCCGGCGTGCGCGATCGCGCCCATCCCCAGGGAGAGCGCGACCATCAGGCCGAGAAGGAGGCGCATCAGCGGACGCATGGCGGAGCCTATAACGCCGCGTCGCATGCAAGTCACGGGGGTTCGGCAAACGTTACCCTCACCGCGGGCCGAATTTTCCCGATCATCGCCCTTGCCACGCCTGAGTGTATTGCCATATTAATACACATAGAGCTGGCGCGGCGCCGGCCGAGGAAAGAGACAGGAACCGTCATGCCGATCAACCGCCTTCAGTTCGCGCTTTGCTCATTCGGCGCCGCGCTCGCCATCGTCGGGGCTTCGGGTCCGGCGCACGCGGCGGAATCGGTCGAATGCCATGTCGGGAGCTACCAGCTTTCGGACGGGCGGATCGTCGACATCGCCCCGCTGGAGGGCGAGCGGCTGCGCTGGCGCAGCTTCGACGGCGCGGTCGGCGAACTGAAACCGCAGCCCGGCGGCGGCTGGCAGAGCCTCTACGGTTGGACAGGGCGCCCCGACGGGATCGACGTCGATCTCGGGGCATGCGCCGCGGGCAAGATCCGCTTCGCCGGATCCGAGGGGCAGCGGCTGGCTTTCGACGTGGCCGAGCGAGATTTTACCGGCCGCGACGGCGTCACGCTCAAGGGTCGGTTGGTCATGCCCAAGGGTGCGGGCAAGGTGCCCGTCGTCGTGCTCGTCCACGGCGCCGAGCGCGACGCGGCGTTGCGCTTCAACTTCCTCCAGCGGCTGTTCCCCGCGGTGGGGGTCGGGGTCTTCGTCTACGACAAGCGCGGCACGGGCACGTCGGGCGGCGTCTATACGCAGGATTTCGACCTGCTCGCCGACGACGCAATCGCCGCGATGGCCACCGCGCGGCAGCTCGCTGGCGACCGCGCGGGTCGCGTCGGTTATCAGGGCGCGAGCCAGGGCGGCTGGGTCGCGCCGCTCGCCGCCAACCGTACGCCCGCAGATTTCGTGATCGTCAGCTTCGGCCTCGCGGTCAGCATCCTCGACGAGGACCTCCAGCAGATGGAGATGGAGCTGACCGACAAGGGCTATCCGCCCGAGATCATCGCCAAGGCGCAGGAGATCGCGCGCGCGGCGGGCGAGATTTTCGCGAGCAACTTCAAGGGCGGCTACGCCGAGTTCGACGCGGTGCGCGCCAAATATCGCGGCGAGAGCTGGTACAAGGACGTCCACGGCCACATCACCTGGCTGCTGCTGCCGCACGAAGAGGCGGCGATGCGCGCCGAGGGGCCCAAATATGACTGGGGCACGCCCTTCCGCTACGATCCGATGGCGACGCTGACCGCCAACAGGACACCGCAGCTCTGGGTGCTGGGCGGGCGCGACTATCAGGCACCCGCGAAGGAGACGAGCCGCCGCATCGGCACGCTGATCGGCGCGGGCAAGCCTTTCACCCTCGCCGTCTATCCCGGGGCCGAGCACGGCATCACCCTGTTCGAGACCGCGCCCGACGGCACCCGCGTCTCGACGCGCTTCGCCGAGGGCTATTTCGCGATGATGCGTGACTTCATCAAGGACGGCGCGATCGACGCCGCTTATGGCGACGCGGCGATCCGCCGCGCCGGGCCGGGCGACTGATATGTGCCGGAAGGCGTTTCGGCCGCCGCAGGATCCAGAACACCGACGATCGCGGCATAGTCCTGCACGATCTGCGCCAGCGCCGACAGTGCCAGTGTCGCGGGGTCGCGGGCGGCTGGAATGAGGCCGACCGAGGTCCGCAGCCGCTGGCAGAGGCGATCGGGCACGCCCGCGCTGCGCAGCGCCTCGAGGCGCATCGCCTGCGTCCGGCGGCTGCCGATGGCACCGACATAGAAGGCGTCGAGGCCGAGCGCATGGGGCAGCAGCTCGTCCTCCCAGTCGCGGTCGTGAAACACCGACAGGATCGCGGTCCAGCGGTCGGCGGTCAGCGATGGCGGGATGGTGCGCGTCGCCAGCCGGGTGGTTTCGAAGCCCTCGGCGCCGAGGTCCGCCAGAACACGCGGGTCGGGGGAAAGGATCGCCATCTCTGCACCGAATGTGCGCGCCAGCCGCGCGAGCGCGATCAGCTCCTCGCCCTGCCCCATCGCGACGATCCGCAATGTGGGGTGATAGCGGAGATCGAAAGTGCCGCCCTGCCAGCCCGTGGTATCGACCGGCATCTCCGAAAGAACGCCATCGGCCGACAGGCAGAGGCCGGCCGCCTCGCGCCGGTCGAGCCGCGCCAGCGTGTCCGCGATCGCATGGCGGTCGGGGTGCGGGTTGAAAAGCAGATCGATCCCGCTGCCGCACGGCAGGCGAATGTCGAGATAGGGCGATCCCGCGCCGAAACGCACCAGCCGCGCGCGCGCCGGGGCGAGAGTCTCGATCGCCTCGGCCACGACCGCGGCCTCGATACAACCGCCCGAGAAGGAGCCGATATAGCGTCCATCGGCCGCAACCGCCATCTGCGCCCCGATCGCGCGCGGCGCGGCGCCCTCGATGCCGGTGAGGGTCACCAGGATCGTCGCCACGCCCTCTTCGATCCGGGCCAGGGCAAAGCGCAAAATATCGGCGGGGGTGGTTGCTATCATGCCTGCTTTGGACCGACTATGGCGACGACAATCGAAGCAGCGGGACCGGATTTGATCGACGCACGCGACATCGCCGCCATCCTGCTCGCCGCCGGCGGATCGCGGCGCTTCGGCGCCGACGACAAATTGCTGGCGCCGCTCGCCGGCGAGCCACTCGCGCTGCACGCCGCGCGGCGGATCGTGGAGCTGGCGCCGGGGCGGCGGATCGCCGTGTGCCGCGACGGCGACGGGCAATTGGCAAGGCGGCTCGCCGCGCTCGATTTCGAGATCGTCGTCAATCCGGCCCCCGAGGCCGGATTGTCGCAATCGCTGGCGTGCGGCATCGCCGAAGCGGCGCGCGGCTCCGAAACCGCGGCGCTCATCGCCCTCGCCGACATGCCCTTCGTCGGCGTCGCCCATTTGCGCCGCCTGCTCGCACGTTTCGATGCGGCCGACGCACCCGTGGTCGCATCGACCGACGGGAGCACGGCGATGCCGCCCGCGTTATTCGCGCGGTCGCTGTTCGGCGCCTTGCAGGAAGGGAAAGGCGACCGCGGCGCCAAGACGTTGCTCGCCGATGCGGCGCTCGTCGCGGCCGGCGACGGCGAGCTTGCCGACATCGACCGGCCCGAGGACCTTGAAAGCTGACGCGACGCGGCCCGTTCGGTTGCCGTCATGCGATATCCGGCAATTCGCCGAGCAGCTTGTCGAGCGTGATCGGATAGTTGCGCACGCGCACCCCGGTCGCATTGTACACCGCATTGGCGACCGCCGCCGCGACGCCGCAGATGCCGAGTTCGCCGACCCCCTTGGCTTTCATTGGTGACGTCGTGGGATCGGTCTCGTCGAGGAAGATCACCTCCTGGTGCGGGATGTCGGCGTGGACCGGGACCTCGTAGCCCGCGAGGTCGTGGTTGACGAAGAAGCCGAAGCGCTTGTCGACCGCCAGTTCCTCCATCAGCGCCGCGCCCGCGCCCATCGTCATCGCACCGATGACCTGGCTGCGCGCCGCCTTGGGGTTGAGGATACGCCCCGCGGCGCACACCGCGAGCATGCGGCGGACGCGGATTTCGCCGGTCATCGCATCGACCCCGACCTCGGCATAATGCGCGCCGAAGGTGGACTGCTGATAGGTTTTTTCGAGGTCGCCATATTCCATCCGGTCTTCGGCGACGAGCTCGCCGTCCGCCGCCGCCTCGCCGAGCGCCGCGCTGCGCCCGCCCGACCGCACCTTGCCGTCGGCGAACGCCGCATCGGACGGATTCATGCCCAGCTTCTGCGCGACCGCTTCGCGCAGCTTGACGCAGGCGGCGTAGACCCCCGCGGTCGAGCTGTTCGCACCCCACTGCCCGCCCGAGCCCGCCGACACCGGAAAGGCCGAATCGCCGAGCTTCACCACGACCTTGTCGAGCGGCAGGCCCATCATTTCGGCGGCAGTCTGCGCGATGATCGTATAGGTGCCGGTGCCGATGTCGGTCATGTCGGTCTCGACCGTGACCACGCCCGATTTGTCCAGCCGCACGCGCGCCGCCGACGGCCCGTTGATATTGTTGCGGAAGGCCGCGGCGACGCCCATGCCCACGAGCCAGCGCCCGTCGCGTGTCTGCGCGGGTTTCGCGCTGCGCTTGGCCCAGCCGAATTTGTCGGCGCCGATCTGCAGGCATTCGTTGAGCTGGCGTTGCGAAAAGCGGCGCTCGGGCTTTTCGGGATCGACCTGCGTGTCGTTGAGGATGCGCAGCGCCACCGGATCCATGCCCAGTTTCTCGGCCAGCTCGTCGACCGCGATTTCGAGCGCCATGAGGCCGGGTGCCTCGCCCGGCGCGCGCATCGCATTGCCCTCGGGCAGGTCGAGCACCGCGAGACGCATCGCGGTCATGCGGTTTTCGCCAGCGTAGAGCAGGCGCGTCTGTCCGACCGCGGTTTCGGGACCGCCGCCGGGCAGGTCGCCCGACCAGCTTTCGTGGCCGATCGCGGTGATCTTGCCCTCGGCCGTCGCGCCGAGGCGGATGCGCTGGATCGTCGCGGGGCGGTGCGGGGTGTTGTTGAACATGAAAGCGCGCGGCAGCGCGACCTTGACCGGCCGCTTCGCCGCGCGGGCGCCGAGCGCGGCGAGCACCGCGTCGGCGCGGATGAACAATTTGCCGCCGAAACCGCCGCCGACATAGGGCGAGTCGAGGCGGACATTCTCCTTGGGAATGCCCAAGGTTTTCGCCATGTCGCCCACCGACCAGGCGATCATCTGGTTCGAGGTCCACAGGGTGAGCTTGTCGCCCTCCCACGCCGCGATCGAGGCATGCGGTTCCATCATCGCATGCGCGTGATCGGGGGTGAAGTAACGCGCATCGACCTGCACCGGTGCGCCGGCGAAGGCGCCCGCGAAATTGCCGACCGCGGAATCGGCCTCGGTCCCGAAGGACGGCGGCGGCTTGATCGCGCCGTCGAGCGACTTCGCGAGATCGAAATTGCCCTTGCCGCGCGCATATTCGACGCGGACGAGCGCGGCGGCGGCGCGCGCCTGTTCGAAGCTTTCGGCGACGACGAGCGCGATCGCCTGGTGATAATGGTCGACCGCGGGGCCGCCGAGCAATTTGGCGGTGTTGAAATCGCCCTTGCCGAGCTTGCCGGCGTTGGCGGCGGTGACGATCGCGAGCACGCCGGGCGCGGCTTCGGCGTCCTCGAGGTTCATCGACGCGATCCGCCCCTTGGCGATCGCCGAACCGACGACATAGCCATAGGCCTGGTTCGCCGCGACATCGTGGCGCTCATAGGCGTAGGGCGCGGTGCCCGTCGTCTTGAGCGGGCCGTCGATGCGGTTGGTGGGCTTGCCGACGACCTTGAGCTGGTCGATCGGATTGGTCGTGGCGGGAGTGTCGAATTTCATGGCTCAGCCCCTCGCCTGTGCCAACACCCCGGCGAGCGTTCGCTCGACCAGCGGCAGCTTGTAGGCATTCTCGTGCGTGGTCTTGGCGCCCGCGAGCAGCCCGGCGGTCACCGCCTTGGCGCCGCGCGGCAGTTCGGCCTCGGCTGCCTCGACGCGCCACGGCTGGTAGCCGACCCCGCCGAGTGCGACGCGCCCGCTGCCGTCCTTCTGCACGATCGCGCCGACCGAGATCAGCGCAAAGGCATAGGACGCGCGGTCGCGCACCTTGTGATAGATATGCGTGCCGCCCACCGGCCTCGGTAGCGTCACCGCGGTGATCAGCTCGCCGGGTGCCAGCACGGTTTCGAGGTGCGGCGTCGCGCCCGGCGCACGATAGAAGCCGGACAGCGGGATCGCCCGCGCCTTGCCTGCGGCGTCGACGGTCTCGACCACCGCGTCGAGCGCGCGCATCGCCACGGCCATGTCGCTGGGGTGCGTCGCGATGCACGCCTCGCTGGCGCCGACTACCGCGTGCAGCCGGTTGAAGCCGCCGATCGCGGCGCAGCCGCTGCCGGGCCTCCGCTTGTTGCACGGCTGATTGGTGTCGTAGAAATAGGGGCAGCGCGTCCGCTGGAGCAGATTGCCCGCGGTGGTCGCCTTGTTGCGGAGCTGCCCCGAGGCGCCCGCGACGAGCGCGCGCGACAGCAGGCCGTAATCGCGGCGCACCCGCGCATCGCTGGCGAGGTCGGTGTTGCGCACCATCGCGCCGATGCGCAGCCCGCCGTCATCGGTCTTCTCGATCTTGTCGAGCGACAGGCGACTGACATCGATCAGATGCGCGGGCGTCTCGATCTCCAGCTTCATCAGGTCGAGCAGATTGGTGCCCCCGGCGATGAAGCGCGCGCCGGGCGCGCGGGCGAAAGCGGCGGTGGCGGCGGCGGGCGTCGCGACGCGCTCGTAGGTGAAGCTCTTCATGTCTTCGCCCCCGCGACATCGACGATCGCATCGATGATGTTCGAATAGGCGCCGCAGCGGCAGATGTTGCCGCTCATCCGCTCGCGCAATTCGGCTGGCGTGACCTTGGGCTTGGCGGTGAGGTCGGCGGTGACGTGGCTCGGCACGCCCGCCGCGATCTCGCCCAGCACCGCGACTGCCGAGCAGATCTGGCCGGGGGTGCAATAGCCGCACTGATAGCCGTCGTGGACGACGAAGGCGTCCTGCATCGCGTGCATCCTGTCGGGGGTACCGAGCCCCTCGATCGTCGTGATCTTCTCGCCCTCGTGCATCACCGCGAGCGTGAGACAGCTGTTGATCCGCCGCCCGTCGGCGATCACCGTGCAGGCGCCGCACTGGCCGTGGTCGCAGCCCTTTTTGGTGCCGGTGAGGTGTAGATGTTCGCGCAGCGCGTCGAGCAGCGACACGCGCGTGTCGAGTTCGAGCTCATGCGCCTGGCCGTTGACGCTGAACGCCACTTTGGCGGTTGGCGGCGGCACGGGCGTGGGCGCCGCCATCGCCGGTCCGGCCGGAACCAGTGTCGCCGTCGCGACCGACGCCGCGCCGCCGACGAGCACGCCGCGCCGCGACACTTCGAACTCCTCGGGAGTCTGCACCGCGTTCCTCCATTTCTGAATCTGTCGCCCGCGGGCACGCGCACCCGCAGGAGAGTCAGGCAGTCAATGCCGCGCGGCGATTATCGGTTGCCGCTTCGGCCCAGAAAATCCGGATTCGATTACGGTGGTTACCATATCGGCGCGCGGGGGAACAGCGGCGCGCGCCGATTTTCAGGCCTACCAGCGGAGCAGCGGGGTGAGGAACAACCGGCCCGCGATGGCCGAGAGCACCACCGCGAGGCCGTGCCACAGCGCGATATGGATCAGCCCGTCGTCGGCGCAGTGCAGTGCGACGATCGTCGCCCCCGACGCGCCCGCCGCGAGCCCGATAACCCAGCCCGCGCGCGCGGGCGAGGTCGGCGCGCCGGCCTTGAGCCAGGCGAAGAGCGCGGCGCCGACGCCGAGGCCCGAGAGCGCGCCCTGGAGCAGGCAGCGCGGGCCATAGCCGTGGCGCATCGCCTCCATCGCGGCGTGGCTGTCGCCGAGGCCCACGACCAGCGCCGCGAGCGGCAGCGACAGCGCGGCGAGCCCTGCCCAGCGCCAACCGCTATAGTCGCGCCCGACGCCCGGCAGCCCCATGCGCAGCGCGCTCCACGTCGCGGCAAGGCCGGTCGCGGCGATCAGCCAGAAAGCGAGCATCGACAAGGGGGGCATGCCGCCGGGCGCGAGGTCGTGGCGCATGCCATAGAGCCACAGCAGCATGCCGGCGCCCGCCAGCCATCCCGCCGCGACCCACAAGGACCCGCGCACGATCCGCCGGGGACGCACCGGGGTGAGCTCGCCCGCCAGTCCGTCGATCAGATCGTCGATCGATGCGTCCTTCATGTCATTCGCTTTCGATGAGTTCGGCGAGCTTCTTGAGCCCGCGATGGATATTCACTTTGACGAGCGACTCGCTCTGCCCGCAGATGCGCGACGCCTCGGCGATCGACGCGCCCTCGATCTTGACGAGCGTGATCGCCTGCGCCTGCTTCGGCGGCAGTAGCGTCATCAGATGGTCGATGCTGAGCCGCGCGTGCACCGCCTCGTCCTCGGCGCCGACCGCGGCGTCATTGTCGCCGAGTTCGGCCTCGTCGCGCTGGCGGCGCAGCGCGTCGATCCAGCGATAGCGCGCGATCGCCGCGAGCCAGGGCAGGAAGGCGCGGGTCGAATCCCAGGTCGCGAGCTTGCGGTGCATCGACACGAGCGTTTCCTGCACCAGGTCGTCGATCTGGTGCGGCGCGATGCGGCGCGCGAAATAGCGCTCGAGCCATTTGCGGCAGTCGCCGAGCAGTGCGCGATAGGCGGTGCGATCCCCGCGCTGCGACGCGGCCATCAGCCGCGCCAGCGAGGGTTCGTCGATGCTCATTTCGTCCGCACCCTGGCGATCAGCGCATCGAGCGAGAAGACCCCGCCGCCGCGCACGATCAGGATCGCCGCCATCGCCGCCCACAGCGAGTGCACCGGCCACCAGGCGTCTGGAAAGACGAAGATCTGGATGACCAGCGTCATCACCAGCAGGGCGCCGGCCGAGAAGCGCGTCGCGAAGCCGAAGAGGAGGAGAAGCGGGAAAAAATGCTCGGCGAAGGTCGTCAGCGGCACCGCGATGACGGGGTCGAGCGGAAGACCCGAAAACTCGCTGCGGAACAGATCATATTGCGACGGGTCGATCCGGAGGAAGCTGCCCTCGACGACCTTGGTCTGGCCCGAGCGCCAGAAGACGCCGGCAAGCGCGACGCGGAGCAGGAACAGCGCGAGACCCTCGGTCAGGCGCGATGCGGCGATGGCGACGCCGCGATCGTAGAATCCGACAATCCGGTTCATGTCTCAAACCTTTTCAAAAGCCCCTGCGTCGATCAATGCCGCGATCGCGGCACCACCGTCGGGATGGTCTTCGGCCAGGTCGGCGATCAGGTTACCGAGCGTAAAAATATTGTCGGCCTCGGCGAGGAGCGCGGCCTCGAACGCGCCGGTCGCGAAGAGCCGGACTTCGGCATCGGGGCGCGTGATCAGCAGCGCCGCGGTGCCCGCCGCAAAGGCCGGATCGACGAGCGGCGCGGCGTCGCTGGCCAATGCCAGCGCGCGCGCCGCGGGATGGCGGCGGACGCGAAGCGCGAGCAGCGCCGCTTCGTCGTGCCCCACGAGGTCGGCGAGCGCCAGCGCGGGCGCCTCGGCGGCGTGATAGCTTTCGAGCCAGAGCCATTCGACGCGCGCGAGATCGGCGGTGCGCGGGTCGGTCAGCCAGTCGGGGAAGCCGGCGCCGATGTCTGTCAGCGACCGCCCCTGCGCCCCGCCCTGCTCGACGAATGCGCGCGACAGAAGGTTGAATTCGGCCTCGCCCAGATAGTCGCGGGTGCGCGGGAAGCTCTCTTCGAGCGCGACGAGCCGCGCGTGCGAGATGGTGTTGGCGTGGACCCGCAAACCCCGCAGCACGGCGCCGTCGTCGCCCGCGAACAGGCCGGGCGGGAGGTGGCCGGGGCCATGCAGCAAGGTCGCCGCAATGGCCGACTGCTCCTGCTCAAGCATCGGCCGGCTCGGCGAGCAGCAGCGCGTCGGCGGTCGCCGCCTCGGCGCACAGCGTGGCGTAATCGGGAATATCGGTGTCCCACTCGACGAGCACCGGCTTCGGCCCCGCCCGTTCGAGGAAGGCCGCGAGCAATTGCCAGCAGCCCGGCCGGACCGGCGAGCCATGGTCGTCGATCGCGATCGTGCCGCCCATGTCGTCGTCCTTCACGGCATGGCCCGCGACATGGATTTCGCCGACGAACGCGGGGTCGAAAGCGCCGAGCCATGGAGCCGGATCGAGGCCGAGGTTGAAGGCCGATACCTCGACATTGTTGATGTCGAGCAGCAGGCCGCAGCCGCTGCGGCGGCAAAGTTCGTGAAGAAAATCGACCTCGTCCCGGTCGCCTTCGGCATAAGCGAGATAGCGCGAGGGGTTTTCGATCAGGATCGGGCGCCGGAGGCGATCCTGCACCCGGCCGACCTGCGCCGCGAAATGATCCAGCGCTTCGTCGGTATAGGGAATGGGCAGCAGGTCGGGGAATTTGTCGTGCGGGCCGTTGCTCCAGCTGAGATGGTCCGAGACCATCGCGGGCGCGTAGCGCGCGCAGAGCGCCGCCAGCGCTTCGAGCTCGCCGGTGTCGACGCCCGCCGCCGAGCCGAGCGACAGCCCGACCGAATGGAAGCTGAGTGGCAGATGCTCCGCAATCGCGGTCAGCCAGCGATGCGGTGGCCCGCCCGCGCCGAAGTAATTTTGGGGGTGTACTTCGACCCAGGCGGGCGCCGTTCCCCGCTCCGCCGCTGCGAGCACATCGGCATAGTGCCGGGATTTGAGCCCTATGCCGGCACGCGGCGGCAGCGAGTGGAGCGGGGACGCGGACATGGTCGCCGGCGATCAGCCCTTCTTGGCGACCGGCTTGGCATTGCCCTTGTGCGCGGTCAGCGTGCCGCCCATCTTGACGCAGGTGCCGGCCTTGACGTGCTTCCAGGCGTTGCCCTGGTAATCGACGGTCGAGGTGCCGGCGCAGCTGGTGCCCGGGCCCGCAGCGCAGTCGTTCTTGCCCTTCAGCGAAACGCCGTAGCATTTCTCCTTGGCGCCCTCGGCAGCGACGGCGGTGCCGCCCATCGCCGCGCCGGCGGCCATGGCGAGAACCGCCGAAGCGGCGAGCGAAAGTTTCAGCGTGTTGGTCATCTTAATCTCCCTTGGAAAATGGGCGATGCGGGGGATGGCATCGTCCCATGTTCGCGGCGACTGGCGCGATGGTTACGCCCCGTCATCCGATCGGCAGCGCCGTCGTGCTCTTGATCTCCGACAGCGCGATCGCCGAGTTGATTTCCTGGACGCCCGGCAGCCGCGACAATTTTTCGAAGAAGAGTTTTTCATAGGCTTCGACATTGGCCGCGACAATGCGCAGCAGGAAGTCGACCGTGCCCATCAGCACATGGCATTCGATGACTTCGGGGATGTCGGCGATCGCCGCCTCGAAATCGGCGAGGTGCGCGCGGCCGTGCGCCGACAGCTTGACCTGCGCAAAGACCTGCGCGCTGAGCCCGACCTTGCGGCGGTCGACCAGCGCGACGCGCTTGCGGATCACCCCCGCCTGTTCGAGCGCGGCGACGCGGCGCCAGCAGGGCGATTGCGAGAGCCCGACGCGCTCGGCGAGCTCCGCGGTTGAAATATCCGCATTCTCCTGCAGGATTTCCAATATCGCCTTCTCGTGCCGGTCGAGCTGCATAAAAATCCCCATGATGGCCTAATTTCGGAACAGACTTACCGATTATTCACGCGATTGGGAAGCAATGGGACCAGATATTCCCGCAAGATTGCGTCATTTTCCGCGCATCTTTTCCGACGGAGCCTGATCGATGCCGCATCGTGACCCACCCCAATTGCCGCACGAGGCGGTCCATTTGTTCCACGACGACCAGACGGGCCTCCGCGCGGTGGTCGCGATCCACTCGACCGCGCTCGGCCCGGCGATCGGCGGGTGCCGCGTCCAGCGCTATGCGAGCGAGAGCGACGCGACGCACGACGCGCTGCGCCTGTCGGAGGCGATGACGTACAAGAATGCGCTCGCCGGCCTGCCCTTCGGCGGCGGCAAGGCGGTGATCATGCTGCCCGAGCATGGCGTGCCCGACCGCGCGGCGCTGTTCGAGGCCTTCGGGCGCTGCGTCCAGTCGCTGGGCGGGCGCTTCATCACTGCCGAGGATGCAGGAAGCGGGGTCGCCGATATGCAGGCGGCGGCGCGCGCGACGCGGTTCGTCGCGGGGCTGCCGCAGCAGGCCAGCGGGCTCGGCGGCGATCCCTCGCCCTGGACCGCGAGCGGGGTGTTCCAGGCGATGCGCGCGGCGGTGGCCGCGCGCGGCGGCTGGCTCGACGGCGCGGTGGTCGGCGTGCAGGGGCTGGGTAACGTCGGCATGGCGCTGGCGAGCCTGCTGCACGGCGCGGGTGCCAGGCTGCTGGTCAGCGATGTCGACGAAAGCCGCGTCGCCGATGCGGTGGCGCGCTTCGGCGCCGAGCGCGTCGCGCCCGACAAGATCGTCACCGCGCCGATGGATATCTTCGCGCCCTGCGCGCTCGGCGGCGCGATCGACGCGGTCACGGTGAACCGGCTGCAGGCGCGGATCGTCTGCGGCGGCGCGAACAACCAGCTCGCGCATCCATCGCTCGGCGCCGAACTCGCGCGGCGCGGGATATTCTACGCGCCCGACTATCTGGTGAATGCCGGCGGGATCATCGCGGTGTGCGCCGAATATCAGGGCGGCGACGTCGGTGCGGTCGGGGCCGCGGTGGCCGAGATCGGCCCGCGGCTGGTCGATGTCATGCGCGACGCCGATATGCACGGCGGCACCCCGGCCGAGATCGCCGACCGCCGCGCGCGGCAGATGGTCGCCGAGGGCTGGTCGCGGCGGCGCGCGGCATGAGCGACGGCGCGCTGCACCTGCATAGCGGCGGCGAGCTCGCGGGGGCGCTACGCATCCTCAACCTGTTTGCGCAGCGCGGGCTGGCGCCGCGGTCGGTCGCGCTGACGCTGGCCGAGGGCGGTTACGAGCTGGCGATCGACGCGGGCGACGCCGACCCGCGCATGGTCGCGATCGTGCGCGAGAAGATCGCGGTGATGCCGATGGGGGTGGAATTCCGCGCCAGCTGACCGTTACGGAAGGATCAGGCTTTCGAGGCGGTCGCGGATCGGCGGCGCGAGCACGCCTTCGGCCGCGACGACGATGCTGTCGGCGCAGCCGATGCAGCGCCCCTCGACGAACAGCCCTTGCCCGATGGTGATCGACCTTTCGCCGACGCGCACGATGCCCGTCGCGACGTCGATGGTGCCCGGATAGCGCGCCTGGCCGAGGAAGGCGGTGTCGACATTGGCGATCACCAGCGCCGGGCTTTGCTCGCGCGGCACGAGCCCGCGCAGCTCGGCGAGCAGTTCGTAGCGCGCTTCCTCGTAGAATTGCCCCGTCGCGACATTGTTGAGGTGGCGGAACATGTCGACGTCGGCGAAGCGGATCGGCACCGGCTTGTGCAGCGGATAGCCCGCGGGATCGAGCCGCGCGGGGGTGGGTTTCATGGCCTTATCCTTTCGCGCCAGCGCAGCAGCATCGCGCTTGTCATGTCGGGGGCCTCGCGCTGCGGGACATGGCCGCAGTCGGGGATCATCGCGAGCACCGCGTCGGGGATGGCCGCCGCCATCTCGCGCGAGCGGTCGGGCGCGACGATCGCGTCCTGCGATCCGGCGAGGACGAGCGCGGGCACGGCGATGCGGGGCAGCAGGGCACAGCGCTCGACGCGCGTCGCGGTCGCCGCCTGCTGTTCGGCGAAGCGCTCGGCGCCGCAGCGCAGGATCATCGCGTGGGTGTCGGCGAGCAGCGCGGTGTCGGCGCGGCTGCTGCGCGACAGCATCGCGCGGGCAAGGCGATCGGCGAGCGCGGGGAAGTCGGCGCGTGCCTGCTCGATCGCGGTCCGGCGACCCGCTTTCGCCTCGTCGCTGTCGGCGGCGCAGGCGGTGCTGAGCAGGGCGAGGCCGGCGAGCCGCTCGGACGCGAGGGCCGCCATCGCGAGCGCGACATAGCCGCCCATCGAATGGCCCGCGAGCGCGAAGCGATCGGGGAGTTCGGCGAGGATCGCCGCCGCCATCGCATCGACGCTCGCGCCGCGCGGCACGACGATGCGATCGACGGGCATGCCCGCCCAACTCGCTTCGTCGGTGGCGATGCCGCAGATCGCGATGACCGGAAACTCCACGCCCTCTCCTCTCGCGGCGATGCTGCTATTCCTCGGCGATTCCCGCAAGGTCGCGCGCGAGGCCCTTCTTCTTCTCGACCTCCATGCCGCGCAATATCTGGATGCGCTGCGCCTGCGGCGAGCCCGCGCCATGCATCGATTCAGTGAGGTAACCGACGGCGTTGCGGCCGAGGGTCATATTCTCGATCAGGCGCAGGATGCGCTGGCGATATTCGACCGGGACATTGTGCTTGCCCTTCATATATTTCTCGAGGATCGGGCCGATCGCCTCATTCTTGAAGTCGGCGTCCGAGGGCATCGTCACCATGATGCCGCCCGCGAGATCCTGCGCGAGGCGCGAAATCTCGTAGGGGAAGCGCGTGACATTGTGCTTGCACACATTGGCGAGCATCGCGTCGTTCATATAGATGCCCGAGGGCAGCGGCTTGGCTTCGTGGCTCGAGGCGATCGCCGAGGAATAGATGGTCTCGTTGAGATGCGTCATCTCGACGAGCTTGTCCTTGATGTGGCTCGCGGCCTCGGCGCCGTTGTAATCGGCGACCTGCGCCGCGGCGCCGACCATCACGTCGCCGAGCCCGGTTTTGCAGACATAGGACGCGCGGTGATAAGCGGTGAAGCGCGCGACCATGTCCTGTGCGAACTCATATTCGCCGTCCATCAGCACATGTTCGTGCGGGATGAAGACATTGTCGAAGACGACAAGCGTCTCCTGCCCGCCGAAGCGCGCATTGCCCTGGTCGATGTCGCCCGCCTCCATCGCGCGCGTGTCGCACGACTGGCGGCCGTAGATATAGGTGATGCCGGTCGCGTCGCCGGGGACGAGACCGACGATCGCGAAGTCGCGGTCGGCCTCGCCCATGTTCATCGTCGGCATGACGCAGATCCAGTGCGAGTTCAGACCGCCGGTCATATGCGCCTTGGCGCCGGTGACATAGACGCCCGCGTCGGTGCGTTTCGTCACGTGCAGGAACATGTCGGGGTCGGCCTGTTCGTGCGGGCGTTTCGAGCGGTCGCCCTTGGGATCGGTCATGCCCGCGCCGATGATGATGTTCGCGCGCTGGGCGTGCGCCATGAAGTCGAGGTAGCGCTGGTGGTACGGCGTGCCGTGCTTCGCATCGATGTCGAAGGTGATCGAGTGGAGCACGCTGATCGTGTCGAGCCCGGCGCAGCGCTGGAAACAGGTGCCGGTGAGCTGGCCCATCTTGCGCTGCATCCGGTTCTTCATGACGAGGTCCTGCGGTGACCCGACGATGTGGAGGAAACGGTTCACCGGCGCGTCGATGAGGTCGCTGTGCGCGGTCGCGAGCTCGGGCTCGGCGAGTGCGAGGTCGTAGGTCATCTTGAGCGCGTTGATCGAGGGGCGGATGATCGGATGGTCGACGGGCTCCTCGACGCGCTCGCCGAAGAGCCAGACCTCGACGCCGCGGCCGCGGAGCGAGGCGACATAGTCGTCGCCGGTGACGATGGGGCGGAAGCGCGACCAGCGGTCGGCGGCGGATTCCTCGCGGGGGTGGATGGGCATGTGCAGTCTCCCGATATGGCGAACTTCACGCCTATCGTGGATGGGAGGGGGTAAAACAGGGCATGACAGGCGAGGAAAACTCACCATAATGCGCAAGCATCATGGCGACGATCGACGGCTATTATTTCTGGGTGTGCACCAAGGGGGCCGAGCGCAGGGGCAAGCGCATCGGCGCGCTGGTCGCGGGGACGGGGCTGGACCCCAGGAATTTTATGCGGCCGGGGTGGCGCGGGCCCACGGAGGCGATGGCGCTGCTGGTGCGCAACGTCTGGGCGAGCCTGGACGACGAATATATGGGCTATACCGCGCGGCGGGTGCGGCCGGGGAGCTTTGCCTTTGCCTGCGAGCTGGCGCTGGAAGGGGCGAGCGTCGCCGACGGGCTGGCGCGCGCGGCGCGGTTCTACAACCTGCTGGGCGCGGGGATCGGAACGGGAGTGCGGTCGGTGCCCGCGGGGCTGGAGATCGAGGTGCGCTTCGAGCGGCCCGCGCTCGACCCCGACCATTATTTCAGCGAATTCTGGCTGATCATCTGGCACCGGCTCGCCTGCTGGCTGGCGGGCGAGACGATCTCGCTGCTGTCCGCCGAGTTCGATTATCCGCGGCCCGACGCCTATTTCGAGGAGTTCAAATATCTCTTCCCGTGCCGCCACCGCTTCGACGGCGGCGCGCGGCGAATCGTGATGGACGCGCACGCGCTGCACGCACCGGTGCGGCGGACCGCGGGCGAGCTGGAAGCGATGCTGGCGGCGGCACCGCTCGACATCATGACGATCCCCGCGAGCGACGCAAGCGTGGCGCGGCAGGTCCGGCAGTTTCTGACGCGCGGGCCCGACCTGACGCTGGACGAGCTGGCGCACGAGACGGGGCTGTCGCCGCACAAATTGCGGCGGCTGCTCCGCGCCGAGGGGACGACGCTGGCGACGATCCGCGAGAATGTACGGCGCGACAAGGCGATGCGGCTGCTGACGAGCGGCAATGCGACGGTCGAGGCGATCGCCGAGATGCTGGGCTATACCGAGGCGCGGAGCTTTACGCGCGCATTCCGGCAGTGGACGGGGCGCTCGCCTTCGGCGTGGCGAGCGGGGGGATAGCGCTGGCGTATATCTCCCCTCCCGCAGGCGGGAGGGGAGATATACGCC
>NZ_LNSB01000019.1 GCF_001468285.1 Sphingopyxis sp. HIX | reverse complement strand
CACCCCAACCCCTCCCCTGAAGGGGAGGGGCTTTAGCTTGCGTCCCACCGCCCGCCGAGCGCGCGGAACAGGTCGACCTGCGCATCGGCGATGCGCGCGTCGGCGAGCGCCAGCGCACCCTCGGCTTCGGCGAAGGTGCGTTCGGCGTCGAGCGCGGCGAGGCCGTCGATCGCGCCCTCGCGCTGCTGGGCGCGGGTGATGCGCACCGCGACCTGTGCCTCGTCGCGCGCCGACTGCAGCGCGGTGCGGCGGTCGAGCATATGCGCGTAGCCCGAGAGCGCGGTCTCGGTCTCCTCGAGCGCGCGGAGCACGGTGCCGTCGAAGGTCGCGAGCGCGGCCTGGGTGTCGGCCTCGGCGCCTTCGATGCGCGCGCGCGTCGCTTCCTGGTTGAGGAAGTTCCAGCTGATCAGCGGGCCGAGCAACCAGCGCAGCGGACCGCCGCCGAAGAGGTCGCCGAGGCCCGAGCTGGTCTGGCCGACCGAGGCGCCGAGCGTGACCTTAGGATAGAGGTCCGCGGTCGCGACGCCGATGCGCGCGGTCGCCGATGCGAGGCGGCGCTCGGCAGCGGCGACGTCGGGGCGGCGGGCCAGAAGCGCTGCGCCGTCGCCGACCGGGATCGGCTGGTCGAGGCGCAAGGTCGTCGTGCGCGCCGCGGCGATCGGCGGCAGGTCCGCCGGGGTGCGCCCGGTGAGCGTCGCG
Organism: Sphingopyxis sp. HIX; assembly: GCF_001468285.1. Taxonomy (GTDB): domain Bacteria; phylum Pseudomonadota; class Alphaproteobacteria; order Sphingomonadales; family Sphingomonadaceae; genus Sphingopyxis. The sequence goes on along the minus strand of NZ_LNSB01000019.1, from coordinate 87,749 downwards.
AGACGGAAGAGCGCGGCGTCGCGCTCGGCGGCGATCGCGGGGATGTCGGCGGCGCGCTGGTTGCGCAGCGCGGCGACGCGCGCGGTGTCGAGGCGCGTGGTCAGCCCGACCTCGGCGCGGCGCGCGGTGAGCTTTACCGACTGGTCGAGCAAGGCGACGATCTTTTCGGCGACCGCGAGCCGCTCGGCCGAGGACGCCGCATCGGCGTAGGCGCGCGCGGTTTCGGCGACGATCGTCACGCGCACCGCGTCGGCGTCGGCCTCGGCGGCGGCGAGGTCGCCGCGCGCCGCCTCGACCCCGCGGCTGACGCGGCCGAAGAGGTCGACCTCATAGCCGACGGTCAGCCCGGCATCGACCTGCCACCCGGTGCGGTCGGCGCCCGCGGGCACCTGCCCTTCGCTGACGCGGCCGTAGTTGGCGCCGGCGCTGAGGTTGGTGCTGGGCAGCCGGTCGCCGCGGACTTCGCGCAAGGCGGCGCGGGCCTTGGCGATGCGCGCCACCGCGACGCGGACGTCGGTGTTGGCGGCGAGCGCGTCGGCCACCAGCCCGTCGAGCACGGGGTCGTTGTAGAGCCGCCACCAGTTGGCGTCGGCGGGCGCGGTGGTGGTGACCCCGGCCTTCGTCGAGAGGAAGGGGCCGGACGCCGTCGCGGGGGAGGAGGGAGCGGCGAAGTCCGGCCCGACCGCGCACGCGGCGAGCGTGAACGCGGACACGGTGGCGATGAGAAAATTGCGCATGGGCTTTCTCCTTATTCGGCGGGCTGCAGCACGGGATCGGCGGATCCGCTGCGACCGCGGCGGGCGGCGATGCGGTCGCCGAGCGTGCGGCAGACGACATAGAAGCTGGGCGTGTAGACGAGCCCGAAGAAGGTGACCCCGATCATCCCGTAGAAGACCGCGGTGCCGAGCGCTTGGCGCAGCTCGTATCCCGGGCCCGAGGCCCAGACGAGCGGCGCCACGCCGAGGATGAAGGCGAAGCTGGTCATCAGGATTGGGCGGAGACGCGCACGCGCCGCCTCCACCGCCGCCTCGACGATGCTCGCGCCGCGTTCCTCGGCCTGCTTGGCGAATTCGACGATCAGGATCGCATTCTTCGCCGCGAGCGCGATGAGCACGATGAGGCCGATCTGGGTCAGGATATTGTTGTCGAGACCCCGGACATTCACCCCCGCCATCGCGGCGAGCAAGGTCATCGGCACGATCAGGATGATCGCGAGCGGCAGCGTCAGGCTTTCGAACTGCGCCGCGAGCACGAGGAAGACGAACACCACCGACAGCGCGAAGATCAGCGCCGCGATATTGCCCGCCGCCTTCTGCTGGAAGGCGATGTCGGTCCATTCGGCCGAGAAGCCCGCGGGAAGCTCTTCGGCGACCTTTTCCATCACCGCGATCGCCTGGCCGGTCGAATAACCGGCTGCGGTCTCGCCATCGACCTCGACCGCGGGGAAGAGGTTGTAGCGGGTGACGCGATAGGGGCCGGTCCGGTCACTGAAGGTCGCGACCGCGCCGAGCGGCACCATCTCGCCCGTGTTCGAGCGCGTCTTAAGCTGCGCGATGTCCGCCGGATCGTCGCGCGCCGCGGCATCGGCCTGCGCGGTGACCCGGAAGGTGCGCCCGAGCAGGTTGAAGTCGTTGACATAGGCCGAGCCGAGATAGACCTGCAGCGCCTCGAACACCCGCGCCGGCGGCACCCCGAGCATGTCGGACTTGGCGCGGTCGATGTCAGCGTACACGCGCGGCGTCGCGGTGTTGTAGAGGGTGAAGACGTTGGCGAGCTCGCGCTGCTGGTGTGCGGCGCCGATCAGCTGGCCGCCCGCCTGTTCGAGCGCCTGATAGCCGGCGTCGCTGCGATCCTGCACGATCATGCGGTAACCGCCGCCGTTGCCGATGCCCTGGATGACGGGCGGCGGGATGACGAAGACGAAGGCGTCGTTCACGTCGGCGAGCGCCGCGCGCATGTCGTTTTCGATATTGGCCTCGGTGCGGTCGGTACCGGCACGCTCCGAGAAAGGCTTGAAGGTGACATAGGCGGCGCCGGCGTTCGACGCCTGGGTGCCCGAGGCGCCGTCGAAGCCGGCGAACATCACCGCCGCCTCGGTGCCGGGCACCTCGAGCAGTTTCTTCACCACCTTCTTGAGCACGGCGTCGGTCTGCTGGATCGAGCTGCCCGGGGGGAGCTGGATCGCGGCGAGCGCATAGCCCTGGTCCTGTGCGGGAACGAAACCCGCGGGGGTGGCCCAGAAGATCGCGGCGGTCGCGGCGATCAAGGCGCCATAGGTGGCGAGGGCCTTGCGCGGCGCGGCGACGATGCGGCGCACGGTCACGGCGTACCAGCCGCTCATCCGGTCGAAGCTGCGGTTGAACTTGTCGCCTGCCTGCCAGGCGTAGCGGCGCCAGCCCGAGGCGGGAGCCTCCGTGGCGCGCGGGCGCAGCAGCATCGCGGCGAGCGCGGGCGACAGGGTGAGCGAGAGGATGAGCGAGATCACGGTGGCGGTGGCGATCGTCACCGCGAACTGGCGATAGAATTCGCCGGTGATCCCGGTGAGGAAGGTCGTCGGCACGAACACCGCGCAGAGCACGAGCACGATCGCGACGAGCGCGCCCGACACCTCGTCCATCGAGGTGTGCGCGGCTTCGCCTGGGGACAGGCCATGCTCCATGTTGCGTTCGACATTCTCGACGACGACGATCGCGTCGTCGACGACGATGCCGATCGCGAGCACCAGCCCGAACATCGACAGCGTGTTGAGCGAATAACCGAGCGCGGCGAGCACCGCGAAGGTGCCGATCAGCGACACGGGAATGGCGATGATCGGGATGATCGCGGCGCGCCAGCTCTGCAGGAAGACGAGGATGACGATGACGACGAGGATCATCGCCTCGAGCAACGTCTTTTGCACCGCGGTCATCGATTCGCTGATGAACTCGGTCGGATTCCAGATGATCTTGTACTCGAGCCCTTTGGGGAAGCTCTTCGACGCTTCGGCGAGCTGCGCCTTCACGCCCTCGGCGGCGGCGAGCGCGTTGGTGCCGGGGCGCTGGGTGATGCCCATGATGATCGAATCCTGGCCCGAGAGATAGGCGTTCACGCCATAATCCTCGGCGCCCAGCTCGACGCGCGCGACATCGCTGAGCCGCGTGATCGCGCCGTCGGGCGCGGTGCGCACGATGATGTTCGCGAACTCGCCCGCGGTCTTGAAGCGGCCCTGCGTCTCGACGCTGAGCTGGTGCGCGGCGCCGGTGTCGAAGGGCGGCTGGCCGACGGTACCGGCGGCGACCTGGACATTCTGTTCGCGCAGCGCCGACACGATGTCGCCCGCGGTGAGGCCCAGCGCCGCGGCGCGGCCGGGGTCGATCCACACGCGCATCGCATAGTCGCGCGCGCCGAACACCTGGACGTCACCGATACCGTCGACGCGGGTCAGCCTGTCCTTGAGCTGGGTCAGCGCGTAATTGGAGACATAGCTGCGATCGAGCGAGCCGTCGGGCGACAGCACGTTGACCGCCATCAGCCACGAAGGCGAGGTCTTGCGCACAACGACGCCCTGCCGCCGCACTTCCTCGGGCAGGCTGGGCTCGGCGAGCGCGACGCGGTTCTGGACCAGCACCTGCGCCGTATCGAGGTCGGTGCCGAGCTTGAAGGTGACGGTGATCGTCAGCCGCCCGTCGCCGGTCGACTGCGACGACTGGTAGAGCATGTTGTCGACGCCGTTGATCTGCTGCTCGATCGGCGCGGCGACGGTGTCGGCGACGGTCTCGGCCGAGGCGCCGGGATAATTGGCGCTGACCGTCACCGTCGGCGGGACCACCGCGGGGAATTGCGACACCGGCAGCCCGAAATAGGCGAAGGCGCCGACGATCGTGATGATGATCGCGATCACGCCCGCGAAGATCGGGCGGCGGATGAAGAAATGGCTGAGACGCATGGCGGGCCTCCTCGGCCCGCGAGGGCCGGCAAGATGGTGTGATCGGGGTCGGGCGCGGCCGCGCCGGAGAGGACTCCGGCGCGGGTCGCGGACTTAGGGCGTGAGCGTCGCCTGCGACGCGGCGGGCGGCTGGTTCGCTCCCACCGGCGCGGCGGGCGCGGCCTTGGGCTGGATCGTGGTCGGCTTGGCGGTCACCTTGGCGCCCGGCTGGGCGAACTGGATGCCCTGCACCACCACCCGGTCGCCGGCCTTGAGCCCCGAGCGAATGACGCGGAGGCCGGCGACCAGCGGGCCGGTTTCGACCGGGCGCGCGGCGACGGTGCCGTCCTTGCCGACGACGAAGAGCTGCTTGCGCGCCTGGTCGGTGCGCACCGCGGCGTCGGGGACGAGCAAGGCCGAGACCGTCCCGCCCTGCGCGAGGCGCATATTGCCGAACATGCCGGGGGTCAGGAAATAGTCGGGATTGTCGATCACCGCGCGGACGCGCAGCGTGCCCGAATTGGCGTTGATCGCATTGTCGGAGAAATCGACGCGGCCCTTCCAGCGATAGTCGCTTTCATCCTGCAGCCGGATTTCGACCTGCTGCGCCGCGGCGCCGCCGGCCTGGCGCTCGCGCTGGGCCTTGAGGAAGAGCGCCTCCGAGCTGTCGAAGTTGAAATAGATCGGGTCGAGCGCGTTGATCGTGGTGAGCAGGCTGCCGCCCGCCCCCTCGCCCGCGGCCACGAGGTTGCCCGAGTCGACGCGGCGGTCGGAGATGCGGCCGCCGATCGGCGCGCGGACCTGGGTGAATTCGACGTCGAGCGAGCGCGAACGGACGCGCGCGTCGGCCGCGGCGAGCGCTGCCGAAGCCGCGCGGACGCGGGCATTGAGCTGATCGAGATCGCTCTGCGACACCGCCTCGTCGGCGATCAGCCGGTTGGCGCGCGCGAGGTTGACGCGCGCGAGCTCGAGGTCGCTGCGCGCACTAGCGGCGTCGGCGCGCGCCTCGGCGAGCGCGGCGTTGAACGGGCGCGCGTCGATCGTGAAGAGCAACTGGCCCTTGCGGACGATCTGGCCGTCGGTGAAATGCACGCCGACGAGCTGACCCGAGACGCGCGGGCGCACCTCGACCGCGCGGCTCGCCTCGAAGCGGCCGACATAATCGTCCCATTCGGTGATCTCGCGCACCAGCGGCGCCGCGACGGTGACGACCGGGAGCGGCGGCGCGGCGACCGCGGCGTTATCGCGGCTGGCGAGCGCATAGCCGCCGGCGACGACGAGCGCGATCGGCAGGCCGATCAGCGCCCGGCGACGCCAGCGGGTCGGGGTCTTGGCGGGAGCGGAGGCGGCATCGGGGGCGAGTTCGACCTCCCGCGCTTTCGCGCGGTCGAAGGGGGAGAGCATGTTCATGGGTCTTACTTTCGGAAGAGGCGGCTGCTGAGCACTTCGGCGACGCGGCGGCCGAGCAGGTCATAATGGTCGGTGGTGAAGCCCGCGGCGAGGAAGTCGCCGATCTGGCCCGAGGTCACGGCATAGCCATGGTGCCAGGTCAGCACCGCCATGCGGCGCAGCGCCTCGAGCTTCGGGTCGGCCAAACGGCGGTTGTAGCTTTCGCCGAAGACCGTCCCGAGCAGCTTGCCCAGCCGGCCGGGTTCGCGGAGCGATGATGGCCGGTCGTGACGCGCAAGCATCACGACCGACCATTCGAGCGCCGAAAAGCCAGCGGGTTTGGCTTTCGGCGCCGCGGGGGCCGCCACGGGGGCAAGGGCGGCGACCCGGGAGGGAGCAAGGGCGAAGTCGAGCGCTTCGTTGACGGCAAGATAGGCCATGGCGGATCCTCCTTGGATGGGGGTGCCGGGCACAAGGGGGCTTACGCCCCGGGACGCTTGCGCCCGGCGAGGGGAGATTCAGGGTGAGCGAAAGGGTCCGGCGCCAAGGCGGTGCCGATCGATCTCGCGAGAATTTGCAGTTGTTTGCCCGGGTGTGTCCTAGGCGGTTCTACATGTCCGTTTGCGCATCGGCGTTCCCTTCGCGTCCTCGCAGCCGGTCGAACCGTCCAGCCACCTTCTGTACTATGCGGTATATATAATCTGGATCAGCCTGGGTCAAGAGTTATATACCGCACGGTACGAAATATTTTTAATCCGGCGTTCAGCTCAGCTTTCAGGGGCTCGGCCACAAGGTCATGCTGGTGTCGACCAACCGCTCGAGCTCGGCATGCGTCGCGCCGGCGCCCGCCTGGACCGTGATGCCCTGGAGCAAGGCGTAGAGCACGCTGGTCAGCCCCTCGGCATCGACATGCGCGGGGATGTCGCCCTCGGCCTTGGCACGCTCGAAGCGCTCGACGAGCAGGCGCTGCGACGAGGCGCGGCGGCGCACGACGTCGGCCTTGATCGACTCGGCCTCGGGGCTGCACGCGAGCGACGAGATCAGCCCCATGCACCCCTTGGGATCGTCGGTGCCGCCATGGACGTCGATCGCGCCGCGCAGATAATATTCGGCGACCTTGCGCGCGGTCGGCTGTTCGAGCGCGGCGCGGCCATATTCGAGCTTTTCCTGCTCGTAGAGGTCCAAGGCCTTATGAAACAAGGCTTCCTTGTTGCCGAAGGCGGCGTAGAGGCTGGGCTTGGTGATGCCCATCGCCTCGGTCAGGTCGGTCATCGACGCGCCGTCATAGCCCTTCGCCCAGAAGACGTGGAGCGCCTCGGCGAGCGCCTGATCGACGCAAAATTCGCGTGGGCGCCCCTTGGGGGCCGAGGCGGGCGTGGCGATGACATCCTGTTCCATAACGGTCGGTATATAATAGGCCGCCCGCAAAAGTCCAGAGGTGGGTAGCGGCCATTTGCTCTCCTCCCGCCTGCGGGAGGGGAGATGGTTCGTAGAGGCTAAAGCCCCTCGCCCCCCGTCCAGTGCGCGTTGACCAGCCGCCGCGCGAGCGCGCTGACCTGGGTGCGGATGTCGGGGACCGCGACGACCTCCCACAGGTCGCCGCGCGTCATGGGGCCGATCGCGAGGATATGCTCGGCCGGGCGCCCGTCGCGGTTTATGACATGGCCGTCGCGGTCGATGTCGAGCCCGAGGCGCAGCGCGTCGGGGCGGATCAGCCCCTGCTTCAGCAGCCGGCGCACCAGCGGATCGGTCGCGCGGAGCAGGTCGCCCTGCGGCCCGGTGCAGTTGACGATGCGCGCGACGTCGAGCCGCTGCGAGCGTGCCTCGCCGCGCGGGCGCCAGTGCACCGCGACGCTGTCGGGCTCGCTGACGACATCGTCGATCTTGCCGGCGCGGAAGACGAGCCGGCGGTCGCGGATCAGGCCGTCGATGCGGTCGGCGACCTCGGGCGCGAGACGGTGGCGGTGGACGTCCCAGAAGGGGCGCAGGTGGCGCAGGAAGCGTGCGCGCTTGTCGGCATCGGCCGAGGCCCACATCATCTGGGTGATCGGGCGGATTGAATCGACCGCGAGCCGCCAGTCCACCGCCTTCGCTTCTTCGCGCGCCCAGCGCACCAGTTCCGAGAGTTCGGGCGCGGGCTTGGCGAGCACCGGGCGCACCGGCGCGAGCCCGTCGACATGGCGGTGCGGACGAAGGCCGCGGCGCGACATCGCGACGATCTTGCCGTCGAAGCCGTTCGAGGCGAGCCGCAGGATGACGTCGATCGCGGTGAGTCCGGTGCCGACGACGAGCACGGTCTGGTGCCTGCGCAACCCTTCGGCGAGCGGGCTCGCCCACGGATCGCCGACATAGCGCCAGGGGGTGAGCCCCGCACCGGCGATCGCGGGATGGTCGTGCGGCGGCAAATTGCCGATCGCGAGCACCGCCTTGTCGGCCTCGACCAGCCCGCCGTTGACGAGCCCGAGCGTGACCTTGCCGTGACGCTCCTCGATATCGAGCACTTCGTCGTCGATCAGCTGGAGGCGGCGGCCATATTTTTCCATCGCCTGCGCGAGCGTCTCGCGCAGATAATGACCATAGGTCGCGCGGCTCCCGAACGCCTTGTCGCAGCCCAATCCGCGCGCCGCGAGCCAGTCGCAGAAATGGCCGGGACGATCGGGAAAGGCGCTCATATTGCCTGCGCGGACGTTGAGCAGGTGCCCGGCGTCGTGGCTGCTGTAGGCGACCCCGGCGCCCATGCGCCGCCGGTCGCGCTCGATCAGCAGCACCTCGACATCCTCCTGTTCGAGCAGGTTGATCGCGAGCAGGGTGCCCGAAAAGCCCGCGCCGATGATGGCGACGCGGGTGGCGGTGCGAAAGCGCGGGCGCGGACCCTGCAGCATGGTGCCGTCGAACTTCACCGCGTCACCACATCGCCCGACACGGTCACCCGTTCGAGCGCGCGATATTCGGGCCAATAGTCGCCGACCGCATAATGCTGGGTCGAGCGATTGTCCCAGATGCCGATCGCATTGGGCGTCCAGCGGAAGCGCACCTGATATTCGGGCACCTTGATGCGGTCGAAGAGCAGGCGGAGCAGGCTGTCGCTCTCCTCCTCGGGGATATCGACGATGCGGCTGGTGAAGGTGTAGTTGACGTAGAGGATCTTTTCGCCCGTCTCGGGGTGCGTGCGCACCATCGGGTGGCGCACCGGCGGAAAGTCGCGCGCGAGTTGGGCGCGCTTTTCCTCCGACACGCGGCCGCCGAAGCTGCGCACGATGTCATGCTCGGCCTCGAGCCCCTCGATGCGATCCTTCACCGGCTGCGGCAGCCCCGCATAGGCCGCGGCGGCGTCGGCCCACATCGTGTCGCCGCCGAGCGGCGGCAGCACCCGCGCGCGCAGGATCGAGGCGATCGACGGCTTCTGGCGGAAGGTCACGTCGGTGTGCCATTTGTTATACGCCTGGAAAGCGCCAAGCGTTTCGGCGGTGAGCTGCACCCCCTCGACGCCTTCGATGCGCAGGATTTCGGGATAGCCCTCGACATGCGGGATCACCGGATGGCCTTCGAGTTCGCCGAACAATTCGCCCAAGCGGACATGGCTCTCGTGGCTGATGTCCTGGTCGCGGAAGAAGAGGACCTTGAAGCGCAGCCAGGCGGCGCGGAGCAGTTCCGCCTCGGCGTCGGTCAGCGGCCGGTCGAGGTCGAGCCCCGCGATCTCGGCACCGAGCGTCGGGGTCGAGGGCGAAATGACGATGCCCAGCGTGCGGGCCTGTTCGAAGATATCGGGGGTCTGCGGCTGCGTGGCCATGGTGCGATCCTCTCTTGCCGAAATGACGGATGGATCGGTCGACTCGTCACGTCCCGACGTCCGCCAGACGTAACTCAACTAGATTAATTGACAAGAGTTCCGCGATAACTCGCGCGAAAGGCACGACCGGCCGCAAAAGGCAGCGCCGGGAAAGGATCGCAATGTCAGAAAATGGATGCCCCGTGAGGATTCGAACCTCAATAGACGGAATCAGAATCCGTAGTCTTACCATTAGACGACGGGGCAGCGAGGCGGGCGCATTATGATTCCCGGCGCGCGCTGTCAAGGCCGCTGCGGCGCGGCGACGGCTTCCCCTTGCCCTGCCGGTTTTCGCCGCTAGCATCGCGCGCATAACAGACAGGGGGCCGCGCCCCGCGCGGACATCCCCAAGGAGTGGGCTGAATGCGTCATGTCGCGATCGTCGGGTCGGGTCCCGCGGGCTATTACACCGCCGAAACATTGCAAAAGGCCGAGGATATCGCCGTCGACGTCATCGACCGCCTGCCCGTCCCCTATGGCCTGATCCGCACCGGGGTCGCGCCCGACCACCAGTCGATCAAGGCGGTGTCGCGCCGCTACGAGGGCGTCGCGCTGACCGACAATGTCCGCTTCGTCGGCCATGTCTCGGTCGGCACCGACGTGACGATCGACGAGCTGGTCGAGCTGTACGACGCAGTGGTGCTCGCGACGGGGGCGCCGAACGACCGGCCGCTCGCGATTCCCGGCGCCGACCGCGCGGGGGTGATCGGCAGCGCGGCCTTCGTCGGCTGGTACAATGGCCATCCCGATTTCGCGCGGCTCGACCCGCCGCTCGACAGCGCGGGCGTGGTGGTGATCGGCAACGGCAATGTCGCATTGGACGTCGCACGCATCCTGGCCAAGACGCCGGCCGAATTCGCCGGCAGCGACATCGTCGCGCATGCACGGGACGCGCTGGCGGCGAGCGCGGTGCGCGAGATCCACATCCTCGGCCGCCGCGGCCCGCACCAGATCGCGATGACGCCCAAGGAGCTGGGCGAGCTCGGCCATCTCGAACGCGCCTCCCCGCGCGTCGACCCCGCCGACCTGCCCGACGAGGGCGACGACGCGATGCTCGAGCCGGGCATGCGCAAGTCGGTGACGCATTTGCGCAGCTTCGCGGCCAATCCGGTCGCGAAGCCGGTGACGATCGATTTCGACTTCTTCGCGATGCCCGTCGCGATCGAGGGCGACGGGCGGGTGCAGCGCGTGATCGTCGAGCGCACCACGCTCGACAGCGAGCTCCGCAGCCACGGCACGGGCGAGACCTATGCGATCGACGCTGGGCTGGTGATCAGCTGCATCGGCTATCAGACCCCGCCGATCCCCGGCGTCCCCTACGAGCATGGCCGCGGCCGGTTTGCGAGCGACGAGGGGCGTATCCTGCCCGGGCTCTACGCGGTCGGCTGGGCGCGGCGCGGGCCGTCGGGGACGATCGGCACCAACAAGCCCGACGGCGCGCGCATCGCCGAGATGCTGCTCGCGGATATCGGGCGCGGCGCAGGCAAGGCGGGGCGCGCGGGGCTCGATAGCTTGCTCGCGAGCCGGAACATCGTGCCCGTGACCTTCCGCGACTGGCGCAAGATCGAGGCCGCCGAGGTCGCCGCCGCGCTCGACGGCAATCCGCGCGAGAAATTCACCAGCATCGAGGCGATGCTCGCGGCGATCGGGCGCTAGGTCCGGAGAAGGACGACATGACCACCAACAGCGGCGGGCCGCATTATTCGCCTTTCACGCTGGGCGGCGGGCTGATCTTCGTGTCGGGGCAGCTGCCGCTGCGCCCCGGCCGCGATACGTCGCTCGCAACGGCGCCCTTCAGGGAACAGGCCGAACAGACGCTCGAAAATCTGAAAGCCGTGCTCGATCAGGCGGGCGCCGGGCTGGACCAGGTGGTCAAGACGACCGTCTATCTCAGCGACATGGCCGACTGGAACGAGTTCGATGCGGTCTATGGCGCCTTCTTCGGCGCAGCGCGGCCGGCGCGCAGCGTGGTGCCCACCGGCCCACTCCATTTCGGCTTCCGGATCGAGATCGAGGCGATCGCGCGGGCGGCGGCCGAAGCCTGAACGGTCACGCCGCGCCGCCCAGCCCGTCGATCTTGCGCTCGATCCGGTCGAGCCGCGCGGCGAGATCGCCCTCCCCGCGCGCGGCGCCGGGCAGATCGAGCACCGGCATCACGTAGATCGCGACGCGGCGGCGAATTTCTGCGGCATCGTCATAATCCTCGCCGCCGAGCACGAGCATCTGGTGGAGCAGCCATTCGGTCAGCCGGTCGAGGTCGTCGGGCGGCGTCCACGCGCCCGACGCCATCGCGCCGTCCAGCATCTGGCCGACGACGGCGCCGGTGATCGACTTGTGCGCGGCGAGGAAGATCGAGAAATCGTCGTGGAGCAGCCCGTCCTTGGCGACCTTGTGGATCCACGGCGTGTTGCAGATGCTCTCGATCCCGCCCGCGATGACCTGTTCGAGCCGGTCCTCGATCGGCCCCAGCCCGACCGCGATCTGGGCGCAACGCTCGAGATAGGGCCCTGCCATATGCTGGAGCAGCGCGAGCATCAGCCCGTCGCGATTGCCGAACCAGCGATAGAGCGTCGCGCGCGACACCCCCGATTCGCGCACCACATGGTCGATCGTCGTGTCGTGGAAGCCGACGCGCGTGACGACCTCGATCGTTGCGTCGAGCACCGCCGCCTTCGCCGCATCATGCCCCGCGGGCCGCGCAATTGAGCCGATTGTCGCGATCTTCGCCTCCCTCATGAGACGGTGCGGCTAACATATCGCACCCTATGAGGCAAATGCTTGCGCTTGTCTCACTTAGTGTGATAAGTCGCCGACATTGTCTCGCGGATCACAGACCGGCCAAAGCCGGTGGCGCGGGGCGGAGGGAGAGAAAAATGAAACTGCGCACACTGTCCTGGCTGCTGGCGAGCGCCGGCCTGACGATCACCACCGGCGCGCTGGCGCAGGAAGCCGCGCCGCCCGCCGACAGCGAAGCGGCGCAGGGCGGCATCGAGGACATCGTCGTCACCGCGCGCCGCACCAGCGAGGCCGCGCAGACCATTCCCATCGCGATCACCGCCTTCGGCTCGCAGCAACTCAGCGACGCCAATGTCGAGGGCATCGCCGATATCGCGAAGCAGACCCCGAACTTCTTCGTCCAGACGTCGAGCGCCGACCCCACCGGCGTGCTGCTCACCATCCGCGGCCAGTCGCAGCAGGATTCGATCCTGACGATCGAATCGCCGATCGGCGTCTATGTTGACGGCGTGAACTATATCCGCTCGTCGAACCTCGAGACCGCCCTGTTCGACACCGAGCGCGTCGAGGTGCTGCGCGGACCGCAGGGCACCTTGTTCGGCAAGAACACCACCGGCGGCGCGATCAACATCACAACGCGCCAGCCCGACCTGTCTGGCGTCGGCGGCTATGTGCAGGCCAGCGGCGCGACGCACGACCGCTACGACGTCGGCGCGGTGCTCAACCTGCCGCTGATGACCGACAAGCTGGGCGTCCGGCTGATGGGCCGCTGGCTCGACAACGGCTCGCTCGGGGTCAACGGGCTCGGCGACGGCATCGGCGGACGCGAGCAGATCGCCTTTCGCGCCAATACCTTGTTCGAGACCGACAGTGTGACCTGGGCGATCTCCGCGGACTACACCCGCACGCGTGGCGACGCGCCGGTGAGCAAGCTCGCCTTCGTCAGCCCCTTCCCCAGCCCCGCGCCGGGCACGCCCAACCCCGCCCCGGCGTTGATCGACATCGCGATGAGCCAGGGCATCCTCAACCCCGCGCTGCTGGCCGATCCGGTCGCCAACGGCGCGGCGATCGGCGCCGCGCTGGCGCAGGCGCAGGCGCTGTTCGCCAGCCTGATCGACCGGCGGGGCTTTTACGACAATGACGCGACGGGCCTGCAAGGCACCTATGCGCGCACCTATGGCGTCAGCTCGAACCTGGCGGTCGAGCTGACGCCAACCTTGTCGTTCCGCTCGATCTCGGCCGCGCGCTGGCTGAAGCGCTCGCTCGACGTCGACCTCGACGCCTCGCCCTACACCCTGCTCGAGGCCAGCCTCGCGAGCCGCGCCAAGAACCTCAGCCAGGAATTCCAGTTCGCCGGCGACGGCAGCCGGCTCGACTGGATCGTCGGCGCCTATTTCAACGAGGAAACCGGGCGCGACACCTCGCGCGCGACCGCGCTCGGCACGATCAACCCGGCGAACCCCAATTTCACCGACGGCTTCGTCAAGAACAGCAGCTGGGCGGTGTTCGGCCAGTTCAACTACGACCTCACCGATACGCTCCGCTTCACCGGCGGCCTGCGCTGGACCGAGGAGAGCAAGGAACTGCGCTCGTTCAACCGCTCGACCCCGGGCGGTGCGGTGTGCAACATCCCGCCGGCGCTGCGGCTCGGCGGCACCTGCCAGGCGCGCTTCAAGGACGGCTTCTCGGACTACTCCTATCTTGCGAGCCTCGACTGGACGCCGCAGAGCGGGCTGCTCTTCTATGCCCGCACCGCGCGCAGCTTCAAGGGCGGCGGCCAGAATCTGCGCGGAACGGGCACCGTCGACAGCTTCGCGGCCTTCGCGCCCGAGACGGTGACCGACTATGAGGTCGGCACCAAGCTCGATCTGCTGGGTCGCCGGCTGCGCATCAATGCGGCGATCTTCCAGGCCAATTACAAGGATATCCAGCGCACGATCGTCCAGGCGGCGCCCGGCGGCGCGATCGTCAGCCTGGTCACCAACGCGGCGCGCGCGCGCATCCGCGGCGGCGAACTCGAGGTCACCGCGATTCCGGTCGAGGGGCTGACCTTGTCGGGCAGCGTCGGCGTGAACGACGCCAAATATCTCGATTTCACCGACGTCACCGGCGACCGCTCGGGCGAGCCCTTCCAGTTCCCCAAATACAGCTATCGCCTCGGCGCGACCTACGCCGCGCCGCTCGATTTCGGGAACCTCCGCCTCAGCGTCGACTGGACGTGGCGCAGCAAGACGCAGTTGGTGGGCTCGGCGATCTACCGCGACAGCCTGAACCAGCCCGCCTACGGCCTGCTCGGCGCACGCGCGGCGCTGACCATCGACAGCATCGGCAGCGAAGTCGCGGTGTTCGCGACCAACCTCGCGAACAAGCGCTATGCGGTGTCGGCGGTGCAGTTCGACAACAGCCTGGGGTTCAATACGCTCTACGCGGGCGAGCCGCGCGTCATCGGGTTGCAGCTGACCACGCGCTTCGGGACCGAATAGCCCCGGCATTAACACTGTAAACATAGGCTGTGGAGCCGCTACCGCGGCGGCTCCACAGCAATTTTTCCGATCCGCGCTTCTGCACCTTCCCTCAGGGTCCCCATCTGCTAACGCCTTTGGCGACGCGGGCGCCTCCTCCGTCCGCCACCCGGGGAAGATTGTGCGCGTCCGCGATTTCCTGCTCCTTGTTGCCGTGTGCCTGATCTGGGCCTTCAACAATGTGCTGAGCAAGATCATCGTCAGCAACTGGGCGATCCCGCCGCTCTTCTATGTCACCATGCGCTTCGCCGTGGTCGCGGTGGTGATGCTGCCCTGGCTGCTGCCGATGCCGCGCCCGGCGTGGCGGATCGTGGCGATCGCGCTCTGCCTCGGCGGCGGCAGTTTTGCGTTGCTTTTCATGGGGCTGCAAACCACCTCGCCCTCCGCCGCGGCGATCGTGCTGCAACTCGGCGTGCCCTTTACGATGCTGCTGTCGGTGCTGATGCTCGGCGAGCGCATCCATTGGCGGCGCGGCATCGGCATCGCGCTGACGCTGATCGGCGTGCTGATCGTGACCTGGCGACCGGGCTTTGCGCTGTCGCACGGGCTGTGGCTCGTCGCGGCCTCGGCCTTCTCAGGCGCCGCGGGCGCGGTGCTGATGAAGCAGGTCGACGACGTCACCCCCTTCCGTTTCCAGGCATGGGTCGGCTTCGTCTCGGTGATCGCGCTCGGCCTCGCCTCGGCGACGGTCGAGACGGGGCAATGGGCCGCGGCGGTAGCGGCGGGCTGGCCCTTCGTGGCCGCCGTCCTGTTCACCGCGCTGGTCGTCTCGGTGGGCGCGCATTCGGTCTATTATCACCTGATCCAGCGCTACGAGGCCAATCTGCTCGCGCCGCTAACCCTGATGACGCCGCTCGGGACGATCGGCCTCGGCGTGCTGATCACCCACGATCCCTTCGACCTGCGTATGGGCGTCGGCGGCGCGCTCGCGATGATCGGCGTGCTGATCGTCGCGCTGCGGCGCAAGCCAGCTACGGAGTTGCTGGTGGAGCGCGAGGTTCGTTAGGCGTCCGGGGCGTGGCATCGGGACCGAAACCCGCTATCGTCGATTTCCCCGGCACCTTACGCCCGAAAGGCCGTCCCCAATGACCGAACTCACCATCTGGACCTACGACTGGGTGCCCGAGGGGCCGCGCGGTTTTGTGCGCGACCTGCGGCTCCGCTGGGCGTGCGAGGAGGCGGGGCTGCCCTATGCAGTGAAGACCGTCGCCTTCGACGACCGCCAGACCAACCATCTGGATCAGCAGCCTTTCGGCCAAATCCCCTTCCTCGCCGACGGCACCCTCGAAATGTTCGAAAGCGGCGCCTGCCTGCTCCATCTCGCGCAGCAGAGCGAGGCGCTGATGCCGCGCGATCCCGCGCTGGCGGCAGAGACGCGGCAATGGATCGTCGCGGCGCTCAACTCGATCGAGATGGTCAGCGTTCCCTGGTGGTTCCTGAACATCATGGGCGAGCCGGACAACAAGCTCACCGGCTGGCTGGAACAGCGGCTGAACCAGCTCGAAACGCTCTTCGGGACACGCGAATGGCTCGTCGGCGAGCGTTTTACCGCTGCCGACCTGCTGATGGCCGACGTGCTGCGCGTGTCGCTGGTCCGTGCCTTCGGCGATCGCCCCGCGACCGAGGCCTATGTCGTGCGGACGACCGATCGGCCCGCCTTCCACAAGGCCCGCGCCGACCAGATCGCGTTTTTCGAAGCCGCGGACGCGCAGCGCGCCGCCGGCTGACCGCGGCCTACGCCGCCATGCGCAGGCGGTTGCGTCCCTCGCGTTTCGCCACATACAGCGCCTCGTCGGCGCGCTGGAGCAGTTCCTCGACCCCCGCCTCGTCGGCGTAGACGGCGACGCCGATGCTGACCGTCGCGGGCGGGACATTGTCGGTCGAGCGGCCGCCGCCCTCGATCGCCTGGCGAATACGCTCGGCGACCAGTTCGGCGGCCTGCGCGCTCGAGCGCTGCAGGATGCACACGAATTCCTCGCCGCCGAAGCGCCCGACCATATCCTCTTCGCGCAGCACCGCCTTGGCGCGGTGCGCGACGCGGCGGATCACCTCGTCGCCGACCCCGTGGCCGTGGACGTCGTTGATCCGCTTGAAATGGTCGATGTCGAAGATCGCGACCGCCAGCGGCGCGCCATTCTCGCGCGCGCCGACCAAAGCGCGTTCGAGAAAGGCCAGCGTGTGGCGGCGGTTGGGCAACCCGGTCAGCGCGTCGGTGTTCGCCGCGGCCTCGGCGACGCTCCGCGCATCCTCCAGCATCCGCGCATTTTCGACGGTTTCGGTGACATCCTGGATCGTGCCGAAGATGCCCACCGGTTTGCCGCCGCGACTATATTCGATCGAGCCGTGCGACGAGATGTCGCGCACCTCGTCGTCGGGGCGGATGATCCGGCCCTGAAATTCGAACGGCGCGCCGGTGAGGGCGGCCTGCTCGAGGACCTTGCGCATGCGCGTCGCATCCTCGGGCATATAGAGGTCGAGGCTGCTCTGCACCGTCATCACGGTGCCCGGCTCGATCCCGTGGATGCGATAGGCCTGGTCCGACCATTGGATCGTCCAGCGGATGAGGTCGACGCGCCAGTGGCCGACGAGTGCCGCCGCCTCGGCCTGGAGCAGCCAGCGGTTGCTCTGTTCGAGCCGTTTGGCGAGCCGCTGGCGCCCGACGAGGAGCGCGGCGAGCGGCAGCGCGGTGCCGAGCAGGGTCAGCAGATAGAATTGCAGGAAGAGCACGATCGTCGTCGGCGACTTGTCCATATGCGCGATCGGGCCAAGCCCCTGGCTCGTCATCAGCGACGCGATGATAGTGACGATGAAGACGCTGCCCGCCGCGCCGAACGGGCCGAGGCGATAGGATGCGGCGACGACCGCAACGCAGGGAATGAAGGTGACGGGATATTCGGCCTGCGAGAAACAGAGCGCCGTCACCGCCGCCGCGATCGTCATCATCACCACCGATTCGACGATCGTCGAGCGGTTGGTGTGGCGGAGCAGCCCCGATTCGGCGAGCCGCGTCAGCATGACGACGGGGGGCGTCACGATCAGCATGCCGAGCGCGACCGTGGTCAGCCACGAGCGGAAAAATTCGAAATCGCCGCCGGTCAGCAGCGTCGCGAGCCCCGCGCTGGCAAAGCTCCCCGCGATCGCGCCGACGCAGAAATTGCCGACCGACCGCGTCGCCATGAACGACAGCACGCCCCTTTCGCGGCTGTTGATCAGCCACAGCGCGACTGCGCCCTCGACCGTGTTCGCGGTGGTGAAGGCGGCGGACAGCAGCGCCGGCGCGCCGCTCAGCATGTTCGCGGCGCTGCTGGCGACGATCATTCCGGCGAACGACGCAAGCCGCGCGCGCGGTGCCATCAACAGCAGCAGCGCGAGGAAATAGCCGCTCGGCGGCCACACCGCGGCGATATTATCGGCGCCTTTGGTCGCGTACAGGGACAGGCTGGCGAGCAGGAAATAGCCCAGCGCCGTCAAAAGGGACCAGAACAGCGTCTCGACCGTGGGGGGTAGCGACCGCTTCATGCCCTCGATTCTCGCGCGAAATGGCAAATAAACCGCTAAGATTTCGACGGTTGCGGCGAACCGAGCAGACCGAACGCGTCAGGCGACGCCGCCGAAGGTCAGCCCGACGACCTTCTCGACCATCGCCTCGTCCCAGTCGATCCGCCGGTCGAGCACCAGCATCGCAAGCCCGTGGACCAACGCCCAGGCGTGCAGCGCAGCGACATCGGGATCCTTCACACCCGGCAGCGCCTCGCCGACCCCGGCGCGCAGCAGATTATATGCGACCTCGCCGCCGTCGCCGCCCTCCTTGCGTTCGGCCATCTGGCGCGTGAAGCTCAAGCGAAACAGCGCCGGCTCGTCGTGCGCGAAGCGGACATAGGCGATGCCCGTCGCCTTGAACCCCGCAGAGCCGCCGCCCGCCTTCAACCAGGCCTGGGCCTGCAACGCTCCAAGCCGCCGCAACCCTTCGTCGGCGAGCGCGTCGAGCAGCGCCTCCTTGTCCGGAAAGTGGCGGTAAAGCGCGGTCGCGCTGACCCCGACGTCGCGCGCCAGCGCGCGTAGCCCGAGCTCGCCGCCCTCGCCGTCCTCGATCCGTTTGAGCCCCGCCGCGATCACCGCCGCGCGCAGGTCGCCATGATGATAGGCGCCCGACGCTTTCGCGCCGTCGCTTTTTATGTTGACACTGTTATCTTTGCTCGCCATCATGTTGTCACTGTAAACATACCGAGTCGGTCGCGCAACCCCGAAAGGACGCGGCCTTTGTTCCAACCTCTCCCCCCGCTTAAGGAGCAATCATATGGCCAGCAATGTAGAAAGCCTGATCCGCGGCGCCGTCGTCAAAGGCATCGGCAAGGTCGCCGACTTCAACCGCAAGCGCCTCCCCCGCCCGACCGACGCACACCCCTTCCTGACCGGCATCCACAAGCCGATGACCGAAGAGGTCACGCTCGAGGAACTCACCGTCGACGGCGAAATCCCCGCCGCGCTGACCGGCCGCTATCTGCGCAACGGGCCCAACCCCGCGATCGCCCCCGATCCCGCGAGCTATCATTGGTTCACCGGCGCCGGCATGGTGCACGGTATCCGCATCGAGGGCGGCAAGGCCGACTGGTACCGCAACCGCTGGGTGCGCGGCAGCGAGGCGTGCGAAGCTTTGGGAGAGGAACTGCCCCCGGGTCCGCGCCACGTCACCAACGACGCGCCGAACACCAATGTCGTCGGCCTCGCGGGCCGGACCTTCGCGATCGTCGAGGCGGGCGGCAAGCCCGTCGAACTCGGCTATGAACTGAACACCATCGCGCACAACTCCTTCGATGGCACGCTGCTCGGCGGCTATACCGCGCACCCGCATCACGACCCCGTCACCGACGAGATGCACGCGATCACCTACCGCGGCGACGAGCCGAACAAGGTGTGGCACGTCGTGCTCGACAAGGACGCGCAGGTTACCCGCGAACTCGCGATCCCCGTCAGCGACGGCCCCTCGATCCACGACTGCGCGATCACCGAAAATTACGTGCTGGTCCTCGACCTGCCGGTGACCTTCTCGATGAAGATGCTGCTCTCGGGCTATCGTTTCCCCTACGCGTGGAACGAGGCGCATCAGGCGCGCGTCGGCCTCCTCCCCAGGAAAGGCGGCGCCGAGGAGATCGTCTGGGTGCCGGTCGAGCCCTGCTATGTCTTCCACCCCGCGAACGCCTATGAAACCGGGGACGGCAAGGTGATCGTCGACGTCGTCGCGCACGAAACGATGTTCGCACAGTCGAAGCGCGGCCCCGACAGCGAGAAATCGCGCATGGAACGCTGGACGATCGATCCGGCGGCCGGCACCACGACGCGCACCGTCATCCACGACCATGCGCAGGAATTCCCGCGCTACGACGAGCGGCTGACGACAAAGCCCTATCGCTATGTTTACAGTGTTGCCATTCCCGACGGCAAGTCGACCGAATGGGCGCTGGCCGAGACGAAGCTGTTCCGCCACGACCTGACCGCCGGGACCAGCGACGCGCATGATTTCGGCCCTGGCCGTCACCCCGGCGAGTTCGTCTTTGTGCCGCGCAGCGCGACGGGGGCCGAGGACGACGGCTGGCTGGTCGGACTGGTCGTCGACATGAACGACGAGACGACCGACCTCGTCATCCTGAACGCCGACGATTTCACGGGCAAGCCGCAGGCGGTGATCCACCTGCCGCACCGCGTCCCGCCGGGCTTCCACGGCAACTGGGTCGCCGACTGACGCCCAAAGCACTGAAACCGGACAATTTCGGGACCGGCGTCACCCCGTTGACGCCGGTCCCTTTTTTCCGCCATGAGGGTCGCCATAAAGGAGATTCCGCATGACCCGTTTCGCCCGCCTCGCAGCCGTCGCTGCCGGCCTCACCCTGCTGGCAAGCCCGCTCGCCGCGCAGGATAAATCCAAGACGATCGAGGGCACGCTGACCCTGTTCGAGGGCCAGAAGTTCGACGGCGATTCCTATCGCGTCGAAAAGGACGACCCCTCGCTGCAGCACGACTTTCTGGTCGGCAGCATCGCCGTCCATCCCGGCGAAGTCTGGGAACTGTGCGACAAACCCAAGTTCAAGGGTAATTGCCTGACCCTGTCAGCCAACGAGACCGGCATCGGCAAGGCGATGATCAAGTCGGTCCGCGTGGTCAAGGCCAAGCAGTAAGTCCGCGGCCGGCCGCTGCGGCGGCCGGCGCCTTTCCATGATCGCCTCGGTCGCGCGCAGCGACCTTTCGTTGTCGACATCGACCGCGGTTGCGCCGTCGCGCACGAGCAGCGGGGCCACATCGACCTTCAGATGCCGCGAGATGCGGCGGAAGATATGGTGGATCGGCCCGAGCCCGAAGCGGAAGCGCAAGAGGTTGATCAGGCCGAACGCCTGCATGACGCGTACCGGCTTCTTGACGAACTGCCCGCCGCCGCGGAACGCCTCGGCGGCTTTCAGCGCGCCGCGATGGCCGATCCAGTAGCTGTTGCAGTTCGATACCGCGACATCCGAGAATTCGTAAAAGCGCCGCTGTCCCTCGGGATGCGCAGCGAGCACATCCTCGCGCCGCGCGAGGGCGACCCCGGCCTCGACGCCGAGCCGAGCGGCCTCGGTGCCGATCTCGGCGATGGTGTCGGGGGTCAGCAGACAATTGTCGGCGGTGGTGATCAGCAGCGGAAAAGCCGCCTGCTCGGCGACCGCGAGCACCGAATCGGCCAGATTGTCGGCCGCACCCACAAAAACGAGCCGGTCGCCGAGGCTGTCGACGGCGATATCGCCCAGATCGTCGGCGAGCCCTTCATGATGGCTCGACACGAAGATCGTCGCGGCGTCGCTTTGCGCCGCGCTGGCGAGGACATGCGCGATCATCGGGCGCCCTGCGACGGGCACCAGGCATTTGTCGGCCACGCCATGCGCCTCGGCGAGCGCGTCGACCGCGCCGGGGCGGCGGCCCGCGAGGATCAGGATCGAGCCGAGCTTGGCAGGCGTGCCGGTCATGCCGCGTCCTTCCGCGCCGCCGCGGGCGCCTGCTGGCGCAGCATCGATTCGGCGACGATCGTCTCGATCAGGTCGGCCTGGCTGAAGCCCGCGGCGACCGCGGCGCGGCCGAACACCTTTTCGGACCAGAGGTTGCAGTTGAGATTGACCTCGAGCAGCCGCACCTCGCCGGTGTCGAAATCGACGCGGAACTCGAAGCGGCCGAAGTCGAAGGGGCGGAAGATTTCGGCCATCTGCACCGTCAGCGCGGCGATCCGTCCGGCGATTTCGGGCGCGTCGAGCAATTTGAGGCTGTATTTGGCGCTGCGGTCGACCAGGTCGCGCTTCTCCTGATAGGTGCGCAAATGCGTCGGGTCGGCCTGCTCGAAGATCATCATCGGCAGCATCGCGGGCGCGCCGCCCAGCGTGATCACCGGCACCTCGACATCGCTGCCCGCAATGAAAGGCTCGACGATCGCGTCATGGTCGAGCGCATGGATCTCGGCGACAGCCTGCGCCAGTTCGATGCGGTCGTGCGCGTCGCGGATGCCCCAGGAGGCCGAGCTGTTGTTGGGCTTGATCACCCAGCGCGCCGCGGGCGGGCAGCGCGAAACGTCGATCGGCGCGCCGCGGCGGAACAGCGCCCAAGGCGCGGTCGGCACGCCGCGCGCGGCGGCCTCGAGCTTGGTCAGATGCTTGTCGTCGGACAGCCCGCGCACGATCGGCGAGGCGCCCACATAAGGAAGGCGCAGCCGGTTGCAGAGCAGGGGCAGCAGCATTTCCGAATTGAAGAAGCCGCCGCGGTTGAGCAGCGGAAAGACGAAATCGGCCTCGGGCTGGTCGAACAACGCGGTGTAGCTGTCCGCCACCACCAGCGGCAGCCCGAGGCCTTCTAGGATCTCGCGGATCTCGCGGTGATAGAGCGCGTGATTGCCGTCGTCGGGGTGGAGGCCGCCGGTCCAGCGCGCATGCTTGGCGATGAACAGCAGCCGCTGGTCGCGGAGGGCGTCGGTTAGCCGGGTCGGCTCGAGATGGGTCGTTCGCATATGTCGCTTCGACCACAGCGCGGTTGCACCGCGATGACCTTTTGGTGACGGCGCTGACACCAAAGCGCAAGATCACTGTCATCTCGCGCGCCTAGATGCGGGGTCCTTCCCCTTCCCGCGCAGGACCCATTTGATGCTGCTCAACGTCATCGCCGCCGACGAACCCCGCCTTTCGCCGGGCAAGCGCTATGCCGCGCGGCTGGCAAGCGCGCTGACCAGCGGCGGCGATGCGCGGATCCGGCCCGACGCGGCGGGACGCAACCAATATTATGCCAGCGTGCGGCCGTCGGACGCGCTCGCTTATGGTTCCTCGACGATCAGCAGCATTTCGGAGCATGCCTTCCAGACCCTGCTCGACCGCTGGCATCACGGGCTCGACCGGCCGGTTCCGTCGGACGATTATGCCGAGGGGCTCGCGATCCTGCGGCACAAGCTGGTCGAGGCGCACGGCCACGCCGATACAAAGATAATCTTCGCGGCATCGGGCACCGACCTCGAATATGCCGGGCTCGCCGCGGCGTGGGACGGGCGGCCGCTCACCGCGGTGCTGCTCGGCCGCGACGAGGTCGGCAGCGGCTGCGTCCACAGCGCTGCGGGGCGCTTCTTTGCAGACGAGACCGCCACAGGCGCGCGCGTCGCCCTGCAGGCGGCGATCGACCCGGCCTTCGCCGGTACCGAACTGGTCGATGTCGCGGTGCGCGACGCCTCGAGCACGCCGCGCGCCTCGGCGGCGGTCGCCGACGAACTGTCCGCCCATGTCGAACGCGCCGCCGCGAGCGGCCGCAAGGCGGTCGTCCATGTCGTCCACGGCTCGAAATCGGGGCTGACGCTCCCCGCGCTGGCCGATGTCGAACGGCTCGTCGCGGCGCATGGCGAGGCGATGACGATCGTCGTCGACGCGTGCCAGCTGCGCATCGCCCCCGCTGTGGTGCGGCGCTATCTCGCGCTCGGCTGCGTCGTGCTGATGACCGGGTCGAAATTCGCGGGCGGCCCGCCGTTCAGCGGTTTCGCGCTCGTGCCGGCGG
Organism: Sphingopyxis sp. HIX; assembly: GCF_001468285.1. Taxonomy (GTDB): domain Bacteria; phylum Pseudomonadota; class Alphaproteobacteria; order Sphingomonadales; family Sphingomonadaceae; genus Sphingopyxis. The sequence goes on along the minus strand of NZ_LNSB01000019.1, from coordinate 64,327 downwards.
CGGTCGCGGCGCGCGCGCTGCCGCTGCCCGAGGGTTTTCGCCGCATCGCGACACGCGCCGAATGGCCGGCCGAATGGCCGGGCGCCGAGCGGCTGCCCGCGCTCGGCAATTTCGGGCTGCTGCTGCGGCTGCAGGCGGCGATGATCGAGATGGAGCGCTTCGCCGCGCTGCCCGCCGACCGCGTCACCGAAGTCACCGCGCGCTTCAGCCACCATGTCATGCGCGTCGTGAAGCGGCTCGAACTCGTCGAGGTTCCGGGCGCGGGCGGGACGTCGTGCCTCGCGACCGAAACTCTGCGCACGCTCGACCTGTCGGCGCGCTGGCCAGGGTGCGATTTCGCCGCCGCGCGCGCGATGCACCGCCGCATCGCCGAGCAGTCGCGCCAGTGGCTGGGGCACGAGATCCGCCTCGGCCAGCCGGTCCGCACGCACTTTCTCCCCAATGGCGAGGCGGCCGGGACGCTGCGCCTGTCGCTGTCGATGCCGCTGATTTCGGAGCTGGCGACGCTGGCCGATCGCGCGCTCGACGAGCGGCTCGACCGCGACCTGTCGCTGGTCGGTGCCGCCATCTCGGCGGCGGCCGCGCAGACGCTGGGACGCCGCACGCAACCCCGCTCGGCTGAGCGCGGAGGCGACCCCGGAGGGCGATAAAGCGCGCCCGATTCTTCGTCACGCCGATGGCGCGACACGGTTCGCCGCGAAAATTGGGCTCCGCGGGCAGCGCTTTCGCGGGCGCGCTCGTTGCTTGGTCACTATGACGAAGAAACCGACCCTCTCCCGCCCCGCCGCAAGCGCGATTGCCGCGTTTCTGGCCCTTTCCACCCCCGCCGCGCTGGCGCAGACCGCGCCCGTGGCCGAACCCGCGCCGCCGACCGTGATGGCGCCGCCCGTCGCGCCGACCGCGCCGACGACGGTCAACCCGGTCGCTGCACCGGCTCCGGCCCCCGCGCCCGCCCCGGTGATCCGCGTCCCGCTCGACCTTCCCGCCGAGCCCGTCGCCAAGGCCGAACCGCGACCCGCCGTCAAGGCGGCCGCGCGTCCGGCGCCCAAGGCCGCGCCGCGCGCCGCCGCTGCCGAACGCACGGCGCCGCCCGCCCCTGCTCCCGCCGAGGTCGCACCCGTTGCCGCCACCGCTGCTGCGGCAAGCGCGCTCCCGGCCGCCGAAGTCGCGCCGGTCGCACCGGTGGTCGATCCCGCGCCCACCGCAGTCACGACCGAAACCGCTGCCCCCAGCGACGGCTTCCCCTGGGAGCTCGCCGGCGGTGCCGCGGCGCTGCTGCTCGCGGGCGGAATCGGGCTGACCTTTGCCCGCCGCCGCCGCCGCGCGGTGGCTGCCGCCGACGCCTGGGAATTCCGCGAGGCCGATGCCGAGACCGAATGGGTGCCCGCTGCGCCTGCGCCGGTCGCCGCGCGCGAAGCCGAGCCGATGGTCAACCCCGAGCCGATCCCGGCCCCCGCGCCGGTCGAGGAGCCCGTGCGCCGCACGACGCCCAGCTTCGCGGCCGCGCCCAGCGGCAGCATGGGGCGCCACGAGGCGATGGCGCTCGTCGGCCCGACCGCCGACAACCCGTTCGAGACGTTGTCGAAGCGGTTGAAGCGCGCGCGTTTCCTCGATCGCAAGGAGCGCCTGGCCTATGAAGCGACGTTGTCGGGCGAGCAGAATGTGGCGAGCGAGCCCGCACAGTCCGCGCGCAAGCCCGTCAGCGCCTGGGAGATCGCCCAGCGCCCGGCGCCGGCCCCCGCGCAGCAGGACGTCCGCCGCCCCGAACCGGTGCAGCGCGGCCTGTCGCACGGCTTCCGCCGTCCGGATTTCGCCCGCAAATAGGCGGGCTGGCCTTCGGGCATGAAAAAGGGCGGTGCCTCGCGGCACCGCCCTTTTCTTTGCATCGGATCCCGCCGGCGGACCGGCGGGAGGCCGCGAACCGATTACTTCAGTTCGACGGTCGCGCCGGCGGCTTCGAGCTTCTTCTTCAGCTCTTCGGCTTCCGCCTTGCTCACGCCTTCCTTGATCGCCTTGGGGGCGCTTTCGACGAGCGCCTTGGCTTCGCCGAGGCCCAGGCCGGTGATCGCGCGGACTTCCTTGATCGCGTTGATCTTGTTGCCGCCGTCACCGGTCAGGATGACGTCGAATTCGGTCTGCTCTTCGGCAGCCGGGCCAGCAGCGGCGGCGACCGGCGCGGCAGCGACGGCAGCGACGGCCGAAACGCCCCACTTTTCTTCGAGCATCTTCGACAGGTCAGCCGCTTCGAGGACGGTCAGCGCCGACAGTTCTTCAACGATCTTAGCAAGATCAGCCATGTTCATTCTCCATCAGAACCGGGATATCCCGGCAGTCGTTTCAAGGGTTAGTTCAAAATCACGCTGCTTCTTTGGCGGCATATGCGCCAAAGACCCGCGCCAGCTGGCCCGCCGGGGCTGCGGCAATCTGCGCAACCTTGGTGGCCGGAGCCTGCACCAGACCGATGATCTTGGCGCGCAGCTCGTCGAGCGAGGGAAGCGAAGCCAGCGCCTTCACGCCGTCGACGTCGAGGACCACGTCGCCCATGCCGCCGCCAACGATTTCAAGCTTGTCGTTGGTCTTGGCAAATTCCACCGCGATCTTCGCCGCCGACACGGGGTCGGTCGACGTCGCAAGCGCGGTGGGACCGGTCAGCAGGTCGCCGATGCCGGTGTAGGACGTGCCATCGAGCGCGATTTTGGCAAGACGGTTCTTCGTGACGCGAAACTCGGCTCCCGCATCGCGCATCTGCTGGCGCAGCACCGTCGACTGGGCGACGGTCATGCCGAGGTTGCGGACGACCACAACGGCGGCAGCTGACGACAGCGTAGCGTTCAGCGAGGATACGGCTTCGGCCTTTTCCGTACGATCCATGCCTATACTCCACTCATCTGCCCGGATGCGCGGGCGCCGGAACGCACGCGCCGCCGGGCGGCTACAACACGCACAGGCCGTGACGAGCCAAGGCTCGCCCGCCTGTACGCAACGATGTCCGATGGGGTCGGTCAAGCCGCTGGCGCCTGACGGGCAGGCGGGCGACCGATAAAGACTTTTCCCCGTCTCGGCTGGAAATTAAGAAGGGCAAATTCCCTTCACCAACTGTCTCGGACGGAATTGCCGCAGCCCCGAAAAAATCCGGGCCGTTGGCAATGCGGGGTCGCCAATAGCGGCGGGACGCGCGAAGTCAAGCCGCAATCGGCGGAAAATCGCGGAAAATTGTGCCGCGACGGCATGACTTCACATCCAGAACGGCCCATGACAGGGTGCGGCAAATCTGATAAGTTGCCAAGATCGGATGCACTCCCCCCTTGCATCGACCGGCATTTGAGGAGGGATCATTGGTATTTTCGACCTTGTTCGGCGGGCGCCGCGCCGCGGCGCGGCTGGCGGACGACCTCGACGCGTTACAGCAGATGCGCCTGAAACATGGCGACAACACGCGCCTCGAGCTGGAGCGGCGCGCGGGCGATCGCGGCCTCAACGGGCGCGACCGGCGGCACTGGCAGCGGTTGCTGACGCTCGCGCAGGAAGACGGCCTCTAGGCGCGGACCGGCACGCGCCGCCGCCTTCGACATGGTGATCGCGCTTTTCCGGTAGATGCCTCTTGCGCACTCGTCATTAAGATATATCTTAGAGCTATCAAGAATCACTCTAAGGACAATCTCATGCATTTTTACGGACATATGGGCGGGCGCAGCTGCGGCAAGCGCCACGGCATGCACCGCGGCGGACGCGGCCATGGTTTCGGCGGCCGGTTCGGCCATGGTTTCGGGCGCGGGCATGGCCGCGGCCACCGCGACGACGACGAGGGCCGCGGATCGCGGCGGCGGATGTTCGACAGCGGCGAGCTCCGCCTCGTGCTGCTCAGGCTGATCGCCGACGAGCCGCGCCACGGCTACGACCTGATCCGCCGGATCGAGGAACTGACCGGCGGCGCCTATGCGCCCAGCCCCGGCGTCATCTACCCCACCCTCACCCTGCTGGGCGACATGGGACAGATCGCGGCGCAGGAAAGCGACGGCGCCAAGAAGCTCTTCGCGATCACCGTCGAGGGCCAGGCCGAGCTCGACGCCAATGCCGAACTCGCCGAGGCGCTGATCGCGCGGCTGTCGGCGGTCGGCGACGAGCGCCAGCGCACCGACAGCGCGTCGGTGCGCCGCGCGATGGGCAATCTGCGCGCGGTGCTGGTCAACCGCCTCGGCGACCGCGACTTGGGCGAGACGCAGTTGCACGAAATCGTCGCGCTGATCGACGAGGCGGCGCAGAAGATCGAGCGGCTGGCATGAGCCGCGCGATCGCCCACGTGCCGACGGCGCACGCCAGCAAATATCTGCAGCAGCTGTGCAAGCATTGGCAGCATAACCTCGCGGTCGAGTTCACGTCCGAGCATGGGACGGTAACCTTTCCCAAGGACGCGCGTGGCGCGACCTGGGATGGCGACGCGCTGGTGACCTTCGACGCCGGCGCCGAAACGCTGACGGTGCGAATCGACGCCAGCAGCGCGGAGCATGTCGAGGCGATGCAGGGCGTCGTCGCGCGCCACCTCGACCGCTTCGCGTTCCGCGAGGCGCCGCTCGGCTTCGATTGGGCGGCGGGCTGACTCGAAACCTCCGTCATCCCGGCGGAGGCCGGGATCTCGCCGGCGCGTTGGAAAGCTAGGTCGAGACCCCGGCCTTCGCCGGGGTGACGGGCAGAACATATCGTTTCTCGATATTATCGATTGACGATAAGCATGATTGCCAATATATCGTTCTTCGATAACGAATCTATCGGAGAACGATATGTCCAACGACCATAGAACCTTGCTCGGTGTCACCCGCGCGCTGCTGTGGCTGATGCTCGCGCTGATCGCGGCGGCCTTTCTGTTCGTCGTCGGTTCGGCCGGCGCGCTCGCGGCCATGTGGCCCGAGATCGCGGTCGAGGCGAAGAACAGCCAGGTCTTCCTCGACGCCGCGAACATTCGGCCGCAGCTCTTCGCGCTGCTCGCGATCCTCGCCGCGGTGCTCGCGGCGGCGGTCTACATCATCCGCAAGCTGCAGGCGCTGATCGCCACCGCGGCAAGCGATCCCTTCATCCCCGCCAACGCCGCGCGGCTGCGCCACATCGGCTGGGCGCTGGTCGCGGTGCAATTGCTCGCGCTACCGCTCGGCTGGGTCGCGCGGAGCATCGCGGTGTCGACCAGCCAGTTCGCCGACATGGGCGGCATCAGCCTCCAGAGCATCCTCGCGATCCTGCTCGCCTTCGTCCTCGCCGCGGTATTCGAACGCGGCACCGCGATGCGCGACGAGCTCGAGGGGACGGTGTGATGGCGATCGTGGTGAAACTCGACGACCTGCTTCACGCGAAGCGGATGACGCTGACCGACCTCTCCGACCGCATCGGCATCACGCTCGCCAACCTCTCGATCCTCAAGACGGGCAAGGCCAAGGCGATGCGCTTTTCGACGCTGGAGGCGATCTGCACCGAACTCGAATGCCAGCCCGGCGACTTGCTGGTCTTCGAAGCCGACGGCTGAACACAGCGCGGCGCCCCCTCGCCCCGCTGCCGCTTCTCCCCGGGGCGGCGGTGGGGCTTTTGCCTTGCGGGAACGCGATGCCGCGGTGGGCGTTCGATGATGAAGGCGGTCGTTTCGGCCGCTTTTTGCATGAAAGGAAAATCCGTGTCCGATACCCAGGGGCTGCTTTGCCCGACCTGCCGCGTGAATCTGACGATGTCCGAGCGCCAGGGGATCGAGATCGACTATTGCCCGCAATGCCGCGGCGTCTGGCTCGACCGCGGCGAACTCGACAAGATCATCGAGCGCAGCGAAGGTGCGAACGCCCCCGCCCCCGCCCCGGCCCCGCGCCAGCAAGCCGCTCCGCCGCCGCCGCAATATCGCGACCGCGACTATGACGACCGCTATTACGGCAAGCCGCACAAGAAGAAGTACAAGAGCTTCCTGAGCGAGCTGTTCGACTGACGATGGCGCGCCCGGCGCCAGGATCGCTCCCGCGCCGGGCGTTTTTCTGCTATGGAGCAAAGAAAAAGGGTCGCTTTCACCTTTGAGGGAAGGAGAAAGAGATGCCTGCCACCAGCCCGGGATTCGATCGGGACAAGCTGCTGCAAGCCGCCCAAGCCTCGTTCGAAAACCAGAACGGCGCGCGCAAGAACTTCGACGACGTCGACAACAAGTTCAACGAGAGCGCGTCCAAGATACTCGAAAGCTTCGCCAAACTAGCGGCCGAAAAACCCGAGGAGATGTTCGGGCTGAAGCCGACCGAGCGCGAGATGTTCATCGTCAACCAGGCGCTGCGCCCGGCGATCGATCGCATGGGCCAGCTCGCCGCCGCGGACGACTCGGGGAGCGAACTCGACCTCGCGGGCGGCGACGTCGGCGGCGGCAATCCGCTGGCGGGCGTCGCGGCGGGGCTCGCGGCGATCACCGACGTGCTCAAATCGCCGCAGGGGCCCGCGATCCTCGAGAAGATATTCGGCCATATCCAGGCCGAGAAGAATTTCTTCAAGGACACGGGCAAGGAGCTGATCGGCGGCATCCGCGACGCGATCGGCTGGGGCACGACGACGACGACGGCCGGCACGGGGTCGTAGCCGCGGTGCCGGGCGTACCGGCGGTCGCCTTCACGCCGCGGTGCCGGGCGACGCTGTGCCGACTGGCCGAGGCGCCGTCAGGCCGCGAGCGCTGCGGGTTGCTGATCGGGGTCCGCGAAGCAGCGCGGCTGTCGGTTGGCGGCGCGATCGCCCTGCCCAACCGTTCGGCGGCGCCCGCCGCGCGCTTCCTGCTGCGCGGTGCCGACATCGCTGCCGCAATGGCGCGCGCCGACGGCGAGCTGCTCGGCTATTTCCACACGCATCTTTGGGGCGGCAACGACCCGTCGGCGGCCGACATCTGGTCGATGCGGCGCCGGCCCGGGCTGCACGCGATCCTCGACAGCCGGGCGCGCGCGCGGCTGTTCTGGAGTACGGGCGGGCGGCTGTCGCCGCCGCCGCTGGCCTAACGTCCAGCCACGGCCGCCCCGCGCGAATACAGGAAATAGACCGCGAGCCCGACGACGTTCCAGATCCCGAACCATAGCTGGGTCTGCGCAGGCAGGCTGACGAAGAGGTAGAGGCAGCCGAGCACGGCGATGCCGCCGACCACCCACGGCAGCGGCGTGCGGAACGTGCGTGGCGCGTCGGGGGCGCGGCGGCGCATGATCAACATGCATACCGACACCGCGGTGAAGGCCGCGAGCGTGCCCGCATTCGCAAGTGCGGCCAGTTCCTTGAGCGGGATGAAGCCCGCGAGCACCGCGACGACGAGCGTGGTGAAGATGGTGATGCGCACCGGCGTGCCACGCGGCGACAGCGCGGCGAGCGACTTGGGCAACAACCCATCGCGCGCCATGGTGAAAAAGATGCGGCTCTGGCCATAGAAGAAAGCCAGGATCACCGTCGGCAGTGCGATGATCGCGGAAATCGCCAGATATTTTGCCGCCGTGGGACTGCCGAGATCGCGCAGGATCAGCGCGAGCGGCTCGGGGCTGTTGGCGAATTTGCTGTACGAGATCGCGCCGACGGCCGCGACCGCGACCGCGATGTAGATCAGCACGCAGACGAACATCGACCCGACGATGCCGATCTTGAGGTCGCGGTCGGGATCCTTCGCTTCCTCGGCCGCCGTGGCGATCGCGTCGAAGCCATAGAAGGCGAAGAAGATGATGGCCGCCGCGGCCATCACGCCGCGCTCGACCCCGTCGGGGCCGATATGCTTGGCGAAGCCATAGGGGCTGAAGGGCTCGAGGTTGGCGGCGTCGAAGGCGGGCAAGGCGACCGCGACGAACACGCCAAGCGCGATGATCTTGACGATCACCAGGATCGCGTTGACCGTCGCGCTCTCACGCGTGCCGAACAGCAGCATGCCCGCGACGATGGCGATGATCGCGATCGCCGGCAGGTTGACGATCCCGCCGAGTTCGGGCCCCTGCATCAGCGCCATCGGGACGCCGAGCGACGCCTCGAGCAAGGGCGCGGCATAGCCCGACCAGCCGACCGCGACCGCGCTGACCACCAGCGAATATTCGAGGATCAGGCTCCAGCCGACGATCCACGCGATGAGCTCGCCGATCACGACATAGGAGTAGGTATAGGCGCTGCCCGACGCGGGGATCATCGTCGCCATTTCGGCATAGGCGAGCGCGGCGCAGGCGCAGATCAGCCCCGCGACCGCGAAGGACAGGATCACCGCGGGGCCCGCCTTGTCGGCGCCGACGCCGATCAGCGTGAGGATGCCGGTGCCGACGATCGCCCCGACCCCGAGCGCGACGAGGTGCGGCCAGCCGAGGGTTCGCGCGAGCGCGGGGCCCTTCTGCTCCTCCGGTACGATGGTCTTGCGGCGCAGCAGGCTGTCAGTCATTCGGGCTCCCCTGTTTTGGTTGCTTGTGAAACGGGACGGGTGAGAAGGCAAGCGACCGTCAGCCCGCGCGGACAACCATCGCGGCGCGTGCGGCCAGCGCCGCGGCGATCAGCGCGGCGAGCGCATAGGCGGACAGCGCCGACCACAGCACGGCCCGCGCCCCGGCAACGGCGCCCGCGACCAGCGCTGCCCACAGCCAGAGATGCGCGAGCCAGCGGCCGTCGCCCGCTCCGCGCAGCGCATTGGCGATCTTGTGCCCCATCTGGACCAGCGTTCCGGTCATATAGGTGACCCCGACGACGGCGCCGTCCTGCCCCGGGAGCGCCGCGTTGACGACCCCCATGGCCAGCGCCAGGCAGATCACCGGCGGCCAGCCCGGAAGCACGGCGCGCAGCCCCAACGCCAGCAGCAGGAGCAGCGCGACGAGCGCAAGTATGGCGGGCAAACGGCGCGGCCCGGCGCGCGCCGCAACGAGCGAGCCGGCGATCACGCCGGTCACGAAGACCATGATGATGCCGCCCGCGACCGCTGCTGCGCCCTGCCATTGGGCAAGGCCGACGGCGAGCCGCGTCGAATTGCCCGTCATGAAGGAGACGAAGAAACCCGACGATTCGACAAAACCGATCGCATCGACGAAGCCCGCGAGGATCGCGATGCCGATCGCCAGATGCTGATGGGCGCGTTCGAAGCGGATCATTGCGTCAGAGCAAAGCCTCGATCGCCTCGGCCAGCTTCGCGTCGCGCTCGGACAGCCCGTCGGCGTCGTGCGTGGTGAGCAATATGTCGACCCGGTTGTAGACGTTCGACCATTCGGGATGATGGTCCATCTTCTCGGCGATGATCGCGACGCTGGCCATGAAGCCGAAGGCCTGCGCGAAGTCGTCGAATTTGAAGCGGCGGGTGATCGCGTCGCGCTGCGGCTCGTGCGTCCAGCCCGGGAAGCGGGCGAGCAGCGCGGCGCGTTCTTCGTCGTCGAGTTTCCGGACCATCGCTTCGTCTCCCCGCTGGTAATGGCGCGACGCTCCCCATAAGGAAGGGCGCGATGAGCGACAAGAGCAGCCTGCGCCCCAACCTGCCCGGTGCATCGACCGGCACCGCCCCCGACGCCGACGCGCTGTTCGCGCTGGCCGAGGCGGCGTTCGAGACGATGCCCGAGATTTTCAAGCCGCACCTGAAAGGCGTGGTGATCGCGATCGAGGAATTCGCCGAGGACGAGGTGCTGAAGTCGCTCGATATCGAGCATCCCTATGACCTCACCGGCCTCTACGAAGGGCGACCGCTGACCGAGCGCAGCATCGATACGAGCGGCGGCATGCCCGACCGCGTGACGCTGTATCGCATCCCGATCCTGGTCGAATGGATCGAGGGCGGCGAGCGCCTCGACTGGCTGGTGCGCCATGTGCTGATCCACGAATTCGGGCATCATTTCGGGCTGTCCGACGACGATATGCACGCGCTCGAGGACATGGCGTGACGGCGCTGCTGCGGCTGGACGATGTGGCGTGCATCCGCGGCGACCGGCTGCTGTTCGAGGGCCTGTCGCTGGCGCTGGCGCCCGGCGAAGCCCTGTGGCTGCGCGGCCCCAATGGCGCGGGCAAGTCGAGCCTGATCCGGCTGGCCGCGGGGCTGCTGCGCCCGGCGGCGGGGACGGTCGAACGCTTCGGGCGGGTGGCATTGATCGACGAGGCGGCGGCGCTCGACGCCGAGCTGCCGCTGCGCCGCGCGCTCGATTTCTGGGCGCGCGTCGACACCGTCGACGGCCACACGGTCGACCGCGCGATGGAAGCGATGGCGCTGCACCCGCTCGCCGAGGTGCCAGTGGCGATGCTGTCGACCGGACAGCGCAAGCGCGCCGCGATGGTGCGGGTGATCGCCAGCGGCGCGCCGATCTGGCTGCTCGACGAGCCCGCCAACGGCATGGACGATGCGGCGCAGGCGCGGCTGGTCGCGGCGGTCGCGACGCACCGCGCGAATGGCGGCGCGGTGCTGCTGGCGTCGCATTTCGCGCTGGGCGTGCCCGATCTGGCCGAGCTCGACATGGGGGCGCTGGCGTGACCCGATCGCCGTCATTGCGAGCGAAGCGAAGCAATCTCCGGCTCGAAACATGGCGCAAGGCCGATGGCTGGAGATTGCCGCGTCGCTACGCTCCTCGCAATGACGAGGTGAGCACGTGACGATGCTCATCGCCCTCTTCTGGCGCGACCTTCGCCGCGCATGGGGCAGCGGCGCGCTGTGGCTGCCGGTGCTGTTCTTCCTGCTGGTGGCGACGGCCTTTCCCTTCGCGGTCGGGCCCGATGCGCCGCTGCTGCAGCGCGCGGGCGGCGGGATGGTCTGGGTCGCGGCGCTGCTCGCAGCGCTGCTCCCGATCGACCGGCTGGTGCGGCCCGACCGCGACGCGGGGGTGCTCGACCAGCTCGCGGTGCGCGGGGTCGCCGACGAGGTCGTCGCGGCGGTCAAGATCGCCGCGCATGCGATCGGTTTCGGGCTGCCGCTACTGATCGCGCTCTTTCCGGCCGCGGCCCTGCTGGCGCAAGATAGCGCGCGCGTCGAGACGCTGGCCACCGGCATCGCGATCGCCGTGCCTGCCCTCGCCTCGCTCGCGGTGCTGAGCGCGGCGCTGACCGCGGGGCTCAAGGGCGGGAGTGCGATCGGCGGGCTGCTCGTGCTGCCGCTGGCGGTGCCCTTGCTGATCTTCGGCGCGGGGATGCTCGATCCGTCGGGGCGCGGCGCGGTGAAGCTGCTCGGCGCGGTGAGCCTGTTGTTGACGGTGATCGGGCCATTCGCCGCGGGCGCGGCGCTTCGGGGCCTCCGCGAATGACGCGCCAGTCGCTCGCGCATGTCGCGCTGGTGGTGCGCGACTATGACGAGGCGATCGATTTCTATGTCGGCACGCTTGGTTTCACGCTGGTCGCCGACGATTATCAGCCGGCGCAGGACAAGCGCTGGGTGCTCGTCGCGCCGCCGGGCAATCCGCCGGGCGGCGCAACGATCCTGCTGGCGCGCGCGGCGAATGCGGAGCAGGCCGAATTCATCGGCAACCAGTCGGGCGGGCGCGTCTTCCTGTTCCTGCAGACCGACGATTTCGCCCGCGATTACCAGCACCTGCTGGACAGGGGCGTGCGGATCGCGCGCGAGCCGCTGGAGGCCGATTATGGCACGGTGGCGGTGTTCCTCGACCTTTACGGCAACAAATGGGACCTGATCGAGTTTCGCAAGCCGGGATGAATGACCGGCGAGTTTCGCGCGGAAGTTGACTAAGTTGACGCCCCATCGCGTGCGCGAACAAGGGGTTAGCGGTGGGCGCATGGCGCTGGGGATGGGCATGGCCTTCATCCGGCAGGGTAGATCATCGCCGGATTTATTAGGAAAGCGTTTTTTTTTGCCTCAAAATATCGCGCCAATAATCCCCAACCACCCTTCCCTATTCGCGGCCGCAGGCGCAATGTCGGTGCCAATTCGACTCCGGGGGGAAGCGATCATGTCCGATACCGCCAAGGCCGCGATCACCAATATCTTCGTACTGATGCTGGAGAATCATTCGTTCGACCAGATGCTCGGGCGGTCGGGGCTGCCCGGACTGAAAGTCGCGCCGGCGGATGCGTCGAACAGCTATAACGGCGTGCGCTATCCGCTGACCAGCCCCGCGCCTTGGTCGATGACCACCGATCCGGGGCATGAATTTCCCGATGTGCTCCAGCAACTCTGCGGCGCCGAGGCGGCCACCGCCTATCTGGAAAAATGCGACAAGGGGACCAAGAAGGACCCGCACCCCGTCGATTGCAGCCAGTGCCATTATCCCGCGATCGACCTCAGCGGCTTCGTCAGCAGCTATGCGACCTCGACCAGCGAAGCGACGGGAACGCCCGACCCCGCGCATTATGGCGACATCATGGGCTGTTTCGACACCAGGGCACAGTTGCCGGTGCTCTACCGGCTGGCGCAGGAATTCGCGGTGTGCGACGCGTGGCACAGCTCGCTGCCCGGGCCGACCTGGCCCAATCGCTTCTTCGTCCATGGCGGGTCGTCGGCGGGGATGGACGTCAGCCCCGAGATGAACAGCGAACTGCCGTGGGAGACGCTGCGCGGCTTCGAATATGAAAATGGCTCGATCTTCGACGCGCTGAAAGCCGCGGGGCACCGTTTCCGGCTGTATCAGGACAAGAGCAATGCCTTCAGCGACAAGCCCTCGCCCTGGTGGCAGGGCGGCTGGATATCGCAGGTCGCGTCGCTGAAGGGCCTCAGCCTCGCCGACATCTGGTCGCTGGGCTGGTTCAAGGGCGACGTGCACGCGCGGCGCGCCGACGGCAGCGCCGCCTATGCCGCGATTCCCTATACCTTCATCGAGCCCAATTTCGGCGCGAGCTTCTTTTCGAAGCAGCATGACCCCGATGGCCGGAGTTTCGACGGCCCGCGCTATGTCGGCGGATCGTCGCAGCATCCCGAGGACGACTGCTATGGCGGCGAGGCGCTGATCAAATTCGTCTATGAGACGATCTTCGGTCCGGAATCGCCGATCCGCGACACCAGCCTGCTGATCATCACCTATGACGAGCATGGCGGCTTCTACGACAGCGTCGTCCCCGGCCGTGCGGTGCAACCCGGCGACACGACGCCCAAGGGGCAGGAATATCTCAACCGCTACTGCTTCGATTTCAGCCGCTACGGCGTGCGCGTGCCCGCGGTGATCGTCTCGCCCTGGGTGCCGAAGGGCAAGGTCGACACGACGCTGTACGACCACACGTCGATCCTCGCGACGCTGCGCACGAAATTGGGCTTGAAGCATCTGACCGAGCGCGACCGGCAGGCGAACGACCTGTGGGACCTGCTCAGCGAGCCCGCGCCGCGGAGCGACATTCCGGCGGTGCTGCCCGATCCGGCGAAGCCGCCGGCGCGCGGCACTCCGCCGCCCTCGCCGCCCGGCGAGCTGCCGTTGCCGCGCTCGGGCAATATGATCGGCTTCCTGCACGTGCTGCTGAAAGCCGAGATCGAACTGGCCGAAAAGGACGGTGCGCGCGGGATCGCCGATATCGTCGCCGACTTTCACCGGATGACGACGCACGCGCATGCCAGCGCCTATGTCGCGAAGATGAAGGCGATGCTGGACGGCCTCGAGACTCGCTAGGCGGGCGACGACAGCTTCATCAGTACCAGCCCGGCGACGATCAGCAGCGCGGCGAGGATGCGCATCATGCTCGCCGCTTCGCCGAGCACGGCGATGCCGACCACGAAGGCGCCGACCGCGCCGATCCCGGTCCAGATCGTGTAGGCCGTGCCGAGCGGCAGCGTCCGCATCGCGAGCGCGAGCAAAGCGAAGCTGGCGATCATCGCGGCGATGGTCACCGCGGTGGCGCCGGGGCGCGTGAAGCCGTCCGATTGTTTCATGGCAAAGGCCCAGACGATTTCGAACAGGCCGGCGATAATGAGATAGAACCATGCCATCGGGCAGTCTCCTTCGAGCGCTGCCGGGCCGTCCCGGACCTGAAGACCCGCCGATGCGGGCGAGGACGTGGCCTCTTGGTCATCGCCTGCCGGGAAGGCAGGACGGGATTTCCCCTATCAAGGTCCGGGATCGCGGTCCACTCCTTCCAGCGCGCGCGATCGCGCTTCCATTTGCCAAGCGCGGCCGAGGACGAATAGGATCTCCCGGCGCCGGGCGGGTCCGGCGACCCGGGAGCAGCAGACCTTGCCGACAGCGAAGACCCTTGCCGATGCGGCGCCCGTCAAAAAGCGGCGCGGCCGTCCGCCCGCATCGGCCGAAGACCTGCGGGTCGCGCACGCCGCCGCGCGCGACCGCATCTGCGGCGCGGCGCTGACGCTGTTCGACCGCGGCGGCATCGACGCGATCTCGATGCGCGAGATCGCGGGGGTGATCGGCGCCTCGCCGATGATGCCGTATAAATATTTCCCGACGAAGGACCATCTGCTCCAGGAACTGCGCACGCGCGCGTTCCTGGCTTTCGAGGCGGCGCTGCGCGGGGCGGTCGGCGAGGCCGACAGCGGCCGCGAAAAGCTCGAGGCGATGCTCACCGCCTATCTCGAATTCGGCCTCCGCGAGCGCCGCGCCTACCGGCTGATGTTCGACTATTGGGTCTATGACAATCCGGGCCGGATGCTCGAGGATTTCGGCGACGCGATCCGCCGCCAGTCGGGCGCGTGGAACGTCGTGCTCGAGGTCGTCGAGGCCTATTTCGCCGAGACGGGCGAGCGCGGCGATCCGATGAACGCCGCGCATCTGATCTGGGCGAGCCTGCACGGCCTCGTCTCGCTCGAAGCCTCGCGCAAGCTCGTCTTCGGACGCGATTGCAGGGAATTGATGGCGCCGATGGTCGCCGCGATCATGCGCGGCGTAGCGGCGGCCGGTCGCTAGGTCGCGCCGCGCTCACCCGTTGCCGGCACCCGCGACCCGCGCGTCCCAGCCCTGCATCGCCACCTCGGCGACCGCACGAAGCTCGGCCTCGCCGACCCCGTCGCGGGCGAGGATCGACATGCCGACCTGCACCGCCTGAATGAAGCGCGCGAGCGCTGCGACATCGGTCGCCGCGGGAATTTCACCCCCGGCGATGGCGCGACGCAGCCGGTCGCCGATCCGTTCGAACCCGATATGACGCGCCGCGCGGACCAGGTCGCCGAGCTCGGGATGCCCTTCGCTGCCGACCGCCGATAGCGTGACCATGCAGCCAAAGGGGATGTCGACGACCCCGCCGGTCAGCGCCGCGGCCGAATCCATCAGCAGCGCGCGGACCGCTTCGCGCGCGCTGTCCGCAGCTTCGAAGCGCGACCAGACCAGCCCGCCATAGGTCCGCTGATAAAAATCGACCGCCTCGGCAAAGAGCGCGTCCTTCGACCGGAACGCCGCATAGAGGCTGGGCGCGCCGATGCCCATCGCATCGGTCAGGTCGGCGATCGAGGTCGCCTCATACCCCCTGGTCCAGAACAGCCGCGTCGCAGCGGACAACGCCGCCTCGCGGTCGAACGCGCGCGGCCGCCCGCGCCCGCGGGCCGGGCTTTCATCGTCGCTTCGGGGCAGATCACCGTCTTTTTGCATCGATCGATACATAATATCGGCGCACCCCTTGCGCAACGCTTCACCCTAATTATGTATCGTTCGCTACAAAAATAGCCATGGCGTCGACCGGCGGCATGCCATCCAGGGAAGACCTCCCCCAATGAAGGACAGAGACATGAGCAATCTTGCAGGAAAACGCGCCCTCGTCACCGGCGGCTCGCGCGGCATCGGTGCCGCGATCGCGCTGGCGCTTGCCGAACAGGGCGCCGACGTCGCGATCGGTTACGAGCGCAGCGCCGACCTTGCCGAAGCGGTGATCGCGAAGATCGAGGCGGCGGGCCGCAAGGGTGTCGCGATCCAGGCCGACAGCGCCGATCCGGCGGCGATCGAGCGGCTGGTCGCGGGCGCGGTATCGGCGCTCGGCGGGCTCGACATCGTCGTCAACAACGCCGGAATCGCGCGCGGCGGCGCGGTCGAGGAGATGAGCCTCGACGACATCGACGCGCTCCTGTCGGTCAATGTGCGCGCGGCGATCCTGCTCGCCAAGGCGGCGATCCCGCATCTCGGCGAGGGCGGCCGGATCGTCTTCATCGGCTCGTCGCTCGCCGATCGCGTCGTCGCGCCGGGCGTCACCGTCTATTCGGCGACCAAATCGGCGCAGATCTCGCTGACCCGCGGCCTCGCGCGCGAACTCGGCCCGCGCGACATCACGGTCAACCTCGTCCAGCCGGGCGCGACCGGCACCGACATGAACCCCGCCGAGGGCGAGCAGGCCGACGTCCTGCGCGCGCAGACGCCGCTCGGCCGTTATGGCGAACCCGCCGATGTCGCCGCCGCCGTCGCCTTCCTCGCCAGCCCGGCGGCGCGGCAGATCACGGGCGCAACGCTGACCGTCGACGGCGGGATCAACGCCTAACCTCTTCCCTGCCGAAAGCGATGCGGCGGCGCGGCAGGGTTTCGGATCGCGCGACCAGCCCGGGGCGGGCTTCCCTGCGGGGAATTTCGGCCCGGGCTGGCCGGTTTCAACCGGCAGCGGCGACGAGGTTGCAAGGCTCGACGCTGCGCGATCCGATCAATAATTTGACAAAATTTCATATTCGTCGCATTTTTGCCGCCGGATCGTTGGAGAGGTTCGGGAGAGATCAATGGCGGAAGACAATGCGCTGGCGGCCAGCCGTGCAATCACGGGGGCGACGCAAACGGGCGAAGACGATCGCGTCGCCGCGGGGCTGGAGAGATTCCTGGCGCGGCAGGACGATGTCGGCGGAACGGTCGCCGACATAAGCATCGATTCGGGCCGCCGCTCGGCGGGCGCATCGAGCGGAACGATCCTTTTCGACGCCGAGATAGAGGCGAACGGCACCCGGCAGGTGCGCAGGCTCGTCTTCCGCTACGACCTGGGCGGCGCCTTTTTCAGCCAATATTCGCTGCCGCCGCAATTTTCGATCATGCAGGGCCTGCACGCGCGCGGGCTCCCCGTTCCCAAGGCGCTCTGGCTCGATGCCGACGGTGCGGTGAACGGCAAGCCCGGGCTGTTCATGGAACGGATCGAGGGGATCGCACCGAGCACCATGCCCTTCAACGAAGGCCCCTATATGGCCGTCGATGCGGCCGGTCGGCACGCGATGCTGCTCGAAGCGGCGCGGACGCTCGCACGGATGCACAAGACCCCGCCCGAGGGTCTTGCCGACGAGCATTTCGCGCAGCGCGGCGGTGCCGGCCATTATCTCGATCGCGAGATAAGCTGGTCGTTGATCGAGCTGCGGCGGACGATCCCGCCTGCCGCGGCCGGGGCGAAAGCCGATTTCTACCGCGACATTCGCGAGACGCTGGAGACGGTTGCGGACTGGCTGACCGAGAACGCGCCGCGCCACCGCGCGCCCGAACTCGCGCATGGCGACGCCAATATCTCGAACTTCATGTATGGCGAAGACGGCAAGGTCGTCGCGCTGCTCGACTGGGAGCTGGCGCATCCGGGCGTCGGCGAGGCCGACCTTGCCTATCAGATCGCCGGCATCGCGCATTTCGCGCTGCTCGCGCCGCCCGTCGAGGGCATCCCCGCGCCCGACGAGATGATTGCGGCTTATGCGGAAGCGCGCGGCAAGCTCGACGACTGGGATTTTGCGCAGGTGCTGGGCGAATGGCGGCTCGCGGTCTTCGCCTCGATGGGCATGAGCCGCCTGCCGCCCGAACTCGCCGACGTCGAGCGGACCTATTGGACCGCGTCGCGAAAGCGGCTGGCGGCGCTGGTACCGGGGATCGACGCATGATCCCCGCCGCCGACATAATCGTCCTGCCGGTCGAGGACGAATGGCCGCACGCCCCCGAAGCCGATGCGCATTGGCAGGAAAGCGTCGTGCTCTGCTTCCAGGATATCGAGCAAGGCTTGGGCGGATTCATCCGCATCGGCCATCACCCCAACCTCGGGACGGGCAATTGCACCTTCGGCGTGGTGGCGCCGGGAATGGGCTATAACCGCTCGCGGCTCGACGTGCCGATGCGCGACGGCGACCGCTTCGAGAGCGGGTTCGCGATCGACGGCTTTCTCACCGCGACTTTCGACAGCGCGACCAACCGCTGGGTGGCGGAAGACACGGATTGTTCGCTCGACCTGCATGTCGAAAATCTCCACCCGCATTATGACGCCTGGGCGCTGTCGGGCCTGACCGGCGGTTTCCGCGAGAAATTCGCGTCGATGCACACCGAGGTCGCGGGGCGCGTGCGCGGGACGATGCGGATCGGCGAGCGGCGCTGGGCGGTCGACGGCTTCGGCCACCGCGACCATAGCTGGGGGGTGCGCAAGCACGACGATCCCGAAGCGGCGCTCGCGACCTTCTTCTGGCTCGTCGGCTCGTTCGGCCCCGAGCTGATCTTCAGCATGAGCGAGTCGATCACCTTTTCGGGCAAGCGCAACCGCACCGGCTTCGTCATCCAGGGTGGCGAGCTCGCGCGGCCGCTGACCCAGGATGCGCGCTTCGGGGTGACGCTCGACGGGATGACGATGCGCGATGCGCGCGTGACCTTCGACGCCGGCGCGCTCGGCGCGCACAGCGTCGAGCTCGAAGGGCTCGGCAATGTCCTCCTCGGCATGGGCGGGCGCTATCTGGAGGTCGGCATGCCGGCGCGCGGGCATTGGAACGGCCGCACCGGCGGGGTGCATCTGAGCACGATGTTCAATGCGCGCGGCGGCACGGGCGAACCGCCGATGCTGTTCGGCACCGCGCCGGCGAACGGCCTCTATCGCGCGCAGGCCTTCCAGGAGGTGCGGAAGCCCTAGGCGATGGCGGCGCCTATCGCGCTTTATAGGCGATCGGCAGGCGCTTGAGCCCGCTGACGAAGTTCGACGCCACCCAGGCGGGATCGCCCGCGAGTTCGATCGCGTCGACGCGCGCGAGCAGTTCCTCGAAGAAGATGCGAATCTCCATCTTGGCGAGATGCTGGCCGAGGCAGAGGTGCGGGCCATAGCCGAAAGCGAGGTGCCGGTTCGGCGGGCGCGACAGGTCGAAGCGGAAGGGATCGGCGAAGGCCTCTTCGTCGCGGTTTGCCGAAGGGTAGCACAGCATCAGGTGGTCGCCCGCCCTGATCCTTTTCCCGCGCAGCTCATAATCCTCGACCGCGGTGCGGAAAAAATGCTTCACCGGGGTCACCCAGCGCACCATCTCGTCGACGCCGTTTGCGGCAAGAATCGACGGATCGGCGCGCAGCCGCGCCATCTCGCCCGGGTTCTCGAGCAGCGCGAGCAGCCCGCCCGCGATCGTCGAGCTGGTCGTGTCGTGCCCCGCGGTCGCGATGATGATGTAATAGGACATCAGCTCGAGCGTGCCGATCGGCTGTCCGTCCACTTCGGCAGTCGACAGCAAGGTCGCGATATCGTCCGATGGATCGCGGCGGCGTGCCTCGGTCAGCGCGGCGAAATAGTCGGTGAAGCCCTTGATCGTCGTCGCGAGGTCCGGCTTCGGGCCCTTACGCACGTCGGGATCGTCGGGGCCGAAGATGTCGCGCGTCAGCACCAGCATCTTGGCCTCGTCCTCGGCGGGCACGCCAAGGATGCGCATGATGACGCGCAGCGGATACCAGACCGCGACATCGTCGACGAAATCGCAGCTGCCGCCGCGCTCGATCATCTGGCCGACGAAATGGCGGGCGAGCGCGCGCAGATCCTCCTCGAGCGCCTTCAGCCGCGCCGGCATGAACCAGGCCTGCGTCAGCTTGCGGTGCGCCATATGGTCGCGGCCGTCCATATGGACGATGTCGCGCAGCATCAGCGCGCTGCCGCCGGTCAATTTACGCACCTGCTCCTCGACCGACAACGGCCGCAGCATCATCCGCGGCGCGTTGAGGAACTGCGCGGCGTTGCGCTCGACCTCCTGGATGTCGGCGAATTTGGTGACGCTCCAGAAGGGACGATAGTCGGCAGGCGCGGTCCAGTGGACCGGATCCTCCTCGCGCAGCCGCGCGAAGAGCCGGTCATAGGTGTCGGGGTCGGCGTAGGTCGCGGGGTCGACGATCGCGTCGTCGTCGATCGGCGGCGCGATCGTCGCCATCAGAAGTTGAACCCGACGCGCACGCCATAGGTCGCCGGCGGTGCCGCGCGCGCGTTGCGCACGAGGCCGCTGATCGGCAGGCCGCTGTCGAAATATTTCTCGTCGGTGATGTTCGCCGCGAACAGCGAGACCAGCCAGCGCTCGTCGGGGGCGGTATAGGTCAGGCTGGCGTCGACGAGCTGCATGCTGCGCGCCGTCGCGCCGCCGGTGCCGGTCAGATTCTCGGCATCGAAATAATAGCCGTCGTTGTGCGAGGCATCGACCGACAGTTTGAGCTCGCCGTCGCCGACCGGCAATTTGACGTCGGCGCCGAGCGACAGCGCGAATTTCGGTGCGCCCGCGAGGCGATTGCCCTTGATGAAGAGCACCCCCGCCCCACCCGCCGACTGGACGTCGCGGTCGTAGCTGGTGTCGAGTACCAAACCGTTCGAGCGCAGGCTGAACATCGGCGACACCTGCCACAACAGGTCATATTGTGCGCCGCTGATCTTGGCGCCGGTGCCGTTCACCAGGATGTTCGAACCGCTCGCCGAGTCGGTGTAGGCGATGTGGATATTGCCATAATCATAGTGGAAGGCGCCGAGGTTGAGCCGCGCGTCGGGCGACAGGCGGATCTTCGCGCCGCCCTCGAACGAGGTGATCGTTTCGGGCGTCACGCCGGGGCTGAGCAGGTTGGTGTTCGAGAGCGTCGCGCCCTTGAACCCCGTCGACACCCCCGCATAGAGCAGCAGATCGCCGGTGTCGTACTGGATGCGGCCGGTATAGGTGAACTTCGATCCCTTCAGCACCTGCCGCCCCTGGTTCGGGGTGCCGAACACGTTGCGCGGGTCGGTGAGCGAGATGAAGTCGTCGCTGGTATATTTTTCGTCGGTGTAGCGCCCGCCCGCGGTGATGCTGAGCCGATCGGTGATCGGCACGGTGATCTGGCCGAAACCCGCGATCGACTTGTTCTGCCAGCGGTTGTCGGCGGTCAGCGCCGACAGCGGCGGCAGGTCGCCGGTGAGCAGCACGTCGCCCGCGGCGTCGAGATAGACCACGCCCGCGATCCACTGGACGGGCGAATCGACCGACGCGATCTGGAATTCCTGCTGCCAGGTGCGCGACGGGAAATCGCCGGTGAAGCCGACCGTGCCGCCCTGGAAGCCGGCGGGATAGCTGGTCGGGTCGGCGAAGAGAATTTCGGTGGCCGACAGCGATTCGGCGGTCTGGTAGGCGGTCAGCGAGCTGACCTCGACCGAGCCGAGGTCGAGCGTGGCCTTGGCCGAATAGGTTTCGGTATTGAGCTGGACGAACGAGCCTGCCGGGCCGGGGCGCAGGATACCGCGCGTCGAGCCATTGGCTTCATTCTCATAGGTCGCGCCGTGCCGGTTGCTGAAGCGCAGGTTCGCCGCCGCCGCCAGCGCATCGGCGGCGGGCACGCCGAAGCTTTGCAGGAAGCCCGCATAATAGAGCTGCGACCCGTTGAGGCCGGTGCCGCCGACGTCGATGTCGAGCCCGACCGCCTGATAGCCCTGCCCCGACCGGTCGTCGGATTCGAAATGCTGGGCGCGCAGCACCAGGTCGAATTGTTCGGACGGCTTGTACACCAGGACGGCGCCGATCGACTTCGAATCGCGGTCGTAGAAATCGTCGTTGCTGCTGCCCGTGCCCGGCGCGTTGAGGTTCCTGATATAGCCGTCGCGCTTGCGGATCGATCCGTTGACCGAGAAGGCGAACATGTCGCCGAGCCCGCCCGAGACGATCGCCGAGGCTTCGCGATTGTCGTAATTGCCATAACCGGCGCGGAAGCGGCCCGAGAGCGGATCGCCCGGCCGCGGCGTCTTCGTCGTGACGACGATCGCGCCGCCGGTCGCGTTGCGGCCATAGAGCGAACCCTGCGGTCCTTCGAGCACCTGCACCTGTTCGACATTGTCGAGGTCGAAGGCGGCGCTGGTCAGCGTCGAGATATAGACGCCGTCGACATAGGTGGCGACGCTCGCCGCCTGCCCCGCGCCGGTGACGGTCGAGCCGACGCCGCGGATGAAGGGGGTGACGTTGCTCGCCTGGTTCTGCACCGTCAGCGACGGCGTCAGCTTGGGCAGGTCCTGCAGCGTCGACACGTTGCGCGCCTCCAGCACATCGGGTTCGACCGCGGTGACCACGACCGGGACCTTCTGGAGATTTTCGGAGCGGCGCTGCGCGGTCACGACGATATCGACGAGACCGCTGTCCTCTTCGGCGGCGCCGGCCGGCGCGGCGCTCTGGGCCCAAGCGGGCGAAACACCGATGGTGGCGATGGCGACCCCGGCCATCAATACAGCCTTATGCATCTTCCTCTCCCTCCAGATCGTGGCGCTTTTCGCTCCATCTTTCTGCTTGCCAGGTCCCGCCGCACTGGCGCATAGCGCGACACGACAAAAATTAATATTCGTCGTATTTTATTCTGTCAAGCGCGCATTTAAATGCTCATTTAATCAGCTTTTTCGCGGGGTTTTGGCGGACATCGGGCGGAGAGGAAAATGGCCGACACCGGCGCGAGTCGAAGCGAGCACGTCAGTTTTTGCCGGCTGTGCGAGGCCTTTTGCGGCACCGTCGTCACCGTCGAGGACGGGCGCCCGGTGAAGCTGTCGCCCGACCGCGACAATCCGCACACCCAGGGGCATATCTGCGTCAAGGGCGCGGCGATCGTCGATATCGCCAACGACCCCGATCGCGTGCTGCGCCCCCTGAAACGCGTCGGCGGACCGGGCGAATTCGCCGAAGTGTCGTGGGACGAGGCGCTGGACGATATCGCGGCGCGGCTGTCGGCGATCATCGCGCGCGACGGGCCCGAGGCGGTCGCGACCTATTTCGGCAACCCCGGCGCCTTTTCGACCGACACCTTCCTGTCGAGCCAATGGTTCCTGCAGCGGATCGGCAGCAGCAAATTCTATGCCGCGGGATCGCAGGACAGCACCTCGCGCCACCTCGCGAGCTGGATCCTCTACGGCGTCGCCTTTCGCAACGCGATCCCCGACCTGCCGCACTGCGACCTGCTGATCGTCACCGGCGCCAACCCGCTGGTGTCGCACGGCGGGCTGCTCACCGCGCCGCGCATGCGCCACGACCTCGACGCGATCGCCGCGCGCGGGCGCGTGATCGTGATCGACCCGCGGCGCACCGAGACCGCCAAACGCTACGAGCATGTCGCGATCCGGCCCGACGCCGACGCCTGGCTGCACGCCGCGATGCTGAAGGCGATGATCGACGCCGAGGCAGTCGACGAGGCGTTCCTCGCCGCGCATTGCACGGGTTGGGGCGAACTGCGCGCGGCGGTGCTCGGCGTCGACCTCGACGAAGCCGCCGCCGCGACGGGTATCGCGCGCGCCGCGATCGAAAAGCTGGCGCTCGACTTCGCCGCCGCGCCGCGCGCCGCGATGTACGGCCGCGTCGGCCTGTGCCGCGGGCGCTTCTCGACCCTCGCCAATCTGCTGCTCGACGCGATCAACATCGCGGGCGGCAAGTTCGGCCAGGTCGGCGGGTCGACCTTCGGCGCCTTCCCGCTCGCCGAGGGGGCCGAGCCTTTGTCGGGCTATGGCGAGCACCGCACGCGCATCGGCGACCTGCCGGTCGTCGCGGGGCTGATGCCCGCCGCGGCGCTGCCCGACGACATATTGGAACCTGGCCCGGGCCAGGTTCGCGCGATGATGGTCATCGCGGGTAACCCTGTCCTGTCGGCGCCGGGGGGCGAGCGGCTCGAGGAAGCCCTCGAGTCGCTCGACCTGCTCTTCTCGGTCGACCTGTACATGACCGAGACCAACCGCTTCGCCGACTATATCCTGCCCGCCGCGACCTTCCTCGAAAAGGACGATATCCCGCTGATCGGCCTGTCGCACATGGTGCGGCCCTTCATCCAATATGCGCGCGCCGCGGTGCCGCCGATGGGCGAGGCGCGCGAGGAGAAGGCGATCTTCGACGATCTGGTCGCGCGCATGGGGCTGGGCTCGGTCGCCCCGACGCCGGGGCTGCGCTGGCTCGAACGCCAGGGGATGACGATCACCCCGCTCACCCTCGTGGAGCTCGGGCTGCGCCACGGCCCGCTCGGCAAGCGGCGCGGCGCGGACGCGCTGAGCTTCGCCCGGCTCGCCGCGATGCCGCACGGGATGATGCTCGACCTGCCGCTCACCTATGACGGCTGGGCCGGTCACCTCGCGACCGAGGACCGCAAGATCCGGCTATGGCACCCGATCGTGGCCGAGGAATTCGCCCGCTTCGCCGCGCATCGCGCCGCGCCGCCCGAGCCGGCGGCGCTCAAGCTGTTCAGCCAGCGCAAGCTCAAGTCGATGAACAGCTGGATGCACAATCCCGAGAAGCTGGCGCGATCGCAGGAGCCCGCGCTGCTCGTCCACCCCGCCGATGCGGCGCGGCACGGCCTGGCCGATGGCGGCCGCGCGCTTGTGTCGAACGATCATGGCGCGGTCGAGGTCGTCGTCGAGGTCAGCGACGATGTCGTCGAGGGCGCGGTCTGCTACCCGCACGGCTGGGGGCATAATGGCGGCTGGCGCCACGCGAACACGCTGCCCGGCGCGAACATCAACCTGCTGCTCGGACTGGGTCCGGCCGCGGTCGAGCGCGTGTCGGGGACGACCTTCATCGACGGCATCCCGGTGGCGGTGACGCCGATTGCGGCCTGATCAGGGTCCCTAACGCCCCATCACGCTGGGGCCGAGGAAGTCGCGCACGAGCGCGTCCATCGCGGCGCGGTCGTCGAGGTCCTCGGGCGGGCGCGCGAGCAGCGCGCGATAGACGAAGCTCAGCCACCATTCGAGCCGCTCGACCGGAATGTCGGTTCGCACCTCGCCGGTCGCGCGCAGCCGTTCGATCACCGGCGACCAATATTCGTGCATCATCAGTTCGATCACGCGCGAATGTTCGGCGAGTTCGTTGACGAAACCGACCGAGCCTTCCTCGAACATGCCCTCGAAGATCGGCATCGCGCGCGCGGCATCGACCAGCGCGATGACCGCCGCCGACAGCAGCGCCCCGCCCTCCAGATCATCGGGGATATTTTCCTTGGCGCGCTCGTTGACCAGCGCGCCCTCGCGCAGCAGCACCGCGGTCGCCAGCTGCTGCTTGTTGGGGAAATAATTATAGATGGTCTGGCGCGTGATCCCCGAGCCTTTGGCCACCGCCTCCATCCGCAGCCTCTTGTAGCCGACCTTGGCGATCACCTGATTCGCGGCGTCCAAAATGCGCGCCTGCGTCCGCCGTGCCACCTCGGTTTCGAGTTCATGATCCATCGTTCAACCCGCAGAAAATCTGAAAATTTGACGAAAATTATTTTTTGTCGCATTCTTGCCCGGAAACGACATACCGGGAGATTTGTCATGTACGGTTTCGACCTCGTCATCAAGAACGGGACGATCATCGACGGAACGCGCTTTCCGCGCTTCAAATCGGACATCGGGATCAAGGACGGCAAGATCGCGCGCGTCGGCCCGATCGCCGACCCCGGCAGCGCGCGCGTGATCGACGCCGACGGCCTGATCGTCGCGCCCGGCCATATCGACACCCACACCCATTATGACGCGCAGATCTTCTGGGACCCGACCTGCTCGAACGCGGGCGAGAATGGCATCACCACCGTCGTCACCGGCAATTGCGGCTTCGGCTTCGCGCCCGTCCATGTGCAGGACCGCGAGCGCGCGATGCTGATGATGGAGACGACCGAACAGGTCCCCGCGATCCAGATGCAGACCGCGCTCCCCTGGTCGTGGGAGACTTTTCCCGAGCTGGTCGAGGCGATGCGGCGGACGCCCAAGGCCGTCAATCTGACGATGTTCCTGCCGCTCAATGCGGTGATGTTCTATGTCATGGGCGAGGAGGCGAAGCACCGCCGGCCGACCGCGGCCGAGATCGAGACGATCAAGGGCTTGATCCACGAAGCGATGGACGCCGGCGCCTGCGGCCTGTCGCTGAGCTTCATGGGGCACGAGAACAACCATGTCGACGTCGACGGATCGCCGATGCCGACCGATGTGATGCACCCGGACGATGCCTGTGCGATGGCGCGCGCGCTCAGCGAGCGGCAGGAGGGCATGATCCAGGTCATATCGCAGATCGGACCGGTCGGCGACCGCAGCATCAGCGAAAAATTGGCGCGCGAAACCGGGCGCCCGATCCTGCACAATGTCTTCTCGGTCAGCGAATATACCCCCGACCTCCACCGCCAGAGCATGGCTTGGCTCGACGCGATGAACGAAGAGGAGGGCGTCGAGATGTACGCCGCGACGGTCATCTGCCGCGCGTGGAACGAGACCGAGCTGTTCAATTCGCCCGGCTGCTCGCTCGACGCGCTCGACGTCTATCGCGAGCTGACCTTCTGCAAGGACCCCGCCGACAAGCGCGCCAAGCTGCTCGATCCCGATTTCCGCCGCCGCTTCAACGAAAGTTACGACCCCGTGATGTTCGAGGCGACCGCGGGCGGACTCGCCGATTATACCGTCATCGGCATGGGTCCCGGCTCGAACGATCCCAAGGCGTATCTTGGCAAGACACTCGGCGAAATCGCCGCCGCCGAGGGCAAGAGCGAGGTCGACGCCTTCATCGACACCGCGCTGGAAAGCGACTTGCGCATCGAGCTCAAGACGCCGGGCATCGCGATCGACCCCGCCAAGGTCGCCGACCTGCTGTCGAACGGCCGCGTGCTCGCGGGCGCGTCGGACGGCGGCGCACACACCAAGAATTTCAGCGGCGGCCAATGGACCACCGACCTGATCCTGTGGCTCGCGCGCGACAATGACTTCCTGTCGCTCGAGGAGATGCATTACCGCCTGTCGTACCAGCCCGCGCGCGCGATGGGGATCAAGGATCGCGGCGCGCTGCTCGAGGGCATGGCGGCCGATATGCTGATCTATGACCTGGACGAGCTCTATTTCGACCAGGACCGGTTCGACGTCGTCCACGACCAGCCGGGGGGCGACTGGCGGCGCAAGGCGCGTGCCGGCGGCTATCGCCAGATTTTCGTCAACGGCGAGCAGACCTTCGAGCGCGACCGCCCGCTCGGCGCGACGCCGGGGGTTTACCTCGGCGACGCCGCCCCGCGGCCGCAGATCGCGCGCGCGGCCTGATCGCTTCATGCTCCCGGACAAGGTCATCCTGATCGTCGGCGGATCGACGGGCATCGGGCGCGCGACCGCCATCGCCTGCGGCCAGGCGGGCGCGACCGTCGTCGTCGGCGCGCGCGACCGCGCCAAGGCCGAGGCGGTCGCTGCCGAAGCCGCACAGGCGGGGGCGCCGCGTACGCTGGGGCTGCCGGTCGACGTGCGCTCCTCCGACGCCGTGAACAGCTTCGTGTCGGCCGCCGCCGACGGCTTCGGCCGGATCGACGGCGCGGTGAACAACGCCGGGGTCGAGGGGCGCATGGCACCGATGCACGCGCTCACCGACGCCGATTATGCCGAGATCATGGACGTGAACGCGCGCGGCGTCTTTTTCGCGATGCGCGCCGAGATCGCGGCGATGGGCGACCGCGGCGGCGCGATCGTCAACGTCGGGTCGGTCGGATCCTTTACCGGGCTGGTGGGCCAGTCGGTCTATGCCGCGTCGAAGCACGCGGTGTGGGCGCTCACCCGCTCGGCGGCGGTCGAGCAGGCGGGGCGCGGCATCCGGGTCAACATGATCGCCCCGGCGGGCACCGAAACGCCGATGCTGCACCGCGTGCTGCAGGGCAATGAGGAGGCGATGCGCGGCGCGGCGAAGATGCACCCGATCGGCCGCTTCGGCACGCCCGAGGAAAGCGCCGCGGCGATCGTCTGGCTGCTGTCCGACGCCGCCTCGTTCGTCTGCGGCCAGTCGATCGGGGTCGACGGCGGCTATTCGGCGACGCTGGGTTTCAACCCGCAGGCGGCGCTCGCCGACTAGCGCGCGAGCAGCCCGCCGACGATCAGGTCGGTGACGGTGACGACATAACGATCGATCAGGTTATGATCGAGCGAGCCGTCGCCCAGCACCGTGCGGCGCGACTGCTCCGACGAAAAGAGATGCGCGCAGGCGCCGTCGATCGCGAAGCTGACCAGGTCGGCATCGACCGCACGGAACTCGCCGCGCGCCACGCCGTCGGCGATCATCGCGCGCCGCGCCTCGGTGACGGGCCGGACGAAGCTCGCACCCACCTTCGCCGACGCTTGCGGAGAAGCTTCGCGAAGCAGTTTGTGGAGCAGGCGGTTGAGATAGGGCCGATCGAAATAAGCCTCGATCATCCCACGGATATGCCGCTCCATCTTGGCGGTCGGCGTCATGTCCGCGGCGAGCAGGCGGTCGAGATGCCCCGCGGCGCGGCGCGCGTCGCCCTCGACGATCGCGATCATCAGCCCCTCACGATTGCCGAAATAATAGCTGACCAGCGCAACATTGGTCCCCGCGCGTTCGGAGATGTCGGCGATCGACACTTCGAGCAGGTCGCGCTCGATCATCAGGCTGCGCGCGGCATCGACGATCCGCTGCGCGGTCGCCGGCTGCGCGGACTGGTCTACGGCCCCGCCTTTGGCCCCGCCCTCGGCCATGCCCATCGCGGCTCCTCTCCTTGACGCGATTTAAATGTTCATTTAATCGCGGCTTAAATGGACATTTAACCCGAGTCAATCGGATCGCAGGAGAGGCCCCATGAATTTCGACACCGGCTATTCGATGCTGATCGACGGCGCGCTCGTGGGCAGCGAAGCCGCGATCGAGGTGATCAATCCCGCGACCGGCGAGGTCTTCGCTTCCGCTCCCGATTGCTCGGAGGCGCAGCTCGACGCCGCCGTGGCGGCCGCGAACCGCGCCTTCAAGAGCTGGCGCAACGTGCCGGTCGCGGAACGCCAGGCCTGCCTGCTCAAGGCCGCCGACATATTGGCCGCCAACGCCGAGCAGCTCGCGCGCCTCTTCACCCGCGAACAGGGGCGCCCCACCGACGGCGCCCGGTCCGAGATCGGCATCGCCGTCGCCTGGCTCCGCGCCTATGCCGCGATGACGCCGCCGGTGCATGTGATCGACAAGGGCGACGGCCAGCGCATCGAAACCCATTATGTGCCGCTCGGCGCCGTCTGCGCGATCTCGCCGTGGAATTTCCCGGTGAACCTGTCGATCTGGAAGGTCGCCCCCGCGCTCGCCGCGGGCAACACGATGGTGCTGAAGCCGTCGCCCTTCACCCCGCTCTGCATGCTCAAGATCGGCGAACTGCTGAAGGACGTCTTCCCGGCGGGGGTGCTCAACATCATCTCGGGCGGCGACGCGCTCGGCCCGCTGATGACCGCACATCCGGGCTTCGCCAAAATCTCGTTCACCGGCTCGACCGCGACGGGCAAGCGCGTGATGGAAAGCGCCGCGAAGGACCTGAAGCGCCTGACGCTCGAACTCGGCGGCAACGACGCCGCGATCGTCCTGCCCGACGTCGACCTCGACGAGGTCGCCCAGAAGATCTTCTTCGGCGCCTTCTTCAACAGCGCGCAGATCTGCGTCGCGACCAAGCGCCTCTATGTCCACAACGATATCTACGACGCCCTACGCGACCGCCTAGCCGCCATCGCGCAGGCGGTGAAGCTCGGCGACGGCAGCGAGCAGGGCACCGTGCTCGGCCCCCTGCAGAACCGCCGCCAGTTCGAGCGCGTCACCGCGCTGATCGCCGATGCCCGCGCCGATGGCCTCACCCTCGTCGAGGGCCCGGCGGGACCCGATACCGGCGGCTATTTCATCCCCGTCACCATCGTCGACAATCCGCCCGAGGATTCGCCGGTGGTGCAGGAGGGAGCCTTTGGCCCCGTGCTGCCGATGATGCGCTTCGACGAGGTCGACGAGGTCGTCGATCGCGCCAATGCCAGCGATTACGGCCTTGCCGGGGCGGTCTGGTCGAAGGATATCGACCAGGCGGTGGCGATCGCGCGCCGTCTCGAGACGGGCACGGTCTGGATCAACCAGAATCTGATGCTGCGTCCCGACACGCCCTTTGCGGGCCACAAGCAGAGCGGCTTCGGGATCGAGAACGGCCTGGAGGGCATGCTCGAATATATGGCGCCGCAGAGCATCTATATCCCTGCCTGATTCCCGAAAATCAAAGGCCGCGCCGGATTCCCGCGAGCGGCCCCGGCATTGCCGTCAGATGTCTCCGTCTGGCTTCTTGTCAGCCAGCGGCCCGGCCGAGCGCCGGTTTGCCAGTTGTTCGAGATGCCGGGCGTGCGACGCGTGTCCGCCCTTCAGCGACCAGGCGATCACGCTCGCAGCCAGACCGCCCAGCGCCGCGGGAAGGATCGTGAGGCCGACGACGGCTGTGGCGATGGCGGGCGAGCGGCTGCCCGCCCCATCGTAGCCAACGGCATCGAGCGTCCAGCCCATGGCGGCGATGCCGAGCGCAGCCCCGCCCTTCAGCACCGTCACGAACAGGCTGACGGCCTGAGGCTCGTAGCGGCAGCCGAAGCGCACATCGTCCGCGTCGATGACATCCGACAATATCGCCCAGGGCAAGGCGAAGACGCCCGCGAGGGCGGCACCGATCAGGAAACCGCCGGCGGGCTGCAAATCGGTGGGCAGAAGGAGAAAAGCCGGCACGAGAAGAGCCGAGACCGCATTGGCAGAGGCGAGCACGTGGCGGGAATCGAAGCGCTGGCTGGCCGTACTCCACACGATCGTTCCGGCCAGCTGGCCGAGGACGAGCGCAGAGAGGATCCGGGCGGCGGCCTCCGCGTCGGCGAGATAATGGGTACCGTAATAGATCATCGAGCGCGCGAACATCGCCGATGCACCGCCGGCCAACAGCCCCAGAACGAGAAGCTTCACATAATCCGTGCTGAACCTCGGCAGGATACGCACACGGCCGGGCGGGATTTCCGGCGTCCGGACAGGGGCACGAAAGCAGCTGGCGGCGATCCACAAGGTCAGGACGGAGAGGCCGGCCGCCACGATACCGAAGGTCTCGAGATCGGCGCTCTTGCCCGAGAGCGATGCTGCGCTGACCTCGGGCGCCAGCCACAGCGTGACGAGCAGGGTCGCAATCGAACTGAAGATATAGCGATAGCCCGATACCCTCCCCCTCGCGCGGCTGTCGGTCACGACATGGGGCATCATCGCGTTGTGCGGGATGTCGAGAAGCCCGTAGAAAATCCGGAAGGCGACGAGCGCGAGGACGATGCCCGCAGCGTCGCCGCTTCCCTCCCCCGCCAGCGCATAGAGCAGCGCGAAGGATGCCGCGCACGCGGGCGCGAACAGCCACAGCATGTGGCCATAGCCGATCCCGTGGCGCTCCGCGGCGGCCGCGAGGCGTCCCGCGCTGAGATCGATGACCATGTCGCCGACCAGCGCGAGCATCATGACGGTCCCCGCGAAACCCGGCGGGAGCCCGAGGATGTCGGTCAGGATGAAAAGCAGGGTCAGGTCCGCCGCCGACCAGAGCAGGTTCTTGCCGAGGTTCCCCGCGGAATAACCGATCGCCCGCAGTTCGGAGGCGCTGGCCCTGCTCACGGCATCACAGGAAGAATTGGCGCTTGAAGGCGAACATGTCGTCGAAGGTGCAATATTCGGGGCGGCCGAATTCGATGATCGGACTGCGGCTTGTCATGCGCGCCTTCCAGCTCGCCATATCGGCCAGCGCATCCCTTGTTTCCCGCGGGCTGAGCGGCCGGATCAGATAGCCGATCGTGATGTGGAACTGATATTCATCGTGGCGCGGCGAGCGAACCCCCACCACGTCCGACCAGCTGTCGCGCAAGGCGCTGAGCGTCTCGGCCTCGGCGGCGTCGCGGGGCGCGAGCGGGATGCGGAGGGTGTTGCCGTCATAACCCGAATCCGACGTGTCGACCTTCATCCGTATCTCGGCAGGCGATGCGACCGGCCCCGTTCGCAGCCGCTCGCCGACGATCCGGTTGCATTCGGCGATCGAAGCGTCGGCGGGGACATCGCGGGGCCATTGCCCCGGCGCACGGTTCGCATCGGTCGCGCCGCCGAACAGGGTCATGTGATAGCTCGACGGCGGCAGCAGCGCGAGCTTGCGCGCATAGTTCCTGCCCGGAAGCTCGCGATAGATGTCGAGCATCGTATCGAACGGCGAGCTTCGCGGACCCTGCTGGTCGAGGTGGCAGATAATCGTATTACCGGCAAAGGGATGAACCCGGCCGTCGGGAAAAAATTTCCGCGTCGCGTCGCGCTCGTTGCTCGCGGGCTTCGCCATCGCCGGCGCTGCAGCCAGAAGCGCCGCGGCAGCGCCCGCCGCGAAAAATTCGCGGCGGGGATATGCTCTGCTGTCGCTCATCAGAAGTCCTTGTTGATGCTGATCCCGAAATAGCGCCGGTCGTCGCGCGGGACAAATCGCGCCACGCCCTGGCCGAACCGCGTCAGGAAGGTCGAATAGGATTTGTCGGTCAGGTTGCGCGCAAGGAGCATCACCCGCAGGCCGTCGTCCGTTGCGATGCCGATATTGGCATTCCAGATCGCATAGCCCGGCTGGATCGTGTCGGGCGTCTGGTTGATGCTGTACTGCGTGTCGGTGCGCCAGTTCACGTCGGTGCCCACCACCAGGTCGATCCCGCCCGACACCGGCGCGCGATATTCGGCGCGGCCGTTGATGCGCCATTTGGGCGCATAGGGCAAAGTATAGCCGTTGATCTGGCACGACGCGTTGGTGCCTGCGGGGCAGGTGAACTCGTCGATCTTCGCGTCGGTATAGGCGGCCGCCCCGCTCAGCGTCAGATGGTCACCGACGGCAGCCGACAGATCGACCTCGACACCGCGGGTCGAGACCCGCCCGGCATTGATCAGCCGGCTGATCGGCGAATTGTTGAACGTGTCGAAGAAGGGCACCTGATAATTTTCGAGCTTCTGCAGGAAGCCCGCGACGTTGAAGGTCACGGCGCCGCCGAAGAGCTTCGACTTCAGGCCGAGCTCATAGGCGTCCGAGGTCTCGGGCTTCAGCGCCAGCGTGTCCTGCGGCAGCATCGAGAAGGCGGGATTATAGGCCGGCCCCTTATAGCCGCGCGAATAGGTTCCATAGATCATCGCACGCGGCGCCAGATCGAACTGGAGACCTGCGCGCCCGGCGAAATCCTTCGAGACCGTCTGCCCGCTCGCGGCGAAGCTGGTCTGGATGCCCGTCACCGGCGTCGGCGACGACGACACGCGGTTGAAGTCATAGCTCAGCTCGTCGCGGATCCAGCGCAGGCCAGCCAGCGCCCGGAAGCGGTCGCTGAAATGGATATTGGCTTCGCCGAAAGCCGAGAGATTCTTGTTGGTCACGCCATAATCGGCAACGCCGTTGGTGATCGTCGTGGCAGCCGCCGTCCGGACCGTCGTCTGCCGCTGATAATTCTCGCTGTTGCGGCCGCGGAAATAGAAGGCGCCGACGACATAGTCGATGAATTCGCCCTTGGGCGAGGTGAGCCGGACCTCCTGCGATATCTGGTCGAAATCGAGCCGCCCCACATCGTGGAGCTGCGCGATGCCGACGACGGCTGCGGGCAGCCGGTCCTGATCCTGCAGCTGTTTGTTGTTCCATCCGCGCCACGCCGAAATCGAGGTGAGCGTGAAGTCGCCCAATTCGACGTTCAATTCGCCCGCGATCCCGAAATTCTCGTCGACCACGTGGGTGTTGTAGTTCGAATTGATGATGCGGCCGTCTTCGCTCGCCACCCCAGGCAGGAACGCCGCAGCGAAATTCGGGAAACTGGTGACGGCACCTGTCGGAAAGGCGGTGAGGAAGGTCCGCGTCGGGACGCCCTGCGGCGTGGTGTCCTTCGACCAGACATAATCCGCGGTCAGCAGCAGTTCGACCGTATCGGAGGGCGTGAAGCGCAACCGCGCCCGTGTGCCGATCTTGTCATAGCCGTTGACGCGCTCGCCGTCGAAGAGGTTGCGAACGTTGCCGCGGTAGGTCGTCGCCATCATGTTGACGCCGATCGCCACGCGTCCGGGCGAGATCGGCCCGGCAAGGCCGACGCGGCCGCGCCCTTCGCCATCCTCGAACGCGCTGACGTCGACGAAGGCGCGAAAATCATCGTCGGGCTTCTTCGAGACGATATTCAGCACGCCAGCCGACGCGTTCTTGCCGAACAAGGTGCCCTGCGGCCCGCGAAGCACCTCGACACGCTCGATATCGAGTAGGTCGAGCGTCGCCTGCCCCTGGCGCGCGAGGACGACCCCGTCGAGAACGGTCGAGACCGACGGCTCCACGCCCGGCGACGTCGATACCGTACCGAGACCGCGCACGAAGACGGCCTGATCCTTGTTCGAAGCGGCCGTGCGGAAATTGAGGGTCGGCACCTGACCCGCGATATCCTTGAGGTTGGCAAGCCCCTGCTGGCGCATGAGTTCGCCATCGACCACCGATACGGCGATCGGCACCTTCTGGATCGATTCCGACCGGCGGGTCGCCGTGACGATGATATCGCCGCCGGCACCGGCGTCGGATCCGTCCGGAACCGCTTCGCCCGCAGCGGCTTGCACCGAATCCTGGGCGAAAGCCGGAGTCGCCAGGAAGGCCGCAAGGGCCGCGCCCTGAACCCATGCGCGGCGGAAATCGGACGTGCGAATCGTCAACATGATGCTCTCCCTCTTACATCAAAGGCGTGAATGATACCGGCGAATCGTCGGCCTTCCGCTTCTATTTCACACTTAATGTGTATCTTTGGTGACATTCACACGTCAAGTGTGAATTCGCTTGCGCTGCCTCGCGCTTGCCGCTCAATTGCAGGCATGATCGAGCTGACCCGAAACGAGCGCCGCGCGCTCGACCTGATGTTCCGCACCGGCACCATCACGCAGGCGCAACTGGCCGAGCGGCTGGATGTCACCCAGCAATCCGCGTCGCGCATCCTGGCGGGCCTCGCCGACCGCGGCATGATATCGAGCGGCGAGCGTGTGAAGATGGGGTCGCGCGGCTATCCCGCGAACAGCTTTTCGCTCGTTCCCGATCATTGCGCCAGCATCGGGATTTCGGTGGCGCCCGGCGCTATGGACGTTCTGATCGCGGATTTCGCGGGCAAGGTCCTCGCGAACGAACATCTTGCCGGACCCAATTCCGACATTGCCGGCGCGGCCACACGCCTTGCGACGTGCATCGATGCGCTGGTGGGGAATATCGCGGGCGGCAGGGCGCCGATCGGCGCCGGGCTCGCTGTCTCCGGCTCCTTCCTCCACCAAGGCATCTTCAACACGCCCTATGGACTCGACGAATGGGCCGATCTCGATCTCGAGGACTATTTCACGGGCAGGCTCGGCATGCCCGTCTATGCCGAGAACGACGGCAACGCGGCCGCCCTTGCCGAATGCCTGGTCGGCGCGGGGCAGCGTTACGACAGCTTTGCCTATCTCTTCATCGGTTCGGGGGTAGGCGGCGGTGTCGTCCTCGACGGAAAGCTCTGGCGGGGCCGGCACGGCAATGCCGGCGAATTTGCCGGCGGGCTCGAACCGACGATCGACGTGTTCCCGAGCCTCGAGGTCCTGCGGCTCGAACTCGGGGCCGACGGGATCAGGTTCGAAACCGTGGACGAGCTGCTCCGCGAATTCGACGCCGGTTGGCCTGCCGTGCAGCGGTGGGTACTCAAGGTAAGCCGTTCGCTGTCGATCATCGCGTCGAACGCAGGGGCGATCCTCGATATCGATGCGATCATATTGGGCGGCCGCCTGCCGAACGATCTCGCGCGGCTGGCGATTCCCCACATCCGCTTCTTCGACCAGCATCGGCGGGCCCAGTCCCGGCCCGTTCCCCATCTCGTTCCCGCGGAAGCCCCGGCCGCTGCCGCTGCCATGGGCGCCGCGCTCCTACCGCTCCAGAAACTCTATCATTGGACCGGACAAGCGCATGGATGAGCTGCGACACCCGGCGGACCGACGTCGATGACAGCAAGACTGCCCGTCATCTCGAGCGGCGATCTCACCGCAACGATCAATCCTCTGGGCGCCGAACTATGGTCGCTGTGCGACGACGCCGGGCGCGAACTCATGACCGACGCCGACCCGCGCTGGTGGACCGGGCGCGCGCCGATCCTCTTCCCGTTCGTCGGCCGTTGCAGCGATGACCGGTATCGGTTGAACGGGCACGAATATCCGATGCCGCAACACGGCTTTGCACGCCGCAAGCCATTCGCTTTGCTGGAGCACAGCGAGACACGGGCAGCTTTGCGGCTCGAAGCCGACGCCGAAACCCGCCTCGTCTATCCCTTCGAATTCTCGCTGGAGATCGTCTTCGATCTCGACGGCGGACGCCTGACCATAAGCGCACGCGTGGCGAATGAGGGCGACACGGCGATGCCATTCTCCTTCGGGTTTCATCCCGCTTTCGCATGGCCGCTGCCTTATGGTGCCGCAGCTTCCAACCACCGGATTCTCTTTGATCGACCCGAGCCTTCTCCGCTCCGGACGGTCGATCGGGCGACGGGCCTGATCGCAGCGGACACCCGGCCTTCTCCGGTCGACGGAGACATGCTCGTGCCGACATACGGGATGTTCGATGGCGATGCGCTCATCTGGGACAAGCTGGACAGCCGCAGTCTCCTCTGGGGTGCGCCCGGATCGCCGAACCTTCGGATTGCCTTTCCGGATACGAGTTGGCTGGGCATCTGGCAGAAGCCCGGCGCCCGCTATCTTTGCATCGAGCCGTGGGCCGGCATGGCCGACCCGGTCGACTTTTCCGGCGAGGTTTGGGACAAGCCCGGCATTTTGAGGCTGCCGCCTGAGGGTATACGAAGCTTCCACCTTAGCGTGTCGTTGGAAGGATGCGCGCTCGCAAGCTGCTGCGGTCCCCGAAGGCCGATGGCCGAATGACGACCGGCACTTTCGGTCGCGCTTTAGGGGGGAGCTGACGTCCTCCGCCACCGGGATGCATCAGCGGTCCAAAGCGGAAACCGATCCCATGAAGATATTATCGGGGTCATAGTGCCGCTTGAGCGCACTGAGCCGCGCGGCCGCCTCCCCGAAATAGGAGGCCATGGGGTCCGGAAGATCTTTTTCCGCATAACCGGCATAGATGCGGCCATTGGCGTACGGGCGCAGGATATCGCGGCACGCATCGACCCAATTCTGCATCGATGTGCGGACGGCTGGCGCCGGTTGCCGGCCGGTCAGGCTGTTGTACCGCAGCAGCATATGGGCCTGCCGATGCGAAAAGCAGTTTTGCGCATCGGGTCGCGCATAGTTCCCGCCCCAGGGGATGCATTCGATCTCCCGCGCCTGCAGTTCGGTGCGATCGGCCTGCAAACGCTCGATCAGTCCGGCGATCGCATCGCCGGGCAGCGGCGCATCGAAAAACTGCGAGCGCTGCGCCAATAGCGCGGTACCCGTATAGGGACGCGAAGGCAGCCAGGCGGGCTCGCCCCGATATGTCCGTGCGCCGCACGCATAGAGCGGCATGTCCTCGGCAGACTTGGCCGCGATCTCGATGCGGCTGGCGAAGGGACCGAAATGTTTCGCCAGCCCTGCGAGCAGGGCATCGCGCCCGTCCCCATCGCTTTGGTCCTTGTCGAGGATGACGCCATAGCATCGCACGAAACAGTCATCGTCCGGATTTTCCGGCGCGACCAAGCTGATCTGCACCGAAGAAGCAGGGTCCGCGACGGGCGCATAATCCTGCCAGAGGGCAAAAATCTCTTTCGCATAGCGTATCGGCCAAGCGCCATCGACTGCGATCCCCGGACGGGGCGGGGCCGGATCGAATTGCAGCTGCGTGACGATTCCGAAGCCCAGGGGGCCGGCGCCGAACAGGGCCCAGAACAGGTCGTCATGCCGGTTCGCGCTGCATTCCAGAAGCCGGCCATCGGCGAGCAGGACATGGGCTGCGGAGACTCGGTCGGCCAAGAGTCCTCGCGATCGCCCCGTCAGTCCGAACCCGCCGACCAGCGACAGGCCGCCGAGCGCCACGAGCGGACATCCCCCGACCGGCAAGGTCATATCCGCCTTCGCCAGGGTGGCGATCGCATCGCCGGACAGCGCCCCGGGGCCGGCCACGATCTTACGATCCGCGTCGATCGCCACGCCGTTCATGCCGGCGCAGTCGAGGATGACCTCGCCGCGATTGGACAGGTCGGCAAAACAATGGCCGCCGCTCCGCACGGAAAAGGAAAGGCCCCGGTCGCGCACGAATTCGAAGGCCCGGACCATGTCCTGCCCGGTCCGGCAAGCGATCAGCAGCTCGGGCAAAGGCAAGGGCAAGTTGGCGGCATGCTGTTTGTAGACCAGGGCGATGTCGTCTTCATCGCGGCCGATGCACCGGCCGGCAAAGTCCCGGCCCAGCGCGCGCTCGGCATCGGCGGCGAGCGCGGAACGGCGGAGCCCGCTCATAGCAGATTGGAATTATACAGCTCTGACTGCAAACGGAACAGCGCCGCATAGGCGCCGTCCCGCTCCATCAGTTCGTCATGGCTCCCCTGTTCGGCAAGGCGTCCGTCCTGAAGGAACAGGATCCGGTCGACACTCCTGATGCTCATCAGGCGATGGGTGATGAGGAATGCCGTGCGACCGCGGCCCAACCGACGCAGCGCTTCATAGGTGGCCTTTTCGGCTTTTGCGTCGAGCGGCGCGGTGGGTTCGTCCCATATGACGATGGGGCAATCGCGATACAGGCCGCGGGCGATGGCAAATTTCTGCCATTGCCCGCCCGAAAGATCGTGGCCTGCATGAAATTCGCGCGAGAGAAGGGTTGCCCATCCGCGGGGCAATTGTTCGATGATCGAAAGCGCGCCCGATTGTTCGGCGGCGCGCAACAATTTCTCTTCATTTTCGACGCCCTCGCGGTAGCGGCCGATCTCGATATTCGCGCGCGCGCTGTCGGGCCAGCGAACGGGGTTCTGCATGACCACCGATACCCGGTCGGCGATCTCTCCGGGAGCCATGTCGGCGAGGTCATGCCCATCCCATGCGACCATGCCCTTCTGCGGCCGATAGAGTCCGGCGAGCAGCTTCGCAAGGGTCGTCTTGCCCGAGCCGTTTTCCCCCACGAGCGCAATCGTTTCCCCGGCTTCGACGGTGAAATCGATCGCTTCCAGGGCCCATCGCCCTTCGCTTCCCGGATAGTGAAAGCTGAGGCCATGAACGCCGATCCGCTGCGGGCTTCGCGGCACGGGACGCGTGGGCTGAGTCTCGGCGCGCCGTCTGGCCGCGTCCATGAAGCCCTGATAATCGCTGATATAGAGCGATTTCTGGACAAGCGTGTGGGCGTTGGTGACCAACTGCTCGAGCGCGCCCGCGGCGACGCGGAAGGCGACGATGGCGGCGCTCGCCAGCGCCAGGTCGATCCAGGAATTGACGATCATGGCGAGCAACAGCGCGACGGCCAGGGCCCAGCCGACCCCCGAGAACAAGGATGCCACGCCGGTGATCGTCGCCTCGCGCAGGGCGATGGCGATATAGTGGTCGCGCAGCTGCCCGGCCGCATGACGAAATTTGTTCAGAATGAAGGGTTGCGCCTGATGCGCGCGAAGCTCCGCGGCGGTTTCGCGCTTCGTCGCCATTTCGCCGTAGATCGTCGACATGCGCATCAGCGAAACGGTCTTTGCCATTCCGTCATATTGCACGCGCGCGGCCCTGATCGCGCCCAGTCCGCTCGGAACGACGGGCAGGAACATCAGCAGGAGCAACGCAGGGTGCAGGATGAAAAGCGCCACCATTGCCCCGGCCACGGCGAACAGGGCGGCAAAGGCCTCGATCAATGCCGCGATCGACCCTTCCAGATGCAAAATCCCCCGGTCCCTCGCGCGCTGCAACTGGTCATAGAAATTCGGGTCGTCGAAATCGGACAGGGGAATGTCCAAGGTCGCTCGGTAAAGCTGTTCCTCGGCCGCCAGCCGCGCCTTGGGGGCGAGGCTGGCCTTGTTGATCGCCAGCACGAACGAGAAGCCGATCCGGAGCGCGAATATCGCGCCGAGCGCCATGATCGCCGGCGCCACCGCGCGCAGCTTGGCCATGACGTCGGCCCCCGAAAAGAGCGGCTCGAATATCCTGTTCATGAACAATAGCGCTGCGGCCACGGTCACGCCGATCAGCAGCTGCGACAGGAATACGGTCAAGGCCTGGCGCGGCGCCGAATGGCGGACGATATCGATGACCGCGGCGCTTGCCATGCGCGCGCGGGCGAGCGTGGCGAACAGGCCTTTGGGCAGGTCCTGGTTCGCCAGGCGCCAATAGGGCGGCAGCAGGTCGCCGTCATCCTCGCGGTCTTCGATCCCGGTCACCGGCGGCGCCCCAGCATGAGCGCCGAGGGCAAGTCGCAGTCCGGGTGCATGCGCAGCAGCTGATAGGCGACCCCGCCATGCCCGGTGAAAAGACCGGGCAGGAACGCGTTCCGCACGACGCCGCATGTCGGGCCATGAACGTCCAGGCTGGTCAGCAGCGATGCGCAGAAGGCTTCGGCCGACATCGGCAGGTTCGTCGCCTTTTGCACTTCAGTGTTCCCGACGAGATCCCAGGCGCCGAAATCGCCGTGGCATATGCAGTGATTCCACCCCAGCCCGCGATCGAAAACCGCGTCGAGCGCGATCTGGACCATATCGCGGCCCCGTTCGCTGTGGAGCGACGGTTCGATATCCAGCCGCGCCAGAGCTATGCCGACCGCGCCATGGCACCACGCGACGCTGTCCGTGACGCCATCAATCTGCCGCAGGTCGAGCCAGTTGCGCTGGACCGGATCATAGAGATCGTCCTCGAACCGGAACGCTCCGTCGGCAAGATCGCGATAGCGTTGATCGCGCGTCGCTTCGTGGAGTTTGTGCATCGCCCAGCCGATGCCGGTCGTACCGTGAGAGAAGCCGCCGAGGCCGCCTTCGGCATAGGGCACGGGCCAACTGACCCGTCCCCCATCTACGAGGCTCTTCCGGGTCAACTGCTCGGCCAGCGCGCGCGCGACATGCAACGGATGGTCGTTGCCGCTCATGTCGGCGAGCTGGACGAGCGGATAGATGGCGCCGGCCAACCCGTGCAGAAGGTCGTTGCTTTCCTCGGTCCGCGCGCCCCATTCGATCAGCGGAACCAGCTTCAGCGCGCGCTCGATCCCGTTCGCCCGGCGACGGGCGTCGATGTCGCCCACTGTCAACAAGGTCCAGATCTGCGAAGCAACGCCGGCATAGCCCCCGACCGGCGGCGGCCGGACATGCTTCGCGCTCTGCATTTCCAGCAATTGCCGCTCTTCCATGCACCCAAGGCTCTTGTCCAACCGGCCCATGACATTTTCGAGGTCCGCCACGGGATCGGCCCTGCCGGCGCGCACTTCGCGCGAATAGGCCGCGGTGAGCAGGAGCAATCCCGACAGTCCGGCGTAGAGATCGGCACCCAGAGGCGACACCGACCAGCCGGCGGGGGTCAGGGTGGGCGCGATCCACGCCACCGTACCGTCTTCCGCCGTATGTCCATTGGCCACGATCTGCGCCATGATCCGCGCCGCATGCGAGCGGCGACGCCTGTCCAGATCGTCCGTGTCGCCCGAGGGAATCCAGACCGATGCACCGTCGTGCATATGCCCGTCCGAGACATAGGCACTCACGACGGTGGCGCGAATGAAATTGGCCTCGGCCTCCAGATCGGCCTTTCGCCAATCGTCCAGCGCCAAAGCGACCAGATTCTGCCTTGGCAGCCATTCGGTGTCGTTCGGCCCGGTCAGCGCGCCATAATCGCTGCGCGTCGTAAAGGCCGGAATGTCTCCATGCCGCAATTCTTCGGCCTCGCCCGCGATGATGACGGGATCGCCGGGAGCGTAAGAGATATTTTCGGCCATTTCGGCAAATAGCGCTTCGGCCTTTTGCCGGGCTTCCGACGGATGCGCCAGGGCGGCTGGATGCCAGAGCATGCGTTCGATTTCGGCATAAGATTCGGTGGGCCGCACCACGACCCGGATCTGCTTGTCGTGGAACCGGTCGAGATTGGGTTGCAGCACCCCTTCCCGATCGAGTGCGCGCAGGGTCGCGCTCAGTTCCTTGAACTGGGCGACGATGTCGGACCAATAGAGGGTTATCGCCGGCTCTTCCGACGGATGATTGGCCGTTCTGGGAAGCTCCGCCGTCACCATTTCCACGCGCGCGGTATCCAGGCCGGCATCGACGATCGCCGGGATCCTGGTCGTGGGCTGCTGACCCGACAGCCCGCCGACACCGGACATG
The DNA here is from genome assembly GCF_001468285.1 of Sphingopyxis sp. HIX. Taxonomy (GTDB): domain Bacteria; phylum Pseudomonadota; class Alphaproteobacteria; order Sphingomonadales; family Sphingomonadaceae; genus Sphingopyxis. Next base: position 22,327 of record NZ_LNSB01000019.1, on the reverse strand, counting down.
TCCACGCCCCGCCAGCCAAGCGCCTGGCCGCGATCGGGCAGGAGGCCGATGGCCAGCACCCCGCCGCGCGTCAGTTCCAGGCAATGGTCATAGGCTTCGCCATAGCCCGAGGGCACCGGCGTGACATTGGGCGTGAACAGCGTCTCGCAATCGACGAGGACCGGCCTGTTGCGATGCGCGATCAGATTTTCCGCATGGAGATCGGTTCCCCCCAGGAGGCGCATCAGGGCGAGCAGCTGCCCGATACCGCGATAGAATTGCCGACATTCGCCGTCGTTCGCGGCATATTCATGGCCCGCAAACTGCGCCCAGCCATATTCGCCGCGATCCATGACCTGCGGAATTTCGATGTGAAGCGGACCATCGACCTGCGTCGCGAGCCATCGGACGAATTCGCTCAGCGCGGCGTCGATGGCCAGCGACCGGGGCTTGTACACGATCGTCCCGCCATCGGTTTCCAGAATATTGACCGTTCGCCCGCCACCGTGCGTATCGCCCTCGCCCAGCGACACGGCGGTCAATACGAGCGTGTCGCTCCGCAACATCGCGGCAATGCGCGGCCGATCGGCGCACCAGCGGGTCGCCATTTCGACGACGGCCTCGCATTGATTCCGCAGCAGCCGGTCTATGCGCGCGCGCAGGTCGGGATACTCCGTGAAACAATAGTCCCAGAATGCCTGTGTTTTTGCGGTCTCGAAGAAATCGAGCCAGCGTTCGCCGGAGGTCGCGCCGGCGAGGCGGCCCTCGACGCGGGCCGCATTGAGTTCGAGGATGAGAACCCGGTTCAGTCGCCGCGACAGGCGAGCGAAAAAAGCTTCCTCGGCCGCGGCCGCGATGACTCGCCCTTCTTCATTCGCAAGGCCGGTCAAACCGCACAAATGGACCGCCAATCGCTCCCGGAAGGGCGCGATCAAACGGTCCAGTTGCTCATCGAAAATGCGGTAATCCGCATGTTTCGACATATTCGATCAGCAGCAGGGATTGGTCATCGATCCACTGCAGACCGTACCGCATTTCCCGGATCCGGTGCCGGTCTGGCACACGATATCGGCTTCGGCGTGATCACCATTGGTGAACAATGCGCCAGCGGGAGATTCGATGTTGCTGAAATCTTTCCACTTGGCGACCATGGCTTTATTGTGGCTAGACAGGCTCATTACTACTCTCCTTGCTTAGGAAATGCCGCATCCATGGAAAAATGGCCTTATGCCTACTTTAACAATAATATGTATCAGATTGAAACAAAGCTATCTTTCTTGATGCTGGCACAAATCAACGGACCATCTAATTAAAACTCGGGCAATTATTCGAATCAAAAAAAACGATAGCCTGTGCGGAAAATGGGATGAGTTTTTCCAGTACGGAGATTTTAATACAAATGATGCAAAGACCTGCTTGCATCAATGGCGTTGCGTCGATGATATCCGTGCAAAAGACAGGAATTTCCGGATCACAGGGCTTATTTTTCAGCTAAAAATAGTTATAGTTACTAAGCATTCTCCGCAGCGCATGGCTGACAGCCGCGATCGAGGGCTACAGACGGGACGCCTCCGGTATTTTCGCGAGAATCTGGCGCCTGCCGCGTTTTGCCGCGCTGCCTATACGGTTTCGGCGATCGGGGACCACGCCACGCAGGACTCGAACTTGGTACCGTGATTTGGGCAGCAGCCGGGAGTGACGCAGCTAGAGCGCTATAAAATAAAAAAATCTAGAATTTGAGGGGCGTCGATCCGTTGGCAGGTGTCCGATGATCTCGCCGAGCTACCCTGATGCCTGCCCTCAACTCGCTGAAGTTGGACTGCTCATGGGGCGATCCGGGACATAGCGAGTCGATTTTTCGCAAATTTCCTGACGGATTTCTCGATACGTCGCAGGATGCGCGGGGACGTCCTGGGACGCCATGGAACAGGCCTGGCAGGGGCAGCAGGACTCGAACCCGCGACCCTCGGTTTTGGAGACCGATGCTCTACCAACTGAGCTATACCCCTAGGCCGGACAGCGCCATTAGCCGGACATCGGGGGCGGGGCAAGCCTTATGGCATTGCGCAGGGTCCGTGCTTCGTTGCCACACCGTCGAGGCGCCCAAATGGCGAACAGGTCGGGCCGAAAGACGCGCAGGGAAGGCTGGTTGCCTTTCCAAGCGGCTTTCGGGCCGAGATGGAAGCCATTTGGACGTCCCGAAGGGATTTGATCAAAATGGCCCATTGCTTCGTCGAGAAGTCTCGAAATATCGACATATGTCTTCGCCTTCTCTCCTCGCACTGGGCCATTTTGCTTCAAACCTCGACGGCGTGGCAACGAAGCGCGGACCCTTCGCTTGCAAAGCATCCGCCGCCTGATATGCGGCCTTGCATGACCGCCGCCGCCGCATCCGATCCGCCGCAAAATTATCTCGGCGGGATCGCGCTCCGGCTGCTCGCGATGCTGAGCCTGTCGGTGATGTTCGTGCTGGTCAAACATATCTCGGCCGCGGGCATCCATCTGGTCGAGAGCCTGTTCTGGCGGCAGGCGCTGGTGCTGCCCCTGCTCGCGATATGGGCGCTGACGCATGGCGGGCTGTCGATGTTCGCGACCAAGCGCATCGGTATCCACGCACGCCGCGCGATGATGGGGCTGACCGGCATGGCGCTCAATTTCGGTGGCATGATCTTCCTGCCGATGGCCGAGGCGACGACGATCAACCTGTCGGTGCCGATCATCTGTGTGTTTCTCGCCGCGGCCTTGCTCGGCGAACGCGTCGGGTGGCAACGCTGGGCGGCGGTGATCGTCGGCTTCGTCGGCGTGCTCGTCGTGCTCAACCCGACGACGCTGCTGCTGCAGGGGTTCGAGGGCGATCACGGGCTGGGCACGCTGATCGCGCTCGGCGGCGCGGTGATGACCGCGCTGATCACCATCCAGGTCCGCGACCTCGGCCGCACCGAAAGCGCGATGTCGATCGTCTTCTGGTTCAGCCTGATCTCGATGCTGCCGCTGGGGCTGGCCCTGCCCTTCGTGATGACGCCGCACAGCGCGGGCGAATGGGGGCTGCTGATCGGGCTCGGACTGCTCGGCGCGGTGGTGCAATTGTCGCTGACCGGCGCGCTGCGCCTCGCGCCGGTGTCGGTGGTGACGCCGATGGACTATTCGAGCCTGCTGTGGTCGATCGCGTGCGGCTGGTGGTTCTTCGGCACCCTGCCCGCCGATACGACGTGGATCGGCGCGCCGCTGATCGTCGCGAGCGGATTGTTCATCGCGTGGCGCGAACACCGCCTGCACATCGAACGCCAGAAGGATATCGCCGCATGACCCTGCCCATCCTCTATCACTGCGCCGACGCGCGTTCGCTGCGTTGCCTGTGGGCGGTCGAAGAGGCCGGGATCGACGTCGACCTGCGCGTGCTCAAATTCCCGCCGCGCGCGTTCGAACCCGACTATCGCCCGGTGAACCCGCTGATGACGGTGCCGGGCTGGGTCGAGAACGGGCGGCTGATGACCGAGTCCGCCGCGATCTGCGAACGCATCGCCGAAGGCACGAGCCTCGAGGTACGACGCGACGAAACCGATTATTGGGAGTGGCGCAACTGGCTGCACCGGAGCGACGCCACCCTCACCTTCCCGCTCGCGATCATGATCCGCTACACGCGCGTCGAGGTGCCCGAGCGGCGGCTGGCGCAAGCGGTCGAGGATTACAAAGCCTTCTTCGGCGGGCGCGCGAAGAGCATCGAGGCCGCGCTGGGCGACGGGCGCGAGTGGCTGGTCGCGGGGCGCTTCACCATCGCCGATATCGTCATCGGCTACGCCGCCTTCCTCGCGACCACGCTGGGTGCCGACGATGTGCTGGGCGAGCGGACCAAGGAGTGGCTGGCGCGCTGCATGGCGCGCGACGGGTTCGTGCGGGCGCGCGAGCGGCAAACCGCGGCCCCCTGATCGCAACGATCCCGATTTCTTTTGGGATTGCCGCGTCAGCGCGGCGGGGTAGGTTCGACGCGATCACAACCGCTCTTCGGGGGGAAGAGATGATGCGAATCCGGATGACGCCGCTCTTGCTTTCGGCTGCCTTGCTGGCTCCGCACAGCGCACAGGCGCAACTGCCGTCGGGCTGGACGCGGGTCAATGACGGGCTGCCGGCCGACGGCAGCGCGACGTCGACGATCGAATATCTGCTGACCCGGCTGAGGCTGGAGACGGTGCCGGCCAAGCCGAGCGACATCGACCATGACGCATCCTATAAATTCACCGGTTCCTCCTGGCCCTTTGCTTATTTTCAGGGCGGCGATGGCGCGATCAGAAACAGCAGCTTCCCCTTTCACCCGTCGGCCGACTTCGAAAACGTCTGTACGGCGCTGATCGACGCGGAAATCGCGCGCGTCCTGACCGACGATGTACGCAAGGGGCTGGGCATCAATCTGCGGCCGATTTCCATGGCCAAAAGCTGGCTCCTGCCGGTCGAGGAGCGTCCGGCGGACCGTTATGCGCGGCCGCTGGTGCTGGCTTCGAGAACGACATGGGACAAGGAGCAGCGTGGCGACGCGACCTTTTACAACGTCGTGCTCACGGCCGGAGCACCGGTCGATCAGGAAAGATTTCCGCCGGATGAGAACGACCGCCCGATAAGTTCGGATTGGGCGAACCGCGTCCTGACCACGATCACCTATCGCAGCGACAGGGGCGAATGCTTCATGGGCGGCCATTGGGGCGGGCTGCGTGTCCGGATTCCGATCACGATCGGCGCGCGCGACGTCAAGGGTCCCCCGCAAACAGCGGCGGCGCCCAAGCCCAAGGAAAACACCGTCACCGCGCCCAAGGGCGGCAACCCCGCACTGATGCTCACCCGCACCGGCCCGCCTGCGCCGAAGCCCGAGGCGCCCAAGGCGATCGTCTACAAGCCCGGGGTACGGCCGACGCCGCCGGTGGCGCCGAAGCTGCCGCCCTGCCCCAAGGGCATGGGCTGCGCCATCCAGGAGGACGGCCCGCTGACCGCGGAGGGGCTGGCCTATAGGGAGCAGTTGCGCGCCTATGATGTGGCGCTCAAAGCCTTCGAAGCCGACGAGGCCGCGAAGCGCCAGGCCGTCGCCGACCTCAACAAGGCGAAACAGGCCGAATATTCGGCGAACCTCGCGGCGATCGAGAAGGAGCGGACCGACGCGCTCGCCGCGCGCGATGCCAAGATCGCCGCCGACAAGGCCGCCTATAACGCCGCGCTGAAGGCGCATCAGGACGAGAGCACCCGCCTGGCACGCGAGCATGAAGCGGCGATGGCCGAGTGGCGGCGCAAGACCGCGGCTTGCCTTGCCGGCGATATGTCGCAATGCGCGAACAGCGGCGACAAATAGGCTGACGCCGCGCCCCGGGAGGAGCGCAGGATGGATCTGGGACTGGGCGGCGAGCCGATCGTCATCGTCGGCGGCACGCAGGGCATGGGCTATGCCGCCGCAGCGCTGCTTGCCGCGGAGGGCGCGGCGCTGGCGCTGGTCGCGCGCGATGTCGCGCGCGGCGAGGCCAAGGCAAAGGCGCTGCGCGAGTTGGGCGCCGAGGTGATCGTGCGCGGCGCCGATGCGACGCGGCCGGGCGAGGTCGAAGATGCCATCGCGTCAGCGGCCGACCATTTCGGGCGGCTCTACGGGCTCGCGGTGACGGCGGGGCCGGTGCTCAGCCATGGCAGTTTCGAGGAGGACGGCGAAGCCGCGTGGGAAGCGAGCTTCCAGGCGGTGCTGATGACCAGCGTGCGCGCGTGCCAGGCGGCGCTGCCGGTGATCGCGGCGTCAGGCGGTGGCGCGGTGGTGCTCACGGCTTCCTATTCGACGCGCGCGGCGGCGGCGCATCTCTATCCTTATGTGGCGATGAAGTCGGGAATCGCCGCGCTGTCGAAGAATCTCGCCATGGCCTATGGGCCGAGGGGCGTGCGCGTGAACTGCGTCGCGCCGGGCGCGGTGGCGACCGAGGCGCTGGACGGCGCGGCGGAACAGGCGGTCGCGGCCTATGGCGGCGACCCGGGCGAGGCGCTCGACCGCTGGATGCGCGAGCAATGGGGGATGAAGGTCGCGCTCGGCCGCGTCGGCCGCCCGCACGAGCTCGCCGACCTGTTTGTTTTCCTGCTGTCGAAACGCGCGGCCTATATGACCGGCGCGATCATCAACCAGGACGGCGGGACGCAGTTTTTCTGATCGGCGGCGGATTGAATCCGATCGGCGCCAGAGCGGCGTGACACTCCAAAGTTCAGTGAAGTTCAGCCTTGTGCGCGGCGCTGTTTGGACCTTGCGGCTTGTTGGATGCGCGCCGTACGGCGACCGTATTTTTCCACCAACGAACGAGTCGGATGAAGGCTGGCACAGCCGGATAATGTAGGAAAGCCTTATTTACAGGCTACGTCGGCTTTGGGGTGGAGAGCGGACATCTTAATCCTCCCTGCGGCGTAGCCGTGGGGAGGGGGACCGCCGAAGGCGGTGGAGGGGTCGATGCCTGAAACATTGGTTCAAGGCAGCCACCCCTCCACCATGCTTCGCATGGTCCCCCTCCCCATCGCTTCGCGACAGGGAGGATTAGAATGGCCCCTTCCGCCCGAAAGCTGACAAGCCAATCAGAACCACATATCCCTGACCACGCGCCCATCCGACGGCAAATCCTCGAAGCTTTCCAGCCCCTCGAAATGATCGATCGGCAGGTCCGCCACCGCATCGGGGTCGGCCAGCCGGATGTTTACCGCCATCCGGCGCCGGCCGTCCGCCTCCAGCCGCAGCCCGCGCCAGGCGAGCAGGCAGCCGCAGGTCGGGCAGAAGTGGATTTCGAGCGCCGGGTCGGCCTTGCCGACGCGGGTGAAGGTTCGCGTCGCGCCGCTCAGGACGATGCGCCCGCCCTCATAGTCATAGGCCCAGAGCGCGCCGTAGCGGCGGCAGAGCGTGCAGTTGCACGCGGTGATCGAGCCCGGATCGCCGGTGAGCGTCCAGCCCGCGTCGCCGCAGAGGCACGTCCCTTCGAGCGCGGTCAATTGACCATCCGCTCATAGCCCTCCCAATAGGGCGCGCGCAGGTCCTTGCGCAGGATCTTGCCGCTGGCGTTGCGCGGCAGCGCCTCGATCACGTCGATGCTGCGCGGGCATTTGAAGGGGGCGATGCGCTCGCGCGTCCAGGCGATGATGTCGCCCTCATCGACGCTCATCCCGGGCTTGGGGACGACGACCGCCTTCACCGTCTCGCCCCATTTCGCATCGGGGATGCCGATCACCGCGACCTCCTGCACCGCGGGGTGGCCGAAGATCGCGCTCTCGACCTCGGCCGGATAGACATTCTCGCCGCCCGAGATGATCATGTCCTTCATCCGGTCGTGGATATAGAGATAGCCGTCGGCGTCGAGATAGCCGGCGTCGCCGGTGTGGATCCAGCCATCGGCGGTCATCGTCTTCGCGGTCGCCTCGGGCAGGTTCCAGTAACCGATCATATTGTTCGACGAGCGGGTGACGACCTCGCCCACCTCGCCCACCGGCAGCGCCTGACCGTCGTCGCCGAGGATGCGGATTTCGACGCCGGGGAGCGGCTTGCCCGCCGAGCGCATGCGCTGGTTGCCCTCGGGATCATGATCCTCTGGCGGCAGCATGCAGATGGTGCCCGTCGTCTCGGTCATGCCATAGGCCTGGATGAAGTCGGCGCCGAACATCTTGATGCACTGGCGCAGCAGTTCGAGCGGGATCGGCGCGGCGCCGTAGAGGATATATTTGAGGCGGCCGAAATCGGTCTCGGCGCAGCGCGGATGCATCAGCAGCATCTGGAGCGCCGCAGGGACGATGAAGAAGCGCGTCACGCCGTGATGCTCGACCGCATCGAACACGCCGTCGGGGTTGAACTCGGCAAGGACGACACCGGGGAGGCCGGCCGCGAGCGCCATGATGCCGAGCCCAGTGCCGCCGATATGCGCGCAGGGCATGGCGACCAGCACCGCCTCGTCATCCTCCCATTTGGTATAGGGCATGTCGAGCTCGCTCGAATTGCGGCGCAGCGCGAAGAGGTTGCGGTTCGACAGCACCGCACCCTTGGGATTGCCGGTGGTGCCCGAGGTGTAGAGCTGGAGCACCGCATCGTCGGGGCCCGCCGCGTCGAAGGCGGCGCGCGGGGTCGCGGCGATCAGCGCCCGCGCCTCGGCATCGGTCAGGATGCGCGGGTCATGTTCGAGCTTGCCGGCGAGCTGCTGGGGTACGGCCTCGAAGCCCGGGCCGGTGAACAGCATCTTCGCGCCGGTGTCGTTCAGCACATAGGCCCATTCGGTGGGCGACAGCCGCCAGCCGATCGGCGCCATCACGATGCCCGCGCGCGCCGCGCCGAAGAAGAGCTGGAAATAGAGGTCGCTGTTCTTGCCGATCCACGCGATGCGGTCGCCCTTTTGCAGCCCCGCGGCGAACAGCGCGCTCGCGACCTTCGCGGTCAGCTCGTCGAGCTGGGCATAGGTGTAGACGCGATCCTCTTCGCGCAGCGCGATGCGATCCGGCCGGTCGGCGGCCCAATGGGCAATGAACTCGTCGAAGGTCAGAAGGTCGGCCAGATCTTTCATTCAAACTCTCCCGGATGCCGTTCGCGGCAATTCTCAAGCCTGATAACAGGCGCGCGGACGGTTTGACAAGCGGCCTGCGTTCCCTGCGTCGCCGCGCATCTTGGAGACAGTTCGAAGCCTATGCAATCCCGCGCGACCGCGGACGTTCGTCGAACGCCGTTGCGCGTTGGGCGGGCGACGATTGCGCGGGCGCCGCGCCAACTTATTGCTACGCTTGGGCAATCCCTCTATGGTGGATTATCGAAATAACACAGCCGGGCCGCGGCCCGCATGGAGAATCATGTGACCAAGACCCGCCTGCCGATCCTGCTGCTCGCCTCGGCGCTGGCGTTCCCCGCCGCCGCGCAGACGAACGGCGATCCCGAGATCGTCGTTACCGGCCGTTCGCTGAAGGAAACCGCCGACGACCTCGCCGCGTGCCTCGCGCGCAACTGTCCGCCCGACCAGGATGTCGCGGCGAGCCTGGCGCATGCCGAGAACCAGCTGCTGCAGGGCGACTACAAGGATTCGCGTACGACGCTGCTCAAATCGATCGGGCGCAACCGCAAGCATGGCGACAAGTTTCCGGTCGAGGTGTCCGACCTGTTCCGCGCCAACAGCCGCGTCGCCGAGCATGTCGGCGAGGCGAAGAATTTCCAGCTGTCGGTGCTCGACATGCGCAACACGCTGAAGGCCGGGCTGGGCGAAAAGGACCCGCGCGTGATGGTCGCGCAGGTCGAGGTCGGCGACAGCCGCGCCAAGCTGGGTTTCCCGGACGAGGCCGGGCGCATCTACAAGGATGTCGAGAAGCAGGCGCTGGCGAACGGCCAAAATCGCGTCGCGATGTTCGCGCGCGTGCGCCAGGCGCTGCTGATCCAGACCGGGGCCGAAGCCTCGGGTCTCGACGCCGACTATGCCGAGGCGCGCAGCGCGCTCGACAAGATCATCGCCGAGCCGCTCGCGGGCGGCGAGGATTTTGCGCTGGTCGCGAAGGTGATGCGCGCGCGCATGGACCGCAAGAAGGGCGACGCGAGCTCGACCGAGGCGATCCTGAAGGACTTCGCCGACAAGGGCGGCGCGACGCGCCCGATGCTGTTGTTCAGCGAGCCGATCAAGCGCATCGACCTGACCGACGATTATGGCAACGACCAGCCGCAGGCGAACACGCTGCAGCGGCTGACCGCGCTGAACAACGTCGCCAAATGGGCCGACGTCGGTTTCTGGATCAACGCCGACGGGCGGGTCAGCGATGTCGAGGTGCTGCGCAGCGAGGGCACGAAGCAGTGGCTGAAGCCGGTGTTCAAGCAAATCCAGACGCGCGTCTATGCGCCGCTGCGCCGCAGCGACAACGATGCGAGCCCGGGTTTCTACATGATCGAGCGCTATACGCTGACCGCGCGCTGGACCGAGGACGCGACCGGCACCCACATGCGCCGCCGCGAGGCGACGCCGCGGATCGAGCGGCTCGACATCACCCCCGAAAACTACCAGCGGCCGGTGGTCGAGAGCGGCCCCACCGGCTGACCGCATGGCTTGACGCTACGGCGCCTTCGTGAGACCCTTCGCGCACGATAGCGTGAAGGGAGAAGGTTGATGCGTCGCCTTGTTTTTCTCGCCCCGCTCGCCGCGACGCTTTGCGTCGCGCCTGCGATCGCCGCCGATAGCGACGGCCCCATCATCGTCACCGCGCAGCCGCTGGCCGAGACCGCCGCGGCGCTGGCGGCGTGCCTTGCGCGGAGCTGTCCGCCCGATCAGGATATCGCCGCGACGCTCGCGCACGCCGAGAACCAGTTCGTCGCCGGCAGCTACAAGGCGGCGCGCACGACGCTGCTCAAATCGATCGACCGCAACGCGGCGCATGGCCGCGCCTTTCCGGTCGCGGTGTCCGACCTCTACCGCGCCAACGGGCGTGTCGCCGAACATGTCGGCGAGGCGCGCAGCTTCCAGTCGTCGGTGCTCGACATGCGCGACACGCTGCGCGAAGGGCTCGGCCGCGAGGATCCGCGCGTGCTGGGCGCGCAGATCGAGGTGGGCGACAGCCGCGCCAAGCTGGGCTTTCCCGACGAGGCCGCGCGCATCTATGCCGATGTCGAAAAGGAGGCGCTGAGCCAGGGCCTCAATCGCATCGCGATGTTCGCGCGGCTGCGCCAGGCGGTGCTCGCGCAGGTCGCCGCCGAGGACAACAACCTGCCGAGCGACCGCAAGCGCGCCCGCGCAATGCTGGAGGCGATCGTCGCCGACCCGCTGCCCGGCACCGACGACCTGCGGCTGGTCGCGCAGGTTTCGCTCACCCGGATGGACCGCAAGGCGGGCCGCGAGGAATCGACCGCGGCGCTGATGCGGCAATTCGCCGAACAGGGGGGTGCTACCAAGCCGATCCTGATCGCCGCGTCGCCGATCAAGTCGCCCGGCATCGATACGGTGCGCAACGCCGGAAACCAGAGCCTGGCCGACAGCAGCACCAACGCCGCCTTCCTGACCATCGCCGCGGGCGACACGTCGCGGCGGCTGGTCGCCTTGAACTCGATCGGCAAATGGGCCGACCTCGGCTTCTGGGTGACGCCGTCGGGCAAGGTGTCCGAGGTGGAGGTCCTGCGCTCGAGCGGTGGAACGGGGTGGCTCGCTCCCGTCGTCACGCATCTCGAGGGCCGCGTCTATGCCCCGCTCAAGGCAAGCGCCGACGGCGTCAATCCGGGCTTTTACATGGTCGAGCGCTATTCGCTGACCGCGCGCTGGACCGAGGACGCCACGGGCACCAACATGCGGCGGCGCGAGTTCGCGCCGCGGATCGAACGGCTGGATATCACGCCCGAAAATTACGGACGTCCGGTGACCGACGGCGCCTAGGCCGGACGACGGAAGAGCAGCATCAGATTGTTCGCGGGCATCGCGCGCCGTGCGGCGAAGGCGAAGCCCGCGGCGGTCGCGGCGGCCTTGACCACATCGGTATCGCGCAGCCCCCACGCGGGGTCGCGGGCGCGCAGGCTGGCGTCGAAGGCCTGGTTGCTTTCGGCGGTCGGCACGCCGGGCTCGACATAGGGCCCATAGAGGATCAACGGCGCGGCGGGCGCGAGCAGGCGTGCGGCACCGGCGAACAGCCCGAGCGTCGCTGCCCACGGGCTGATATGCACCATGTTGATGCAGAGGATCGCGTCGGCGCGGTCGACCGGCCAGGCGGGCGCCGCGGCGTCGAGCGCGAGCGGCGGTGCGACATTGGGCGATCCCGCCTCGGTCCGCCAGCCGGCGATCGACGCGAGCCCCGCGGGGTCGGGATCGCTCGGCTGCCAGAGCAAATGCGGAAAGGCGGCGGCGAAATGGATCGCATGCTCGCCCGACCCGCTCGCGACTTCGAGGATCGTGCCCGAGGGTGGCAGCCAGTCGGCGAGCACCGCGGCGATCGCGTCGCGATTGCGCGCGGTGGCGGGGGCGTGGCGCTTCGCCGCGGCCTCGCCCGCGTCGCCCGGCATCCAGGGCTGCGGCGTCACGCCTTGGCCTGCGCCCGCGCGCGGCGTTCGCGCACGACCAGCCAGGACAGCAGGCCGACCGGGCCGGCCATCAAAGTCAGGAACAGGAAGGGGACCTGCGCAATGCGCCCGAACCCCTTGTTGTCGGCGTCGCGCGCGATCCAGAGGCCGGTGAACAGGTCGAAGGCGAGGTAATGGATCCAGCCGAGCGTCGTGCCGCCGGGGGTCGCGAACAGCTTCATCACGCCCGCGAGCGTGGTGAAGCTGCCGCCGCCGGCGCCGCCCTGGTCGATCGAGCCGGTCAGGAAACCAATGAGCAGCACGGCATAGGCAAGGCAGAGCAGGAACACCCCGGCATAGAGGATGAGCGCCAATATCTTAGGGCTGCGCGGCAGCGCGGCGAGCGCGATCCAGCCCGCGATCGCCCAGTAATTGGCCAGCAGAAACAGCGTATCCCAGCTCATGCTTCATTCCCTTGTTCGGTCGGTTCGGCCCAGCGGTAGCGCGCGGCGAAAAGCCCGATGGTCAGCGGCAAAGTCGCATAGACCATCGGCGCGAAAGGCACGGTATTGCGGAAAAAGGTCAGCGCCGTCGACACGATCCCGGTCGCGGCGAGGATCGCCCAGATGATCACCTGGCCATAGGCTTCGCGCTGTCCCTGCGCGTCGAGGGCCGGATTGCGCCGCGCGGTGTGGAACAGGCCCGCGGTGAGCACCGACATCAGGACGAAGCCCGCGCCGTAGAGCGCGAACATCTGCCCCAGCCGGCCGTCATAATCGTCGGCGTTGCCCGAGACGAAGGCGGCGAAGCTCGACGCCATCGCGCGCAGCGGATGGACGTAGAGCAGCACGGTGAAGACGAGCGCGAGCGTCAGCAGCAGGAAGCGCCAGTCGCCGTCGCCCGCCATCCGCCGCGCGCGGACATGCGCGAGCCAGAACATCGCGATGAGCGCGAAGGCGATGACGAAGCTCGGCGCGCCCGCCAGCGCCGCCTCGAGCTGGCGATAGTCGGGCGCCATGCCGCCGGTGCCCGCGACCATCAGCGTGACCGCGAACGCAAAGGCCGCATCGGTGAACGCGTCGAGCCGCTGCTGTCCGCTGGTCATGCCCCTTCCCCTTCGCGCGCTTCTTGCCAGCGCTAGAGCAGCCCGCCAAGCCCGAAGAGCAGTAGCGCGCCGAACAGCGCGATCAGGCCGGTCACGACGATCAGGAGCGTCAGCCGCGCCGCCGACAGCCGCCGCGTCGCCGCGAAACCCGCGGCGGTCGCGGCCCCGAAGGCGATGAGCGGCGCCCAGAGAAACGCCCAGTCGTAGCCGAACTCGCGGCGGACGCGGACCATCTCCCACTGCTCGACGACGAGGCCATAGAGCGTGATCGCCGCCAGCCACACCGCGACGAAGACGACCGCGAACAAGGCCCCGGCGGCGAGGCATCCCATGGCACTGCTACGCGCGCCCTCGGCTCGGTCGGGGGGCGGCGTATCGGGCATGCGCGTCTCCTATTCGGCGATATAGCGCCAGGGCGCCTCCGGCGTATCACGATGCCAGAGCGTGAAAAAGGGCGATGCGGGGATCGGCGCATCGGGCGCGAGGCCCGCGGGGCGCTGCTTCGGCGTGATGCGCCCGAAACTGACGCCGAGGTCACCCGACGGCGCGACCAGCCCGAAGTCGGGGCCCCAGTCGATCGCCTGCCCCGGCTGCTGTTCGGGATCGAAGCCCGCGGCGATCGCGGCGGCGCCTTCGGTCAGCCCCGCGTCGGGGCCGAGGTTGATCGCGTCGGCGCGGCCATATTCGCCGAACGCCGGACCCACCCCGGCGACCTGCGCGCGCGCGGCAAAGGCGCGCTCGGCGGCGAGCATCGTCTCAAGCGCATCGGCGGGCGCCGCGCCGCGCCACGCCGCCGCGTCGGGCAGGCCGAGCGCGCGGAAGCCGCTGTCGACCGCGCCCGCGGCGCGCGGCACGCGCTTATACGCCAGCACGCGCCACCCGTCGGGCGTCCGGCCCCAATAAGCGAGATATTTGCCGAGCTGCTCGGTCCCGTCGGGCAGGGTCGCGGTGAAATAACCCGCGGTGAAGCCGTGCCGCCCGTCCGCCGAAATGCCGCCGCGAACCGGGAACCAGTCGGCGCGCCCTTTCGCCGCGGTCGAATTGGCGTGCAGATAGGCGACGATCGCTTCGCGCGAGCGCAGGAAGGGCGTGTCGCCGCGCGCTGGCATGACCGCATCCTCCGCGAGCATCGCGCCGATCGCATCGGGCAGCAGCCGGTCCTTGGCAGCCATAGCGAACGCCTTGTCGGCCTCGACCAGCTCGGCGAGCTGTGCCGCCGGGCTGGGGGCGGCGGCCGTGACGGCGGGCAGATCGAGCGCGTGCGCCGCGGGCGACAGCGCCGCAGCGGCGATCAACAGCAACAGGAAACGCGGCATAGTCCCTCCTCCACCTCGAGCGGCGGACGAGGGACGATCCCTCAGCTGCCGCCGATTTCGCTCAGCGACGGTTCCCCCGGCGCGACCGCGGGTTCGGACCAGGCGAGCACCGGGTTACGCGCCGCGCGCGTTTCGTCGAGCCGCGCGCGCGGGGCGAAGTGCGGCGCCGACTTGAGCGCCGGGTCGCCGTTCTTCGCACGCAGCGCGACGCTGCGCAGCGCCCCGATGAACTGGTCTAGCACCGCCTTCGACTCGGTCTCGGTCGGTTCGATCAACATCGCACCATGGACGACGAGCGGGAAATAGACCGTCATCGGGTGATAACCCTCGTCGATGATCCCCTTGGCGATATCGAGCGTCGAGAAGCCCTCGGCGAGGCCATTGTCGGTGAACAGCGCCTCATGCATGCACGGGCCCGAGCCGCCGAACGGCGCCTCGAGCACATCGTCGAGGCTGCGCAGGATATAATTGGCGTTGAGCACCGCATCCTCCGCGACCTGCTTGAGCCCGTCGGCGCCGTGGCTGAGCATATAGGTCAGCGCGCGGGTGAACATGCCCATCTGGCCGTGGAAGGCCGTCATGCGCCCGAAGGTGTCGGGATGCTCGGCGCCCGCGCTTTCCTCCTCGACGAGCTTGAACGAGCCGTCGGCGTAGCGCGCCGCATAGGGGATCGGGCCATAGGGGGCGAGCGCCTCCGACAGCACGACCGGACCCGAACCTGGCCCGCCGCCGCCGTGCGGGGTCGAGAAGGTCTTGTGCAAATTGATGTGCATCGCATCGACGCCGAGGTCGCCGGGGCGGACCTTGCCGACGATCGCGTTGAAGTTCGCGCCGTCGCAATAGACATAACCGCCCGCGGCATGCACCGCGTCGGAGATCGCCTTCATGTCGCGCTCGAACAAGCCGCAGGTGTTGGGGTTGGTGATCATCACGCCCGCGACGTCGGGGCCGAGGCGTGCCTTCAAGGCTTCGAGGTCCACGCGGCCTTCGGGGGTCGCGGGGATGTCCTCGACGCTGAAACCGGCGAAGGCGGCGGTCGCGGGGTTGGTGCCGTGCGCGCTTTCGGGGACGAGCAGCACGCGCCGGTCCTCGCCGCGCGCCTCGAGCGCCGCCTTGATGCAGAGAATGCCGCAGAGCTCGCCATGCGCGCCCGCCTTCGGCGTCATCGCGACGCCGTGCATGCCGGTGAGCTTGATCAGCCAGTTCGCGAGCTCGTTGATGACGGCGAGCGCGCCCTGCACCGTTTCCTGCGGCTGGAGCGGGTGGATGTCGGCGAAGCCCGGCATCCGCGCGACCTTTTCATTGAGGCGCGGGTTGTGCTTCATCGTGCACGAGCCGAGCGGGAAGAGGCCGAGGTCGATGGCATAATTCTGGCGGCTGAGGCGCGTATAGTGGCGGACGGTCTCGCTTTCGCTGAGTCCGGGCAGGCCGATCGGCGCCGAGCGTGCGAGGGTGCCGAGGTCGAGCGCGGGGGCGGCCTCGTCGAAGTCGACGCCGGTCGTCTCGGTCGAGCCGATCTCGAAGATCAGCGGCTCTTCGAGCATCAGCGCGCGGTTGCCGGTGAAGGTCGTGCTGTCGTCGGCGCCGCCCGCGTTCATTTCGGGGCGCCAGCCGGATGCGTTGGGCGTGCTCATGCCAGCACCTCCTTCAGCGCCGCGGCAAAGGCGGCGATGTCCTCCGCGGTGCAGGTTTCGGTGACCGCGACGACGAGCCCGTTTTCGAGGCCCGCGTTCTCGGGATAGAGGCGGCCGAGCGAGACGCCGCCGAGGATGTCGCGCTCGGCGAGCTGGTGGACCACCGGCCGCGCGGCGGTCGGCAGCAGCAAGGTGAACTCGTTGAAGAAGGCGCTGTTCAGCACCGACACGCCCGGCACCTTCGCCAGTTCGGCGGCGGCCGTCTTCGCGCGGCCATGGTTGATCGCGGCGAGCTGGCGCAGCCCCGCCTCGCCGAGCAGGGTCATGTGGATGCTGAAGGCCAGTGCGCAAAGCCCCGAGTTGGTGCAGATATTGCTCGTCGCCTTCTCGCGGCGGATATGCTGCTCGCGCGTCGAGAGCGTCAGCACGAAGCCGCGCTTGCCATTGGCGTCGACGGTTTCGCCGCAGAGCCGCCCCGGCATCTGGCGGACATATTTGGCCTTGCACGCGAAGAGGCCGACGTACGGACCGCCGAACTGGAGCCCGACGCCGATCGACTGGCCCTCGCCGACGACGATGTCGGCGCCCATTTCGCCGGGCGACTTGATCAGCCCGAGCGCGACGGGTTCGGTGACCACCGCGATCAGCAGCGCGCCCGATGCCTGGCAGGCGCTCGCGAGCGCCGCCATGTCGTCGATGCGGCCGAGGATGTCGGGATATTGGACGACGACGCAGCTCACGTCCTTGTCGACCGCGGCGGCGAGCTCCGCCCAGTCGGTGGTCGGCACGAGTTCGGGATCACCCTCGACGAGCACGTCGCCGGTATATTTCGCCATCGTCCGCGCGACGCTGCGGTAATGCGGGTGGACGCCGGTCGAGAAGAGCGCCTTGGCGCGCTTGGTGATGCGGCGCGCCATCACGACCGCTTCCCAGCAGGCGGTCGAGCCGTCGTACATCGATGCGTTGGCGACGTCGGTGCCGAGCAGGCGCGCGACCTGGCTCTGGAATTCGAACAGCATCTGCAGCGTGCCCTGCGCGATTTCGGGCTGGTAGGGGGTGTAGGCGGTGAGGAACTCGCCGCGCTGGATCAGGTGATCGACGCTCGCCGGGACATGGTGGCGGTAGGCGCCCGCGCCGAGGAAGAAGGGCCCGTCGCCCGCCGCGCGGTTGCGCCGCGCGAGCGCGCCCATATGGCGCTCGACCGCGAGTTCGCTGGCCTGACCCGGCAGATCGGCGATCGGGCCGTCGAGCCGCGCCGCGGCGGGGACGTCGACGAACAGATCGTCGATCGACGCGGCGCCGATGACGCCGAGCATGGCCGAACGGTCGTCGGCGGTGAGCGGGAGGTAACGCATTTTGGTCTCCTAAGCCCCTCCTCTTCAGAGGAGGGGTTGGGGTGGTGGACACCGCTGCAGGTGCACCACCCCGCTGCGACTAGCGAGCAAGCTCGCAAGTCTCGCTGCCCCTCCTCTGAAGAGGAGGGGGCACTGAGGTCAAAGATTGTCGCAGAAGGCCTTATATTCGGCCGCGTTCATCAGCGCGTCGAGCTGGCCCTTGTCGCCGAGCGTCATGCGGAAGAACCAGCCTTCGCCCTCGGGGTCGCTGTTGACCAGCGCCGGGTCTTCCTCGAGCTGGCCATTGCCTTCGGTGACGGTGCCATCGACCGGGGCGTAGACGTCGCTCGCCGCCTTCACCGATTCCACGACCGCGGCGTCGCCGCCCTGGCTGAGTTCGGCGCCGGTGTCGGGAACCTCGACGAAGACGATGTCGCCGAGCTGGCCCTGCGCGAAGTCGGTGATGCCGACCGTCGCGACGTCGCCGTCGACGTCGATCCATTCATGCTCTTCGGTATAATAACGCGGCATCGGTCAGCCTCCCTGTTTGCGGACATAGCGGTGTGGAACGAAGGGCATCGCGGTCACGGTGCAGTGCACGCGCTTGCCGCGGACCTCGGCGGCGACCGACTTGCCGGGGACGGCGTGGTCGCGCGGGACATAACCCATGGCGATGGGGGCGCCGACGCTGGGGGCGAAGCCGCCCGAGGTCACGACGCCGATCTCGTCCTCGCCGTCGAACAGCTTGGCGCCCTCGCGCACCGGCAGCTTGCCGTCGACGGTGAGGCCGACGCGCTTGCGCGGAGACCCGTCGGTATAATGGCCGAGGATGCGCGCGGCGCCGGGGAAGCCGCCCTCTTCGCGGCGGCGCTTCTGGATCGCGAAGCCGAGGTCGCCCTCGATCGGATCGATGGTGGGGTCGAGGTCGTGGCCGTAGAGCGGCAGCCCGGCCTCGAGCCGCAGGCTGTCGCGCGCGCCGAGGCCGATGGGCTTCACCTCGGGCTCGCCGCAGAGCAGGTCCGCGACTTGCTGCACCTTGTCGGCGTCGACCGAGATTTCGAAGCCGTCCTCGCCGGTATAGCCCGAGCGGCTGATCCAGGCATCGACGCCGCCGATCCGGTACGGCCCGCCCATCATGAAGACGAGCGCGTCGAGCGGCCATTGGCCGGTGGTGTGGCGCTTCAGCGCGTCGAACGCCTTGGGCCCCTGCAGCGCGAGCAGCGCGCGTTCCTCGAGATGGTTGATCGTGATCGCGTCGGGGAGTTCCTCGCGCAGATGCCCGATATCCTCCCACTTCACCGCGCCGTTGACGACCATGTAGATGCCCTCGGGCCAGCGGCTGAGCATCAGGTCGTCGAGAATGCCGCCGTCCTCGGCGAGCAGCAGCGAATAGCGCATGCGCCCGACCGCAAGGTTCTTCACGTCGCCGGGCAGCACCGCTTCGAGCGCCTCGTCGAGGCCTTCGCCCGAGAGATAGAGCTGGCCCATGTGGCTGACGTCGAACAGGCCGGCATTTTCGCGGACCCATTGATGTTCGGCCATGATGCCCTCATATTGGATCGGCATCCAATAGCCGGCGAACTCGACCATGCGACCGCCCTTGGCGCGGTGCCAGGCATCGAGCGGCAGGGTCGCGGTGGCGGCCTCCGCACCTTCACCATTTTCTCTATCATCGCTCATATCGCGAACTCCCGTCGTGAGCACGGCAAGGAGCGGCGCGGGTGCCGCCTTGTCGCCATGCCCCCTCTGTCACGGGAACCTGAGAGTTTTCCCCCATGATATCATGAGGTTACCCCTTCGGTGGTCCCAGCATGGAGCTGGAACGCTTTCCAGAGTGTCCGTTCCAGCCTGCGCGGTCCGCTTGACCTGAGAGTTTCCGGGGCGGTTGCTCCTTCGGTGGCGAGGCGCGGGTTGCCCCGCCCCCGCGCTCTCCCGCGCGGCCGGTCGAATCCCTTGGGAGGATGCGACAGACGCCCGAGCCTTGGCGGGCGCCTTTCGCAGAGTCAATCGGCGAGCCGCCGCATCGCGTCATTTTCGTGGATTCGCACGCCGGGCTGCGCGATTCCGATCAGCGCGACGATCGCGCGCGCGACCGCATCGCCGCGGATCGAGCGGTAGCGGCGCAGGCCGCCGTGGAGCAAAGCGTCGGTCAGCGGCGCCGCGACCATCGCAATCCCCTCGCCCAGCCTCTTGGGTCCGGCGCGCTCGCCCATCAGCAGCCCGGGGCGCAATATGTCGAGCCGCTCGAAGCCGAGCGCGCGGAGGCCGTCCTCGGTCTCGCCCTTGGTCTTCAGATAGAAGTTGCGGCTCTTCGCCGAGGCGCCGACCGAGCTCACGACGATCATCTGCCGCGTGCCCGCCATGCGCGCGCCGCGCGCCGCCGCGAGGATCAGGTCGTGATCGACCGCGCGAAACGCCGCCTCCGACCCGGCTTGCCGGATCGTCGTGCCGAGGCAGGAGATGAGCGTCGCGGGGCGCTCGACCGCGACGATGTCGGCCCAGCGCCCGGGCGGCGCGACGAGCAGCGCATGCTGCCCGGGCAGGTCGTCCATCTCGCGCCGCGCGAGGATGGTGAGCGGGCGGTCGCCGGCGTGGGCGATCACCGCCTGCCCGATCATGCCGGTCGCGCCGAGGAGCAGGGTGCTGGGCGTCGTCATGCGCGCGAGCTTATCGGGATGAGAGGCGCTCGAAAAGAGGGTCGATGCCGGACCGCGAAGACGGTGAGATTTGTTTCGCGCAAAGACGCAAAGACGCAAAGAAGAAAGAAGAAGGAAGAAAGACACGAATAAGGAGGTTGCGGCCGTAAGGCCGCTTTTTCCATCTTCACTGCGGCCTGAACCACCGACGAGGAAAAGCGCCGCTTCGCGGCATGCGCGACATCTTCGTGTCTTTGCGTCTTTGCGCGAAATATAGCGGCGCTGCCTGCGAAAGCCGCCGCATGCAACGAAAGACAGCTTCCGGATCAGGCGTGCGCCAGCGCTTCCGGCACTTCGCCGCGCCCGAAGATTTCGGCGTAGCGGTCGATGGCGAAGCGGTCGGTCATGCCGGCGATATAGTCGCCGATGTGGCGCACGGTCGCGCCCTTTTCGTGCGGCAGGCGGGCCGACCAGTCGGCGCCCATCAGCCGCGGGTCGGCGGCATAGGCGTCGAACAGGCGGGCGATGACCCGGTTCGCGGCTTCGGCGGCGGCGAGCTGTTCGGGGTGGTGGTAGAGATTGGCGTACATGAAGCGCTTGAGGTCGCGCTCCGCCGCCGCGAGCTCGGGCGAGAAGCCACCGAGCGTGCGGCCCGCCATCCGCACCTCGTCGGCGCCGGTCACGCCCGCGTCGGCGACATTGGCGGTCGTCGCGGCGATCACGTCGTTGACCATCACCCCGATCTGGTCGCGCACCAGTTCGCGCAGCAGCCGCTCGCGCGGGGCGCCGGGGAAGCGTTCCTCGACCCCGGCGAAATTGGCGGCGACGAAGGGCTGGGCCATCAGCTGGTCGAAATCGAGCAGCCCCGCGCGCAGCCCGTCGTCGATATCGTGATTGTCATAGGCGATATCGTCGGCGACCGCCGCGATTTGCGCCTCGAGGCTGGCGTGGCTATCGAGGTCGAGCGCGAAGCGCGCGTCGATTTCGGCGAGCGCCCAGCCGGGGTTCGTCACCGGGCCATTATGCTTGGCGAGCCCCTCGAGCGTTTCCCAGGTCAGGTTGAGCCCGTCGAAACGCGGGTAAGGACATTCGAGGCAGGCGAGCGTGCGCAGCGTGTGGCCATTATGGTCGAAGCCGCCGTGCCCCGCCATCGCGGCCTTGAGCGCATCCTCGCCGGCATGGCCGAAGGGCGGGTGACCGATATCGTGCGCGAGGCAGAGCGCCTCGGTCAGATCCTCGTTGAGCCCCAATGCGCGCGCGATGCCGCGGCCGATCTGCGCGACCTCGATACTGTGGGTCAGGCGGACGCGATAATGGTCGCCGTCGGGGGCGACGAAGACCTGCGTCTTGTGGCGCAGGCGGCGGAAGGCGATCGAATGGATGATGCGGTCGCGGTCGCGCTGAAAATCGTCGCGCGGCCCGCGCACGACGCGGCCGACCTCCTCGTGCAGGCGCCCGCGGCTCTGTTCGGGACGGCTGGCGCAGTCGGCGACGGCGGTCATTTGACCGGATCGACTTCCTGGCCCGCGTCGCTGTTGAAGAGGAAGCCGTCGCCGCCGGCCTTCTTGTAATCGGCGAGCCAGGCGTCGGCGCCCTTCTTGTTCGGGAAGGGCCCGACGAGCAGGCGGCGGGTGCGGCCCCATTCGGTGCTGGCGCCCGACTTGCCCTTGAACAAGGCCGGACTCTTCTTGGCGAATTTGCCATAATCGAGTGCGAGCGCCTTGGCATTGGCGCCGGTCGCGATCTGGACCCAGAGGCGCGCGGGGTTGGCCTTCTTTTCAGCGACTTCGGCCTTGGCCTTCGCATCGGCTTCCGCCTTGGCCTTGGCGGCGGCGTCGTCCTTGACGCGCTTGGCCTCGGCCGCGGCTTCGGCCTTGCGCTTGTCTTCGCGGAGTTTGGCGAGCGTCGCGCCGTCGACCGCGTCGGTCGACGCGGCCATTTCCTCGGCGGGGATTTCGAGCGAGCCGACGATGTCGGCGAGCGAGGCGAGCGGCGCGGCGGGGGTCGGGGCGAACGTCGGCGCGGCTGAGACCGCCGAGGTCGGCGGCGGTGCGGCTTCGGCGGCGGCGAGCTCGACCGGCTGCGGCGTCGCAGTGGCGGGCGCGGGCGTCGGCGCCGGGGTTGCGACCGTGGCGGGCTGGCCGATGTCGGAGATCGAGAAGCCGGGGCCGACGGGGCCGCTGTCGCGGATCGCCACGCCGATCGGGGCGGCGGACGGCGGCGTCGCGGCAGGCGGCGGGGCGGGTGTCGGCGCAGGCGTCGGCAGGATCGCCGCCGGCAGCGCCGAGGTTCCGGCGACGGTCGCCGGCGGGGTCGCGGCCGGGGCCGGCGTCGGAGCGGGGC
>NZ_LNSB01000018.1 GCF_001468285.1 Sphingopyxis sp. HIX | reverse complement strand
ACCCTACCCCCCGAAGACCCGCCTCAACCACGCATCCACCGCTCCCGTCGGCGCATAACTCGGGTCGCCGAGCCGCCGGTTGATCTCGGCATGCCCCTGCAGCCCCTCACCCGGAAAGCTGCCATGCTCGACCTTGCTCCCGCCCGCTGCCAGCGCCGCGCCCAGCGCCTTCGCCTGCCGCACCCCGTCGGGCCTTTGCACATAGAGCAGCAGGAAGGCCGGCGCATTTAGCGCCGCCGCGTGCAGCGTCGGCGACAGCTTCGCCTGCCGCGCCGGATCGGTGCCGAAGGCTTGGCGATAAGTCTTCTGCATGATCGGCGGCCCGTCCTTCATCTGCGCGGGCACGTCGTATGCCGCACCATCGATCGGGATCACCCCCGCAATATCGGCGAAGGACAGGCCGACGCTCTTCAAATATTGCTCGTCGGTCCCCACCAGCGCGACCAGATGCGCGCCCGCGCTATGCCCCATCAGCACGATGCGCCGCCGGTCGATGCCCAGCCGCTCGGCGTCGTCGATCAGCGCCTTCACCGCCATCGCGACATCCTCGGCCTGCTGCTCGACCGCCGACGCGGGCACCAGCCGGTAGTCGATCGACGCAAAGGCATAGCCCTGACCCGGATAATGTTCGGCCTTGAAGCGCCCCGTCGCATTGTCCTTGCTCCCGCGCTTCCACCCGCCGCCATGGACGAAGACCAGCAGCGGCGCCGGGCCCTTCGCATCCTTCGCGCGCCAGACGTCGAGCGACTGGAGCGGGTCGCGGCCATAGAAGATCGTCTCGCTGCCCGGAACCTTCGGCCCCTCGTCGGCGCCCATGCGCTGCATGATCCGGTCGCGCAGCCGCTCGCGCGCCTCGGCGAAGGGACCGGGCACCGCCACGCCCGCCGCGACGAAAGCCGCCACCGCGACCCACGCCATCATCCGCCGTCCCTGCATCGCCACAACCTCCGCTATCCGAACCGGCAGCAAAATTAGCCCGCATTTGTCGCAATAACGTCCCACTGCGCTTGCCTCTGCGGCCAAATCCGCTAAGGCCGCGCCGGGCTAAAAATGAGCCCGTTCAGCAGGACAGCATCATGGCAAATGTCACCGTCATCGGGTCGCAATGGGGCGACGAGGGCAAGGGCAAGATCGTCGACTGGCTCGCCAGCCGCGCCGACGCCGTGGTGCGTTTCCAGGGCGGCCACAACGCCGGCCATACGCTCGTCGTCGGCGAGCAGGTGTACAAGCTGTCGCTGCTGCCCTCGGGCATCGTCACCGGCACGCTGTCGATCATCGGCAACGGCGTCGTGCTCGACCCCTGGGCGCTGCGCGACGAGATCGCCAAGCTGCGCGGCCAGGGCGTCGAGATCAACGCCGAGAATTTCGCGATCGCCGACAATTGCGCGCTGATCCTGCCCTTCCACCGCGACCTCGACGCGCTGCGCGAGACCGCCGCGGGCGCAGGCAAGATCGGCACCACCGGGCGCGGCATCGGCCCCGCCTATGAGGACAAGGTCGGCCGCCGCGCGATCCGCGTCTGCGACCTCGCGCATCTCGACAAGCTCGACCCGCAGATCGACCGCCTGACCGCGCACCACGACGCGCTGCGCGCCGGTTTCGGCGAGCCGCCGATCGACCGCGACCGCCTCAAGGCCGACCTCGCCGAAATCGCCGACTATGTGCTCGAATATGCCCAGCCCGTCTGGAAGCGCCTCAAGAAGGTGCGCAAGGCCGGCGCGCGCATCCTGTTCGAGGGCGCGCAGGGCGTGCTGCTCGACATCGATCACGGCACCTATCCCTTCGTCACCAGCTCGAACACGGTGAGCGGCACCGCCGCGGCGGGTTCGGGGCTCGGCCCCGGCGCGGTCGGCTTCGTGCTCGGCATCGCCAAGGCCTATACCACCCGCGTCGGCAGCGGGCCCTTCCCGACCGAACTCGAGGACGAGATCGGTCAGCGGCTCGGCGAGCGCGGCCATGAATTCGGCACCGTCACCGGCCGCAAGCGCCGCTGCGGCTGGTTCGACGCGGTGCTCGTGCGCCAGAGCTGCGCCGTGTCGGGCGTCACCGGCATCGCGCTCACCAAGCTCGACGTGCTCGACGGCTTCGACAAGGTACGCATCTGCACCGGTTACCGTTTGCGCGGCAAGATCCTCGACTATTTCCCCGCGCACGCCGCCGACCAGGCCGAGGTCGAGCCGATCTACGAGGAAATGGACGGCTGGCACGAATCGACCGCGGGCGCGCGCAGCTATGCCGACCTGCCCGCGCAGGCGATCAAATATATCCAGCGCGTGCAGGAACTGATCGAAACCCCGATCGCGCTGGTCTCGACCAGCCCCGAGCGCGAGGACACCATCCTGATCCGCGATCCGTTCAGCGATTAAGCCCGGATCCTCCCCATCGCGCAGCGTTGGGGAGATTCTAGCCCACCCGCCGATAGCGCCCGATCAACCGCAACCGTCCGGCCAGCCACAGCAGCAATCCGAGCTGCACCGCCCCTGTCGCGAGGATCAGCACTCCATCGGGCCCGCCGAGCGCCGGCAGCGCGCGCAGCAGGCTCGCCCCCGTCGACACCGCGATCGCCGCGCCCGCGAACAGCAGGGGCGCGCGCATCCCCGCGCTGTCCGAACGCCGCCGCCAGGCGACGATCAGCGCCGCGGCGCCGATCAGGAAACCGACCCCGTCGATCAGGCTCAGCAACGTCGGCTGCGCGAAGGGATCGAAGCCCAGCGCGATCGAGCGCCAGCGCATGAAGAGGAAAGTCGCGAGCGCCAGCCAGCCCGCGGCCTTCAGCGTCTGGCGCAGCCGCGCCGGCAGCGCCGCGCTCGCATAGGAGCGCGCGATATCCTCGACCGCGCCGAAGCGCCGCTCGGCCTCGTCGCGGTCCAGCCCCGCCGCGGCCATCTCGTCGAGATATTCGGCGAGGTCCTCGCGCGCGCGTTCGGCGAGCTCGCGGTCGAAGCGCAGCTCGCGCTGCAGCGCGCGGCCGTAATCGCCGCTCATGCCGATCCCGGCTCGAGGAAGGCGCCGACGGCGCGCGCGAATTCGGCCCAGCCCGTCCGCCGCTCACCCAGCGCATCGCGCCCCGCCGCGGTCAGCGCATAGACGCGCTTGCGCCGCCCCGCCGGCGGATCGACCCAGTCGCTCGCCAGCAGCCCCGCGAGTTCGAGCCGGTGGAGCGCGGGATAGACCGTCCCCTCGGGCAAATCGAAATGCCCGCCGCTCCGCCGCCTTATCTCTTCGATCACCGCATAGCCGTGCGCCGCGCCGCGCTCGAGCGTCGCGAGGATGACCGTGTCGAGATGGCCCTTGAGCATTTCGGCATTCATGCCGCGCTTTTACCCCTTGCAACGCTAGGGGTCAAGCTATACCCTAGCAACACTAGGTATTAAGCAAGGACATCGTCGATATGCGTGAAGATCGAGCCATTCCGAACGGCGCCGCCCTCTTCTTCCTCATCGCCGCCGCGCTCGCCGCGATGGCGGGCGGCATGGTCCTCGCCGACGGCGGCGGGGTCGAGGGCGTCCGCCTCGCAATCCGGGCCACCGCGCGCACCTCGCTCGCGCTCTTCCTGCTGGCCTTCGCCGCCTCGGCGCTGGTCAGGCTCTCGCCGGGCGCCGTGACGCGCTGGCTGCTGGCCAACCGCCGCTGGTTCGGCCTCGGCTTCGCCTTCTCGCACCTCGTCCACGCGGGCGCGATCTTCCTCCTCCACCGCTGGCACCCCGACACGTTCGCGTTGCTCGTCCAGCCGAAGACCTTCGTCACCGGCGGCATCGCCTATCTCTTCATCGCCTTGCTCGCCGCGACCTCGTTCGACCGCGGGGTCGCCGCGCTCGGCCCCAGGAACTGGAAGCGCCTCCATAGCATCGGCATCTGGGTGATCTGGATCAGCTTCGTCTTCACCAACGGCAAGCGCATACCGGCGAGCGCCGCCTATGCCATCCCCGTCGCGATCCTCATCGCCGCGCTGGCGCTCCGCCTCTGGGCCGCGCGGCGCAGCCGCCGCGTCGCCGCGCCCGCCTGACCCCTTGCCCGGCGGCGGCGAAGGCGTAGGATCGCGCCATGCGCTTCTTCGCCTTCCCGCTCCTGCTGCTGCTCGCCGCCTGCGGCTCGGCGAGTTCGCAGCCCGCACCGCCCGCCGCGGCGAGGGCCGACCGCCTGCTCGTCGACAAGAGCGACCGGATCCTGATCGCCTATAAGGATGGCCGCGAGATCGCGCGCTACGCCAACATCCGCTTCGGCGACGCGCCCACGGGGCACAAGCAGTTCGAAGGCGACGAGCGGACACCCGAGGGCAGCTATACGATCAGCGGCCGCAACCCGAAGAGCGCCTATCACCTGTCGCTCCGCATCTCCTATCCCAACGCTGCCGACCGCGCTTATGCCAAGGCGCAGGGGCGCTCGCCGGGCGGCGACATCTTCATCCACGGCCAGCCCAACCGCTGGCCCGGCCCGACGCTGGCGAGCGACTGGACCGACGGCTGCATCGCGCTCTCCAATGCCGAGATAAGGCAGCTGTGGGACCTCGTCCCCGACGGCACCCCGATCACCATCCGCCCCTGAAGGAAGCCCCATGCCGCGCCATATCCTCGTCTTCTTCGGCAGCTACCGCCGCGACCGCCAGGGCATCAAGCTCGCAGAGTGGCTGGTCGATGCGATCAAGGCGCGCGGCGACAGCGCCGAGCTGATCGACGCCAAGGCGGTCGACCTCCCGATGCTCGACCGCATGTACAAGGAATATCCGAAGGGCGAGGCGCCGCCCGCGATGGAGGAACTCGCCGGCAAGATCCGCGCCGCCGACGGCTTCCTGTTCGTCACCGGCGAATATAATTGGGGGCCGCAGCCGGGGCTCAAGAACCTCACCGACCATTATCTCGAGGAATGGTTCTGGCGTCCTGCCGCGATCGCCTGCTATTCGGCCGGCCCCTGGTCGGGGGTGCGCGCGATGATGGGCTGGCGCGATATCCTCGGCGAGATGGGCATGGCGGTGACCAGTTCGATCCTGCCCGTCGGGCGGATCGGCGGCGCCTTCGACGCCGAGGGCAAGCCCGCGGGCGAAGACGGCGCGCGGCTGGAGAAGAGCTTCCCGCGCTTCGCCGACGATCTCAATTGGTGGATCGACGCCGCGAAAGCACAGCGCGCGCGGCAAGCGCCGCCCTACTAACCCGACTTGAGTTCGCGCGAGAGCCGCAAGCTCGCGCGCCAGAAGAAAAAGGCGGGGATCAGCCCCAGCCACGCCGCACCATAGAGGACATAGCGCACGCTTTCCTGCCCATAGGTCGGGGCGAGCGCATCGGACAGCACGCCGAACAGGAAGGGTCCGAAGCCCAGCCCGATCAGATTCTGCCCGAACAGCATGATCGACGCCGCGACCGCGCGCGCCTGCGGCCGCACCAGCCCCTGCACGCAGCCATAGGCGGGGCCGTAATAGGCCGAATTGAGGATGGTCGGGACGATCAGCAACGCGACCGCGATCATCCAGTTTTCCATATAATAGCCGAGGAACAGCACCGGCGCGGCGAGAGCCATGCCATAGGCCGGCAGCGTCAGGATATGCTTCTTGTCGCGCGATCCCAGCTTGTCGGCGACCTTGCCGCCCAGCCAGGTGCCGAACACCCCCGCAACGCCCAGCACCACCGCCATCGACAACCCCGCCTCGGTGGTCGACAGCCCGTGGCTGCGGATGAAGAAGCTGATCGTCCACAGCGCCTTGCCATAGCCCAGGAAGGCGGTGACCGACGCGGCGATCAAAATATAGACGAAGGCGCGCGACGCGAAGATTTCGCGCATCGCCTCGCCCGTCGAAAGCTGCGCCGGTTTGGCGGCGCTCGCTTCGGCGATGGGCCGCAGATGACGCGGCTCGCGCAGCACGAACAGCACGACCAACGCGAGCAGGAGCCCGGGCAGCCCGACCAGCATCAGCGCGATGCGCCAGCCATAGAGGTCATTGACGATCCCGCCGATGATCAGCCCCAGCAGCGAACCGATCGGCACGCCCATGCCGTAAAAGGCGATCGCCGACGAGCGCTTCGCTGGCTCCACGCTGTCACTGATCAAGGAATGCGCGGCGGGCGTGCACCCCGCCTCGCCGATGCCGACCCCGATACGCGCGAAGAGCAATTGCACGAAATTCTGGGCGAGCCCGCACACCGCGGTCATCGCCGACCAGATCGCGAGCGCGATCGAGATCAGCCGGATGCGGTTGGTGCCGTCCCTGTCGGCATAGCGCGCGATCGGAATACCGAGCAGCGCATAGAAGACCGCGAAGGCCGGCCCCGCGAGCAGCCCCAATTCGGTATCGGTCAGACCCAGGTCGGTCTTGATCGGCTCGGCGAGAATATTGACGATCTGCCGGTCGAGGAAATTGAAGATATAGACGATCAGCAGCACCCACAGCATCGTCCGCGTCTGTGCGGACACACTGTCGGCGGACGGCGAAACGGCGCCCTGCGACACGGCGGCTTTTTCGATCATCTTTTTCTCCCGGCCGCATCGGGCCAGATCGGACCCCCGGTGTCAATGCCGCCGCGACGGCCCGAAAATCGCCGCTTGCAATTGCCGCTACGGCTGGCAGCTTTCGCACCATGCAAAAATATTCGCTGCTCGCCGCCGCCGCGCTCCTCGCCACCACCGCCGCGATGGCGATGCCGCCGCCGCTCCCCGACGTCGAAGGCAAGGACGCCGCGACGCTGCGCGCCGACATGGAGAGCGGCCAGCTCTACGAAGGGCTGATGGTCTCGGTCTATCAGGACCGCATCGGCCGGCTCGACGACTATGGGCCCAAATTGAACGCCGTGATCGCGAACCTGTCGCAGACCGAAGCCTATGCCGAGGGGCAGCGGCTCTACGACGAGCGCAAGGCGGGCAAGGTGCGCGGCCCGCTGCACGGCATCCCCATCCTGCTCAAGGACAATATCGAGGCCGCGGGTCCGTGGCCGACGACCGCAGGCTCGCTCGCGCTCAAGGACAATGTCACCGGCCGCGACGCGCCGATCGTCGCGCGGCTGCGCGACGCCGGGGCGATCATCCTCGGCAAGACCAACCTCAGCGAATGGGCGAACATCCGCTCGAACGATTCGACGAGCGGATGGAGCGCGGTCGGCGGGCTCACCAGGAACCCACACGCGCTCGACCGCAACAGCTGCGGCTCCTCGTCGGGCAGCGCCGCTGCGGTCGCCGCCAGCCTTGCGCCGCTCGCGATCGGCACCGAAACCGACGGCTCGATCACCTGCCCCGCGGGGGTCAACGGCATCGTCGGCTTCAAGCCGACCGTGGGCCTCGTCAGCCGCACCCACATCGTTCCGATCAGCCACAGCCAGGACACCGCGGGCCCGATGACGCTGACGGTGCGCGACGCCGCCGCGGTGATGAGCGTCATCGCGGGCAGCGACCCCGCCGATCCCGCGACCGCCGAGGCCGACGCGCGCAAAACCGACTATGTCGCCGCGCTCGCGCCCGATGCGCTGAAGGGCAAGCGCATCGGCGTGCTGCGCGACCGCATCGGCGGCCGCGCCGACATCGCGGCACTCCTCGATGCGGCGCTGAAGCAGATGACCGATCTCGGCGCGACGGTCGTCGACATCGCCGACAGCCGCAAGGGGCTCGAAGAACTGGGCGCTGCCGAGTTCGAAATATTGCTGACCGAGCTCAAGGCCGACATGGCGGCCTATCTCGCGGGCCTGCCCGCGCAGAACGGCCCGAAGACGCTCGCCGACGTGATCGCCTTCAACAAGGCGCATCCCGAGGAGCTTTCATGGTTCGACCAGTCGATCTTCGAACTGGCCGAGACCAAGGGCGGCCTCGACAGCAAGGCCTATCTCGAGGCCAAGGCCAAGGCAGCGCGCCTCGCGGGACCCGAGGGCATCGACCGGCTGCTCGCGGCGCACAAGGTCGACTTGCTTGTCGGCGTCACCAACGGCCCCGCCTGGACCAGCGACCTCGTCAACGGCGACCATTACAACGGCCCCAGCGCCAGCCAGCTCCCCGCGGTCGCGGGCTATCCGCACCTCACCGTGCCGATGGGCGCGGTGCAGGGCCTGCCGATCGGGATCAGCTTCATCGGCCCCAAATGGGGCGACGCCGGGGTGCTGGCGGCGGGTTACGCCTATGAGCAGGCGAGCCGGAAGCGGGTGGCGCCGACGTTCCGGGCGAGCGTCGGGCCGTGATCGTCTAGAGCCTAGATGGCTGGTTTCGGGCGGGAAGGGACGTTCTTAGTCCTCCCTGTCGCGAAGCGATGGGGAGGGGGACCGCCGCCGCAGGCGGTGGTGGAGGGGCAGCGGCTATAAGCGTCGGTGGAAGGCCTCTGCCCCTCCACCACCCTGCGGGCGGTTCCCCTCCCCACGGCTATGCCGCAGGGAGGATTAGGAACGTCCGTTCCCCACCCCAAAACCGCCGCCCTAAAAAAGGCCTTTCCTAATAAATCCGGCTATGCCAGCGTCGATCTCGACTCTTCCGCTCGGCGAATACAGCGGTCTCCGAGGCCTCTATCCGGGAAGCTCACTGGGCTGAACTTTCCTGAACTTTGGAATAAGGCAAAGGCCGCTCCCCACCCCCAAACCGACTCTCAGCGCCGCCCTTGTCTTTTCCGCCAACCCATCTCCTCGAGCTCGAGCAGCTCGAGCGGGACGTGGATCGTCCGCGTCGCGAGCCGCACCTCGATCAGGAACAGCACCAGCGCGGCGAGCAATAGCAGCATCGCCAGCGCGAACACCCACGCCGCCGCCGCGCCCAGGTTGAAGCCGACGAAGGCCTGCGCGAACAGCAGCGCGACGAGCAGGCAGACGACGATCCCGCACGCGACCGCCGCGGCGATCGAATTATTGATGATGTCCATCCGCCGGTCGACGACGCGCAGCTCGGCGACGAGCCGTTCGTGCTCCTGCCCCTCGGTCTCGCCCCATTGCTCGATCAAAACGCGCGAACGGTCGACGACGCGCGCGAGCCGTCCGGTGAAGACGTTGAGCAGGCCCCCGGTCGCCACCAGCAGGAACACCGGCGTGACAGAGATCTGGATGATTTCCGCAATGGCCCCGAGGCCGGTTGCGGCGGACATCAGCCCGCCGCGACCGACGGCGTGTTCACGCCGTGCATCTGCAGAAACTTGCGGATGTTGCGTGCCGCCTGGCGGATGCGCTGCTCGTTCTCGACCATCGCGATCCGGACATAGCCTTCGCCGTCCTCGCCATAACCGACCCCCGGCGCGACCGCGACCTTGGCGTGGGTCAGGAGCTGCTTCGAGAATTCGAGGCTGCCCATCTCCTTGAGCGCGGGCGGCAGCGGCGCCCAGGCGAACATCGACGCCGGCGGGCTCGGAATGTCCCAGCCCGCGCGCGCGAAGCTCTCGACCATCACGTCGCGGCGCTTCTGATAGAGCTCGCGGTTCTTGGCGACGATATCCTGCGGCCCGTTGAGCGCCGCGCACGCCGCGGCCTGGATCGGCGTGAAGGCGCCATAATCGAGGTACGACTTCACGCGCGTCATCGCCGCGATCAGGCGCTTGTTGCCCACCGCGAAACCCATGCGCCAGCCCGCCATCGAATAGGTCTTCGACATCGAGGTGAATTCGATCGCGACATCCTTCGCGCCCGGCACCTGCAGGATCGAAGGGGTCGGATTGCCGTCGTAATAAAGCTCCGAATAGGCGAGGTCGCTGAGCACCCAGACCTTGTTATCCTTCGCCCAGGCGACGAGCCGCTCGTAAAAGGCGAGGTCGACCGCCTCGGCGGTCGGGTTCGACGGATAGTTCACGACCAGGATCGACGGCCGCGGCACGGTGAAGGCCATCGCGCGGTCGAGCGCGCGCCAGTAATTCTCGTCGGGCGTGGTCGGCACGCTGCGGATCGTCGCGCCCGCGATGATGAAACCGAAGGTGTGGATCGGATAGCTGGGGTTCGGCGCGAGGACGACGTCGCCCGGTCCGGTGATCGCGGTGGCGAGGCTCGCGAGCCCTTCCTTCGACCCCATCGTCACCACCACCTCGCTCTCGGGATCGAGTTCGACGTTGAAGCGGCGCGCATAATAGTTCGCCTGCGCCTTGCGGAGGCCCGGAATGCCCTTCGACTGCGAATAGCCGTGCGCGTCGGGCTTCATCGCGACTTCGCAGAGTTTTTCGATCACATGCGCAGGCGGCGGCAGGTCGGGGTTGCCCATCCCCAGGTCGATGATGTCCTCTCCCGCGGCGCGGGCGGCCGCACGCATCGCATTGACTTCAGCGATGACATAGGGCGGCAGGCGCTTGATGCGGTAGAATTCATCTTCGGACATGGGAAACTAGAACAACTCCTTTTCGTTATCTGACGGTTGACGCGAGCGGCAATCTCGCCAGCCGCGCCGGGGCTTGTTATAGGCCAAATATCGCCACAGACCAGCGGGAACGAGCATGAGCGAAACGGGCAAGGACGACGCGGCCGACATTTTGAACCCCTTCCTGCCCTCGCCCGACGATCTGCAGCATTGGGCGAGCGTCATGGGCCGCGCGCAGCAGATGATGCTCGAATATGCGCTCGGCCAGGCGAACGACGGCAAGACGAGCGCCGCCGCGATGTTCGATCCGACGAGCTGGCTCAACAGCCCCGCGACGACGCAATGGGCGGAGCAGTCGTCGAAGATGTGGGAACAGGGGGTCGCCTTCTGGACCTCGCTCGCGACCCTCGGTCCGTCCTTCACGCCCGTCACCGACGTCCCGAAGGACAAGCGCTTCGCCGATCCCGAATGGAGCGCGAACCCCGTCTTCGCGCTGATCCGCCAGACCTATGGCCTGCTCTCCGACCAGCTGCTCGCCACGACGCAGCAGATGCAGGGGCTCGACGAAGGTGCGCGCAAGAAGATGGAGTTCGCCGCCAAGAACATGGCCGAGGCCTTTTCGCCGTCGAACCTCGCGATCACCAATCCCGAAGTGATCAAGCGCGCCGTCGAGACGCGCGGCGAGAGCCTGCTCAAGGGCCTGAAGCATATGCTCACCGACCTGTCGCGCGGGCAGCTTTCCCACGTCGATCCCGACGCGTTCGAGGTCGGGGTCAATATCGCGACCACCCCGGGCAAGGTGATCCACGAAACCGACCTCTACCAGCTCATCCATTATGCGCCGACGACCAAGGACGTGTTCACCGTCCCGCTCGTCATCTTCCCGCCGTGGATCAACCGCTTCTACATCCTCGACCTCAACCCCGCGAAAAGCTTCGTCGCCTGGGCCGTCGAGCAGGGGCTCAGCGTCTTCATGGTGTCGTGGAAGTCGGCCGACGCGTCGATGAAGGAGGTCGTCTGGGACGATTATATCGCGGCGCAGGTCGATGCGATCGACACGGTGCGTGTGCTGCTGGACGTCCCCGCGGTGCACACGATCGGCTATTGCGTCGCGGGCACCACGCTCGCCGCGACGCTCGCGATGCTGTCGGCGAAGGGCGAGGCCGACAAGGTCAAGTCGGTCACCTTCTTCACTGCGCAGATCGATTTCGAGTTCGCGGGCGACCTCAAGCTGTTCGTCGACGAAAGCTATCTCGCGCTGCTCGAACAGCTCTCGGCGCAGGGTTATCTCGACGGCCGCTATATGGCCGCGACCTTCAATTCCTTGCGCGGGCGCGACCTCATCTGGAATTATGTCGTCAGCAATTATCTGCTCGGCAACGACTATCCGCCCTTCGACCTCCTCTACTGGAACGGCGATACCACCAACCTGCCCGCGAAATGGCACCGCCAATATCTGGTCGACCTCTATCGCGACAACCGCATGGTGATCCCGAACAGCCTGTCGGTGTGCGGCACCCCGCTCGACCTTCGCAAGATCAGGACCCCCGCCTATATCCAAGCGGGACGCGAGGATCATATCGCACCGCTCGCCAGCGTCTGGCGGCTGATGGACCATCTTTCGGGCGACAAGACCTTCCTGCTCGCGGGATCGGGCCACATCGCCGGCGTGGTCAACCCGCCCGCCGCGGGCAAATATCAATATTGGACCGGCGACAATGGCGCGGCGACGCTCGCCGAGTTCGAAGCGGGCGCGCGCGAGACCAAGGGCAGCTGGTGGCCGCACTGGATCGGCTGGATCGAAGCACGGGACGGCGCAAAAACCGCGGCAAAGGGTTCGCGGATTCCCGGAAAGGGTGCTAAGAAGGCGATCGAGGATGCTCCCGGTCGTTACGTCAAGCAGCGGTAAATCCCGGGAATAAAAGGCCAATAAGGCTGCGAGCAAAAATTTTTGTGCACTGCACAAAAATATCCTTGAAATCGCCACGCCACTCCTATATTGTGCACTGCAACATAAAGGAGTTGTCCCGATGGCTACCAAGATGGATAGTGCCGAAAAGGCTTTCGAAGCCGCGACGCTGGAAACCGCCGCCAAGCCGGTGGCGACTCCGGCCGCTCCGGTCGAACCCGCCGCTCCCGCGGTGGCGAAGGCTGCTCCGGCTCCCGTGACGAAGACGGTGAAGGCAAAAGCCAAGCCGGTCGCAAAGAAGGCCGCTGCCCCCAAGGCAGTCGCCAAGAAGGTTGCCCCCAAGAAGGCGGCCGTGAAGACCATTGCCCCGAAGCCCCTGAAGGCCGCACCGAAGCCGGTCGCCGCCGCCACCAAAGGATTCAAGACCATGAACGACACCGTCAAGAAGTTCGCCGACGAAGCGAAGACCCGCGCCGAAGCCCTGACCGCCGACTTCAACGAGAAGGCGAAGGAAGCCATGGCCAAGACCAGCAAGTTCGCTGAAGACGCCGTCGAGTTCAACAAGGCGAACCTCGAAGCGCTCGTCGAAGCCGGCAAGATCGCCGCGAAGAACGCCGAAGTCCTCGGCCAGGAAGGCGTGACCTTCGCTCGCAAGAGCTTCGAAGACACGACCGCCGCGCTGAAGGGCTACACCGCCGTCAAGACCCCGGCCGACTTCTTCAAGCTCTATGCCGAAAACAGCAAGAAGGCGTTCGACGCCGCTGTCGCGCAGACCTCGAAGACCAGCGAACTCGTCGTCAAGATGGCGAACGACAGCTTCGCGCCGATCTCGAACCGCGTGTCGGTCATCACTTCGAAGATGAAGGCCGCCTAAGGGCCTTTCTCTTCCGCTGTCGGCGCGGGCCTCTCTCCCCTCCCCCCGCCTGCGCCGGCGCACCCAAGACCGCTCGCTTCCCCCGGGAAGCGGGCGGTTCTTGTTTTTGGTCGAATGGAAAAGGGGGTTAATGATGACCCGCCCCCTTGCGAATCCGCCGCGGCGTGCGATATTCCGGTGACAATGCTTCCAGTTCAGACCCTCCATTCCATCCGCGCCATGGCGGACAAGGACGACGGCACCCCCGGCACCCCCGGGGTCGGCATCGCGACGCGCACCCGCGCGAAGGCGAAAAAGCCGTCGATGTACAAGGTGCTGCTGCTCAACGACGATTATACCCCGATGGAATTCGTCGTGATGGTGCTCCAGCGCTTTTTCAACATGGACATCGAACAGGCGACGCAGGTGATGCTGCACGTCCACCAGCAGGGCGTCGGCGTCTGCGGCGTGTTCAGCTACGAAGTCGCCGAGACCAAGGTGAACCAGGTGATGGACGCCGCGCGCCAGAACCAGCACCCGCTGCAGTGCACGCTGGAAAAGGCGTAAGGCTATCCCCTCCCGCAAGCGGGAGGGGCAGTGAGACTTGCGTCTGCGCAGCAGGCGCTAGTCGCAACGGGGTGGGCACAAGCGCCGCTCACGAACGCAGCCCACCCCACTGCGACTAGCGGGCAAGCCCGCAAGTCTCGTTACCCCTCCCGCCTGCGGGAGGGGATTCAACTCGCCGCGCGCCGCGCCTGCTCGGCCCTGAGCGCCGGCGACGGTTCGCCTTTCAAATCGCCATAGCCAAGCAAATCGCCGCAGCCGGGACAGACCGTCGCCGTCCCGACGTCGGCGCCACACGCGCGGTGGACATAGCGCATCGCCGGTCCGCCCCCGGTCTCGCCCTCGCGATAGGCCCAACGCTCGGCCCAGCCGCGCATCGCATAGAGCACCCCGAACAGATCCTTGCCCTTGTCGGTCAGCCGATATTCGTGGCGCAGCGGCCGCTCCTGATAGGCGTGGCGCTCGACCACGCCCTCGCCTTCGAGCAATTTCAGCCGCGCCGACACCAACTGCGGCCCCAGCCCGGTATTCGCCGCGATCGCCTCGAACCGCCGCCGCCCGAAGAACAGGTCGCGCAGGATCAGCAGCACCGCGCGGTCGCCCAGCAGCTCCGCCGAGCGCCCGACGGGGCAGAAAGTATCCGAAAGATCCGCGCGCTTGGGCATGCTGTGTCCTTAGCCGTCTTCGGCGGCGAACAAAAATAGCTTGTCACTATGATTATCATAGTTACTGTGTGTCGCCAAGAGGAGAGTCGCATGCCCAACCCCGCCGCCGTCATCATCGGAGCCGGCGACGCCACCGGCGGCGCGATCGCCCGCGCCTTCGCCGCCGAGGGCCTCACCGCCTGCGTCAACCGCCGTGCGCGGAGCGCCGACCAGCTCGAAGCGCTCGCGCAGTCGATCCGCGATGCGGGCCATCAAGCGCGCGCCTACCCCGGCGACGCGCGCGAGGAGGCCGACATGGTAGCGCTCTTCGATCAGGTCGAGGCCGAGGTCGGCCCGGTCGAAGTCGCGGTGTTCAACATCGGCGCCAACGTCAATTTCCCGATCATAGAGACGACGGTGCGCGTTTACACCAAGGTCTGGGAAATGGCGTGCCTCGGCGGTTTCCTGATGGGGCGCGAGGCGGCGAAGCGCATGGCGCCGCGCGGTCGCGGCACGATCCTTTTCACCGGCGCGACCGCGAGCCTGCGCGGCGGATCGGGCTTCTCGGCCTTTTCGGGCGCCAAGGGGGCGCTGCGCATGCTCGCGCAATCGATGGCGCGCGAACTCGGGCCGCAGGGCATCCATGTCGCGCACACGATCATCGACGGCGCGATCGACACCGACTTCATCCGCCAGCGTCTCGGCGACGGCTTCGACGACGCAAAGGCGCAGGACCTGGTGCTCAACCCCGCGGCCATCGCCGCCAATTATGTGATGCTCCACAAGCAGCCCAAAAGCGCCTGGACCCACGAACTCGACCTCCGCCCCTGGGGAGAAAAATGGTGACCCAAAGCTCTGCAAAGACCCTCGAACTCATCTTCGATTTCGGCAGCCCCAACGCCTATCTCACGCTCAAGGTCCTGCCCGAACTGCTCGACCGCACCGGCGCCGACCTCGTCATCACCCCCTGCCTGCTCGGCGGCATTTTCAAGGCGACGGGCAACAAGGCGCCGATGGTCCAATATGCCGAGGCGCCCGCGAAGCTCGCCTATGAGCATCTCGAGATGCAGCGCTTCATTGCGCGCCACGGCCTCACGAAGTTCCGCCTCAACCCGTACTTTCCGATCAACACCTTGCTCATCATGCGCGGCGCGATTGTCGCGGCGGACGAGGGCGTGCTCGACGATTATGTAGACGCGGTGAACCGCGCGATGTGGGAGGACGGCGTCAAGATGGACGACCCCGAGGTTGCGGCGAATTTCCTTACTGCCAACGGTTTCGATGGTCCGGCGCTGCTCGCACGCACGCAGGAACCCGACGTCAAGGCCAGGCTCGTCGCCAACACCGAAGCCGCGGTCGCGCGAGGGGTGTTCGGCATCCCCACCTTCTTCGTCGGGGACGAGATGTTCTTCGGAAAAGATCGCTTGGGTCAGGTCGAAGAGGCACTCGGCTGACCAGCGCTTCGCCGCCCCTCCCGTGGCGGGGGCGGCGGCTTTGTTACGCTTCTAGCTGAAATCGAGCTGGATGATCTGGCTCGGCGTCGCGCGGCAATACATCTCCAGCGACCGCGCGCCGTCGGGATAGGTCGCGGTCATCGCGGCGCGGATGCGCCAGCCGCCATTGCCCTGCTCCAGACTGACCAGCTTGTCATAGGACAACCGCGTTCCGCCGGTGACCCCGATCTGGCGCGCCGCATCGTTCATGCAATTCTGCACCGACGGCCGCGATGCGCTGGGCAGCGCCGACAGGTTGGCGCTCAGCGTCGCCGGCGGCCCGGCCGGATAGGTCGGCGTCGCCGCCTCCTCGGTGGCAGCCGCTTCGCCCTCTTTTTTCTTCTTGTTCTTGCTGGCGAGCAGCGCGATCAGCCCGCCCGCGACGACGATGCCGCCGATGATCAGCCCGGTGCTCGGCCCCTTGTCCTTCTCGGGCTTCGGCCCCGGCAGCGGCACCAGATTATTGTAACCATAGCGGAATTCGGCGCGGCAGCCGTCGTTCACCCAGATATAATTGGCGTCATAGCCCCATTGCCGCCCGGCGTTGCACTTGCCGCCAAGCCGCCGCACCAGTTCGACGCGGTTGTTCGTCGGCACGTTGCACTGCTCATAACGGTTGCCGCGCGATTCGCAGCGGATCGCCCCGGCGAAATCGTCGACCGGCTGCGGCAGCGGCACCGGATACCCACCGCCACTGCCATAGCCATAGCCATAGCCGAATTCGGCGCGGCATCCGCCCGACACCCAGATCTGGCTGGCAGTGAAGCCCCAGTCGCGCCCCTTCGAACAGCGTCCGCCGATCACCCGGATCAGGTCGACGCGATTTTCGGTGCGGGCATTGCAGCGCTGGGTCCGGTTGCTCCGCGATTCACAGCGCAGCGTCCCCGCATAGCCCGCGTCATAGCCGGGCTTTGTGGTCGGCGGTGGATAGGGATAGGTCGATTGGGCGAGGGCGGGAGCCATAAGCTGCGTGGCGATCAACGACGCCGATGCGGCGATGGTGACAATAGGATGACGCATGTCCTTCTCCCCTGCTGCTGAAAAATTCGGTCTCTTATCCTGTCCTTTACTCCGCGATCGTGGCGGCGATATTTCCACACTTCGGACGCGATAGCTATCGCAAAGCCGCGCAGGGTTTAACCATAGGGCGTCGCTTTCCATCGAACCCATGTTCGATTAGGCTCGGTCGCGGGCGCCAGATGGAGGGACGGACCATGGGCACATCGATCATCGACGGCACCATCACCGAGGCCGAGGTCAAGCGGTCGCGCGGCGGCATGACCGTCTTCAAGAGCGTCGACTTCCAACTCGACGGCGGCTCGCGCCACATGATCAAGAATGCGGTGGTCAAACAGGAGGTCGCCGACGAACTCAAGCCCGGCACTCGCGGCCGCTTCTATGCCTATACCGCTTTCGACCTGAAGGGCATCCACGGCCTCCGCACCCCCGACGGCCGCGCCGTCTATGGCTTTCCCGGCAACAACCAGAAGATCTTCCTGATCACGGGGATCGCCAACATCCTCTGGATCGCGTTGATGCTGTTCACCCGCGGCGGCGTCCCGCTGCTCGGCGTGGCGCTCCTGATCCTCTCGGTCGTCGGCTATATCTTCATGGGCAAGGGCGCGAGCGAAGCCAAGGCGCAGTTCGAGGGCGATGCGGGATATCGACCGAACGACGCCTAGGACGTGATTGGATTCATAAGGTCAAGAAGACCGACGCTCATATGCGAGCTGCATAAGTTCCTTCAACATCTCGCTTTTCCCTTTAATTTGTCCACTATCCAATCTCAAACGATACAAACCCCATCTTTTATTATACTCCAATGCCTCTATTCCAGCCTCTTCGATTTTGCTATCAAGTTCTTCGGTTTCCGGTAATTTTAACTCAAAGTTGATGTAGTTTTTCTTAGGTCTAAAGCTTACAAAATTGAATGCCTGCCCTTCTCGGGACAACCCGATGTAGAATTTATTATATTTGAGTTCCAGCGATGGGTCGAATTGACGTACCATGTCTAGCAGATCGTCGGCGAGCGCGACGGTCGCCTTGGTCGCCCGCTTCTCCCAATAGGCACGATCGGTGGGCGCCGCCGCTGCATCCTCATCTTCATCGACAGGCCCCCGCGACATTTCGTCCATAACGGTCGTGAAGACGAGGGTAGTGTTGTCTCCGACCCGAAGGGCTTGCATCTGGATAGCAATCAACGGAATTGTCCCGTTGAACAGCGATATTACGTTCAGAAATCGACTTGTGATGTCTTCAGCAACGATAACGGCGCAATGGTCATATTGGGGATAGCGCTTTCGTTCGATATCCCAATATTCGATCGTCCGGATAATGTGCCCCTCGTCCGTCGATCCCAGCTGTAATTCCACCTCATAGCGTCGCTTTGTATCTGCATCTTGAAGCAGCAGATCGAGCCGGCCGGCACGCGGATGAATGCGTTCCTGATCGCGCAAAACCAAATCGCCCAATCCAAGAATAGAAGGATCATCCGCGATGAGCGCCTGCACCCATTTTTCGGAGAATTCCGGGTGCGTTCGCAGCCATAGACGCTCAGGTTTTACATAGCCTTTGGACATTGCGCCCCCCTCGGACTTGCTTTCCCATTTGATTCAATCGGCAAAATAGAGCCGGCCTGACAAATCAGCCAGCATCAAATTTACGGCCTCTTCCTCCGCTTGCGCGGCCCTGCCCATCCGCTAAAGACGGCGCATGGATCAAATCGTCATTCGCGGCGGCCAGCGACTCAAGGGCCGCATCCCCATCTCGGGCGCCAAGAACGCCGCGCTCACCCTGCTGCCCTGCGCGCTGCTCACCGACGAGCCGCTGACCTTGCGCAACCTGCCGCGCCTCGCCGACGTCGATGGTTTCGGCCATCTGCTCAACCAGCTCGGCTGCTCGACCACGATCGAGGGGTCGCGCCCCGAGGATTTCGGCCGCGTGATGACCGCGCGCGCGACCACGCTGACCTCGACCGTCGCCCCCTATGATATCGTGCGCAAGATGCGCGCGTCGATCCTCGTCCTCGGCCCGCTGCTCGCGCGCGCGGGCGAGGCGACGGTGTCGCTCCCCGGCGGCTGTGCGATCGGCAACCGCCCGATCGACCTGCATCTGAAAGCGCTCGAAGCCTTCGGCGCCGAGATCGAACTCGCCTCGGGCTATGTGAAGGCCGTCGCCCCCGGCGGGCGCCTCAAGGGCGGCAAATTCACCTTCCCGGTCGTTTCGGTCGGCGCGACCGAAAACGCGGTGATGGCGGCGGTGCTCGCGAAGGGCACCTGCATCCTCGAAAATGCCGCGCGCGAGCCCGAGATCGTTGATCTGTGCAACTGTCTCGTCGCGATGGGCGCGTCGATCGACGGCATCGGCACCGAAACGCTGACGATCGAGGGCGTCGATCGCCTGCACGGCGCGACCTATCGCGTGATGGCCGACCGCATCGAGGCGGGCAGCTACGCCTGCGCCGCGGTGATCACCGAGGGTGACGTCGAACTCGTCGGCGCCCAGGCGAACGAAATGGACGCCACCCTCGCCGCGCTGCGCCAGGCGGGCGCGACGGTCGAGGAGACCAAGACCGGCATCCGCGTCGCCATGTCGGGCCGTGCCGAGCCGGTGACGCTGTCGACCGCGCCCTATCCAGGCTTCGCGACCGACATGCAGGCGCAGTTCATGGCGATGGCGACGCTCGGTTCGGGCGCCAGCCTGTTTACCGAGACCATCTTCGAGAACCGCTACATGCACGTTCCCGAACTCGCCCGCATGGGCTGCGACATCGACGTGCGCGGCCGCAGCGCGGTCGTGCGCGGCGTCGATCATCTCGTCGGCGCGCCGGTGATGGCGACCGATCTCCGCGCCTCGATGAGCCTGATCATCGCCGGCCTCGCCGCGCAGGGCCAGACCGAGGTCAACCGCGTCTACCACCTCGACCGCGGCTACGAACGGCTCGAGGAAAAGCTCCAGTCCGTTGGCGCCGATATCGAACGGATCAGCGCGGGCTAAGGCTTGGCGGTCAGATGCTCCGCGCGGCCATAGCGCCCGCGCACATCGCCCTTCACCCAGTCGCCGAGCAGTTTCAGATAGCCGTCGGTGATCCGCGTGACGCTGCGTTCGCCGTCGGCGCCGGTGGTGAATTCGAACATGCCGTGGTCGGTCTCCGGGAAGAGATAGACGTCGACCGGCTTGCCCGCGGCCTTGAGCCCCGTCAGCGCGGCGCGCGTCGTCTCGATCGGCGCCTCGCGGTCCTCTCCCGCGAGCACCCATAGCAGCGGTGCGTCGAGCTTCCTGAGCGCCCCGACCGCGTCATAGTCCCAGATCAGCTCCAGATTGTCGAAGCGCGCGCGCCCGACGCGGCGCAATTCTTCGTTCGGCATGCGCGCGATCGCACCGCTATGCTCGCCCGCGATCTTCGCCGCCCAGGGCTTGCCCGCCATTTCGGCGCGCACGGCGTCGAGCTGATCGTAACCTTCCTTGAAATTCGACAGCAGCAACCGGCCCGTGGCCGCCGACAGCCGCGTCACCAGCGCCTCGGCATCCTGGCCGAGCCCCGCGGCGCGTACTTCGGACACCATCTGCTCGCGGTCCTCCTCGATCGGCGAGGCGACGAGGCCGAAGCCGATCGCGACGAAATCGGCCTTCGTCAGCGTCGCCGCGCGCGGCGCGACCCAGCCGCCCTGGCTACCGCCGAAAAAGCCCGCGCGGCCGTGGCGCCCGACCGCGAGCCCGCGCGCGGTGTCGAGCGCCTTCGCCGCATCGGTCGCGAGCAGCTCGAAATTCTGCGTATATTCGCCGTCGGACCCGCCGGTGCCGCGCTTGTCATAGACGAAGACCGAAATCCCCTGCGCCGCCATCGCATAGCCATAGACGCCGCCGATCGGCGAATTGCGCTCCGACCCGTGCACCATCACGACGAGCGGCCGCTTCGCATCGACGCCCGGCGGCTCGATCAGCACGCCCGCCATCTTGGTGCCCACACTCTCGAAGCTCGCCGGGGTTTCGCGGAAGGCGATACGCTGCCAGCGCGCGTTGCCGACCGTGACCGCACCGTCGGCGCAGGCCAGCGGCGCATTCGCCTCGCTGGTCGCACCGCGGCGCCCGTCGCGGAACAGGTAGCGCAGGCCCGGTGCCGGGATGCTCGGCACCGGCGCGAGCACGACGAAGTCGCCGTCGGCGGCAGCGTAAGTGCCGGCGCTGCAGGCAGGCTGCTGTGCCGAAGCGGGTTGAAACGACGCGGAAAAAGCGAGGGCGAGGCCGAAGAATATTCTGTGCATGGCGCCCGATAACGCGCCGCGGCGCGGCGGGCAATCGCCGAGCGATCAGCCGTCCTTGTCGCAGGGCACCGACACGACATTGCCGCCGCTGACCGACGGCTTGTCGGGGCGCTTGACCACCGCGATCACCAGCCCGACCAGCGCGACGGCGCCTCCCGCGATCGACAGCGGCGCCCAGCGATAGCCCTCGAGCACGGTCGAGAAACCCATCGCGATGATCGGGATCAGCACGCTCGACCACGCCGCCTGCCCCGGCCCGACCGCGCGGATGATGTTGAAATAGAGCGGAAAAGTCACCGCGCTCGCGATCACGCCCAGATAGAGCAGCCCGCCGATATAGGCGGGGGTCGTCTCGATCACCGGCGGTCCGGTCGTGATCCACGCATAGCCCGCGTCGCCGAGCGCACCGAACAGCATCGCCCAGGCGATCATCACCACCATCGACTGCGCGCGCGCGATCCCGGTGCCCTGCATGACGTTGGCGGTCGAGGCGCTCATCACCCCCGCCAGCGTCAGCGCGGTGCCGAGCAGCACCTCGCCCGCGCCGACATGCGCGGCGCGATATTCGTGGAGGATCATCAGCCCGACCCCGACGATCGCGATCCCCGCGCCCGCGAGGAAACGCCCCTCGACCTTGGTCTTCAGGAAGATCCGGCCGAGCAGGGTGTTGGGCACGATCAGCAGTGCGAAGAGCACGGCGACCAGCCCCGAAGTGATATGCTGCTCGGCGCGGTAGACGAAGTTGAAGTTGAACGCGAATTGCGCGAGCCCGAGCAGCGCCGCAAAGCCCCACGCGCGCCCCGACAGCAGCAGATTCTCGCGCCGCCACGCGGCATAAGCGAACATCGCCGCCGCGCCGACGAAGAAGCGGTACGCGACCGACCAGCTCGGCGGCACGACGCCCAGCTGCCCGGTGATCACGATCCACGTCGATCCCCAGATCAGGGTGACCAGCGCGAAGGGCAGCAGGACGCGCGGCGTCAAAAGGCTCGGCGCGCTACTCACAAGGCGGCGATCGCCGCCGCGAGCGGCGCGACCGCGTCGGCGTCCTGGTCCCAGCTGACGACCAGCCGCGCCGCGCCGTCGCCCCAGTCGTAGAAGTCGAAACCCTTGGCGCGGAGCTCGGCGGCGTCCTCGGCACTGATCCGCACGAACAGCTCGTTCGCCTCGACCGGGTGCATCAGCCGGTCGCCGCATGCCGCCGCCAGCGCCGCGGCGCCGGCATTGGCGCCGCGCGCGTTGGTCAGCCACAGATCGTCCTTCAGCATCGCGCGGATCTGCGCCGCGACGAAGCGGCCCTTGCTCAGCAAATGCCCGCCGCGCTTCTTGAGCTCGCGCACCCCCGCACCGCCGCTGCCGCCGAAGAAGACGATCGCCTCGGCCATCATCGCGCCATTCTTGGTGAAACCGAAAGACAAGGCATCGACCCCGGCGCGCCAGGTCACATCGGCGGGCGAGCAGCCGACGAAGGCGACGGCATTGGCGAAACGCGCGCCGTCCATGTGGAGC
The DNA here is from genome assembly GCF_001468285.1 of Sphingopyxis sp. HIX. Classification (GTDB taxonomy): domain Bacteria; phylum Pseudomonadota; class Alphaproteobacteria; order Sphingomonadales; family Sphingomonadaceae; genus Sphingopyxis. The sequence goes on along the minus strand of NZ_LNSB01000018.1, from coordinate 66,771 downwards.
TTCAGCCCCTTGTCCTTCGCGATCTCGCTGATCTCGCGCACCTCGTCGGGGCGCCAGGCGAGGCCATATTCGGTCGCGTTGGTGATGCTGATCGCCGCGGGCTGGACCTGGTGCACGTCATTGCGGATGCTGCGGATGCGCGCGCGCAGCGCTTCGGCATCGATCTTGGCGCCCGGCCCGGGCAAGGTCATCAGCTTGGCACCGCCCGAATAGAAGGTCGGGGCGCCGCATTCGTCGACCTCGATATGCGCTTCCTCGTAACAGAGGATGCCCTGCCAGGGCCGCACGAAATGGGCGAGGATGATGCTGTTCGCGGCGGTCCCCGTCGGGATCCACACCACCTCGCAGTCGGTTTCGAACAGCTCCGAAAAGGCGGCGTCGAGCGACTGGCTGAGCGCGTCGCCGTCATAGGCGGTGTCGACATGGTTGGCGGCTGCCAGCGCTTCCATCACCTTGGGATGGACGGTCGCGGCATTGTCGGAGAAGAAGCGGGTCGCGGTCATGCCGCGCGCCTTAGCGCAGCAAGACAGTCTATGCCAGCATCCCTAGTGCCGCCGATAGACGTAGCGCTTATAGGTCCGCGACCAGCGGTACAGATAGCGCCCGGGCCAGAGCCAGCGCGTCTTCATCCCCGTCCGGTTGACGTTCAGCGCGAAACGCGGGACCAATATGGTGCACCATTCCCAATCGTCGCGCTCGGATCCGGGATCGTCGGCGTTCCAGTCGTCCATGGCCTACCCCCTCGCTGGCGGTAGCCTCATCCCGGCGGCCAGTCTCCTGCTGGTCCGACCCGTGCCTATCATCGAACGGAGGGCGCGTCGACCGGCGCGCGGCCGATCCACGCCGACCGCTGCGCCAATCGCGCCGGACCGCCTCAGCGGTCGCGTTTCGCCAGCAGCTTGAGGCGCAGCGCGTTCAGCTTGATGAAGCCCGCGGCATCCTTCTGGTCATAGGCGCCGGCATCGTCCTCGAAGGTCACATGGCGCTCGCTGTACAGGCTGTTCGGCGACTTGCGCCCGACGACGCTGGCATTGCCCTTGTAGAGCTTCAGCCGCACGGTGCCGCTGACCTTCTCCTGGCTATGGTCGATCGCCGCCTGCAGCATCTCGCGCTCGGGCGCGAACCAGAAGCCGTTGTAGATGAGCTCGGCATATTTCGGCATCAGCTCGTCTTTTAGATGCGCGGCGCCGCGGTCGAGGGTGATGCTCTCGATCCCGCGATGCGCGCGCGCATAGATTTCGCCGCCGGGGGTCTCGTACATCCCGCGCGACTTCATGCCGACGAAGCGGTTCTCGACCAGGTCGAGCCGGCCGATGCCATGCTTGCGGCCTAGCTCGTTGAGCGCCGCGAGCAAGGTCGCGGGCGACATCGCCTCGCCATTGAGCGCGACGCCGTCGCCGCGCTCGAAATCGACTGTGATATATTCGGGGGTGTCGGGCGCATCCTCGGGATTGACCGTGCGCGAATAGACATAGTCGGGGGTCTCGTCCCACGGATTTTCGAGCACCTTGCCCTCCGACGAGGTGTGGAGCAGGTTCGCGTCGGTCGAGAACGGGCTCTCGCCGCGCTTGTCCTTGGGCACCGGGATCTGGTGCTTCTCGGCGAATTCGATGAGCGCGGTGCGGCTGGTCAGGTCCCATTCGCGCCACGGCGCGATCACCTTGATGTCGGGGTTGAGCGCATAGGCGCTGAGCTCGAAACGCACCTGGTCGTTGCCCTTGCCCGTCGCGCCATGCGCAACCGCGTCGGCGCCGGTTTCTTTCGCGATCTCGACCAGCCGCTTCGAGATCAGCGGCCGCGCGATCGAGGTGCCGAGCAGATAATCGCCCTCGTAACGCGCATTGGCGCGCATCATCGGGAAGACGAAATCGCGCACGAATTCCTCGCGGACGTCGTCGATATAGATATGTTCGGGCTTCACGCCCATCAGCACCGCCTTGGCGCGCGCGGGCTCCAGCTCGTCGCCCTGCCCGAGGTCCGCGGTGAAGGTCACCACTTCGCAGCCATAGGTCACCTGCAGCCATTTCAGGATGACGCTGGTGTCGAGCCCCCCCGAATAGGCGAGGACGACGCGCTTGATGGACTCGGACATGATGACACCCTTCGGCGAGAAAAGACGCGGCGGCGCCTAACAGGCCGATCCGCGCGGCGCAACGCCTTGGCGCGTTCTTACAAGTTTCCTCCCGCGATTTGCGGCATGATGGCGGCGGGGACGCGCTCGCAAGGATATCCATCATGCGGATAGTTTACGCTATCGCCGCGCCCTTTTTCATGCTCGGCGCAGCCTCTTCCCTCCAGGGCGCGGGCGGCTCGATGCCCGACCCGGCGCGCGAATATAATCAGAACGTCGATTGCCATAACGCCTACGACCTTCTGGTGCACGACTTCCACAACGGCACAGCCATGTCCGCCGCGGCGCGCGACTGGGCGGTGGCGCACGAGGCGAGCGCGAACGCTGGCACCCCCTGCGCCCCGCCGCTCCCCGAAATGATCGCGCGCGGCGGCAGCTGGCAGATCAAGACGATCGAGGGCCGCGACGCCGCCGCCGCCTTCTACCACAAGCAGAAGGACCCTGCCGCGCTCAGTGAGCTCGGCATCGCCTGGCTCAACGGCAGCGTCGAGGGCGGCACGCCGCAAGAAGGGCTCGAGATGATCAACGAGGCGGCGAAGCTGGGCGACCCGGTGGCGCTCTTCACCATGGGCACGATCCACGCCGCGGGCGCCCTCGGCGCGACCAAGGATTATGCCAAGGGCTTCGAGCTGCTGAACCAGGCCGCTGCCGCAGGGCATATCGACGCGATCTACCGCGTCGGGCTCCATTATCACGAAGGGCTCGGGGTCAAGCGCGACTACAAGAAGGCGTTCGAGAATTTCAAACTGGCGGCCGAGCGCGGGCATTTCTACGCGATCATCATGGCGTTCGACATGATCAACAGCGACCGGGGGGTGAAGAAGGATTTCAAGCTCGCCTATCGCCTGTCGCGCACCGTCGCCGAACAGGGCGAACCCTATGGCGCGGTGATGGCCGCCTCGTCGCTGCTCCAGATGAAGAACCCGCTCGAGCATGAGGACGAGATCCTCTACTGGATGGACCAGGGCATCACCCGCGGCGACGACAATATCCGCGGTCAGCTCGTCCCCTTGCGCGAACAGGTGGTCGCCGCCTTCACCAAGGCCAAGGCGCCGCCGCAATACACCCCGCGCGCGTTCAAGGCGTGCCCGATGAAGACCGTGTGCACGGTGAACCATTATTCGGGGCTGCAGAGCTGCACCACGAACAAGGATTATTGGAACGACTGCGACGGGTAGGGGTCGGCTTGGGCTGATTGCCAACGTTGAACGTTAACCTGATTTCCCCTCCCGCCTGCGGGAGGGGCAGCGAGACTTGGGCGCTTGCGCCCTAGTCGCAGCGGGGTGGGCCTTGCAGCGCTGCTTGCCCACCCCCAACCCCTCCCGCCTGCGGGAGGGGAGATCAACGTTCGAGCACCAACCTCACCCCACCCGCGTCCAATCCATGAACCAACCGTCGTCCCAAGTCTTTCCGCCGTCGCGCGACACGCCCTGGAACCAGCGGCAGCTCGTCGCCGTGATCCGGTCCCACACCCCGCGGTAAAGCTCCGGCCCAGCCTCGCCTTCCCCTTCGGACAGAAACGTCCCGACCCCGTCCTCGAACACGCCGAGCTGCCCGGGCACCGCGACGACGCCCGACTTGGCATTGACCCAATGGTCGGACCAGATTTTCTTCTCGACGTCGAGCAGCCGCAGCCCCATCCCCGAAAAGCCCCGCGCGGGAATCCGCAGCTCCTCGACGCTCGCAACGCCGCCGAGGATGGCGACCACCGTTGCCTCGCCCGGAAATTCGATCCACGTCCCCTTTTCGCGGAAGCGGTTGTAGATGCGCCACTCGCCGGTCAGGAAATCGAAATCGCCGGGCTTGCCGATGGGCTTGGGGTCGATCGCGGCGGCCGCCGCGGTCATGGGTAGCAAACTGGTCATAAGGACTCCTGCGCTGAGGGCCATGAGATGGCGTCGGTCGATGTCGGTCATGCGTCCCTCCTTGTTGATGATCGGGACCTACGCCGGCACTCCTGACATTCCCTGTCAGTTATTTTCTGCTAGGACGAAAAAATGCGCGCGAGCCGCCTCCTCTCGATCCTCATCCTGCTGCAGCTCCGCCAGCGGCTCACCGCCGCCGATCTCGCCACCGAGTTCGAAGTGTCCGAACGCACCATCTACCGCGACATCGACGCGCTCAGCGCCGCGGGCATCCCCGTCTATGGCGACCGCGGCCCCGGCGGCGGCTTCCAGCTGCTCGACGGCTACCGCACGCGCCTCACCGGCCTCGATCCGCAGGAGGCGCAGGCGATGCTGCTCGTCGGGCTGCCCGAGCAGGCGTCGGCGCTCGGCCTCGGCGGCCCGGCGAAACGCGCGCGCGGCAAATTGCTCGCGGCGCTGCCCCAGAGCGGCAGCGCCGAGGCCGACCGCATCGCGCGCGCCTTTCACATCGACACGCTCGACTGGTACCGCGCCGCGCGCCCGGCGCCGCATCTCACCGCCGCCGCGCGCGCGGTGATCGACCGGCGGCGCATTGCAATCCGCTACACCAGCTGGCGCCGTACGCGCGACTGGACGCTCGACCCGCTCGGCATCGTGCTCAAGGCGGGCAATCATTATCTCGTCGCGGCGAGCGGCGAGCGCGTGCTCACCTTCACCGTAGCCGACATAAAGACGCTGGCGATCCTCGACGAGCAAGCGGCACGCCCCGCCGATTTCGACCTCGCCATATGGTGGACCGCCTCGACCCGCGATTTCGAAACGCGCCTCCGCCCCGGCCGCGCGACGCTGCGCGCCTCGCCGCTCGGGCTTCAGCGGCTGCGCCTGCTCGGTGCCTGGGCGGCCGATGCCGTCGCCAGCGCCGAAGCCCCCGACGCCGTTGGCCATCGCCGACTGACGCTGCCGATCGAGGGGATAGAGGCCAGCGCGCCGATGCTGCTCGGCATCGGGCCCGAGATCGACATCGAGGAGCCCGCGGAGTTGCGCGCCGCGGTCGCCGATCTCGCCCGCGCGATCGCCGCGCGGCTGGACATTGCGGATCGCGGCTAACGCTTTATCATTGTTTCCCGTCCACTTGTCCGGCGAGGGGAGATTTAGGGACATGGCGACATCGCCGAAAAAGACGCTCTGGTCGCGCGCCCGCGCGATGGCTGAACAGGCGCCGCCGACGCGCAACCGCTATGTCGATTTCCTGCGCGCCTTCTCGATCCTCGCGGTCGTCGTCGGCCACTGGCTCGTCGCCGCGCCCTATATGAAGGACGGCGCGGTCGAGGGCGGGCACCTGCTCGGCATCCTGCCTTGGACGCAGTGGCTGACCTGGGGTTTCCAGGTGATGCCGCTCTTCTTTCTCGTCGGCGGCTTCTCGAACGGCCTGTCGTGGGCGGCGACGCAGCGTCAGGGCGGGCGTTTCACCACCTGGTTCGCGGCGCGCGTGCGGCGGCTGATCAATCCGGTTTTGCCGCTGCTCCTCATCTGGGCGCTCGTCACCCTGTTCGGCACGCAGGCGGGGATCGATCGCGCGGTGGTCAAGATGGCGGCGCAGCTCGCGCTCGTCCCCGTCTGGTTCCTCGCGGTCTATCTGATCGTCACCGCGCTCACCCCGTGGAGCCACGCCGCGTGGAAGCGCTTCGGCATCGCCTCCTTCGTTGCACTCGTCGCCGCGGCGGTCGCGGTCGACATCGCGACGCTGCAATTCGGCATCCCTTATGTCAATTTCCTGAACTTCGTCTTCGTCTGGGTCGCGATCCACCAGCTCGGTTACGCCTGGCACGACGGCTCCCTCGCCGCGCCGCTGCTGTGGGCGGCCGCCGGCCTCGCCGCGCTCGGCCTGCTCGTCGGTTTCGGCCCCTATCCCGTCGCGATGATCGGCGTCCCGGGTTCGGAGCTCAGCAATTCGATGCCCCCCACGTTGGCGCTGCTCGCGCTCGGCATTACGCAGACCGGCCTCGCGCTCGCGCTCGAAAAGCCAGCGCGCCGGATGCTCGATGGGATCACGGCATGGACCACCGTCGTGCTGATCAACGGCATGATCATGACCGTCTATCTCTGGCACCTCACCGCCTTCGTGCTGGTGATGGTCGCGGCGTGGATGCTCGGCGGCATCGGCCTCCACGCGGCTCCGGGCAGCACCATATGGTGGCTCGCGCGCCCGATCTGGTTCGCGCTCTACATCGCTTTGCTCTTCCCGTTCATCCTGCTCTTCGCGCGCTACGAAAGCGGCGGCAAGGCGGCCGAGGGCGACGTCACCCACGCGCGGCTGATCCTCGGCATGCTGATGATCTGCACCGGGCTCGCGATGACCGCGGCGATCAGTATCGCGAGCCCGCTCGGCGTCACCGGGGTGCGCCTGTGGGTCGTCGCCCTGCCCTTCCTCGGCGCCGCGCTGGTCGGCTTCGGACCCGCCGCGCGCCTGCTGATGCACCGCGCCGAAACCTAGGGAGAAACGAGATGGCCAAGACCGAGGTGAAGACCAAGCCCACCGAAATGACCGTCGCCGACTTCATCGCCGCCATCCCCGAAGCGCGCCGCCGCGAAGAGGCCGAGGTGGTCGACGCGATGCACCGCCGCGCGACCGGGCAGGAGCCGAGGATGTGGGGCCCGTCGATCATCGGCTACGGCAGCTACGACTATAAGTACGACAGCGGCCATTCGGGCACGATGTGCCGCGCCGGCTACAGCCCGCGCAAGGGCGCGATGACGCTCTATGTCATGGGCGACCATTATGGCGAGCTGCAGGGCGAGGCCGATGCGCTGCTCGCGAAGCTCGGTAAACACACCAGCAGCAAGGCGTGCCTCTATATCAAGAAGCTCGCGGACGTGGATATCGAGGTGCTCGAAAGGCTCGTTGCGCTCAGCTGGCAAGGCATGAACGCGAAATATCCGGCCTAGATCCCCGCATACCATTCATAATCGACGCGGTCCTCCCAGAAACCGCCCTTGCCCGCGCCAATATGGTCGAGGCTTTCGACCGCCTCGATCCCGGTCAGATATTTGGCGTGCTTGTAGCCCAGCTGCCGCTCGATCCTGAGGCGCAGCGGCGCACCATTGGCGATCGGCAGCAGCTCGCGGTTGAGCGCCCACGCCAGGATCGTCTGCGGGTGCAGCGCGTCGACCAGGTCGCAGCTTTCGTAATAGAGCGCGTCGCCGATCCGGTCGGCGCAGCGAAAGACGATGTAGCGCGCGCGGTCCTTGAGCCCCGCCGCCGCGAGCACGCGCGAGAGCTGTACGCCGGTCCATTCGCCGATCGCGCTCCACCCCTCGACGCAGTCGTGGCGCGTGATCTGCGTCCGCTGCGGCATCGCGCGGATGTCGGCCATCGACAGCGACAGCGGCTTGGTCACCAGCCCGGTCACCGCGACGCGCCAGTCGGCGAACCCCCGCGCCGCATGCGCCGCATAAGCTGCACCCGGCGGCAGCTTGGTCCCGTTCGAGCGGAAGACCGGCGACAGGTCGGCGCGGGTGAATTCGCGCGCCAGCGCGTCGCGGTCCATCAGCGCGCGCTGGCTCGCCATGTGCATCTCCTCGCCCATCGACAATATCTTGCGCGTCAGCGGTGCCTCGTTGATCGCATCGCAGGCCGACAAGAGCGGCATCGCCGCCACCAGCCCGCCCGCCCCCGCGATCAGCCGGCGCCGCGGCACGATGATGCCGCCGCTCATTCCGCCTTCTCCGGCGGCAGGCGGAACCAGCCGGTGATCATCGAGCGCAGCTCGTTCACCGGCCCCGCGAGCAGCACCATGACGATATGCACGACGAAGAAAGCGACCAGCGCCCACGCCGCGATGAAGTGGATCGAGCGCGCCGACTGCCGCCCGCCGAAGACCTCGACCAACCACGGCCAGGCCGCGTTCATCCCCGGCGACATCGCGAGCCCGGTGAAGATCATCAGCGGCAGCAGGATGAAGATCACCCCGATATACGACAGCTTCTGCAAGATGCCGTAACGCGCCGCCGCCTCGCCGCGCGGAAAGCGCAGCCGCGCATGGTCCTTGATATCCTGCCAGATATGGTGCGGTGCCCACTCGGAGCGCCGGACATGCAGGTCCTTCTTCAGATGCCCACCGAACGCGGTCCAGGCCATGTACAGCGTCAGCCCGATCGCGAGCACCCAGGCGAAGAGCAGGTGCCAGCGCCGCCCGCTCGCAAGGTCGTAGCTCGTCGGGATCGTCGCCCAGCCTGGAAAGGCGAGCTTGCGCACCACGCCCTCGCCATCGGTCCAGCGCCCGAGCAGCCCGGTGGTCTCGATCCGTGTCTCACCGATCCGGAGATAGCCGGTGTCGCCCTGCGCCGCGATCGCCAGCCAGGCATGGTCGGCGTTCGCGCCATAATCGCCCCAATAGAGGCGCGGATGCGCGTTGAAGATCATCAGCCCGCTCATCAGCAGAATCAGCAGCGTGACCGCATTGACCCAATGCCAGAGGCGCACCGGCAGCCGGTGGCGATAGACGCGCGCCGGAGTCGCAGGCGGCGGCGTCTCCGCCGCGGCGGGGGGAGCGGTGGGGGCTTCAGCCTCGGCCATATTCCCCATTCGCTCCCTTCGTCCTTTCGGTTACGCCGCGACCTCCGTGGCATATTCGCCGCGATAATGGTTGCGCAAGCTGACCTTGTCGATCTTCTCGCTGCCGAGCTTGGGCAAGGCGTCGTTCGACATCCAGATCCGGCACGGCACCTTGAACGCCGCGAGCCGCGCGCTGAGGAACGCCGTGAGGTCGTCGGCGGTTACCGCGCTCCCCGGCTTGACCCACACCACCGCGCCGACGCATTCGCCCAGCCGCTCGTCGGGCAGGCCGAACACCGCGCATTCGTTGACGTCCTCATGCTCGTAGATCGCCGCCTCGACCTCCTGGCAGCTGATATTCTCGCCGCCGCGGATGATGATGTCCTTCTTGCGGTCGACGATGAACAGATAACCGTCCTCGTCGAGATAACCGAGGTCGCCCGAGCGGAAATAGCCGCTTTCGAAAAAGGCCGCCTTGGTCGCCGCCGGGTTGTTCCAATAGCCCTCGAAATTGCACACCGAGCGGATGCACACCTCGCCGACCCCGCCCTGCGGCAGGGGATTGCCGTCGTCGTCGAGGATCGCGAGATCGACCAGCGGCTTCGACGCCGGTCCGGTCGACATCGGCTTGGCGAGGTAATTTTCGTTGATGATGCCGCATCCGACCGCATTGGTCTCGGTGAGGCCGTAGCCGAGTAGCGGCTTGGCATCGCCCATCTCCTCCGACAGGCGCTTCACATGCTCGGGCGGGCGCGGCGCGCCGCCGCCGGCGTAGCTCTTGCACGTCGACAGGTCGTAATTCTTGCGATTGGGATGCGTCAGTATCTCGTAGCTCATCAGCGGGACGCCGACGAAATAATTGCACTGCTCGTCCTGGATCAGCCGCATCGCCTCCTCGGCATTCCACTTGGGCATCAGCACCAGTTTGCGCCCGAGCGCCAAGCTCTGCAGGAAGACCGGGATCTCGGCGGTGACGTGGAACAGCGGCGTGCAGACGAGCGTGGCGGGCTGGATGTCCGACATCAGCCCGTCCTCGGTCAGCAGGTGCACGATGCTCGCGGTCTGCGTCACATAGTTGAAGATCGCCTGCACCACCGCATGGTGGCGCGAATAGGCGCCCTTCGACTGGCCGGTCGAGCCCGAGGTGAAGAGGATCGTCGCAAGGTCCTCGCCCGTCAGCGTCGGCAGCACCGTCTCGGCACTGCCCCCCGCCGCGATCGGCGCGATCGCCGCGGCGATCGGCTGCGCGATGTCGAGCATGACGACCTTGGCGCCGTGGCTGACCCCCGGCTCGGCGAGCCGCGCCGCGCGCTGGACATCGGCAATCACGAGCTTGGCCTCGGCATCGTCGATCCCCGCGGCGAGCTCGCCGCCCTGCCACCAGCCGTTGAGCAAAGTCGCGCAGCCGCCCGCAAGCAATATGCCGAGATAGGTGACGCACCAGGCGTTGGCGTTGCGCATCGCGATGCCGACGCGGTCGCCGCGCTGCACCCCGTGGCCGTCGATCAGCCCCGCGGCGACCTGCCGCGCCGCGAGATACACCTCCTTGAAGCTCAGCCGTTCGTCGCCCTCGACCAGGAAGGTCGCATCGCCATGCTGCATGGCGAAAAAGCCGGCATAGTCGGCCAGATTCGTCGGCGCATTGGCGATCACGGGCAGGCGCTGCCCGAAACGGTCGACCGACCCGATCTGGATCGGCCCACCGGGACCGGTGATCAGATTATAGGCGGCTTCCAGGCGCAAATCGAGCGCGGATGGCATCGGGCATCTCTCCTCTTGGTCTCGCTCGCCATACCCCTTATGGGGAGGCCTCTCCTGGGGAAGGACAGCGCGACTATATGTTTCTTTTTGCAACCTTAGCCGAAGCGACGCAATATGTGAACTTCACCCAGCTGATGGGGGAGAATAGCGAAGTCGCGTTCAGCGTCTTCGGCCTGCCCATCCGCTGGTACGCGCTCGCCTATCTCGCGGGCATTTTCCTCGGCTATTGGTATCTGTTGAAGCTGATCGACCAGCCCGGCGCCCCGATGGCGCGGCGCCACGCCGACGACATGATCTTCTATGCGATGCTCGGCATCATCCTCGGCGGCCGGCTCGGCTATGTCCTCTTCTACAATCTCGAATCCTATCTGAAGGCGCCGGTCGAGATCTTCAAATTGTGGGACGGCGGCATGTCGCTGCACGGCGGCGTCATCGGCGTGCTCGTCGCGATCTGGTACGTGACGCGCAAGGAAAAGCTCAATTTCCTGCGCTTCTGCGACTATATCGCCTGCACCATCCCCTTCGGCCTGTTCCTCGGCCGCATCGCCAATTTCGTCAACGGCGAGCTGTGGGGCCGCGTCGCTTATGTGCCTTGGGCGATCGTCTTCCCCGGCGCGGCGGGCACCGAGCCGCGCCACCCGAGCCAGCTCTACGAAGCGGGGCTCGAGGGGCTGGTCATGATGGCGATCCTCGGCTGGCTCTTTTGGCGCACCGACGCGCGCTACAAGCCGGGCTTCCTCGTCGGCATGGCCTCGATCATCTATGGCGTCAGCCGCTTCACGGTCGAATTTTTCCGCGAGCCCGACGCCCAGCGCATGTGGGTCGTCGACAGCACCGGCCTGTCGATGGGCCAGTGGCTGACCGTGCCGATGATCCTGATCGGCATCTGGCTCGTCGCCACCGCGAAGAAGCGGCGCCAGCGCGTCGAGCCCATCGCCGGACCCGATGCCGTTGCGTGACGGCCCGCCGACCCCCGAAAATCTGATCAAGGAGCTGGCGGCGGCGCGGGCGACCACCGTCGCCGACTATATGGCGCGCGCCAACAGCCATTATTATGCGACGCGCGATCCGCTCGGCGCCGCGGGCGATTTCACTACCGCGCCCGAGATCAGCCAGATGTTCGGCGAGCTGATCGGCCTCTGGATCGTCGACCTCTGGTCGCGCGCGGGAAGCCCCGCCTTCGACTATGCCGAGCTCGGCCCCGGCCGCGGCACGCTCGCTGCCGATGCGCTGCGCGCCGCGGCGCGCTTCGGCTGCGAGCCGCGGACGATCCATCTGGTCGAGACCAGCCCGACGCTCCGCGCGGCACAGCTGGCGCGCCTCCCCGCCGCGCGGCACCACGACGAGGTCGACGCGCTCCCCGACGACGCGCCGCTGCTCATCGTCGCCAACGAGTTCTTCGATGCGCTGCCGATCCACCAATATGTGCGCACCGCCGCGGGCTGGCGCGAATTGATGGTGGAGCGCCGTGACGGCAAGCTGGCGCCCGTCCCCGGCGACACCCCCGCCGACGATGCGATCCCCGCCGCGCTCGCCGACGCGCCCTTGGACAGCATCGTCGAGACCGCGCCACTCTCCGCCGCGATCATGCAGCGCTGCGCCTTCCGCCTCGCGCGGCAGGGCGGCGCCATGCTCGCCATCGACTATGGCTATGCCGGCCCCGCCGCGGGCGACACGCTACAGGCGGTCAAGGCGCACGCCTTCGCCGACCCCTTCGACACGCCGGGCGAGGCCGACCTCACCGCGCATGTCGATTTCACCGCGCTCGCGGGCGCCGGACAGCCCGCGAAAGTGGCGGTCACGCCGCTCGCCACCCAAGGCGACTGGCTCCGCCGCCTCGGCATCGACGCGCGGCTGCAGGCGCTGAGCGCCGCCGCGCCCGACCGCGCCGCCGACCTCAAGACCCAGCGCGACCGCCTCGTCGAGGCCGATGCGATGGGCGCCCTCTTCAAAGTCATGGCCTTCGCCGCCCCCGGCTGGCCGGAGCCCGCAGGATTTGCCGCATGACCACCCTCATCCCCGCCACCGACGCCGATGCCGAGCCGCTGTCGCGTTTCGCCGCAGAGACCTTCACCGCGACCTTCGGCCATATCTATGACCCCGCCGACCTCGCGCTCTTCCTTTCGGACTGGAACCCGCCCGACAAATTGCGCACGCAGATCGCCGACCCCGACTGGGCGATCCGGCTTGTCCCCGGCGCCGATGGCGCAATCCTCGGCTATATCAAGATGGGCCCGCTCGATTTCGACCTGCCCCCCGGCCAGCCGACCGGCGATGCGGTCGAACTCCACCAGATCTACCTCGCCGAGGCCGCCAAGGGTACCGGCCTTGCCGCCCGGCTGATGGACTGGGGCATCGCCTGGGCGCGCGAACGCGCGTCGATCCTCTACCTCTCGGTCTTTACCGACAATCCGCGCGCGCAGGCGGTGTACCGCCGCTACGGTTTCTATGACGTCGGCCGCAACGGCTTCCGTGTCGGCAACCATGTCGACGAAGACCGTTTCTTCCGGCTCGACCTGTGAGCGCGCCCTTCGTCACCGCCGCGCCGCTGGAGGGCATCGCGCATGGCTTCTTCGGCCGCCGCGGCGGGGTGTCGAGCGGCGACCTCGCCTCGCTCAACTGCGGGCTCGGCTCGAACGACGATCCCGCGCTGATCGCCGAGAATCGCCGCCGCGTCGCCGACGCCGTCCTCCCCGGCGCGGCGCTGACCGGCCTCTACCAGGTCCATGGCAGGTGCTGCGTCGTGATCGACGAAACCAGCGACCTCGCCGCCCGCCCCGAAGCCGATGCGCTCGCCACGCGCACCCCAGGCATCCTCCTCGGCATCCTCACCGCCGACTGCGTCCCCGTCCTCTTTGCCGACCGCAGCGCCGGCGTCGTCGCCGCCGCGCACGCCGGCTGGAAGGGCGCGATCGCCGGGGTCACCGACGCCACGCTCTCCGCGATGGAAAGCCTCGGCGCGACCCGCGCCAACATCGCCGCCGCGATCGGGCCGTGCATCGGCCGCGCTTCCTACGAGGTCGACGACGGCTTCGTCGCGACCTTCGTGGCCGACGATGCCGCCAACGAACGCTTCTTCGCCGCGGGCAAGCCCGGCCACGCGATGTTCGACATCGCCGCCTATGTCGCCGCGCGCCTCGCCGCCGCGGGGCTCGGCCGAATTGCCATCGGCGGGCAGGACACCTATGCCGAGGCGGACGACTATTTCAGCTACCGCCGCGCGTGCCACAAAAGCGAAAACAGCTATGGCCGCCAATTGTCGGTGATCGGCCTCGCCTGACCGGCGGGCGGGGGAGGAACGGGACGCGATGACAAGGACACGCTGGTTCGGGCTGATCGGCGGCCTCCTGACTTTCGTCGTCATGCTCGCCCTCCCCGCCCCCGCGGGCATGGAGGCGACCGCCTGGCACATCGCCGCGCTCACCGTACTGATGGCGATCTGGTGGATGACCGAGGCGCTGCCGCTGACCGTCACCGCGCTGCTCCCCTTCCTCGCCGCGCCCGCCTTCGGGGTGATGGACGCCAATGCCATCGCCAAGGAATATTATTCGCCGATCCTGTTCCTGATCCTCGGCGGCGCCTTCCTCGCGCTCGCGATCGAGCGCGTCGGGCTCCACCGCCGCCTCGCGCTCGCGCTGCTGAAGCGCGCCTCACCCACCGCGACCGGACTGCTCTTCGCCTTCATGGCCGCGACCGCGCTACTCAGCATGTTCATCTCGAACACCTCGACCACGCTCATCATGATCCCGATCGCGCTCGCCGTCGTCCGCGCGGGCGGGGTGCTCGACGGCGAACGCGAGGGTTTCGCCGGCGCGGTGATGATGGGCATCGCCTTCGCCGCGTCGATCGGCGGGCTCGGCACGCTCGTCGGCAGCCCGACCAACGCCATCGCCGCGGGGCTGATCGAAAAGGCGCTGGGGCTGCGCATATCCTTCCTCGACTGGGCAATCTACGGCGTGCCCGTCGTGCTGCTCGCCACACCCGCCGCGATGCTCATCGTCGCGCGCGTGCAGCGATTGTCGGCGCATCCCTTCGACGGCCAGGCCGCCGCCGCCGCGCTCGGCAATCAGGCGATCTGGTCGACCGCCGAGCGCCGCGTCGTCCCCGTCTTCCTGCTCGTCCTCGCCGCGTGGATCGCGCAGCCCTGGCTCGAACCTTACCTCCCCAAGGGCGCGCTCACCGACGGCACCATCGCGGTCGCGGGCAGCCTCTTGCTCTTCGTCCTCCCCGACGGCACCGGCCGGCCCCTGCTCGTCTGGAAGGAAGCCGACCGCGCGCCATGGGGCGTCATCATGATGTTCGGCGGCGGCCTCGCGCTCGCCGCCGCGATCACCGAAAGCGGCCTCGCCGCGTGGCTCGGCACAGTGCTCGCCCCGCTCGGCAGCATCCCGACGATCCTGCTCGCCGCTGTCATCGTCGCACTCACCATCCTGATCACCGAATTCGCGAGCAATGTCGCGACCGCCAGCGGTGTCATGCCCGTGCTCGCGGCGCTGATCGCCGCCACGGGGGTCGATCCGATCCTGCTCGCGCTGCCCGTCGCGATGGCGGCGAGCTGGGGCTTCATGCTGCCCTCGGGCACCGGGCCCAACGCGCTCGCCTGGGCAACCGACCATATCGCGCTGCCGCGGATGCTGAAGGCGGGGCTCGCGCTCGACATCATCGGCGTGCCGCTGCTGATCGGGGTGATCTGGGGAATCGCGATGCTGGGGTGACCCGGGCCGGGAATCGCGCTAGTTGCGCCTGAAACTATATTGCGCAGGAGTCTTTTCGCATGCCCCCCATCGACAACAGCGACCTCACCGGCACCACGCCGCGCCGCGCGCCCAAGAAGGACGTCACCGAAATCGGCGGGCGCGAGCTGTCGCCCTCGACCTTGATGATGGGCTATGGCTATGATCCGATGCTGTCGGAAGGCTCGCTGAAGCCGCCGGTCTTCCTCACCTCGACCTTCGCCTTCGAAAGCGCCGCCGCGGGCAAGCGCCATTTCGAGGGGATCACCGGCAAGCGCCCCGGCGGCGCCGACGGCCTCGTCTATTCGCGCTTCAACGGCCCGAACCAGGAAATCCTCGAGGCGCGCCTCGGCGTCTGGGAAAAGGCCGAGGATGCGCTCGTCTTCTCGTCGGGCATGTCGGCGATCGCGACGCTGCTCCTCGCGCATGTCAGCATGAACGACGTCATCATCCATTCGGGCCCGCTCTACGCCGCGACCGAGACGCTGATCGCGCGCATCCTTTCGCGCTTCGGCGCCACCTATGTCGATTTCCCCGCCCAAGCCTCGCGCGAAGAAATGGACGCGATCCTCGCGCGCGCCAAGGATATGGCCGCGGCGCAGGGCGGCAAGGTCGCGATGGTCTATCTCGAAAGCCCCGCCAACCCGACCAACGCGCTCGTCGACGTCCAGGCGATCCGCGCCGCGACCGACGCCGCCTTCGCCGAGGGCGCACGGCCGCCGATCGCGATCGACAATACGTTCCTCGGGCCGCTCTGGTCGAAACCGCTCGCGCACGGCGCCGACATCACCCTCTACAGCCTCACCAAATATGCCGGTGGCCACAGCGACCTCGTCGCCGGCGGCGTCGTCGGCTCGAAGCATTGGCTCGGCCCGATCCGCATGATGCGCAACACCATCGGCACGATCTGCGACCCCAACACCGCGTGGATGCTGCTCCGCAGCCTCGAGACGATCGAACTCCGCATGAGCCGCGCCGGCGAAAATGCCGAAAAGGTCTGCGCTTTCCTCCGCGATCATCCGAAGGTCGAGGGGCTCGGCTATTTGGGCTTCCTGCCCGAAGGATCGCAGAAGGACATCTTCGAGCGCCACTGCACCGGCGCCGGCTCGACCTTCTCGCTGTTCATCAAGGGCGGCGAGGCGGAAAGCTTCCGCTTCCTCGACGCACTCAAGATCGCCAAGCTCGCGGTCAGCCTCGGCGGCACCGAAACCCTCGCCAGCCACCCCGCCGCGATGACGCATCTCTCGGTCCCCGACGCACGCAAGGCCGCGCTCGGCATCACCGACAATCTGGTACGCGTATCGATCGGCATCGAGGACGCCGACGATCTGATCGCCGACTTCGCGCAGGCATTGGACGCGGTTTGATTTTCCCCTCCCGCAGGCGGGAGGGGTTAGGGGTGGGCGCGAGCATAGCGAGCTATCGACGTCGCGTCGGCCCACCCCGCTGCGACTAACGAGCAAGCTCGTAAGTCTCGCTGCCCCTCCCGCTTGCGGGAGTGGATTCTACTTCCGCGCCCGCCAGTCGACCACCGTCCACCCCATGCGCGGCGCCAGCTTCCTCAGCTTCCGCGACGGCGTCGTCGCGACCGCCTCGTCGGCGAAGTGCAGCATCGGGTGGTCGGACACATGGTCCGAATAGGCGCGGATATGCGCGGCGTCGCGCGTGATCGCATTCGCCGCCATCCAGTCGGAGATGCGCGCGAATTTCGCCTCGCCGTAACAATTGTCGCCCGACAGGCGCGCATGGACATGGTCGGCGCCGTCGGGTTCGTCGAGCCGCGTCGCGAGCACATCCTCGATCCCCAGCCGCCGGGCGATCGCATCGACATAGAGGTGGAAGGAAGCGGTCGCGAGCAGCACGCGGTAGCCCGCCGCGCGGTCGGCCTCGAGCTGTGCGAGTGCCGCACCGTGCAGCCCGCGCGCGACCACCTTGTCGGCATAGCTTTCGGCGAGCGGCGCGATCTCGTCGCGGCGGAAGCGCGGGCCGATCAGCAGCCGCAGATTGATCGCCTTCAGCCGCGAGCGGTCGATCAGCCCTAGCGTGTAAGCCGCGCCCGCGAGCCCCACGAGCGGGGTCAGCAGCATCCGCCATTGCTGGCGCCGCCGCACCACATGCATCAGGAATCCGCTGTAGGTGCCCGCGCGCGTGATCGTGCGGTCCATGTCGTACATCGCGACGCGATGCGCATAGTCGGGCACGACGGGGACGGATAAATCATCCATTTGAGCCTCTTAGCCGCGTTCGGCGGCGCGGCCAAGGCCGGGGCGGGCGGCGGGATTCGCTTGCCGTCATTGTCCAAATAATACAAGGTCGTGCGCGATGGTGGCCCGGGCGGACTTCGAAACAAGCGATGGCGCCGGCGGCGCCGATGTCCGTTTCACCGGGCGGCTGACGCTCGCGCGGCTCGGCGACCTGCCCGCCCGGCTCGACGCGCTCGGCCCTATCGCCTCGCTCGACCTCTCGGCCGTCGAACGCGTCGACACCGTCGGCGCGTGGATCGTCACGCGCACAGCACGCGAGCATGGATCGCAGATCACCGGCGCCAGCGAGGAGGCGAAGCGGCTGCTCGACGCGCTCGCCAGCGACAAGAGCGACTATCGCGTCCACCGCGACCGCCGTTCCGCGATCCACCGCATGCTCGAACAGGTCGGCATCGCGAGCACCGCGGTGTGGAACGAACTGCTCGGCATCATCGGTTTCTTCGGCGCGATGCTCATGGCGCTCGGCACGCAGCTCCGCGCGCGCCGCCGCCTCCGCTGGCACGCGATCGTCACGCGATTCCAGACCGTCGGCGTCGACGCCCTCCCCATCATCGGGCTGATGACCTTCCTGATCGGCATCGTCGTCGCGCAGCAGGGCGCGGTGCAGCTGCGCCAGTTCGGGCTCGAGGTGTTCACGATCAACCTCGTCGGCCGCGCCTCGATCCGCGAGCTCGGCTTGCTCATGACCGCGATCATGGTCGCGGGCCGCTCGGGCAGCGCCTTTGCCGCGCAGATCGGCACGATGAAGCTGACCGAGGAAATCGACGCGATGCGCACGATCGGCGTCTCGCCGATGGAAGCGATCGTGCTGCCGCGCGTCGCAGCCGCTACGATATTGATGCCGCTGCTCGGCTTCTATGCCAGCATCTGCGCGATCATCGGCGGCGGCGTCTTCTGCTGGATCGGCCTCGAAATCCCGCCGCTCACCTATATCCAGCTGCTGCGCGACATCATCCCGATGACCGATTTCTGGGCGATGCTGATCAAGGCGCCGGTGTTCGGCGTGCTGATCGGCGTCACCGGCTGCTACGAAGGCATGCAGGTGCGCCAGAATGCCGAGGAAGTCGGCCAGCGCACCACCTCGGCGGTGGTCGCGGCGATCTTCCTCGTGATCGTGCTCGACGCCTTTTTCGCGGTCTTCTTCTCGTCGATCGGATGGAATTGATGGCCGACGAACTCGAAGAACAGCAGCTCAAGGAAGAGATCGCCGCCGCCGACGCGGTGCGGCCCGAGCAGTTCGACAAGGCGATCTGCATCCGCGGCCTCGTCAACAAATTCGGCGATGCGGTGATCCACGACGGGCTCGATCTCGACGTCCGCTCGGGCGAAATCTTGGGCGTCGTGGGCGGGTCGGGCACCGGCAAATCGGTGCTGATGCGCTCGATCATCGGCCTCCAGACCCCCGACGCGGGCGAGATCGAAGTCTATGGCAAGACCCTGAGCGAAATCGCCGACGAAGAGGAATCGCGCGACCTGCGCCGCCGCTGGGGCGTGATGTTCCAGGGCGGGGCGCTCTTCTCGACGCTGAGCGTCGCCGAGAATATCCAGGTCCCGCTGCGCGAATATTATCCACGGCTCGACCAGAAACTGCTCGACGAGATCGCCGCCTACAAGGTGGCGATGGTTGGGCTGCCCTCCGATGCGGGCCCCAAATATCCCGCCGAGCTGTCGGGCGGCATGGTCAAGCGCGCCGGCCTCGCGCGCGCGCTCGCGCTCGACCCTGCCCTGCTCTTCCTCGACGAGCCGACCGCGGGGCTCGACCCGATCGGCGCCGCCAAGTTCGACGAACTCATCCGCGAGCTCGCCGACACGATGGGACTCACCGTCTTCCTGATCACCCACGACCTCGACTCGCTCTATGCGACCTGCGACCGCGTCGCGGTGCTCGCCGAAAAGAAGGTGATCGCGATCGGCACCATCCCGGAACTGCTTGCCACCGAGCATCCGTGGATACAGGATTATTTCAACGGACCGCGCGGCCGCGCGGCGGCGGGCGGGAACCAAACCGCAAAATCGCCCGTCTTTGGCGTCGATAGGAACGACTGATGGAAACTCGCTCGAACAACGTCCTCGTCGGCGCCTTCGTCCTTCTCTTCACCGCGGCGCTCGCGATCTTCGTCGTCTGGCTCGCCAATGACAGCGGCGGCGACAAGCGCGAATATGACGTCTATTTCAAACAGTCGGTCGACGGGCTGAACAAGGGCGCGCAGGTCCAATATTCGGGCGTGCCCGTGGGTCAGGTCAAGGAGATCGCGCTGCTCCCCAACGATCCGCAATTCGTCCGCGTCCGCATCGAGGTCAACGAGGGCGTCCCGATCGTCCAGGGCACCACCGCTGCGCTCGAAGGCGTCGGCTTCACTGGCGTGTCGCAGATTTCGCTGACGGGCGGGGTCAAGGGCGCGCCGCCGATCACCGACAAGGGGCCGGACGGCAAGCCGACGATCCCGGTACGCGTCGGCGGTCTCGGCGAACTGCTCAACACCGCGCCGCAATTGCTCCAGCGCCTCTCGACGCTCACCGAACGCCTCGCCGAACTCGCCGACGACGAGAATCAGGCGAGCCTGCGCGGCATCCTCAACAACGTCGAAGCGTCGACCGCGATCCTCGCGCGCAACGGCCCGGCGCTCGAACGTGCGCTCGCCGACACGCGCATCGCGATCCAGCAGACAGGGCTTGCCGCGGAGCAGATCGGCAATCTCGCCGCGACGACGCAGGGGACGATCGACCGCAACGTCGACCCCGCGATGCGCAATCTGCGCGACACGCTCGCCTCGGCGAACAATTCGATGAAGACATTGGAAGGCGCGATCGCTGATGCGCGGCCGGGGCTCAAGACCTTCAGCGAAACGACGATCCCCGAAGCGAACGCGCTGATCCGCGACCTCCGCCGCACCTCGGCCTCGCTCTCCAGCCTCACCGACAAGCTCGACCAGCAGGGCGCGGGCGCCGTCATCAGCGGCAGCAAGCTGCCCGACTACAAGCAATGAGGACCAGCCGCATGATCCGCACCCTTCGCACCCCGCTGCTGCTCGCGCCCCTGATGCTCGGCGCCACGCTCACCCTATCCGGCTGCTTCAGCTTGGGCGGCAAGCCGCCGCCCTTCCTGCTCACGCTCGACGCCGATGCCGCCCCGCCCGCGGGCGCCGCGCGCACCGCGGCCGAGGCCGCGACGCTCACCATCCTCATCCCCACCGCGCCGCAGAAATTGCGCACGCAGCGCATCCCGGTGCAGCAGGACGGCGCCAGCGTCGCTTACGTCAAGGACGCGCAATGGGTCGAGGCGCCGCAGCGCCTGTTCCAGCGGCTGATCAGCGAAACCGTCGCCGCACGCTCGGGCCGGGTCGTCCTCGACGAAGGCCAGTATCTGACCGCGCCGGGCGAACAGCTCGCAGGCCAGCTGATGGAATTCGGCGTCGATGCCCGCACCGGCGAGGCAGTCGTCGTCTATCAGGCGATGCTGGTCGCAGCCGGCGGCAAGAACGTCACCCAGCGCCGCTTCGAAGCACGCGAAAGCCTGGGCGGCGTGGTCGAAGCCAAGCCCGTGGGCGAGGCGCTGACACGCGCGGCGAACAAGGTGGCGGTCGATGTCGCGGGGTGGCTGGGGGGCTAGCCGCCTTGCCATGACGCCGCGCCCCCGCTAGGGACGCCGCGCGCGGCAGCTACTGCCGCTTCGCGCTGCCTCTTTCGGGTTTCCGGCATCGCGCGTCCTTCGAGCCCGCAACCTCGAAGGGAATCCCCCATGGGATGGTTCATCCTTGCCATCGCCGTCTTCACCGAAATCTGCTGGGCGCTCAGCCTGAAATGGGCCGCGACCATCGGGTCGTGGCAGGCCTCGCTGGTTCCCGTTTCGCTGAGCTTCCTCAACATGGCGCTGCTCGCCTTTGCGATGCGCGACATTTCCGCGGGCACGGCCTATGCGATCTGGACCGGCCTCGGCGCGGTCGGGGTGATCATCGGCGGCATCCTCCTGTTCGACGAACGCGTCGGCGCGGCGCAGATGGGCTTCATGGCGCTGATCGTGATCGGCGTGGCGGGGACGAAGCTGTTTTCGGCAAGCTGAGGCGGCGGGCTACGGGCGAAACAAGACGTCCGCTCCCCACCTCAAAGCCTTTGTCAGCCGAGTAGGCTCTTCGAAGCCTGCTCCGTCGTGTCCCTCGACAGCCCCGGCTGCGCCAGGATGCGCTCGAGCTCGGCCCGCATCATCGCCGCCCTCCCCTCGTCGAAGCGTTTCCAGCGTCCCAGCGGCGGGATCATCCGCGCCGCAGTCTGCGGGTTCTTGGGGTCGAGCGCGATCACCAAGTCGGCGATCAGCTTGTAACCCGCGCCGTCGGCCTGGTGGAACGCCGCCTGGTTGCCCGTCAGTGCGCCGTAGAGCGAGCGCACGCGATTGGGGTTCGCCAGCGTGAAGTCGGGGTGCCTCGCCAGCTCCTGCACCGCATCGACCGTATCGGGGCGCAGCGACCAGGCCTGCACCTGGAACCATTTGTCGAGCACCAGCGGATTGTCGCGGTAGCGCTGGTAGAAGATGTCCAGCGCGTGCGTCCGCTCGTCGCTGTCGCCGTGGGCCAAGGTCGCGAGCGCGGCCTGGCGTTCGGTCATGCCATCGGCGTTCGAGAAGATGTCGAACACCAGCGCCGGCACATCGGCGATGCCGGTGGCGGCGAGATAGGCGATCGCGACGCCGCGCAGGCGGCGGCCGCCCTTGGCCTTGGGCGACAGGTCGGTCGCGGGCGGGCACGCGCCCGCGAGGATATCGCGCCATTCGCCCTCGAGCGCGCGGCCGATCGCCGCCTGCAGCGCCAGCCGCTCGCGGCGGATCGCGTCGGGGTCGACCGTCACCATCTGGTCGCCGATGAAGGCTTCGCTCGGTAGCAACACCGCCTCGGCGACGAAGGCCGGATCGCCGCCGCGTCCGGCGAGCGTTCCTGCGACCGCGTCAATCACCGCCTGATGGTCGGCGGTCTCGCCCGACACGGCCGCCACCAAAGTGTCGAGCATCAGCTGCTGCAACGCTTCGTAGCGCGCGAAAGGATCGTCGTCGTGCGCAGCGAGCCAGGCGAGTTCGCCCGGCGCGCGGACATAGTCGACGATCACCGGCGCCGAGAAACCGCGGTTGATCGACAGCGCGGGGCGCGCATCGAACTTGCCGAGCGCTACCCGCTGATTGTCGCCGGTCAAGGTCACCAGCGTATCGGGCATCGCCGCCCCGTTGCCGCCCATCGCAAAGGCCGCGAGGCGCAGCGGCATCATCATCGGGCGCTTGTCGGGCTGGCCCGGGGTCGCCGGCACCGTCTGCGCGATGTTCACGACCCACTCCCCGCCTTCCTCGGCGAGCGACAAAGTCAGCCGCGGCGTCCCCGCCTGTTCGTACCAGCGGCGGAACTGGCCAAGGTCGATGTCGCCGCCCACCTCCATCGCGCGGACGAAGTCCTCGCAGGTCGCGGCTTCGCCGTCGTGGCGGTCGAAATAGAGGTCGGTGCCCGCGCGGAAGCGCTCGGGCCCCAGCAGCGTCGCCATCATCCGGATGATCTCGGCGCCCTTGTTATAGACCGTCGCGGTGTAGAAGTTGCTGATCTCCTGATAGGAGTCGGGCCGGATCGGGTGCGCGAGCGGCCCCGCATCCTCGGGGAATTGCGCGGCGCGCAGCAGGCGGACGTCCTCGATCCTTTTGACCGGGGACGAGCCCATATCGGCCGAAAAGCTCTGGTCGCGAAAGACGGTGAAGCCCTCTTTCAGGCTGAGCTGGAACCAGTCGCGGCAGGTGACGCGGTTGCCCGACCAATTGTGGAAATATTCGTGCGCGACGACGCCCTGCACCCCGTCATAGTCCACGTCGGTCGCGGTGTCGGGGTCGGCGAGGATGTAGCGGGTGTTGAAGACGTTGAGCCCCTTGTTCTCCATCGCTCCCATGTTGAAATCGCTGACCGCGACGATGTTGAACAGGTCGAGGTCGTACTCGCGGCCATAGACGCGCTCGTCCCACGCCATGCTGTCCTTGAGCGCCTGCATCGCGTGGCCGGTGCGCTCGACATCGCCTTCGCGCACCCAGATGCCGAGCTCGACCTTGCGTCCCGACATCGTCGTGAAGCTGTCGCGGTTGACCACCAGGTCGCCGGCGACGAGCGCGAAGAGATAGGAGGGTTTCGGCCACGGATCTTCCCACAGCGCCCAATGCGTGCCGTCGGCACCCTCGCCCTGCTCGATGCAATTGCCGTTCGACAGCAGGATCGGGAATTTCGCCTTGTCCCCCGTCATGCGCACCCGATAGCGGCTCAGCACGTCGGGACGATCGGGGTGGAAGGTGATGCGGCGGAAACCCTCCGCCTCGCACTGGGTGCAGAGCATGTCATTCGAGGCGTAAAGCCCCATCAGCTGGGTGTTCGCGCTCGGATCGATCACCGTGTCGACCTCGACCGTCGCCGCGCCGCGGTCGCCGAGGTCGACCACCAGGTCGGGGCCGTCCATGCGCCAGTCGTTCCACACCGCGCCATCGACGCGCACTTCCTCCGCGGTCAGCCCGTCGCCGCGCAGCACCAGCGGCACCGGCGCGTCGGCATGGCGCGTGACTGAGAGGCTAGCCGACACCTTCGTCTCCGCGATACCCAGCGCAAAATCGAGCGCGATGTCGGGAACCTGCCACTCGGGCGGGCGATAGTCGCCGCGGTGGATGGTAACGGGGATGGCGGGCGTCGAGGAGGCATCGGTCATAAAGGCGGGTCTAGGCTTGGCCCGCGGGCTGCGCAATAAGGCGCGGTATGGGACCTATGCTGATTTTCGGGCTCGGCTATGCCGCGGGCCATCTGGCGGAGCGGCTGACCGCGCGCGGCTGGGACGTGACCGGCACGACGCGGAACGGCCGCGGCGGGTCGATCGCATTCGGCGATAGCGCGGCGGTGCATGCGGCGCTGCGTTCGGCGACGCATATCCTGTCGTCGGTGCCGCCGGCCGCCGGCGCCGACCCCGTGCTCGCCGCCTATGGCGACGCCATCGCGCTCGCCCCCGCCGCATGGGTCGGCTGTCTGTCCTCGACCGGCGTCTATGGCGATGCGGGCGGTGCGTGGGTCGACGAGAGCGCCCCGGTCAAGGGCCGCCGCGCCGACCGCAACGCCGCCGATGCGGCGTGGCAGGCGCTGCGCGGCGATGTGCGCGTCTTCCGCCTGCCCGGCATCTATGGCCCGGGCCGTTCGATCCTCGACCGCATAAGCGAAGGCCGCGCGCATCGGATCGACCTGCCCGAGCAGGTCTTCAGCCGCGTGCATGTCGACGACATCGCCGGCGGCATCCTCGCGTCGTTCCGCGGACCGGTTGGCGTGTACAACCTCGCCGACGACGAGCCCTGCCATCAGAACAGCCTCGTCGAATGGGGCTGCGCGATGCTCGGCGCGCCGTTGCCGCCGCTCCAGACGCTCGACGAAGCGGGCCTTTCGCCCGCCGCACGCGCCTTCTACGCCGAGAACCGCCGCGTCGCGAACGGCCGGGCGAAACGCCTGCTCGGCTGGACGCCGCGCTATCCGAGCTTTCGCGAGGGGCTGGCGGCCTGCCGTTAAAGCAGCACATCCACCGTGTGGATCAACACGCCGACCAGCCCGCCGACCAGCGTCCCGTTGATGCGGATATATTGCAGGTCGTCGCCCACGGCATTTTCCAGCCGGTCGGTGATCGTCTTGGCGTCCCAGCCGCGGATCGTGTCCGACACCAGCTTGAGCGCGGTCTCGCCATAGCTGTCGACCGCGCCGACCACCGCGCGCCGCGCATAGCGGTTGAGCGTGCGCTTGATATGCGGATCCTCGCCCAGCATCGTGCCGAATTGTGTGACCAGTTCGCCGATCCGCCCCGCGAGCATCGTGTCGGGGTTGCGCGCCGCCTTGAGCAGCGCGCCGCGACCCTGTTCCCATAGCCCGTCGAGCCAGCGCTTGACCGCCTTGTTCTCGAGCAGTTCGTCGCGGACCTTGGCGACCTTGGCCTGCACCTCGGGATCGTGCTGGAGGTCGAGCGCCATCTTGGCGAGCCCTTCCTCCACGCGGATACGCAGCGGATGATCGGGCTCGACCGCCATCTCGCTCAAGAGTTTGCCCAGCCCCGCGACGATGCGGTTCGAGATGCTCTCGTCGAGCCCGGTGAAGCGCACGATCGCGTTGCTATTGTCGTGCACCATCTGGTGGATCAGATGCGCGTTGAGGTCGAGCGTCTTTGACCCCCATTTTACCATCGCATCGAGCAGCGGCTGATGCCGCCCCTCGGCGAGCGCCGCCTGCAATGCTTGCCCCAAGAGCGGCGCGACATCGAGTTCGCGTAAGCGATCGGCGATCGCCGACTTGACCATGCCGCCGAGGCGCTGCTGGTCGAGCGCGCCGAGTGCATCGGCGATGACGCGCGAGGCGCCGAGCTTGAGCCGGCCGCCACCCTCGGCGGGCTGCGACAGGAATTTGCCAACCGCGCCCGCGATGTCGACATTCTGCATCTTGCGCGCGATCAGCCGCGGCAGCAGGAAATTGGTGAGCAGGAAGCGCGCGAGCGTGTCGCCGATGCGATTCTTGTTGCGCGGTACGATAGCCGTATGGGGAATAGGCAGCCCCATCGGGTGGCGGAACAGTGCGGTGACCGCGAACCAGTCGGCGAGCCCGCCGACCATCGCCGCCTCGGCAAAGGCGCGGATGAAGCCGACCGCCGGATGGACATCCTGATAATATTTCGCCGCGATGAAGATCGCCGCCATCGCGACGAGCATGCCCGTCGCGACGACGCGGATGCTGGACGGCTTCGCCGCGATGGCGACACCAATCGGCCGGGAGAGCGCACGGTCGGTCATGCGGGTCAAATGGCGAAGCGCAGCGAAGGTTGCAACCGTCGCCGCGCCCGGACCGTCGCCGGCATCATTCGGCCGGCTGCGGTTCGGCCTCCAGATGCGGCTTGCCGTCGTCGCCCTTGCGATAGGTCAGCAAGTTGCGCGAGAAGAAGCGGCCGAGGCGCTTTTCGATGCTGTCGGCCAGGCTGAAGCCCGCGGGCACGATCAGCAGCGTCAGCAAAGTCGACAGGATCAGTCCGCCGATCACGACCACGCCCATCGGCGCGCGCCACGCGCCATCGCCCGACAGCGAGATCGCGGTCGGCACCATGCCCGCGACCATCGCGACCGTGGTCATGACGATCGGCTGCGCGCGCTTGCGCCCCGCGTCCATCAGCGCCGCCGACTTCTCGACGCCGTGATCCATCTCCTCGATCGCGAAATCGACGAGCAGGATCGAGTTTTTGGCGACGATGCCGAGCAGCATCAGCAGGCCGATGAACACGGGCATCGAGATTTCCATGCCGGTCACCGCAAGACCGAGCAGCCCGCCGAGCGGCGCGAGCAGCAGCGACGACATGTTGACCAGCGGCGAGAGGAAGCGGCGATAGAGCAGCACCAGCGTCGCGAAGACGAGCAGCAGGCCCGCGATCACGGCGACGAGGAAGTTCTGCATCATCTCCGCCTGCCACTTGGCGTCGCCCTGGATCACCTTGCGGATGCCCTGCGGCATGCTGGCGATCGACGGCAATTTGTCGATCTTGGTCTGCGCATCGCCGGTCACCAGCCCCGGCGCCAGGTCGGCACCGATGACGATGCGCCGCGTCTGGTTGTACCGGCGCAGCTCGGTCGGGCCGGCGCCGAAGCCGATCTCGGCGACCGATTTCAGCGGTACGGTGCCGCCGCGCGCGGTCGGGACGGGCAGATTCTCGATCGTCGCAAGGCTGCGGCGCGAGTCTTCGGACAGAAGCACACGGATCGGGATCTGCCGATCCGACAGCGAGAATTTCGCCGCATTCTGGTCGATGTCGCCCAGCGTCGCGATGCGGATCGTCTGGCTGAGCGCCGCGGTGGTCACGCCGAGTTCGGCGGCGAGGTCCATGCGCGGATTGACGATGATCTCGGGCCGCGGAATGTCGCCCTCGATGCGCACCGCGCGCAGTTCCTTGAGCGCGCTCATCTCGCGGACGATCCGGCGCGCGTGGTTCTCGAGCGCGACGGGGTCGTCGCCGCCGACGATGAAGGTGATGTCGCGGCCCGAAAAGCCACCCGACTGGCTCTGGAACGACACGCGCGCGTCGGGGATCGCCGCCATCTTGGGCTGCAAGCCGCGTTCCCATTCGACGCTGGTCGTGGGGCGCTCCTTCTTGAGCGTGATATAGACGCTGCCGCCGCCGACATTGACGTCGAAGAAGGCGTTGTCGACGACGTTGTTCGCCATGAGGATCGTGTTGATCTGGTTCGCGATCACCTCGCTCTGCGCCAGCGTCGATCCGGGCGGCAGTTCGTAGCTGATCTGGCTGTAATCGCTGTTGGTCGTCGGCTGGAACTGCTTCGGCAGAACGATGAACAACAGGATGCTCGACGCGAAGGCTGCCACACCGATCCCGACGATCCACACGCGGTGGTCGTGCAGGCGCGCCCAAAAACGCTGGGCCATGAACTTCGCCCAGTTCGTGAAATCGAACCCGCGCGCGCCCATCGCATAAGCGATCGCGCCGAACAGGATGCCCAGCAGGCTGACGAGCAAGAACGCGGCAATCATGCTGAACGGCGTCGCGAGCAGGAAGTGCATCGCCGGATTGGGCGCATCCTGTCCGACCGGCACCGGCTGGTAATATTGCGCCACCATCGCGACCAGCACGACCGCCGCAGCTGCGAGCGGCGCCCAGAGGAAACCCAGTCGCGTCGGCATGGGGGTGTAACCCGCGCGCTTCGCCTTGTGCTTGCTGTCGTCGAGCGTCCAGCGCAGGACATTCTCGTAGCGGTCGACCCATGGCCCGGAGGCATGGTCCTGCTCGCCCTGTGCCGACAGGAAATAGGCCGCAATCATCGGGGTAATCATGCGCGCGACCGCCAGGCTGACGAGCACGGCGAAGACCACGGTCATGCCGAACTGGATGAAGAACTGCCCCGACACGCCGGGCATCAGCGCGACGGGCAGGAACACCGCGACGATCGACATCGTCGTCGCGACGACCGCGAGCCCGATCTCGTCGGCGGCGTCGATCGACGCCTGATAGGCGGTCTTGCCCATTCGCATATGCCTGACGATATTCTCGATCTCGACGATCGCATCGTCGACGAGCACGCCGGCCACCAGGCTCAAGGCGAGCAGCGACAAGCCGTTGAGCGAGAAGCCCATCAGTTCCATGAACCAGAAGGTCGGGATCGCCGACAGCGGGATCGCGAGCGCCGAGATCAAGGTCGCGCGCCAGTCGCGCAGGAACAGGAAGACGACGACGACGGCGAGCACCGCGCCCTCGATCATCGCGGCCATCGAGCTGCGATATTGCTCCTTGGTATATTCGGTGCGCGTGAAGAGGATCTTGAAATTGACCTTGGGGTTGTTCTTCTTGATCTCGGCGAGCTTCTTCATCGTCTCGTCGTGGACGGTGACGTCGGAGGCGCCCTTCGCCTTCTCGATCGAGAAGCTCAGCACCTGCTTGCCCTGGATCTTGGCGAGGTTGCGCTGTTCGGCATAGCCGTCGGTGACCTTGGCGACGTCCGACAGGCGGATCGTGCGGCCGCTGCCGATCGAGATGCGCGTCTCGCCGAGCTGGAAGGCGCTGCCGGCGTTGCCGAGCACACGCACCGCCTGTTCGCTGCCCGCGATCTCGGTACGCCCGCCCGCGGCGTTGACGTTCACCTGGCGCAGCTGCTGGTTCACCTGGCTCGCGGTCAGGCCATAGCTCTGCATGCGCGCGGGATCGAGGATGACGCGGATCTCGCGGTCGACGCCGCCCGAGCGGCGGACCTGGCTCATGCCGGGGATCGAGAGCAGTTCCTTGGCCACCGTATTGTCGACGAACCACGACAGCTGCTCG
Organism: Sphingopyxis sp. HIX; assembly: GCF_001468285.1. Classification (GTDB taxonomy): domain Bacteria; phylum Pseudomonadota; class Alphaproteobacteria; order Sphingomonadales; family Sphingomonadaceae; genus Sphingopyxis. Next base: position 37,630 of record NZ_LNSB01000018.1, on the reverse strand, counting down.
AGCGTCATGTCGGTTGCCTCGACCGCGAAATAGGTGATCGGACCGCCGGCGATGTCGACGCGCACGACCTGCGGCTCGAGGATGCCGTCGGGAAGGTCGCTGCGGATCTGCTGCACCGCCTGGTTGACGTCGTTATAGGCGCGGTCGATCGGCGTGCCGATCGCGAATTGCACGAAGGTGCGGCTGTTGCCCTCGCTGACATAGGAGGACATTTCGTCGACCCCGCTGACCCCGCGCACCGCCGCCTCGACGCGCTGCGTGACCTGCGTCTCCAGCTCGGTCGGTGCGGCGCCGGGCTGTACGACCACGACCTGAACCGCGGGGAATTCGACGTCGGGATTGTCGTTGACGTCCATGCGGTTGAAGCTGACGAGGCCCGCCAGCAGCAGCAGGACGAACATCACGATCGGCGGCACCGGATTGCGGATGCACCAGGCGGAAATGTTGCGGAAACTCATGACTCAAACGCCTTTGTGCGGGGTGCCTGCCGGTTGGCTCTTATTGCGACGATTTCTGCAGCACGGGTTTCACGATGTCGCCGACGTTCAGGAAGGCACCGGCGAGCACGACCACGCGCTCGTTGCCGGTGAGCCCCGACGCGATCGATACGCCGTCGTCGCTGACCGCGCCGACCTTGACCGGCTTGCGCTCGATCTTGTTGTCCTTGCCGACGACCAGCACGAAATTGCCCTCGGGACCGCTCTGCACCGCGCTTTCGGGGAGCAGCGGCGCCTCGGCGGAGCCCGCGATCAGCCGCGCGTCGGCGAACCCGCCGGGACGCAGCGCATTGCTGTAGGGGATCGAGATGCGGACCATGCCCTGGCGCGTATCGGGGTTGATCACCGGCGACTGCTGCCACACTTGCCCCGCGATATTGAGCGCCGTGCCGACGGGCGTCACCGTCGCGCGCGTTCCGACGGGGACGCGCTGCAGGTCGGCCTCGGCGAGCTGCGCCATCATCTCCATCTCGCCGCCCTTCGCCATGCGGAAGAGCACGCCGCTGCCCGCACCGACGACTTGGCCGGGTTCGACCTGACGCGTCAGGACCAGCCCCGCGGCGGGCGCGACGATGTTGAGCCGGCTGTTGCGCGCCTGCGCCTCGGCATGCTGCGCCTGCGCGACGCGGACGCGCGCGTTGGCGGCATCGCGGGTGGCGCGCTTGCGGTCCATGTCGGCCTTGGAAATGAAGCCGCGCGAGACCAGCGCCTCGGCGCGCTCGAGCTCGGCCTGCGCCAGGCTGGCGTCGGCCTGCGCGACGCGGATCGACGCGGCGAGCGCCGACGCCTGCTGCGTCTGGACCGCGCGGTCGATCACCGCGAGCGTCTGACCGGCGCCCACCCACTGGCCGGGTTCGACGAGCACGCGCACGACCTGCCCGCCCTCGCCGGCGATGCCGATCGGCATCTCGCGGCGCGCGGCGATCGTGCCATTGGCCGAAATCGTCGCCTGCACCGACTGGCGGCCGGGGATCACCACGGTGACGTTCGGGGCGCTTTCGCCGCCCTTGCCCGCCGCCGCGGGCGCGCCGCCGGCGGCGGTCGCTGCACCGTCGTCCTTGCCCGACGAAAAGAAGAACCAGGCTGCGGCCAGCGCGACGACGATCAGCACGACCGCGATGATCAGCCGCGTCCGGCGACGCCGGTTGTCGATCTCGTCATGATACCCCGCCAGGCTGTCCATCGCGTCCACTTTCCGCTCGTAGTTCACGTCAATTTCCTCTGTCCCGCCCCCGGCCATCGCATGCGAGGGGCCCTCGGTTCCGCGGCACGCCGATGCACGCCGGACCCTCGGCCTGTTTCACGGTGTATTACCCAATTAAATCACCCCTGACAAGGGGGAGAAACGCGACCGCGCCGCTTCGCCGGCGCGGCGTGTCTTACGCCCGCTTATCGCAGGTTTCCAGAGCATAGAGGCATGAAAAAAGGCGGCCGGCTGGTGCCGACCGCCTTTTTCGGACGGGGCCGCGGGCCCCTTATTCGCGCGCGATCAGCGCACGCGCCCGCGCTTCACCAGATTGACGATGGCGAGCAGCAATATCGCACCGAGGAAGGCGGTGAGCAGCGTCATCGGATCGAAGGCATCGCCGCGCAAATGCCCGCCGCCGAGAAAGCTGCCGAACAGGAAGCGGCCAAGGATCGACCCGATACAGCCGACGACGATATTCAGGAAAATGCCCTGTTGCGCGTCGGTGCGCATCACGATGCTGGCCAGCCAGCCGATGACGCCGCCCATGATGATTGCGATAATCCACGTAAGCATAAGATGACCCCCTACGATCGTTATGGATGCCCATATTTCTTCGGGCAATCAGGATGGTAACTCAAATAGTGCGAACCGCCTAGCGCTATGGCGGCGCCCGCGATCGCCGTTCCGTGAGCATCAACGCACGCGCCCGCGGCTGACCAGATTGAGCAGCCCGAGCAATAGGATCGCGCCGATGAACGACCAGAGCAGCCCGATCGGGCTGAAGCTGCTGAGCGTGGCACCCATGCCGAACAGCCCGCCGAGGATATTGCCGAGGAAGGCGCCGATGATGCCCACGACCACATTGAGGATGATCCCCTGCTGCGCGTCGGTGCGCATCACCACGCTGGCGAGCCAGCCGATGATCCCGCCGACGATCAGCGTGACGATAATCCCGATCATGGTGCGACCTCCCTCGTTGCCGGACCTGCGGAGCGCGCAGGCCCGTTTTTCGGCGCCGCGATGCCGCGCCCCAAGCTTGTCGTGCTTTGTGTCGGGACAATGCGAGCGGGAGCAAAAAGGTTCCCGGCCGGCCCGTCGGGGCGCGGCCGGGAAAGTGGGATCAGTTCCGATCGGGGAACTGCTCCGGGTCGCAAGTCGGGCATAAACAGCCACATGCGACCGCGGTGTGACACGCATCACAGGCCGAAGATTTTTTGGGGTGGGTTGTTTGGAGGGTGGTTTTGGGGTGGGGAAGGGACATAAAGCCGCCGGAAGCTAGCGAAGCTTGGAGAGGGGCCTAGCCCTCCAAGGTTCGGAAGCCCCTTTCAACTCCGGCTAGGCAGCAAGCTACCAAGCCTGCGTATCTCTCCCCTCAAGGGGAGAGAGCATAACCCTGCGAATGACCGCTAATGCCCGATAACGGCCATTCCCGCACAGCCGACGCCTCTCCGCATCGCGCGCAAACGAAATGGGGGCCGGCATCGCTGCCAACCCCCACTATCCGGTATCCTTCCGGTCGCTGCCCGCTTGCCTCATCCCGGTCCGCCTCTCTTGCGATCGGCGGCCCGCAAAACGACGCTCGCGGCGCGGTCCGGAGCTATCCGGCGATGGTTTGGTCGGCCCCCTTTCGGGGGCCGGCCGCACCTGGAAAGCCCTTCATCATCTCTTCTCGCGTCTGCCGAAGCAGTCGCCGTCCAAGCGATGGACTGCATTTCCTACCCTGCTCGGGTCCGCCTCAACTCGTGGGAATCGCGGCGTTCCGTGACCAGGTATCGGTCCACTTCCTCGTCGATCCGGCCCGTTCTTCTCCGGCTGGTCTTGCAACCTGCCTTCCTGTCCCGGCGGTCCGTCGTCTCCGTCGTCCGATGATTGGAAGCTGACATGACTCGCCGGGGCCGCCAACAAAAATTGCAGCGAAAGCCCGGCGATTGCGCGGCCGACTGTGGATAAGTCCGGCATTAGCAATTAGCGGATTCGCCGCAGCATTTTTGTAACACGAGTGCAGCATTTTCGGATTCGATCCAGCGCACAGCGCTACCCGACTCACGATGCGACTCGCCGCTTCGAACAAGCGACTCGCGTGCGACCCGATCAGGCGCGGCCGAGGTCGCCCTTGCCCACCGTGCCCGATGCCATGTCGAGCATCCGGTCGAGGCTCTTGCGCGCCGCCAATCGAAGCTCCTCGTCCATCTCGATCCGCGGCTGGAGGTCGCGGAGCGCGATGTAGAGCTTCTCCATCGTGTTGAGCGCCATATAAGGGCAGATGTTGCAGTTGCAGTTGCCGTCGGCCCCCGGCGCCCCGATGAACGTCTTTTCGGGCAGCGCGAGCTCCATCTGGTGGATGATGTGCGGCTCGGTCGCGACGATCAACGTGTCGCCGGGGAAGGTCTTGGCGAACTGCAAGATGCCGCTGGTCGAGCCGACATAATCGGCGTGGTCGACGATGTGCGGCGGGCATTCGGGGTGCGCCGCGATCGGCGCGCCCGGATGCTGTGCCTTGAGCTTCAACAGCTCGGTCTCGCTGAACGCCTCGTGCACGATGCACACGCCCGGCCACAGCAGCATCTCGCGCCCGAACTTGCGGTTGAGATAACCGCCGAGGTGGCGGTCGGGGCCGAAGATGATCGGCTGGTCCTCGGGGATCTGGCTGATGATCGTCTCGGCGCTCGACGAGGTGACGATGATGTCGCTGAGTGCCTTCACCGCCGCCGAGCAATTGATGTAGGTCAGCGCGATATGGTCGGGGTGCTTGGCACGGAAGCGCGCGAACTGCTCGGGCGGGCAGCTGTCCTCGAGGCTGCAGCCGGCATCCATGTCGGGCAGGATGACGATCTTCTCGGGGCTCAGGATCTTGGCGGTCTCCGCCATGAACTTGACGCCGCAAAAGGCGATGACGTCGGCGTCGGTGTCGGCCGCCTTGCGCGACAGTTCGAGGCTGTCGCCGACGAAATCGGCGAGATCCTGGATCTCGGGCTTCTGGTAATAATGCGCGAGGATGACGGCGTTGCGCTCCTTGCGGAGGCGATCGATTTCGGCACGCAGGTCGAGGCCGGTGAGATTTTCGCGGACGGGAGCAGTCATGGCGTTTCCTTATGCGGCTTTTGCCTTGCGCGCCCTCTACACGTCGCCCCGCGGCGGGGCAATCACGACGCGTCCTCGCCCGCAAAGCGCGCGATCACCTTGGCGTCGATCCCCGCGGCCTTGAGCGGCATCGCGAAGCTCTGTTCGACCGCGTTCCGCGCCGCACCCTCGGCGAGGCGCATCGGGGTCGCGCCCTTCGCCTGCTTGATCAGTTCGGCCTGCGCGGCCTTGCTGTTCGCGGCGTCGAGCGTCTTTTCGGCGTCGGTCAGCGTCAGCAGGATCGTGCCGTCGCGAAACTCGCTGATCGCATTGAGGTCGATCTCGGGACCCGCGAGCCGCAGCGGCGGCAGCGTCACCGTCAACGCGCCGGTCGCCGCATCCCAGTCGAGATCGGATTGCTTGAGCTTGGCGAGGTCGAGCTCGTAGCGCACCGTTCCCGGCATGATCAGCGTCTTCTTCGCCTCCAGCCCCAGCCGGCTCTGCGTTGAAGTGACCACCGCGACGTAGCGCGCGGTGAAGGGCACGAGGATATTCTGCTCCTGCAGCCCCTGCAGGCTCGCCGCGACGACGGTTTCGGGATCGTAACCGCGCTGCCAGTCGCGCCACGCCGAATAGGCCCACCAGGCGGCGAGCGCGAGCAAGGCCGCGGCGGCGAGCGTGATCAGCCGCGGTAAGAGGCGCGCGAAGGACGAAGGCGCGGTCATGGCGTGGTATAGTCCGAACAGTCGGGCGCGGGCCGGTCCATCTCGTAGCGCGCCGTCGCGGGGTTGTAGTGCAGCACGCGCGCATAGCTGCATTCGGGATCGGGCGCGCGGACGAGGTCGGCGGGCGCGAGCTTCAGGGCGCCATTGTCGGCCGAACGCCGCACCCCTCGCGGATAAGTGCTCGCGGCGGCGCGATAGGTCAGCGCGGGCAGTTCGGCGCCGTCAGACGGCGCGGCGGTCAGCGACGCGGTGAAGCCATATTCGTCGTGGCACGCCTCGCGGCGGTCCTTCATATCGGCTTCCGAGAAGCAGGCACGGATCATCAGCGAGCTGTCCCAGACAACATCGAGCACCTCGTCGCCGAGGCGCGTCGAGGTCGGCGTGGTGTCGAGGCGCAGCAGGTGGAGCCGGCTGCCGTTGCCGCCGCCGCCCGAATACATGGTGCTGGTACCGGTGACGACGCCCATCAGATATTGGCGGGCGTCGGGCGCGGCTTCGGCATATGGCGGCACCGCGATCAGGTGCGGCCAGAGCGCCAGCGACTGGCCATCGTCGCCCGCATAAGGGAGCGCGAAGCTGCTGTCGGCCGCGCTTTCGGCGCCGGGGGCCGACAGGCGCAGATGGCCCGACTCGCCCGACTCCGCGTCGAGCGGGATTTCGAGGCAGAGGCTGCGGTCGGGCAGGCACTGCCGCCCCGCCTCGTCGGCGACGAGCGCAATCACGACCGGATCGGGCGCCGCCGCGGCGATCAGGAGCGGGAGCAGCATCTAGACAAGCGTCCAGACATCGTCGGCATTGTGCACGACGCCGCGGGTCTTGAGGTCGAGCAGATGCGCGAGCACCGAGCGGCCTGCGGCGCCGGTCAGCCGCGGGTCGAGCCCCTTGTACATATGCGTCACCATGTCGGGGATGACGCGCGTGCCCTTTTCGAGTTCGCGCAGGATCTGGCGCTCGCGCTGCTTCCTGTGGCCGAGCATGCCGCGCACCAGCTGGCGCGGCTTGGTCACCGCGGGGCCGTGCGCGGGATAATAGACGCGGTCGCCGCGCTCGTAGAGCTTCGACAGGCTGGCCATATAGGCCGCCATGTCGCCGTCGGGCGGGCTGACGACGCTGGTCGACCAGGCCATGACATGGTCGCCGGTGAACAGCGCCCCCGTTTCGACGAGCGCGAAGCAGAGATGGTTCGAGGTGTGGCCGGGGGTCGCGACCGCCTCGATCGTCCAGCCGTCGCCCGAAATCCGCTCGCCGTCCGCCAGCACGCGGTCGGGGGCATAATCGGGGTCGAAGGCCGAATCGGCGCGCGGGCCGTCGTCGCGGAGCGCGAGCGGGGCGCAGCCGATGACCGGCGCCCCGGTCGCCTCGCGCAGCGGCGCGGCGGCGGGGCTATGGTCGCGGTGCGTGTGCGTGCAGAGGATCGCGGCGACGCGCTGGCCCTCGACCGCGCGCAGGATCGCATCGACATGCCCCTGCCCGTTGGCGTCGGGCGGATCGCCGATGCTCATCCCGCTGCCGGTCGGGCCGGGATCGATCACCGCGACGTCGCTGCCCGCGCCGACCAGCCAGGTCTGCGTGCCGGTGAAGGTGTAGGGCGAGGGATTGGGCGCGAGCACGCGGCGCACCAGCGGCTCGTGCTGCTCGCACTCGCCGGCATGGATGCTGTCGGGCCAGGCCTTGTCGTCGCTCATGCGGCCTATGTGGCATTGCGGGACGCCGAGCAAAAGGGGGCGGCGGATAAAAGCGCCGATCCCCGGCTCGACCGGATCACTTGCCGCCGGCGGGCCCGTCGAAGGCATAATGGAGACGCACGCACCCGCGATCGAGCGCACCCGCTTCGATCAGGCGCAGCCGCTCGCGGACGCCCGTCGAAGGAAACAGCGGTTTCCCGCCGCCGAGCAGTTCGGGCATCACATAGATCTCGATCTCGTCGAGCGCCCCGCGTTCGATGAACGCCATCTGCAACTGCCCGCCGCCCAGCATCCAGACGTCGCCGTCGCCCAGCACGCGCAGTTCGGCGATCAGGGCGTCGATATCGCCGCGCGTTTCGAGCGGCCCCTTCGGATCGGCGATCGGGCGCGAGGTGACCACCAGCACGCGCTGGTCGCCATAGGCCCAGGGCGAGCCGTCGCGGTCCAGAAAATCATAGGTTGCGCGCCCCATCACCACCGTCCGAATACCGGCCAGGAAATGGCGATAGTCGTGCTTGCCGAGGTCGAGGCCGTCATAGGCGAACAGCCAGTCGAGGCTGTCGTCCGCGGCCGCGATAAAGCCGTCGAGGCTCGCTGCGATATATCCCCTGATCTTTGCCATTCCGAATCATCCTTGAATATAACCGAATATTCATTTATAAATTTACGCGATGGGGCGAAGCAAGCGAATTTCCGATGAAGCGGCGCTGGAGGCCTTGCTGGATGCTGTGGAGGCGGCGGGTCCCGATGGACTGACTTTTGCCCGCGCATCGGCGGCGACGGGGCTTTCTGCGGCAACGCTGGTGCAGCGTTTCGGGACCCGCGACGCGATGGTCGAGGCGGTATTGCTCCATGCCTGGGATCGCCTCGACGCGCTGACGGCCGCCGCCGCCGCCGACACGCCGTCGACCCCTGCCGGCGCCATCGCGTTGCTGCTCCGCCTGATGCCCGGCGGCACGGCCGCGCATGCCATGACCGAAGGCCTGCTGCTGCTGCGCGAGGATGTCCGCAATCCCCTGCTGCGCGCACGCGGGCGCGCCTGGGGCGAATATCTGGCGAAGGCGCTGGGACGGCGCCTGCCCTTGCAAGCCACCGCCGACGATCAGATCGGCTGGCAGATGCTCGCGGTCTGGCAGGGCACGCTCATCTGGTGGGCCTTCAAGCGCGAAGGCGATCCGGAAACGGAAATCCGGGAAGCGCTTGAGCGCTGGTGGCGGAGCGTCGATCGGTCGCTCGACCCATGAAAAAAGGGAGCGGTTGCCCGCTCCCTTTCCCCGCCCCTGCCGCGGGCGCCCACCGGGGAGAAGGCGCCCGCGTCAAAAGCCGTAAAGTCTCAGTCCGGGCTTTTCTCGAGCTCGGCGATCGCCTTGTCGAGGTCGGCGGCGACCTTGGCGCGAATCTCGTCGGACATCGCCTTCGACCCGCGGCCCTCGGCGAACTGATCGCGCGCCTTTTTGAGCGCCGACAGCTGCGCCGCCTTGTCGCCCGGGGTGCCGCAGCGGACCATCATTACGCGGCTGTGCTTCTTGCCGTCCTTGTCGTCGCGGTTGACCAGCGGCATCGGCGCCTGGCCCTTGCCGCAATGCGCGAAGCCGAAGGATTTGCCGTCGACCGACTGCCAGTTCATCGGGGGCATGGGCGGCATCGGAGGCAGCGGCGCCATCGGCGGCATCGGGGCAAAGGCGAACTGCTTCTTGCGCTTGGCCTCCAGCTTGTCGGCGATCGCGTCGGCCTGACTGCCGGTGATGCCCTGCTCGTTCAGCGTCGCGAGGATATCGTCGCGCGACAGCGCGCCCGGCATGCGCATTTCGAAGCGCTTCACCTTGGCGTCGCCGGGCGCCCAGGTCATGACATTGCCCTCGCCGTCCTTGACCTCGCCGTTGCGGATCATGATGCGGTGCACTTCGCGCTTCTTCTTGCCGTCGTCGGCCTTGGCGCCCTCGCCATCCTCGTCGCTGGTGAAGATCATCACGCGGTGCGCGTCGGTGATCACTTCCGGCGCTTCGGGCGGCATCGGGGCGTCGGGGGCCAGCGGCGCATCGGGCGCCTCGGGCGGCGCCGGGGGCGCGGGCATATCGCTCTGCGCGGTGGCGCTCGCGATCCCCGCGGGAACCAGCGTCGCGGTCGTCGCGAGCACCGCCAGCGTCGTGCCGCCGACGAGCAGCCGGCCGACCAGCCCGCGTTTCTTGGAAATGTCATCCTGCATCAGCATCGTCAGTCTCTCCTGTAGATTGTCGTGGACCGCCATCGGTGCGGCGAGCGACAGCCGCGAGCCGACTGCCGCCTTGGCGATCGCGGTGGCGTAGCGCGCGGTGCGCACATTGCGCGGCGCGTTGTCGGTCCCCGAACCCACCATGGTGAGCACGCGCGCGTCGCACGCGGCCTCCTGGTCGAACCGGAAGGCGCGGATCGCGCGCCACGCGAGCGGGTTGAACCATTGCACCGCGAGCAGCAGCAGCGCCGCGGCATTGGCCCAGAGGTCGCCGTGGCGGTGATGCGCCAGCTCGTGATCGATCGCGAGCGCGCGTTCCTCCGCGACGTAGCGCGCGAAGAAATCCTGCGGCACCGCGACGAAGCGGCGCCAGAGGCCGAAGGCGACGGGGCCGTCGACGGCGCCGGTCATCACCAGCCGGATGCTGCCGATCGGTTCGAGCTCGACGGCGCCCGTCAGCACCTCGCGCCGGAAGCGGCGGTGCGACAGCATCGCGGCGGCGAGCACACCGACCATCCCCGCCGCCCAGATCGCAAAGAGCAAGGGCAGCAGGTCGGCGAAGGACCAGAGCGGCAGCGCGGGCGCGGCAGGTGCGGCGCCGACGGTATCGACCGCATCGATCAGGATCAGCTCGCCCATCGGCGCGGCGCCGGCCGGGACCACGGCCGCGACGGGCGCGGCCACCGGATCGGCGAAGGGCAAGGGCGGCAGCATCAGCCGCAGCGCGGGCACCGCCCACAAGGCATAGGTGAGCCCCGGCCCGAAATGACGCGCGAAGGGCTTGCGGATGACGAGGATCATCAGCACGAGCACGGCTGTGGTGACGAGCGTGTCGCCCCAAGCCTGGAAGAACATGTCGGCGTTCATGATTTCAGCCTCCGCAGCAGGGCCTCGATCTCGGCGATATCGGTGTCGGAAAGCGCCTCACGCTCGGCGAGGTGCGCGATCAGCGGGCTGACGCGGCCGCCGAAGAGGCGGTCGACGAAGCGCTGCGATTCGTCGCCGACGGCGTCGGCGCGGTCGACCGCGGGGCGATAGAGATAACGGCGGCCCTCGGCCTCGGCGGTCACCGCGCCCTTCTGGACGAGGCGCGCGAGCAGGGTCTTCACCGTCGCGAGCGTCCAGCCGTTCGCGGTGCCGACGGTCTCGGCAAGGTCGGCCGCGGTCTGCGGGGATTCGTCCCACAGCGCCGACAGCACCTGCATCTCGGATTCGCTAGCGCGCTCGGCCATCGCGGAACCCCTCCCTTCAGCCTCATCTGCAATACGACTACAGATGTAGTCAATCGGCTGAACGCTTGCTGAACGAAGCTGAACGGCCGGATATCCTCCCCATGGATTTGCGATCGGGAGGATCGGGTTGTCGGAAATTTTGACACCCCCGCATTGCGGTAAGGAATCGCTAACCAGCGTTCCCCGCCGAAAACCGCGAGGTGCCGAAACTGGCACGGGCCTTGTATGGTATCGGATGTTCCCGAGTGTTCCGCTCAAAGGAGCGGTGGGGGGTATCAGTCTGGTCCCTGATACCCCCTGCCCCCACCTGGGACATCCCCACTTGCCCCCGAAGCAGACGGGGGGCGGAGCGGCCGAAAGGCCCCGCCCCCCGGAAGCGTTTTTGGCGCGATCGCGATCTTGACGGTTTTGGGGTGGGGAGCTGCCGTAAAGATCCTCCCCTTGGCGCAGCCATGGGGAGGGGGACCGCCGCGAAGCGGTGGTGGAGGGGTCTGGCCTTGCACCGCCCTCTGACGGCGTCGACCCCTCCGTCAGCGCTTCGCGCTGCCGCCTCCCCATCGCTGCGCGTGGGGAGGATCTGGGACGCAAATAACGCCCGAAACCCGCCGCCCAACGCCGATTTGCAAACCACGCCATCCGCCTCGATAAGGGACGCAATGCGCCCTCACCTCCTCCACTTCCTGCTGGTCGCTGCTGTGCTGGCCCCAGCCAGCGCCGCCGCGGCCGATCCCGCCGGAATCGCGCGGCAGGAGGCGCGGCTCGCCACCATCGGCTGGCGGCTGACCAGCGGCGGCGCGCGCTGGTGCCCCGAAGTGACGCCGCAGCCCGGCTGGATCCTCGGCGACCTGCGGCGCTTCGACAAGCGCCAGCGCGCGGCGGCGAAGCTTGCCTATGGCACAAGCGGTGACGGCCCCTTCGTCGCGGCGATGGCGCCCGGCTCGCCCGCCGATCGCGCGGGGCTGGTGCGCGGCACTGCCATCGCGGCGATCGACGGCCAGCCGGTCCCGACGTTCGGCGACGGACCGACGGTGCGGATCGACGCGGTGCAGGTGATGCTCGCGGCGCGCGAACCCTCTGCGCCCCTGACCGTCACCGATGCTGGCGGCCGGCGCTACGAACTCGGCGCGTCGGCCGGCTGCGCGAGCGGCTTCCGGATCGAACGCAGCGGGAAACAGGCGGCTGCGAACGGCAAGCTGGTACGCTTGGCACTGCGCCTCGCCGCGTCGGTAGTCGCCGACGACGAGCTCGCCGCGGTGGTCGCGCACGAGCTGGCTCACAATGTCCTCCGCCACCCCGCCCAGCTCGCGGCGAGCCGTTCGACGGACCTCGTCCGCCGGACCGAGATCGAGGCCGACCGGCTGTCGGTGTGGCTGCTCGCCGACGCGGGATATGATCCCCGCGCCGCGATCCGCTTCTGGGAGCGGCACAAGAAGCCGCTGATCCGCGCCACGACTCATCCGCCGCGCCGCGAGCGGATCGCTGCAATCGCGGCCGAGATCGAGGCGATGACGGCCGCGCGATCCGCCGACCCCGCCGCACGCCCGCCGCTCGTCGCGGCGCTCGCACCCTTGGAATAGGCGCGCGGCTTCCTATTTTGAGCGCAACCCCACTTCCCCAGCAAGGATCGACCCATGACCCAGGAAACCGCCATTTTTGCCGGAGGCTGCTTCTGGTGCACCGAAGCGGTGTTCCAGTCGCTCGCCGGCGTCGACACGGTCGAGAGCGGCTATATCGGCGGCAGCGTCGCCAACCCCACCTACAAGCAGGTGTGCGGCGGTGACACCGGGCATGCCGAGGCGATCCGCATCACCTTCGACCCCGCGGTCATTTCCTATGACGATCTGCTCGACGTCCATTTCGCGACGCACGATCCGACGACGCTCAACCGTCAGGGCAACGACATCGGCACCCAGTATCGCAGCGCGCTCTTCCCCCTCGATGCCGCGCAGGGCGACGCCGCGCGCGCAGGCATCGAACGCGCGCAGGCCGACCAGTCGGCGCCGATCGTCACCACGATCGAGCCGCCCGCGACCTGGTATCCCGCCGAGGATTATCACCAGTCCTATTGGGAGGGCGAAGGCCAGCGCAATCCCTATTGCATGGCGGTGATCCCGCCGAAGCTCGCCAAGCTGCGCAAGGGATTCGCCGAGCGGCTGCGCGGATAAGGCCGGTCGTGGACTAATATAGATCAGGATATAGCAATATCCTTACCCAAATCCGGCGCTTCGCGTAGCGCTATTGCGAAATGGCGATATGACGTCGCTTATCGTTGACTTGCCCGCGCTTTAGGCTAGCGGACGCCGCCAACTTGGGGCAGCGTGCCCAGGTGCGGTGGGGGTCGCAAAGCGGGTGCTGGCATCATTGTTCCTGATCGGCGCGCTGTTGTCGACGCCGCAGATGTCGGTGCAGGCGGCCAGCCAGACGATCATCGACGATGGCGTCGACGGGCTAACCCGCGCGGTCAATCGCATGCTCGGCGGCATCATCAGCTATGTCCGCTGGCCCGGCGCCGAGCAGAGCAGCCGCACCCTCTGCCTCGTCGGCGCGCCGCGGCTGACCGACCGCATCACTCCCGGCATACCCGGCGGCGGCCCCGCGATCGCGGTGCGGCGTTTGACCGCCGCGGCGGTGACCGGCGGCAGCGATTGCGACATCCTTTTCCTCGGCCGCATGCCCGCCGACGATCGCCAGCGGCTGATCGGCTGGGTCCGCGGCCGCGCGGTGCTCACGATCAGCGACGACGACCCCGCCTGCCTTTATGGCGCGATGTTCTGCCTCGCGCGCAAGGCCGACGGCCTCAGCTTCTCGGTCAATCTCGACGCGATCGGGCGCGGGCCGCTGCGCGTCGATCCGCGCGTGCTCAAGATCGGGCAGAGCGACGGAGGCGCCGCATGAGCGCCAAGTCGCCCCCGCGCACCAGCTTGCAGAAACTGCTTTCGCGCTTCCACTTCGGCATCACGCTGTTCGCAGTGGCGCTGTCGGGGCTGACGATCCTGCTCGCGGGCATCACCGCGATGCGGGGCTATGCCGACCGTAATATCGAGCTCGCGGCACAGCTCGGCGCCTATGGCGTCGAACCCGCGCTGGTGTTCAACGACGCCGCGGCGGCGCGCGAGGGGCTCGCCCCGCTGATGCGCATCCCCGGCATCGCCAAGCTGCGCGTGCTCGACGACCGCGGCCAGCCGCTCACCGAATGGGCCTCGCCGACGCCCGACCCCGCGCCGCTCCTGACCCGCGCCTTCTTTCCCAAGCCCTATGCCGTGACAATCCGCCGCAACGGGTCGGCGATCGGCACGATCCAGGTGTGGGGCGATTCGTCGACGCTGATCGACTATGTGCGGATCGGGCTGCTCGCCGGGCTCGCCTGCCTGATCGTCACCGCGCTCGGCGCGATCGTCATGGCGCGGCGCTTCGAATATGAGCTGGTCAAGCCATTGAACGCCATCGCCACCGTCGCGCACGACGTCCGCCTGCATCGCCGCTTCGAAAAACGCGTCCAGCCGCTCGGTATCGCCGAACTCGACCGGCTGGGCGGCGATATCAACGCGCTGCTCGACGAATTGCAGGGCTGGCAGGGGTCGATGGAAAGCGAAAAGGCGATGCTCGCGCATCGCGCATCGCACGACGCGCTGACCGCGCTGCCCAACCGCGCCGCCTTCGACGAACAGCTGGCACTACGCATCGCTGCGGCGCGCCAGCGCGGAGGGCGCTTCGTCCTGCTCTTCATCGACGCCGACAATTTCAAGGAGGCCAATGACGCCTTCGGCCACGCCGCGGGCGACGCCGTGCTGGTCGCGCTGTCGAGCCGGATCCGCGAGACGCTGCGCAGCGGCGATTTTGCGGCGCGCATCGGCGGCGACGAATTCACCGTGCTCGTCGACCCGCTCGACGCCGCGGTCGAACCGCAGGCGATCGCCGACCGGCTGCGCGCCGCCATCGCCCAGCCGCTGATGTTGCCGGGCGGCGAGCTCTATCGCCCCACCGCCAGCATCGGCTTTGCGGTCTTTCCCTTCCAGGCCGACGGCGCCGCCGAACTGCTCACCGCCGCCGATGCCGCGATGTATGCCGACAAATTGTCCAACCGCACCCGAAGCTGACGAAAGCGCGAAGCGATGCCCCCCGCCTTCAAGACCCTCTTCACCCTCGCCGCCGCCGCGCTGCTCGCCGCGTGCCAGAGCCTGCCGGCGCCCAAGGGGTTCAGTCCGGAACAGGTTGCGATGCTCAAGTCGCAGGGTTTCGTCGAAAGCGGGGAAGGCTGGCAGCTGACGCTGCCCGAACGCCTGCTGTTCGCGACCGACGATGCCAATCTGAAGCCCGAGCAGATTGACGCCATCTCGCAGGTCGCACGCGGCCTCGCCAGCGTCGGCATCGGCTCGGCGCGCGTCGAGGGGCACACCGATTCGACGGGGACCAGCGCCTATAACCTCAAGCTGTCGCAGGCGCGCGCCGACGTCGTGGCGGACGCGATGCGCACCAACGGCATGGTAATGCCCCCCGACCAGGTGATCGGCCGCGGCGAGACGCTGCCGCTGTCGAGCAACGCCACGCCCGAAGGGCGGCAGGACAACCGCCGCGTCGTCGTGATCGTCACGCCGCAATAGCGCGGCTTTTCACGGGCAGTGTTCGCCGCTAAGCCCGCGCGCATGAAACCGATCCGCAAAGCCGTCTTTCCCGTCGCCGGCCTCGGCACCCGCTTCCTCCCCGCGACCAAGGCGATCCCAAAGGAGATGCTGCCGGTCGTCGATCGCCCGCTGATCCAATATGCGGTTGACGAGGCGCGCGAGGCGGGGATCGAGCAGATGATCTTCGTCACCGGGCGCGGCAAGAGCGCGATCGAGGATCATTTCGACATCGCCTTCGAACTCGAAAAGACGATGTCCGAGCGCGGCAAGGACCTGTCGGTGCTCGAGCCGACGCGGCTTGGCCCGGGCAATTGCGCCTATGTCCGGCAACAGGAGCCGCTCGGTCTCGGCCACGCCATCTGGTGCGCGCGCGACATCGTCGGCGATGAGCCCTTCGCGATCTTCCTGCCCGACGAATTCATGCACGGCACGCCCGGCTGCATGAAGCAGATGGTCGACGCGTATCACAAGGTCGGCGGCAACCTGATCTCGGTGCTCGAAGTGCCGCACGAGCAGGTGTCGAGCTACGGCGTGATCACGCCCGGCGCGCAGGATGGTGCGCTTACCGAAGTGCGCGGCCTCGTCGAAAAGCCGAAGGTCGAGGAGGCGCCGTCGAACCTGATCGTGTCGGGGCGCTATATCCTGCAGCCCGAAGTGATGCGCGTGCTCCAGCGCCAGGAAAAGGGCGCGGGCGGTGAGATTCAGCTCACCGACGCGATGGCCGAGATGATCGGCAGCCAGGCGTTCCACGCGGTCACCTTCGACGGCGCGCGCTACGACTGCGGGTCGAAGGCAGGCTATATCCAGGCCAATCTGGCGGTCGCGCTCGAACGCCCCGATATCGCCGGCGACGTGCGCGCCTTCGCGCTCGACCTGCTCAAATAGGATCCGGCGGGAACCGAAGCGCCCGCCGACCCTGCGTCAATTGCCCTCGATATTGGGCTTGGGGAAAGCGTCGGCGCCGACCGTGCGGTAAAGCCAGCCGCCGACGAGCCCGCCGACCAGCGGCGCGACCCAGAACAGCCACAATTGCTGTAGCGCGAGCCCGCCGACGACGAGCGCCGGGCCGGTGCTGCGCGCCGGGTTAACCGAAGTGTTGGTCACCGGGATCGAGATCAGGTGGATCAGCGTCAGCGCGAGCCCGATCGCGAGCGGTGCGAAGCCCGCGGGTGCACGGCCGTCGGTCGAGCCCATGATGATCCACAGGAAGAAGGCGGTGAGCAAAATCTCGATGATCAGCGCCGAGGTGAGGTCATAGCCGCCCGGCGACCCGCCACCCGCGCCATAGCCGTTCGCCGCGAGCCCCTTGGTCGCGAGATCGAAGGCGGTGCTGCCCGCCGCGACATGCCAGAGCAGGAAGGCGGCGACGATCGCGCCGAGCACCTGCGCGACGACATAGAGCGGGATGTCGCGCGCGTCGAAGCGCCCGCCGGCCCACAGCCCCACGGTCACCGCCGGGTTGAGGTGGCAGCCCGAAATATGCCCGATCGCATAGGCCATGGTGACGACCGTGAGACCAAAGGCGAGCGACACGCCGAGCAGGCCGATCCCGACCTCGGGAAACGCCGCCGCCAGCACCGCGCTGCCGCAGCCGCCGAACACGAGCCAGAAGGTGCCGATGAACTCGGCCAGACCCTTTTGCATGTTACTCATATGACCCTCCTCCCCGCCGGCGGCCATCGCGCCGCTGGCGCGGAGGAGAGATTATCAGAGTCGCGCGGGGCGGCAAGCCCTTGGGACCCGCGCGCGAATCACGCCGCGGCGACCGCCTCGACGAAGTGCCGTGCGCGCTGGTTCAGCGATTGCGCGGCGCGCGTCAGCCCCGCGGACAGGCGGCCGAGCGACTGCGCATCCTCACCGACCGCGCTCGCGCCGCGGCCGATATGCTGGACGCGGGTATCGATCTCGCGCCCCGCGGCGACCGCCTGCTCGACGTAGGTCGCGATCATCAGCGTCGTCGCGCTCTGCCCGTCGACCGCCTGGTCGACCGCGTCGGAAAAGCCGTTGTTGGCGACGATCGCCCGCTCGACCTCCTCGAACCCCTCGTTGACCTGCCCCACGATGTCTCGGATCCGGTCGATATGCTGCGCGATGTCGCCCGCGGCGGCGCGCGTCTGTTTGGCCAGCGCCTTGACCTCGGTCGCAACCACCGCGAAGCCGCGCCCGGCGTCGCCGGCATGCGCCGCCTCGATCCCGGCGTTGAGCGCGAGCATGTTGGTGCGGCTCGCCATGTCGATGATCAGCGCCAGCATCTGCTCGATCGACTGGCTGGCGGCCTTGAGCGCCGCGGCGCGTTCGCTCGCGGCCTTCACCTTGCGGTGGGCGTCGCTGCGCACCGCGCGCGCATGCGTGCCGTCGTCGACGATCCGCCGCATCGCCGCCGCCAGCGCATGGCCGCGATCGCCCAGTTCCCCAAGCCCCGCCAGCGTCTGCGCCGTCGCGCCCGCGACCGACACCGCGTCGCGGCCGGTGTGCTGCGCGCGCTCGGCGAGGTCGCCCGCGACGCGCTCGACCTGCCGCGCGGTGTCCGACAGCGCCGCGGTCAGTCCCGCGATATCCTCGTGGAAGCGGTCGCCCGCCTCGTCGACCCGCGCGGCGCGGGCGCTGCGTTCCTGCGCCAGCTCGACCTCGCGCAGCATCGCGAGCCTGGCGAGTTGGCCGCTGTCGAGCGTCTCGACGAAGCGCCCCTCGCGAACGAGGACCAGCCCTTCGGCGCCTGCCGCGCGCGACACGATCACCAGCAGCGCCGCGGTCGTCTCGCCGATATCGGCGGTCAGGCACGGCTCGACCATGCTCGCGATCGAACCGCCGATGGTCGGATTCTGCATCAGCGAGAACCAATAAGGGCAAAAGAGCAGTTCGCGGACCTTCCGCTCGCGGACGATCCCGACGGGCCGCCGATCGGCATCGAGCACCGCCAGGATGCGCAGGTGCGGATGATGCCGGAACAGGTCGATCACCTCCGACAGATGCGCATCGGTACGAACCGCGGCCGAATGTCCGGCGGTCGGGGCAAGGGCGAGGTCGGCGGGGGTCATGGCGCTCTTCGGTTTGGTGTGGCGGGCCAGCACGACCTAGAGCGCGATGGTAAATAGCAATTTAACCATTTGTTTCAGTGATATGACACGATGGCTGATCGGCGGCGCAGGTTAACGCAACCTCCTGTTCAGCCGCGCCGCGATATGCGAAGAAAACCGCCCGGGTCGAAAGGACAAAACATGCGCGCGATATTCCTCGTCATGCTGGCGGTGCCGCTGCTCGGCGGCTGCGTGAGCGCGGTCAAGACCGTCGTCACCGCGCCGGTCAAGGCAGTGGGCAAGGTCGCCGACTGGTCGACCACCAGCCAGGACGAAGCCGACCGCAATCGCGGCCGCCAGCTGCGCGAACGCGAGGAACGGCTGGGCAAGCTGTCGCGCCAGCGCGACAAGGCGACCGAAAAATGCCGCGACGGCAATGAGGAGCAATGCCAGCGGGCGGAAGTGCTCGAGCATGAGATCGAGGCGGAGATGGCGACGCCTTATTGAGATGGGTGGATGCTGGCGTGAGGAGAGGCCCTTCCTAATCCTCCCTGCGGCGTAGCCGTGGGGAGGGGGACCACCCGCAGGGTGGTGGAGGGGTCGATGCGATAGGCCGTGGATTGAGGCCACCACCCCTCCACCATGCTTCGCATGGTCCCCCTCCCCATCGCTTCGCGACAGGGAGGATTAGCGGTCACCGCACTCGCCGTCCGGTCCACACGACGCGGCCCACGAGTTGTACCGCGCTCATCGGCAGATCGTCCCAGCTGCGGTATTGCGCATTGTCGCTGATCACCGAGATCCGCCCCGGTCCCGGCGCGCGCGCGATGCGCTTCACCATCAGCGCGTCGTCCATGCGCAGCACATAGATGCCGTCGCGCAGCCGCGTCGCCGCGTCGCCGCCGTCGACCAAAATATCGTCGCCGTCGTTCAGCGTCGGCGCCATCGAATCGCCCTCGACGCGGATGATGCTGAGCGCGCGCGCATCGGCGCCGAGCTCGCGCAGCCATTTGGGGTCGAAGGCGACCGCGCCCTCGACCGGCTCGCCGTCGATCGTCCGCCCCGCGCCCGCCGAGGCGCCGATCGCGAGCTTGGGCACCAGCACCATCGCCGCCCCGCCCGGCCGCGCCGACGCGGCGACGCGCTGCACCGGCCCGCCCAGCATCGCCTCGGGCACCCCCAGATAGGCGGCGATGCGCGCGCGGTCTTCTTCGGCCAAGCGCCGCGGTGAGCCGCGCTTGATATATTGCTGGATATAGGCGGGGTTGCGCCCGATGCGCGCCGATAGCTGCGCATAATCGACGCCCCGCTCGGTGAGCAGCCGGTCGAGCGCGGCGCGCGGATCATCTCCAAAATCTGCCACGGGGCCGGTCCTTCCTATTTCGTATCTAGCAATAGGATTTATCCTAGACAAGTAGGAAAATCATCCTCAAATAGGAAATATCCTATCGGGCGAGTCGCCCGGAAACCGGATCGACCAGGGAGGATTTATGAAACAGACGCTGTTGCAACGGGTCGAGGCCTTCCTCGTCGAATCGGCGATCCCGCAGAGCGTCTTCGGGCGCGACGCGGTGCGCGACCCAAAGCTCGTCGCCGACCTGCGCGAGGGTCGCATCGCCGGATTTCGCATGACCTGCCGCGTGGAACATTTCATGAACAAATGGCGCGCCGACTATCGCGCGGGCCGCGTCAGGCCGCGCGGCGACCGCCGCAAGCACAGCGTCCGCGCGGGAGAGCAGGCATGATGCGCTGGTCCCCCGCCGCGCCGCCGCGCCCCGGCTGTCCGCACGGGCGCCTGCGCCGCCTGCTGGCACGTGAGCTGCCGCACGGTGTACTGCTCGAACCGTCGACGCTGCGGCCCTGGGCGAGCGCCAATTTCGTCGGCGCGCGGCATATGTTCCCGTGCACGCTCGCGGACGATGATCCCGGGGCGCTGCGCCCGCTGCTGCAGGCGCGGCTCGAGACGATCGAATGGCGATTGCCGGGGCATATCGTCGCCGACCTCGTCGTCGAGGCGGCGGACGAAGGCGGGCTCAGGATCGAAGTGCTGACGGTCGAGGATTAACCCACCGCGCGGTGCGTCATGCGCTGCAGCGTGCTCAGCGCCGCTTCGAGCGCGAAGTCGATCGCGGGCTCGCTGTCCTCGTTCGCGGGAACGGCGGTCGGCAGCGCCGGGGTCGCGGGCGCCGCGGCCGCCGTGCGGCGGCGCTGCGCGAGCCCCGCCTCGAAGCGCGCGACCATGGCGCCGAGGCTGTTGTCGGCGGGATCGGGCATGACCGGCCCCGACAGCTCGGCGGGCTGGAGCCAGGGGGCGTCGGCGCTGCCCTCTTCAAAATCGACCGGCGCGAGGTCGGCGAGCACCAGCTCGTCGGCTTCGTCGTCGGCGATCGCCATGCCCATTTCGGCCAGGTCGAGTTCGTCGCCGGCGTCGATCGTCGCCGGCGCCACCAGCGGCCCGAGCCCGCCTTCGGGCAGGTCGCGGCCGGCGCGGATCGGCGGGCGCGGCGCATCGTCGGGGTGCATGTCGGCGCGGCGGCGCGGCAGCGCGGCTTCGGCGTCGGCCTGTTTCTTGGCCCGCGCGGCGACGCGGCGGTTCATCGCGCCATTGCCCTTCACGGCGGGCTTGGCAAGCACGAGCGCGATCAGCCCCGCAAGCAGCGCGGCGACCGCCGTCATGCCGATCGCGAGCGCGAGCCGCCCGCCATTGCCGACCGGCGGCACGAACAGGTCGGACAGGCGGTCGAGATAGAGGTTCCAGCTGATCGCGGCGACCCAGGCGAGCGGCATCACCGCGGCGAAGAGGAAGGTCAGCGCCGCAGCGCCGATCACCGCCGGCACCGCCGGGCGCAGCCCGCGCCACAGCGCCGCAGCGACATCCCGTACCGATTTTTCGCGTGTCTCGTCCATATCGTCCAAACCTGTCGCGTCAGGCGGCGAGCGACCCGGGGTCGCTGCCGAGCAGTCGCTGGTAAACGGGTTCGTAACGTAAAATGTTTGACGACCAGTTACGATGTTTTTCGACGAAAATACGTGCGGTCCGGCGACGTTCGCTCCACATGTCGCGTTCGCCGAGCAATTTCGCGAGCGCGGCGGCGATCGCCGCGGGGTCGTCGGGCGCGAACAAGGTGCCGGTGACGCCGTCCTCGATCAGCTCGCGGTGCCCGCCGACGTCCGACGCCGCGACCAGCTTGCCCTGCGCCATCGCTTCCAGCGGCTTCAGCGGCGTGACGAGGTCGGTCAGCCGCATCTTCTTGCGCGGATAGGCGAGGATATCGATCAGCGAATAATAGCGCTCGACCTGGCTGTGCGGCACACGGCCGACGAAATGGATGCGGGGCGCGACGGGCGAGGCCGCGGCCTGTGCCTTGAGCGCCGCCTCCATCGGCCCGCCGCCGACAAGCAGCAGCTGCGCCGCGGGCTGCGCCGCGACCAGCGCGGGCATCGCGGCGATCAGGTCGTCGATGCCCTCATAGTCATAATAGCTGCCGATGAAGCCGATCACCGCATCACCGTCTTGCAGGCCGAGCTGTGCCGCCAGCGCCGCGTCGCGCGGCGGCGGATCGCCGAACAGCTCGAGGTCGACGCCGTTGGGCGAGACGACGATCTTGGCGGGATCGACCCCGCGCGTGATCAGGTCGCCGCGCAGCCCCTCGCAGATCACCGCGACCGCATCGGCCGACTTGACCGCATGCGTCTCGAGCTGGCGCGTCAGGAAATATTTGGCGCTCCCCTCGCGCCCCGTGCCGTTGCCGACCGCCGCATCCTCCCAGAAGGCGCGGATCTCGTAGAGCACCGGAATGCCGAGCCGCTTGCCGACGCGCAGCGCCGCCATCGCGTCGAGCACCGGCGAATGCGCGTGGAGCAGGTCGGGCTGCCAGTCCTTCACCAGCGCCTCGATCCGCGCCGCGAGCGCGCCGATCTCGCGCCACTCGCGGATCGGCGATCGCGCGGGTGCGATCGGCGGGGTGCGATAGAAGGTGAGGCCGTCGACGATCTCGCCGTCCGGGCCCGCTTCGGGGTGGCGCACCCCGGTGACGCCGGCGACCTGCCAGCCCTTCGCGACCTGCGCCTTCATCAGCGCGCGGGTGCGGAAGGTATAGCCGCTGTGCGTGGGCAGGCTGTGGTCGAGGACGTGGAGAATGCGGGTCATGGCCTGTGCGCATATGGCACACAAGCCTTAACGCGCCGTCAACCCCGATAGGCTAGGCCCCTGCCCATGGTCGACAATTTCTCCATCGGGCTCACGCACGTGCTGCTGGCGATCGCCCTGTGGCGCCTGCTTTACCGCGACGACCTCGACCGCGAGGTCAGCCCGCGCATGCTGTGGCAGCGGCGCCAGGAGGAAGCGGCCAAAAAGGAACAGGGCGATGCGTGACATCGCCTTTGTCGCCTTTCTCTTTGCCTTCATCGGGATCGGCTTTCGCAAGCCGTTCCTGTTCGTGCTCTGCTTCTGCTACATCGACATCGTCGCGCCGCAGCGGCTCTCCTACTTCCTGATCAACTCGATCCCGATCTCGCTGATCGTCTTCGGGCTGGCGATCGTCGGCTGGCTCGCGGTCGACGACAAGCGCGATACCAGGTGGTCGAGCCGGCAATTCCTGCTCGTCGCGCTGTTGCTCTATTGCTGGATGACGACGGTGAACGCCGATTTCCCGGTCGAGGCGGCGGACAAATGGAGCTGGGTGTGGAAGGCGCTCGTCTGGGCGATCTTCCTGCCGCTGACGCTGCGTACCAAGCTGCGCATCGAGGCGCTCATCGTCACCATGCTGCTCTCGGCCGCGGCGATCGCGATCGCGGGCGGGATCAAGACAGCGGCGGGCGGCGGCGGCTACGGCACGCTCCAGCTGCTGCTCAACGAAAATTACGGCCTCTACGAAGGCTCGATCATGTCGGCGGTGGGCATCTCGATCATCCCGCTGATCCTCTGGTATCGCAACCACGGCACGATCTTCCCGCCCGACTGGCGCGTCTCGATCTTCTGCTTCGCGCTCGTCTTCGCCTGTGCGCTGCTGCCGATCGGCACGCAGGCGCGCACCGGGCTCGTCTGCATCGCGGTGCTCGCGGTGCTGTCGCTGCGTGCGGTCAAGCACCGCTTCCTCTATATGGCGGGCGCGGGGCTGCTCGCCATCGCGTCGATCCCCTTCCTGCCGCAGAGCTTCACCGAGCGCATGGAGACGATCCGCGACCATAAGGCCGACCAGTCGGCCTCGACGCGCGTCGCGGTGTGGGCGTGGACCTGGGAATATGCGAAGGAAAATCCCTTCGGCGGCGGGTTCGAGGCCTATATCCAGAACCATGTCCGCGTCGAAAAGGCGGCGAGCGCCTATGACCCGAACAAGCCGCAGGAAGCCGTGCCGACGGTCTATGAGGAAAAATCGCGCGCCTATCATTCGAGCTATTTCGAGATGCTCGGCGAACAGGGCTACCCGGGGCTGACGCTCTGGCTGCTGCTCCACCTCACCGGCCTGATCCAGATGGAGCGGCTGCGGCGCCGCTATCTCAAGACGCGCCGCGCCGAGGAGCAATGGATCGCCCCGCTCGCGACCGCGCTCCAGCACGGACATATCACCTATCTCATCGGCTCGCTCTTCGTCGGCATAGCCTTCCAGCCCTTCATCTACATGATGCTCGCGCTGCAGATGGGCCTTTCCACTTACGTGCGCCGCCGCGAGCGCGAGGCCGGCTGGCGCCCGCTCACCGCGCGCCCGGCGCAGGTCCCCGCGCGGCATCCGGCGATAGCTGGCACGCCGTCTTAAGCTGATCGTCATCCCGGCGAAGGCCGGGATCTCATCGGCAAACAAGGACGCCACGGCGAGATCCCGGCCTTCGCCGGGATGACGGGCGGGGGGAACCATCCCGCCCCCCGAAACTTTATGCCCCCATGACCGCAGCCCGCCTCATCCATGTCGACGACAGCCTGCCCGGCATCGGCCGCGAGCGCACGGGCGACGGCTGGCGCTACCGCGACGCCAAGGGCAAGCTCATCCGCGACGCTGCCGAAATCCGGCGCCTCAACGCCATCGCCCTGCCCCCGGCGTACGAAGACGCCTGGTATTGCCCCGCGCCCAACGGTCATATCCTCGCGACCGGCTACGATGCGCGCGGGCGCAAGCAATATCGCTATCACCCCGACTTCCGCCTCGCGCAGGAGGCCGACAAATATGACCGCTGCGCGGCCTTCGGCCATGCGCTGCCCCTGCTCCGCGCGCGGCTCGAGGAGGATCTCGGCCGCCGCACGCTCTGTCAGGAACGCGTCGTCGGCGCGGTGGTGCGCCTGCTCGACCTCGCCGCGCTGCGCGTCGGCAACGAGGAATATGCCGCGGCGAACAACAGCTTCGGCGCGACCACCCTGCGCCGCCGCCACGCCAGGCTGACGGGCAAGTCGCTCCGCCTCAACTATCGCGCCAAGGGCGGCGCGAAGCGCGAGGTGGTGATCAGCGACCGCAGCCTGACCACGCTCGTCCGCCGGCTGCAGGACCTGCCCGGCCAGCATCTCTTCCAGTATGAGGACGATGGCGATTATTGCGCGGTGGGGTCGGACGAGGTGAACGCCTATATCCGCGATGCGATGGGCGACGCCTTCAGCGCCAAGCATTTCCGCACCTGGTCGGCGAGCGTCGAGGCCTTCGCCTTTCTCTACGACGCCAAGGAGCCCCCAACGCTCAAGCAATTGCTCCAGCATGTCGCCGACCATCTCGGCAACACCCCCGCGATCGCGCGCAAGGCCTATGTCCACCCCGCGATGATCGCCGCGGCGCAGGAGCGCGGCGACTTTGCCGAGGCCATCGGCCAGTTGCCGCGCGCGACCCGATATCTTTCGCGTGTCGAACGCGGATTCCTCGCCTATCTGGAGCAGACGCCCGACGCGGCCGAACTGCTCCGCTCCGCCTGACCGACCAAAAGGATAGACGTGACCTTCTCCCTGATGACCGCCGCCAAGAGCGCTGCCACCAAGGCGGCCCCCGCGACCGAAGCCGCCGCGACCAACCCGCTCGACGATTTGCGCTACTGGTGGGACGCCAGCATCGCGTGGATCAACAGCCACTGGCTGCAGATCGGCATCGCGGTGGGCGCGGGCCTCATCATCTATTTTCTGCTGTCGCTGCTGCGCGGCATCGCGCTGCGCCACGCGCAGTCGGCCGATGGCGAGTTCACGATCAGCCACATCGCCGGCCGCGTGATCCACAAGACCAAGTCCTTCGTGATCGCGATCGTCGCGATCCGCCTCGTCGCGGGCTATGCCAATCCGCCCGCGCTGATCCTGCAGATCATCCAGTTCGTCTTCACCATCGCGGTGGTGATGCAGGTCGCGATCTGGGCGCGCGAGATCGTGCTCGGCCTGATCCAGCGCCGCGCCGCCGAGGGCAATAACGAGACGCTGTCGAACGCGATGGGCATCATCCGCCTGCTGATCAGCGTCGCATTGTTCGCGATCGCGGGCATCGTCATCCTCGACAATATGGGGGTCAATGTCACCGGCCTGATCGCGGGCCTCGGCATCGGGGGCATAGCGATCGGCCTTGCCGCGCAGGGCATCTTCTCCGACCTCTTCGCCTCGCTCTCGATCATCTTCGACCGTCCGTTCCGCGTCGGGCAGACGATCAAATACGACACCAGCACCGCGACGGTCGAGCGCATCGGGCTCAAGAGCACGCGCCTGCGCTCGGTCAACGGCGAACAGTTGATCATCTCCAACACCAATTTGCTGGCGAAGGAGATCACCAATTTTGCGCATCTCCAGCGCCGCCGCGTCACCTTCATGCTGGGCGTCGTCTATCAGACGGCGCCCGAGAAGCTGCGCGCGCTGCCCGACCTGCTCCACGAACAGGTCGAGGCCGCGGGGCACGAATTCATACGGTCGAGCTTCGTCATGTTCAACGCGTCGAGCCTCGATTTCGAGCTGCTCTTCGACGTGTTCAGCGAGGATTATGAGGTCGTCACCGCGGCGCGCACCGACGTCGCGATCCGCGTCTTCGACGCGATGACCAAGGCGGGTTACGACTTCGCCTATCCGACCCAGACCAGCTTCACCGCCGCCCCCGACGGCACGCCGGTTATGCCCTATCCCGAGTCCCCCAAGCCCAAGGCGCGCGCACCGCGCGGCGGTGCGGCATCCTGACGCTACGGCGGCGCGGGCACAGGGCTTGGCCCTTGTGCAAGGCCGCAAGACAGGCCTAGAACGCGCCCCGAACAGCAATGGAGGGGATGGCTATGGCCTCGATCACGCCGCAGGAACTGCAGACCAGGGTCGGTGAAACGATCGGCACGTCGGAATGGGTGCTCGTCGACCAGGACATGATCAACAAGTTCGCCGACGCAACGGGCGATCATCAGTTCATCCATATCGACGAGGAAAAGGCCAAGCTCACCCCCTTCGGCGGCACCATCGCGCACGGCTTCCTCACCCTGTCGCTGATCCCGATGCTCGGTCAGAAGACCGACGGCCCGAAGATTGCGGGCGTCAAGATGGGCGTCAACTATGGCGGCAACAAGGTTCGCTTCCTCGCCCCCGTCCGCTCGGGCAAGCGCGTGCGCAGCCACATCAAATTGCTCGAACTCGACGAAAAGCGCCCCGGTCAGTGGCAGCAGACCAACGAGGTGACGATCGAGATCGAGGGCGAGGACAAGCCCGCGCTGATCGCCGAATGGATCAGCCAGTTCTTCGTTTGACAGGATAATCCGGCCGACCTCCCCCGAAAAGACAACCGGATCCAAGCAGAAGGAATATCGACATGCGTGACGCCGTCATCGTTTCCACCGCCCGCACGCCGCTGGTCAAGGCCGGCCGCGGGGCGTTCAACAACACCCCCTCGCCGACGCTCGGCGCCTATTCGGTCAAGGCCGCGGTCGAGCGCGCCGGGGTCGACCCGGCCGAGATCGACGACGTCGTCTTCGGCGCGGCGATGCAGCAGGGGTCGCAGTCGCCCAACGTCGCGCGCCTGATCGCGCTGCGCGCCGGCCTGCCCGTCACCGTCCCCGGCATGTCGATCGACCGCCAGTGCTCGTCGGGGCTGATGACCATCGCCACCGCGGCGAAGCAGGTCATCGTCGACCGCATGGACGTGGTCGTCGCCGGCGGCGTCGAATCGATCAGCAAGATCCGCGGCGACAAGCTGTTCATCGAGACCGATCCGACGCTGCTCGAAATGCACCCGGCGACCTATATGCCGATGATCGGCACCGCCGAGGTCGTCGCCAAGCGCTACAACATCAGCCGCGAATATCAGGACGAATATTCGCTCCAGTCGCAGCAGCGCACCGCCGCGGCGCAGGCGGCGGGCAAGTTCGACGACGAGATCGTGCCCTGCACCGCGACGATGGCGATCGTCGACAAGGAGACCAAGGAAGTCTCGTTCAAGGAAGTCACCGCCGACCGCGACGACTGCAACCGCCCCGACACCACGCTCGAAGGCCTCGCGTCGCTCAAGCCCGTCATGGGCGAAGGCAATACGATCACCGCGGGCAACGCGAGCCAACTGTCGGACGGCTCGTCGGCGTGCGTCGTGATGGAAGCCAAGCTCGCCGAGAAGCGCGGCCTGACCCCGCTCGGCCGCTATGTCGGCATGGCGGTCGCGGGCACCGAACCCGATGAAATGGGTATCGGCCCGGTCTTCGCCATCCCCAAGCTGCTCGAGCGCTTCGAGCTCAAGATGGACGACATCGGCCTGTGGGAACTCAATGAGGCGTTTGCTGTCCAGGTGCTCTACTGCCGCGACAAGCTCGGCATCCCGAACGAGCTGCTCAACGTCAACGGCGGTTCGATCTCGATCGGCCACCCCTTCGGCATGACCGGTGCGCGCTGCACCGGCCACGCGCTGATCGAGGGCAAGCGCCGCGGCGCCAAATATGTCGTCGTCACCATGTGCATCGGCGGCGGCCAGGGCGCGGCAGGGCTGTTCGAGGTCCTCTGATGACCACAGCAGGCGGCCGTTGGATTCCAAAGGCTTGGCGTGCGGTGATCATTCTGTTCGCGGCTCTATCCCTTCTGCGGCCTGTCGCCATCTCGGCACAGCCGCAGATTGGACCCAGAGTGTTGTGGTCGGTTGTGCCGGACGATGGATTTTGCGTCGCTTCGACCAACTATGATGGCGACGCCGCAGTCCACGTCGTGCTCAACTGGAAAACCGACCAAATTTCGTTGTTTCTGTTCGATCCAAGCTGGATAAGATTGGCAAAACCGGACGGCGCAAGGGTTGATCTCGCCCTCAAACTCCAAGGAAATGGCAAGCATAATCGTTGGTCCAGCGAGAATGCAGTCATTAATCACGTCGAAGACGTGGGTGTTTCGCTGATCGTCGCTCGTTGGAACAAGGAGCATATCGCGAATTTCCTGTCGAGTTGGTCATCGACGAGCGGTTTCTCGGTCGACGCCGATGGCCTAAAACTGCGATCATTCCCGTTGGCGGGTTCGAAAGATGCAATGTCGCGCCTTTCCCAATGTGCTGCCGACGGATTGAAAAGGGAAAGTTCTGGCGTCTTGGTAGACTAGGCGGCCTCACAAACCTGATCGAAGGAGAAAAGACATGAGCGGCATCGGCGTCATCGCGACCTTGCGCGTCCAGCCCGGCAAGGAAGCCGAATTCGAGGGCGTCTTCGCCGAGCTCGCCCCCGCGGTCCGCGCGAACGAGCCCGGCAACAGCTATTACAAGCTGTTCCGCACCAACGAGACGGGCGTCTACAAGGTGCTCGAATGTTATGACGATGACGCGGCGGTCCAAGCGCACCGCGCGTCGGACCATTTCCGCACCCTCGGCGCCAAGCTCGGCCCGTGCCTCGCCGGCGCGCCCGAGATCGAGAGCCTGCCCGCGGTCTGACCCCTATGCACGGCGCGGCCCTCCTCATCCCGCTCGCCTTCGCGGGCGCCGCGGCGGCGAGTGCGCCGGGCCCGCAGGCGGGCAAGTGGACGCATGTGACCCAGCTGGTCAGCGCCGACATCCCCGGCGTCCCCGAAACGCTGATCCGCGCCGCCGACACGCGCGCGCCGCGCACCAGCTGCCTGACCGCGAAGCAGGCGGCCGATACGCCGCAGATCCTGCTCCACGCGCCGGGCGCGACCTGCTCATCGCGCAGCTACACACTGGCAGCCGGCAAGATTCGCGGCCAGTCGCTGTGCCGGATCAAGGACCTGCCGACGCCGGTGAAGACCGTCACGACGGGCACGTACAACGCCAAAGGCTACACCACCCGCAGCGTCACGACCGGGACCCGCAACGGCCGCCCGCTAAAGGTCGTCACCGCGAGCAGCGGCAAATGGCTGGGCGCCGCCTGCCGCTGACGCTCCTCCTTTTACGCGCGTGAAAAGGGTTCGTCCGCGTCGACCTCGGCGATCTCGCCCGCGCGGTCGCCGATCAGATAGCGCGGCCCCGCGCCGCGCTGCGCCGCCTTGTCCCTCGCGTTGTAGAGCCCGCATTTCTTGAGGCTCAGGCAGCCGCAGCCGATGCATTGGTCGAGCAGGTCGCGCGTGCGCATCAGCGCCGCCATCTGCGCGTCGATCCGCGCGCGAAGGCCCGTGCTGATCCGCGTCCAGTCGGCGCCGTTCGGCGTCCGTCCGGCGGGCAGCCGCGCGAGCTCGGCGGCGATTTCCTCGAGGCTCAATCCCATCTGCTGCGCGATCAGGATGAAGGAGACGCGGCGGATGTCGGCGCGCAGGAAGCGCCGCTGCCCCCCGCCGGTGCGCAGCGCCTCGAGCAGGCCCCTGGCCTCATAGAAGCGGATCGCCGACACCGCGACGCCGGTGCGCGCGGCGAGTTCGCCGATCGCGATGAGGTCGGTGCGGTGCATTGGCGCTCCTTCGTCTTTCCTCTTGATCTAAACCTCAGTTGAGCTTTCATAAGTCGCGGCGTCAACCCGAATCACGAAAGCCAGACCATGACGCACCCCTTCATCGAACATGTGAATCTGACCGTCAGCGACCCCGACCGCACCGCCGGCATATTGTCGGCGATCTTCGGCTGGCACGAGCGCTGGCGCGGCCCCGCGCGCGATGGCGGGCGCACGATCCACCTCGGCAGCGATGCCGCCTATGTCGCGCTCTACACCGGCCCCGACGGCGAGCACGCCGACATCGCCTACCCCAAGGGCGAGCCGCTCAACCATCTCGGCGTCCAGGTCGAGGACCTCGACACGATCGAGATGCGCGTGAAGGCGGTCGGGCTCACTCCCTTCAACCATGGAGACTACGACCCCGGCCGCCGCTTCTATTTCCTCGATCCCGACGGCATCGAATATGAGGTCGTCAGCTATAATGAGCCGCGCCTGCGCTGAACCGGGCAACGCGCGCGGGCTTGCCGCGTTGTGCCCATATTCGAGGGGGAAATCAGGAGTTTCCCCATGAGCGAGGATATCAAGAAATCATTCTGGAAGGCGCTCGACGCCAGTCCTTTCGTGATGGTCGGGCTAACCGGCGAGCGCGACCATCACATCCCGATGAACGCGCAGCTCGACAAGGACGCGAACAGCGCCTTCTGGTTCTTCACCGCGACCGACAACCGTCTCTCGGCCGGCGGCCCCGCGATGGCGCAATTCGCGTCGAAGGGCCACGACCTGTTCGCCTGCATCTCGGGCACGCTGCGCACCGAGACCGACCGCGCGGTGCTCGACCGGCTGTGGAACAACAGCATCGAGGCTTGGTACGAGGGCGGCAAGAGCGACCCCAAGCTGGTGCTGCTGCGCTTCGATCTCGACAATGCCGAGATCTGGACCGCCGATCCCGGCATCAAGGGCCTGTTCAAGATGGCGACCGGGCTGACGATGAGGGACGGCGATCTCGGCAAGCACGCCGAGGTGGCGTTGTAACAGCGCTTTCCCTCCCCGTTCGTGTCGAGCGTGGTCGAGACCTGAAGGCGTGCGCGAACTCTGCGTGTCTCGACTTCGCTCGACACGAACGGGATTTAGAGGCCGGCTCAGCTACCGCTCCACGTCTGCGATTACGACGCGCCTATCCGTTGCTGCGGATCCACCCCTCGACCACCGGCGCGATCTCCTCGCGCCATTTTCGGCCATTGAAGATGCCATAATGGCCGACGGCCTTGGCCATCAGATATTTCTTTTTCTCCGCCGGCAACGACTTCGCCAGCGTCAGCGCCGCCTTGGTCTGGCCGATGCCCGAGATGTCGTCGCGCTCGCCCTCGATCGCCAGGATCGCGATATCCTCGATGGCATTGAGGTCGACCTTTTGCCCGCGATGCAGCATCTCGCCCTTGGGCAGCAAATGGCGCTGGAACACGACGTCGACGGTCTGGAGATAGAATTCGGCGGTCATGTCGCACACTGCGCGATATTCGTCGTAGAATTCCTTGGTCTTGTCCGCGCTCTCGCCGTCGCCGTCGACCAGATGTTTGAACATCTCCCAATGGCTCATCATGTGGTTGCCGAGGTTCATCGACATGAAGCCCGCAAGCTGTAGGAAGCCCGGATAGACGCGGCGCCCGGCGCCCGGATACCAGGCGGGCACGGTGACGATGACATTTTCCTGGAACCAGGCGTGCGGGCGCGTCATCGCATGTTCGTTGACCGCGGTCGGCGCCTTGCGCGTGTCGATCGGGCCGCCCATCATCGTCAGCGTCTTCGGCCGGCACTTGTGCTTGTTCGCCGCCATCACTGCCGCGGCGGCGAGGCTCGGCACCGACGGCTGGCACACCGCCAGCATATGCGCGCCCGGTCCGATATGTTCGAGCCACGAAATCAGATAGTCGACATAATCGTCGAGGTCGAACTTGCCCGCCGACAGCGGCGCGTTGCGCGCGTCGCGCCAGTCGGTGATCCACACGTCGTGCCCGGGCAGCATGCGCTCGACGGTGCCGCGCAGCAAAGTCGCATAATGGCCCGACATCGGCGCGACGATCAGCAGCTTCGGCGCGCCCTTCGACGCCTTGTGGGTGAAATGCTTGAGCTGACCGAAGGGCTTGCGCGCCTCGACCTTCTCGGTCACGCGCACCGTCTCGCCGTCGACGACGGTCTCATACAGCTCGAACCCCGGCTTGCCGCGCGGTGCCGCGGCGTGCGCGAAGACCTCGAGCGCCGAGGCGAACATCGGGCTGCCGCCGAAATAGCCGAGCGGGTTGGCGGGATGCTGGATCACCTGCGCCCCCGCGGTCGCGAGCGCGCTGGCCCCCGCGAGCCAGCTCTTCTGCATGTCGAAAGCGTGATACAGCATGTTCCTATGTTCCTTGCGTAGCCCCGGCGGCGCTCTGCGGCGCGCTTCTGTCCCGACCAGTCTAGGCGCTCCGTCTCATTGTGCAATGCATCAAAACCGTTGCGGGACGCTTCATATGCGAATATTCTGCCCGCGCGGCGCACCATGCCGCGATGGAGTGAATATGCCGGAGATTGCGGGCAACCGCTGACATCCCCGCAAGGTGTGATGTCCTGAACGCCGCTGGCCTCGGGCCGGCGCGCCCGTTGCCATGCCCATTTTCCGGACCTTACCGCATGAATATTTCGAAAAACGAACAGCGCGTGCTTCACGCGCTGGCGCAGGGCGGTGCGATTCGCCACCGCCGCGACCACGCGGGCCATATCGTCGAGGCGCTTTGCTTCACCCGCGAGGGTTTCGTGCTCGCCAATATGAGCCTGCCGCTCTTCCAGCGCCTCCGCCGCCGCGGCTTCATCGCCTCGCTCGGCGGCGCGCCGTACCGCATCACCCAGGCGGGCCTGCGCGCGGTGCGGGCGCAGCTCGATAACCGTTAGGCACGATCATGCGCGCTGGCTTCATAATGCATGAAGCCAGCGCACCACTCTGCGCCGTTGAGCGCCGCCTTCGCCGCTGCTAGGGCCGACACATGGCGACAAGATCAGACCAGACGGCCACCGCTGACCCGCAGGACAAGCGACCCCGCAAGCTCGGCAGCCTCCGGATGATCTGGCGCTACGCCAGCCGCTATCCGCTGCAAATCCTGGTCGCCGCGGTCGCGCTCGGCGTCGCGGCGCTCGCGACGCTGGCGATCCCCTGGCAGTTCAAGGAAATGATCGACAGCGGCTTCGTCGCCGGCGGCGGCGACGTCGCGCCGCATTTCCGCCTCTTCTACCTGATCGTCATCGCGCTCGCGCTCGCCACCGCGCTGCGCTTCTATTTCGTGAGCTGGCTCGGCGAGCGCACCGTCGCCGACATCCGCCAGGCGGTGCAGCAGAATCTGCTGCGCCTCGCCCCCGGCTTCTTCGAGGAAAACCGGCCCTCCGAAATCGCCTCGCGCATGACGTCGGACACCACGGTGATCGAACAGGTCGTCGGCACCACCGTCTCGGTTGCGCTCCGCAATACCGTGATGGGCATCGGCGGCATCGTCTATCTCTTCTCGCTCTCGCCGGGGCTCACCGGCGGCATCCTCCTCGGCATCCCGGTGATCATCCTGCCGATCGTGCTGCTCGGCCGCCGCCTCCAGAATGTCTCGCGTTCGAGCCAGGACCGCGTCGCCGACATCGGCGCCACCACCGCCGAGCAATTGGGCGCGATGAAGATCGTCCAGGCCTTCGGGCAGGAACGCCGCGAGGCCGAGCGCTTCACGCAAGCGGTCGAGAGCAATTTCGCGACCGCCAAGCGCCGCATCCGTCTGCGCGCGATCATGACCGCGATCGTCATCGGGCTGCTCTTCGGGGCGATCACCACTTTGCTCTGGTACGGCGCCGCCGGCGTCGCGGCGGGGACGATCACCGGCGGCACCATCGCCGCCTTCGTGCTCACCGGCGGACTCGTCGCGGGCGCCTTCGGCGCGCTCACCGAAGTCTATGGCGACCTGCTCCGCGCCGCCGGCGCCGCCGAGCGCCTCTCCGAACTGCTCCACGCCGAACCGAGCATCGCGCCGCCCGCCAACGCGCGCCGCTTCCCCGACCCGCCGCACGGCACGCTCGAATTCCGGAACGTCGAATTCCACTACCCGACGCGCCCCGATGCCGCCGCGCTCCACGATTTCAGCCTCGCCATCGCCCCGCGCGAGACCGTCGCGATCGTCGGCCCTTCGGGTGCGGGCAAGTCGACTTTGTTCCAGCTCGCCGAGCGCTTCTACGATCCGCAGGGTGGCAGCATATTGCTCGACGGCATCCCACTGGTCGACGCCGACCCCGCCGACATCCGCGCCCGCATCGCGATGGTGCCGCAGGAAACGGTGATCTTCGCCGCCTCGGCGCGCGACAATCTGCGCTACGGCAATTGGGCCGCCACCGACGAGGAACTCTGGGACGCCGCGCGCGCCGCCAACGCCGAGGAGTTTCTCGCCAAGCTGCCCGACGGCCTCGATACCTTCATGGGCGAGGGCGGCGCGCGCCTCTCGGGCGGCCAGCGCCAGCGCGTCGCGATCGCGCGTACCTTGCTCCGCCGCGCCCCCCTGCTGCTGCTCGACGAGGCAACCTCGGCACTCGACGCCGAGTCCGAAAAGCTCGTCCAGGACGCGCTCGACACGCTGATGCACGACCGCACGACGATCGTCATCGCGCACCGCCTCGCCACCGTGCGCGCCGCCGACCGCATCGTCGTGATGGACGAGGGCCGCATCGTCGAGGAGGGCAGGCACGACGCGCTCGTCGCCGCCGACGGCCTCTATGCGCGCCTCGCGCGGCTCCAGTTCCAGGACAATCTCGCCGCCGCCTGACCGCGGCCCGCTCACCCCTACGAAGGATGCGACGATGCTCTACGACATGACCGTGCCCGCCTATGCCAACGGCCTCAAGGCCCTCTCGGCCCAGCTCGACAAGGCGCTCGCCTGGGGCGCGGACAATGGCGTCGGCGAGCTCCAGTTCATCGCCGCGCGGCTGGCCCCCGATATGTTCCCGCTCGCCTCGCAGGTCCGCTTCTCGTGCCTCCAGGCGATTCAGGCCCCGACCCGCCTCGGCGCGACCGGCGCCCCCGCCTTTGCCGAGGACGCGACCGACTTCGCCGGCCTGCAGGCGCAGATTGCAGAAACGCTGGCCTGGCTGGGCAGCGTCGATGCCGCGACGATCGACACCGACCCCGGCCGCGCGGTCGGCTTCGACCTGCCCAACGGCATGGCCTTCGACATGACCGCTGCCACTTATGTCCGCGACTGGGCGCAGCCGCAATATTACTTCCACCTCGTCGCCGCTTACGGCGTGCTCCGCCACATGGGCGTCCCGCTCGGCAAGGCCGACTATGTCAGCTACATGATGCAATATCTGCGCCCCGGGACGGCGCCGGCGGGCTGATCGCCGTCATGGGCAAGACCAAGCGCAAGACCCTGCCCAAGGATTTCGAGGCCCTGCTCGCGGCGGGCGATCTCGACGCACTCAAAGCGGTGTTCGACGCGTGCAACCTCGATGCCCGCGGCGGCGTGTTCAAACAGACGGCGCTGGCCTTTGTCGAATGCCCCGACGAACTGACCCGATGGCTCGTTGCACAGGGCGCGGACCTCGCGGCCGGCGATGCCTATGGCGAGACGCCGCTCCATTCGCGCGCCGGCCATTGGAAGGGGTGTGTCGAACTGCTCATCGAACTCGGCGCCGATCCGAACCACGGCGCGGGCGGCCGCGCCACCCCGCTCCACCGCGCCGCGACCACCGGCAATCTGCGTGCCGCGCGGGCGCTGCTCGACGCTGGGGCGCGCGCCGATGCGGCAAACCGCGATGGCGACACCGCGCTGATTTCCATGCTCCGCCGCTGCGGCAACGCCGACATCGCCCGCGTGACGCCGATGGCCGAGTTGCTGCTCGACGCCCTACCCGACGAACGCGAGAAGCCCCGCTCCTTCTTCGCGCGCCTGCTGGGAGGCGCCACGCCCGTGCCGCGCATCACGCCTGTTATGCAACAGCTCGTCCGGGAGATCGGTACCAGGTTCGAATTTCACCGCGCGGGCTACAATCCCAAGAGCGTCGATGAAGCAAGCGCTGCGCTCGACCGCCTCTACGCGCTATTCGCCGTCGCTCCGGTCCCACGCCGTGTACTGCATGATAAAAAGGCGCCGATCGCCGTCGGTCCCGGTCGCTGGGAAGACCAGCATCAACATCTGTGGGACCTGCTCGTCCCCTCCAGCGGCGCGGCCGCGACCGTGCAGGGCGAGGTCATCCGCCTCTCGGGCCGTATCCACGACGAGCTCGAGCGCAATGGCGGCATCAATTGGGATGGCGACTATCGCAAGATGGCGAAAGCCCTCCTCATCCATCTCGGCTCGGCCGAGCCCCTGCCCGCACCCGACGTCGAAACCGCCCGCAAGACCGTCGCCGAAATGAGCAGCCGCGGCGGCGACACCGCCGGGCTATGCCGCCTCGCCGTCGCGTGGGTTGCGCGCAACCCGGCGCCGATCCTGCTCCCCAAACCCGACTATAACCGCTGATGCGGAGGATCTTGCGGACCGGATGCGGCGGGGATTCCGTCCATCCCCGCCGCAGGCGCGGTCCGCTCGGCCCGAATTTGCCCTAAATCAGCCCGCCATATTGCTGGATCCCCGGAAAGGCCAGGCTCGTCCCGCCGTTGCGGCGGATCGCGCCGATCGCCTGGTCGACGCGCAGATAGCGCGCCCGCGCGTCGGGCTCGAACAGGATCGTCGCGGGTTCGGTCCGCTCCGACGCCGCTTTGACCAGCACGCCCAGCTGCGCGAGATCGATCGGCTCGGCGTTCCAGCGGATGACGTCGTCGGTCCCGATGGTAACATGATTCTTGTCGACCACCTTCGGCACCCCGCCATCGATGCCGGGCAGCGTGATATCGACGCTGTGCGTCGGCGGCGGGATGGTGATGATGAACATCACCAGCATGACCAGCATCACGTCGATCAGTGGGGTGGTGTTGATGTCGGGATCGCCGCTCGGGTCGGCGCGGAAAATGCTGCGATGGAACTGGCTGCGTCGGCGCATCGTCTCTCTCCCTCTCGCGGGATACGGCACCGCCAGCGCGTCGATCGCAGCCGCCGGCGCCGCACCGCGGACCGGCCCCCTCGCGCCGCTCGCAAGCGATCACCGATCCAATTGTTATGGTATAACATTATTCCGATAGCGCAAATAAAAAGCGTGCCGACGCCGGTCGCCCTCTGCCCCATACGCAAAAAGAAAGGGCGGCACCTTTCGGTACCGCCCCTCTTTTCTCTGTCCGAAACCGGACGGGGAAATCTTACATGCCCGAACCCGGACCGTACTTGATTTCCACGCGGCGGTTCTGGTCGTTGCGGACGCCATCGGCGGTTGCAACGGCCGGACGGCTCTCACCGAAGCCTTCGGCGCTGATCGAGCTATCCGAGATACCGCGAGCGGTGAGATAGCTGCGAACGGCGTCGTTACGACGGTTCGACAGGCCAACGTTGTAGGTCGCCGAGCCCGAGCGGTCAGCGTGACCGGCGAGCCACACCTGCGTGCCGGTGCAACCACGGTTGTAGGCGCTGATGGCGTTGTCCAGCGTCGACGCCGCTTCGGGCGTGATGTTCGACTGATCCCAGTCGAAGTAGACGATGTAC
>NZ_LNSB01000017.1 GCF_001468285.1 Sphingopyxis sp. HIX | reverse complement strand
GCGCCCGACCTGCCGCTCTTCGCCGCCGCCGGCTTGGGCGCGGCGAGTTCGATGCCCGGCTCGCCGGCGAAGAGCGGCAGGTCGGGCGCAGCGGGCTGGGTCGTCGCGGCGCTCGCCGCCGCTTCGGCTTCCTCGCGCGCGAGCAATTGTTCGAGCCCCGAGGGCGGCGGCGCGGCCTCCTCGCGCGGGGCGGGGCGCAGTTTGGTCGCGGCCTCGCCCAGGCTTTCCTTGCCCGCCTTCGCGGCCTGGCCCAGCGCGTCGCCGGCTTTGCCTGCAACCTCGCCCAGCCCACGCTGCGCGCCGCTCGACAATTTGCCGACCTTTTCGCCGAGCGCCATCTTGTCCCAGGCCTTCGCGCTCGCCGCCGCTGCGGCGGCGCTGCCGCGCGCCGTGCCGCGCCCGGCGGCCTTCGCGGCGCGCGCGGCCCCCTCGGCGGCGCGCCCGGCGAGTTCGCGCGAGCGGCGCGGGATTTCCATCGCCTCGACGCGCGCGGGGATGTCGGCGCGCTCGCCGACGCGGATCGTCCATTCGGCAAAGGCGCTGCTGCCGGTGCGAACCGCTTTCCACAGCCCGCTCGCCCCGGCCTTCAGCCGCTCCGTGTCGACTGCGGGCGGCCTCGGCACACGCTCCTCGGCGGGGTAGCGCGACACGTCGAGGCCGACGGGCGGCACCTCGCGCGGCTTGGCGAGGCCGCCGTCGGAGCCGGCGTCGGGCGCGCCGCGCGGCGGTTCGGCCGGCGCGGGCGCCGTCGGCGGCGGCGCGTCGCGCAGCCACGGCTGGTAATAATCGTCTTTTCTATCCGTCACTTGTCGCCCTTGTGCATCGCCTGTGCGACGCATTCCCCAATTCGCTTTGCCCGAATCTAGCGCCGTTTGCGCTCGCGTTCCACCTCGGCGCGCGCGACCAGCGAAATATCCTGTGCACGAATCCAGTCGGGCGACCCTTCGGGCAGGCCCTGCATCGCCAGGTCGGCGTTACGCAGCGCGAGCATCGCCTGTCCACCCTCGAGGCTGTAGCGTTCGGCCGAGGCGAGCGCGGCGCGCGCCTGATCGCCCTTGTTCGCATAGACGATGCCGAGCTGGTACCAGGCGAAGGGGTTCTGGTTGTCGAGCGCGACCGCGGTCTTGAGTACCTCCTCGGCCTCGGCGAAATTGCCGGGTTCCTCGGTGGCGATCAGCGCGTGGCCAAGCGTGCCCGCGATCAGCGGCTGCGAACGCGAGCCCGCGACGGCCTTGCGCAGCGGCGCGATCGCTTCCTTGGGGCGCCCCGATTCGAGCAGAACCTGGCCTTCGAGTTCGAGGAAATAGGGATCGTTGGGGTCGGCCTTGAGCAGCCCCTCGACCTCGGCGAGCGCCTTTTGCGGATAGGCGCTCTTGTGCCACGCATAGGCGCGGGCGTAGCGCGCCGGGATGCTGGTGTTGCTTTCGGGGAATTTGCGCAGCGTCCGCTCGGGCTCGGCGATATAGCCCTCGAGCTTGGCCTTCACGCGCTGGAAGCGGGCCTCGATCGCGGGGTCGGCGGGTTTCTCCCAGGCGGGATCGACCATATAGACTTCGCGCAGCGCCTGGATGCGGTCGCCCGACAGTGGGTGGGTGCGGCCATAGGCCTGGTCGTCGTCCTGCTTCACCGCATAGCGGAATTCGATATTCTGCAGCCGCTTGAAGAAGGCGAGGCTGCCGCGGCCGCTGATCCCGGCTTTCGACAGATATTGCGCGCCCGCGGCGTCGGCGGTCGATTCCTGGACGCGGCTGAAGGCGAGGAACTTGCCGAGCGCGGCCTGCTGCCCCGCCATCATGACGCCCATGCCCGCCTCGCCCGCGCCGGCCGCGATCGCCGCGGCGCCGAGCAGCAGGCTCAACAGCGAGATGCCCGTCGCCGTCTTCGCGCCGTCGTTCACGCGGATCGCGTGGCCGCCCATCACATGGCCGAGCTCGTGCGCGAGCACGCCCTGCACTTCCTCGGCGCTGCCCGCGGCCTCGATCAGGCCCGAAAAGACATAGATATCCTGGCTACCCGCGACGAAGGCGTTGATGCTGCGCTCGCCGAGCAGGTGGACGCGGACCTGTCCCGGCTGGAGCCCCGCGGCGACGAGCAGCGGGTCCATCATGTCCTGGAGCAGGGCCTCGGTTTCGGCGTCGCGCAGGATCGACTGCGCGGCCACCGGACGCACCGCGACCGCGAGGAGGACGGCGACCGTCACCAGCAGCCGGACGAGTGCACGCCAAGCGTCGGCGCGCCAGATGCGCTGCGGTACGGAAAAATTCATGGGATCGTCCTCGCGCCGGGCGCCTGAACCGCAACTGAAGCCATGGAGGCCTTGTGGGGTTCGGGGCGCCCGGACGCAAGGGCGATCACGACGATATGACCGGTCGCCGCCGATCAATAGCCGCGATCAGTTGCCGAAGGTGCGCTGCCACCAGCCGCGGCGCGGTTCGCCGTCGGAAGCTTCCTCGCCCTCCGCGGCGACCGTTTCGCCGGCCTCGGCCACGTCCGACGCGGTCGCCGCTTCCTCGGCAGCGGCGGCAGCCGCGGCCTTGGTCTTGCGCGGCGCGCGCTTCTTCGGTGCGGGCTTGGCGGCTTCGGCTTCGGCTTCGGCTTCGGCCTCGACCACCGGCTCGGCCTCGACCGGAGCTTCGGCGGCGGCGGCTTCCTCGGCGGCGATCTGCGCCTTGGTCCGGCGCGGCTTGCGCTTCGGCTTTTCCTCG
This sequence comes from Sphingopyxis sp. HIX, assembly GCF_001468285.1. Taxonomy (GTDB): domain Bacteria; phylum Pseudomonadota; class Alphaproteobacteria; order Sphingomonadales; family Sphingomonadaceae; genus Sphingopyxis. Next base: position 87,036 of record NZ_LNSB01000017.1, on the reverse strand, counting down.
GCGGCGGGCGCTGCCTCGGCGGCCGGCTCTGGAGCCGTTTCGGCAACAGGCGCCTCGGCCTCGGCCTCGGCTTCCACGGCTTCGGCCTCGACGGCCTCGTCCTTTGCCTTGCGGCCGCGTCCGCCACGGCGGCGGCGGGGCTTGGCTTCGGCTTCGGCTTCCGCCTCGGTTTCCACCGCTTCGGCGGGTGTTTCCTCGGTCACCGCTTCGTCGTCGCTTGCTTCGGGCTCGTCGTCGTTCGCGGCTTCGCCTTCGCCGGCTTCGCTGCCTTCCTCGTCGCGGCGGCCGCGGCGGCCGCGGCGGCGGCGGCGGCGGCGCTTGCGCCCGTCGCCTTCGCCTTCCTCGCCGTCACGCTCGCGCTGGCGTTCGTGCGGACGCTCGGTTTCTTCTTCTTCGGCCTCGGCTTCTTCTTCCTCTTCGAAGAATTCCTCTTCCTCTTCTTCCTCGATCTCGACGATCGGGGCGAAGCTGCGGCGGGCGACGGGCGGCGGGCCGCCGACCTCGATCGCCATGCGCGCGCCCTCGGTCTCGCCGTCGGGCAGGATTTCGACGCTGACGCCGTAGAGTTCCTCGATTTCGCGCAGCTCGCGGCGCTTTTCGTTGAGGAGGTAGAAGGTCGCTTCCTGGCTCGCGCGCAGGATGATCTTGCTGCCCTTGCCGCGCGCGGCTTCCTCTTCGATCATGCGCAGTGCGCTGAGCCCCGCCGACGACGCGGTGCGGACGAGGCCGGTGCCTTCGCAATGCGGGCAGGGGCGCGTCGAGGCTTCGAGCACGCCGGTGCGCAGCCGCTGGCGGCTCATCTCCATGAGGCCGAAGCCCGAGATGCGGCCGATCTGGATGCGCGCACGGTCGTTCTTGAGTGCGTCCTTCATCGCGCGCTCGACCTTGCGGACGTTCGAGCCATGATCCATGTCGATGAAGTCGATCACGATCAGCCCCGCCATGTCGCGCAGGCGCAGCTGGCGTGCGATCTCGTGCGCGGCTTCGAGGTTGGTGTTGAGCGCGGTCTGCTCGATATTATGCTCGCGGGTCGACCGGCCCGAGTTGATGTCGATCGACACCAGAGCCTCGGTCGGGTTGATCACGAGGTAGCCGCCCGACTTCAGCTGGACGACGGGATTGAGCATCCCCGCCAGCTGGTCCTCGACGCCGTAGCGCTGGTAGAGCGAGACCGGGTCGGCATATTGCTTCACGCGCCGCGCGTGGCTCGGCATCAGCAATTTCATGAACTGCTTCGCGGCCTTATAGCCCTCGTCGCCCTCGACGAGCACTTCCTCGATATCCTTGTGATAGATGTCGCGGATCGCGCGCTTCACCAGGTCGCTGTCCGAATGGATCAGCGCCGGGGCGCTCGAGCCCAAGGTATTCTCGCGAATCTCGTCCCAGACGCGCGCGAGATAGTCGAAGTCGCGCTTGATCTCGACCTTGGTGCGGCTCATCCCCGCGGTGCGCACGATGCAGCCCATCGTCGGCGGCAGGTTGAGCTCGTCGATCATCGCCTTCAGCTTGCGGCGATCGGCGCCGTTCGAAATCTTGCGGCTGATCCCGCCGCCGTGCATCGTGTTCGGCATCAGCACGCAATAGCGGCCGGCGAGCGACAGATAGGTGGTGAGCGCGGCGCCCTTGTTGCCGCGTTCTTCCTTGACGACCTGGACCAGCATCACCTGGCGGCGGCGGATGACGTCCTGGATCTTGTAACGGCGGCGGAGCGACATGCGGCTCTCGCCGTCCTCTTCGTCGTCGCGACGGCGCCCGCGACCGCGGCCCTTGCGGCCGTCGCGCCCGCGCCCGCGCCCCTTGCGGTCGCCGCGGCCGTCCTTGGATTCTTCGGCGCCCTCTTCGGCTTCGCCATTGTCGTCGGCGTCGCCCGGCTCGTCGTCGCCATGGTCCTCGTCACCCTCGGGCTCCTCGCCGACGGTTTCGGGCTGCGGCGCGTCGCCATTTTCGTCCTCGTCGGGGCGCTCGACCTCGGCGACGTCGCCTTCCAGCTCGTCGAGATCCTCTTCGGCGCGCATCGCCGCGGCGGCGGCATGCTCGGCCTCTTCGCGGAGCAGGGCTTCGCGGTCTTCCTTGGGAATCTGGTAATAGTCGGGATGGATTTCGCTGAACGCGAGGAAACCGTGGCGATTGCCGCCATATTCGACGAACGCCGCCTGCAGCGACGGTTCGACGCGGGTAACCTTGGCCAGATAGATATTGCCCTTGAGCTGCTTGTGCTCGGCGGACTCGAAATCAAACTCCTCGATGCGGTTTCCCTTGGTGACGGCGACACGGGTTTCTTCCCGATGCCGCGCGTCGATCAACATGCGCGTGGTCATTATTATCACTCCAGGCGCGCGATGGCGCGCCAACAAAAAAGGCCGCGGCCCTCCACGAAGGAGGACTGCGGTCGATAGGGTTCAAAGAAAAAAAGACGTTATTGCCTGATGCGGCCCGCGTCCGGTTCTGGACGCGCATGCGGTCTTCCGTCGCGGCAGCGGACGCAAAAGCGCCGGCGTCGCGATCGAAAGAGGGCATGGCAAGCCTCATGCGGCATCAACCTGTTGCGGGATGCCCGAAGCTGCGAATCGACCAGATGTCCGATCTTCTTTCGCTGCCCCGCGCATCCGGGGTGGGCCGACGGCAGGTCGCCATGCCTGTTCTGCCGGGCACCGGGGGAGCGATGCCGTCCGATCCGGACGGGCGCAGTCCCCGCATAAGGCCCGACGGTTCAGGCGATGACACCGTCAGCGTGGGCGGTGCTAGCATCGGTGGTCGCCAACGGCAACCGCCCGCCCCAAAAAATGGTGCCGGGACAAGGCCTCGGCAAGGGGGGCGGGCCGCGCGCGGGCGAATCGTGCTGAATTGCCGGTTAACCCTTCCGCTTCACCGCGACTTGACGGGGCATGCCTAATGACCGGTTCATCGTGATGACCCGCAGGTGGCCTTGGATGTTTTCGGATAAAGACTGGACCAGCCGCCGTCGCTCGCGGCATAAACGCGCCGTGCTGCTCCTCCCGCTCTTTCTTTCGACGCTGCTCGCGACGCCCGCGGTGCTCGCCGGCAATATCGGCGCGATCGAGATCGGCGAGGGCGAGGTGACCGTGCGTTTCGACGATCTCGTCGCGGGCGCCTCTACCTTGCTGCTCGCGGGTCCCGACCGCATCGCGCTCGACATTTCGGGGGCCGAGGCGGGGCATTCGCCGCAGGGCGCGGGGCTGGTGCGCGCCGTGCGCCAGGGCCAGCAGGGCCCGGGCACCGCGCGTGTCGTGCTCGACCTCGACCGCCCGGCGCTGGTATCGAACGCGCGCTTCGCCGCCGACGGGCGCAGCCTGAGCTTCAGGCTCGATCCGGTATCGGCCGAGGAATTCCGCCGCGCCTCGCGTGGCCCCCGCCTCGAACTCCAGCCGCCGGCGCAGTTTCGCGCCAAGCGCCCCGAAAAACGCTATTCGGTGACCGTCCCGATCGGCAAACCCAAGCCCGCGGTCGCGCTGCCCCGGATCGAAGGGCCCGACAACCCGCGCCTGCCGCTCGTCGTCATCGACGCGGGCCACGGCGGGCACGATCCGGGAGCGATCAGCCCGCACAGCGGCAAGCGTGAGAAGGACATCACGCTGGCGCTGGCGCGTGCGATCCGCGACGATCTGATCGCGTCGGGGCGCGTCCGTGTCGCGCTGACGCGCGGCGACGACCGCTATCTGGTGCTCGAGGAACGCTATGGCATCGCGCGGCGGCTGAAGGCCGACCTCTTCATCTCGGTCCACGCCGATGCTGCCGAGAACCAGCAGGCGAGCGGCGCATCGATCTACACGCTATCGGAAGTCGCTTCCGACCGCGAGGCGGCACGGCTCGCGGCGCGCGAGAACAAGGCGAACATCATCAACGGCGTCGACCTCGGGGCGCACAGCAGCGATGTGTCGTCGATCCTGCTCGACCTGACGCAGCGCGAGACGATGAATGTCGCGTCCGACTTCGCCCGCCTGCTCCAGCGCGAGGCGTCGGGCAACGTCAAATTCCGCACCACCGCGCATCGCTTCGCGTCCTTCGTGGTGCTGAAGGCGCCCGACACGCCGTCGGTGCTCTTCGAAACCGGCTTTATCTCGAACGAAAGCGACGCCGACTTCCTCGCCTCGGCCGAGGGACAGAAAAAGGTTGCGCGCGGGGTGCGCCAGGCGGTGCAGATCCACTTCGCGCGGCAGATCGCCTCGAACTAATCCTTGACCAGCGTGTTCCGCGCCGACAGCTTCGCGCCGGTCGAAGGGAGAGCGCGATGGGCTGGAGCAATTGGTCGGGCAGCGTCGCCGCGCCCGTCGCTGTCACCCGCCCCGTAAGCGAGGACGAACTCGCCGATCTCGTCCGCAAGGCCGGCAAGGTGCGTGCGACCGGTGCCGGTCACAGCTTCATGCCGCTTTGCGAATCGGACGAACTGATCCTCGGCCTCGACTTGCTCCCCGGCGAAATCACGGTCGCGCCCGACCGCCAAACCGCGCGTATCCCCGCGGGCTGGAGCATCAAGCGGCTCACCGCGGCGCTCTGGGAGGAGGGGGTGGCGCTCGCCAACCAAGGCGACGTCAACCCGCAGTCGCTCGCCGGTGCAATGGCGACGGGGACGCACGGCACCGGGGTCGACCTCGGCAGCTTGGCAACGATGGCGCGCGGTTTCCGCCTGATCGGCGCCGACGGCGAGGCGCGCTGGTGCAACGCACGGGCCGAGCCCGACCTCTACCAGGCACAGCGGCTGTCGCTCGGGATGTTCGGGATCGCGACCGAGATCGAGGTCGCGGTTGTGCCGGCCTTTCACTTGGCGGAGCGCATCGAGAAGCGCCGCTGGGACGAAATCCGCGAAAGCTATGACGAACTCGCGGCGCAGCATCGCCATATCGAATTCTGGTTCTTCCCGCACGCCGATCAGGTGATCCTGAAGACGCTCGACCTTTGCGATCCCTGCGACCCCCCGCCGAGCACGACCGATATGGAGGAGACGGCGTTCCGCCGCGTTTTGGACATCGCAGCGAAGCTGCCCTTCCTGACCCCCATCCTCCAGCGCGGGATGATGAAGACCGATATGAACGGTCGCCGCCGCGGACCGGCGCATGCGATCTTTCCCTCGGATCGCACGATCCGTTTCGAGGAAATGGAATATGAAGTGCCGCGCGCCGCGGGGCTCGACACGCTGGCGGAGGTCGTCGGCTGGATCCGCAAGAAGCGGCTGCCGGTGACCTTCCCTTTCGAATATCGCACCGTCGCTGCCGACGACCTTTGGATGAGCCCGATGAACGCCGGGCCGGTCGCGGCGATCTCGATGCACCAATATGCGAAGATGCCGTGGCAGACCGTCTTTGCCGACGCCGAGACGATCTTCCGCGCCAACGGCGGCCGCCCGCACTGGGCCAAGCGCCACACGCTGAGCCGGGACGACGTCGATGCGCTCTACCCGATGGCCGAAAATTATCGCAGCGTTCGCCGTGCGGCCGACCCGGGCGGCAAATTCCTCAACCCGCATCTGGAAGCCTTGTTCTCATGACCGACGATCTGACGCTCCACGCCCATCTGGTCGGCCGGCAGGGGAGCCGCGCCGACCTCAACACGCCGGTGCTGGTGCTCGATGGCGATGCGCTCGATCGCAATATCGCGGCGATGGCGGGGCTCGCGGCGTCGCATGGTGTGGGCCTCCGCCCGCACGCCAAGACGCACAAGAGCGTCGATATCGCCAGGCGCCAACTCGCGGCGGGCGCTTCGGGCGTCTGCTGCGCCAAGATCGGCGAGGCCGAGGTGCTCGCCGAGGGCGGCGTGACCGGCATCCTCATCACCTCGCCCGTCGCCGCACCGCGCGCGATCGAGCGGCTCGCGGCGCTCGCGGGCACGGCCGAGGGGCTGATGGCGGTGGTCGACCATACGGCAGTCGCGGCGCGGATCGACGCGGCGCTCGACGTCTCGCTGGATGTGATCATCGATATCGACCCCGGCATCGCGCGCACCGGCGTCGCCTCGGCGCAAGCGGCGGTGGCGCTCGCCGAAGCGATCGCCGGCCTCCCGAACCTCAACTATCGCGGCGTGCAATTTTACTGCGGCCGGCAGCAGCATATCGAGGCTTACGCCGATCGCCGCGCCGCGATCGAGGAGCGGACCGCCTATCTGCAGACCGTGATCGCCGCACTGACCGCCGCCGGCCACGCACCCGAGATCGTCACCGGATCGGGCACCGGCACCCACCGCATCGACCTCGATCTCGGCGTCTTTACCGAGCTGCAGGCGGGCTCTTATGTCTTCATGGACAAGCAATATCTCGACTGCGATTTGACCGGCGACGCTACGGTGCCCTTCGAAACCTCGCTCGGCGTCGACGCCCGCATCGTCAGCGCCAACCACAGCGGCCTCGTCACCATCGATGCCGGCTATAAGTCGCTGTCGACCGACGGCGGCGTCGCGGTCGTGCGGCGCGGGGCGCCCGAGAGCGCCTTCTTCGCCTTCATGGGCGACGAGCATGCCGCGCTGATTTCGCCCGGCATCGGCGAAACGCTCGCCCCCGGCGATCCGGTGACGCTCACGGTGCCCCACTGCGACCCCACGGTGAACCTCTACGACCATTATCATGTCGTCGAGGGCGAGACGCTCGTCGCGATCTGGCCGGTCAGCGCGAGAGGCCGCGCCCGGTAAGAAAGAGATTTCGCGCAAAGACGCAAAGACACGAAGACACGAAGAAGGGACGGGGCCGACAGGCCCCATTCTCTCCATTCGGAGCGACAAGGCGCTGCGTCCGGCGGAGAAAGCCGCTTCGCGGCAATCACGGCCCCTTCGTGTCTTTGCGTCTTTGCGCGAAACCCTTCCAGCACCGACAGTTGGTCACCAGCGCTCCACCGCAACCATGCTTCCCTTTCGCGGGCGCACGCTTTAGAGGCGGGAGCCTATGGCCGCCGAGACCACGTCCCACTTCCGCTATCGTCTGCGCCGCGACAGCAATGCCGTCGCGAGCTGGTTCCGTTCGATGTGGACGCGCCGCTGGTTCCGCTGGCTCGGTTATCTTGCGCTGACCGGCCTCGTCGGCCTGTTCCTGATCTGGCTGATCTTCGCGCGCGACCTGCCGTCGGTCGAGCAATTGCGCGATTACGAGCCGCCGCTGCCGACGATGGTTCGCGATGCCGAGGGCAAGCCGGTGCACAGCTATGCGCGCGAACGCCGCGTCCAGCTGGAATATAGCGAATATCCGCAGCTCCTGGTGCGCAGCTTCCTCGCGGCCGAGGACAAGACTTTCTTCAGCCACGGCGGCATCGACTATCCGGGCATCGCGACCGCGATCGTCACCAACCTGACCAGCAGCGGCCGCCCGGTCGGCGCCTCGACGATCACCCAGCAGGTCGCGAAGAACCTGCTGCTCACCAACGAGCTCAGCTATCGCCGCAAGGTGCGCGAGGCGATCCTCGCGATGCGCATCGAAGACGCGCTGACCAAGGAACAGATCCTCGAACTCTATCTCAACGAAATCCCGCTCGGGCGCCGCAGCTTCGGGGTGCAGGCCGCGAGCCGCGCCTATTTCGACAAGGACGTCGACCAGCTCCAGCTCCACGAAATGGCCTTCCTCGCGATCCTGCCCAAGGCGCCCGAGAAATATGGCCGCGCGCGCAACGAGGCCGAAGCGCTGGCGCGGCGCAATTTCGTGCTCGGGTCGATGGAGCAGAACGGTTGGATCACCGCCGCGCAGCGCGATGCCGCGCGCGCGATGCCGCTCGGCCTCACCAGCAGCGGCAACACCGCGATCGCGCAGGTCGGCGGCTATTATATGGAAGAGGTGCGCCGCCAGCTGATCGCCCAGTTCGGCGAGACCGCCGAGGACGGCCCGCACAGCGCCTATGCCGGCGGCCTCTGGGTACGCACGCCCTATGACGGCAAGATGCAGGCCGCGGCAACGACCGCGCTGCGCAAAGGCCTGCTCCGCTACGACGCGGGCAAGGGCTGGTCGGGGCCGATCGCGACGATCGAGGCCGACGACCAGTGGCAGAGCCGCCTCGCGTCGAGCTTCATCGGCATCGACTACGACGGCTGGCGCATCGCCGCGGTGCTGTCGAAGAACGCCGGCGAGGCGCGCATCGGCTTCGCCAACGGCGACACCGGCCGGCTCCCTGCCGGCGCCGCGATGCAGGGTTATCGCAAGACCGGCGGCAGCGCCTTCTCGGCGATGCGCCCGGGCGACCTGATCGCGGTCAAGGCGACCGGCGGCGGCAGCTATGCCCTTCGTAATATCCCCGAGGTGTCGGGCGGCTTCATCGCCGAGAGCCCGCATTCGGGCCGCATCTTCGCGATGCAGGGCGGTTTCGACGTCCGCCTCTCACCCTTCAACCGCGCGACGCAGGCCGAGCGCCAGCCGGGCTCGACGATCAAGCCCTTCGTCTATGCCGCCGCGCTCGACAATGGCATGACGCCCGCGACGATGATCGTCGACGGCAGCTTCTGCGTCTATCAGGGTGCGCGTTTCGGCAACAAATGTTTCCGCAACTTCGGCGGCGCGGGCGGCAGCGGCGAGCATACGATGCGCTGGGGCCTCGAACAGTCGCGCAACCTGATGACGGTGCGCGCGGCAAGCCAGGTGGGCATGGAGCCGGTGGTCGACACGATCCGCACCATGGGCATCGGCGAGCACGAACCCTATCTGTCGACAGCGCTCGGCGCGGGTTCGACGACGGTCGAGAAGATCACCAATGCCTATGCGATGCTCGCCAACCACGGCCGCGAATTGAAGCCGCGGGTGATCGACTATGTCCAGGATCGCCGCGGCAAGGTGATCTTCCCGGTCAACTGGAAACCCTGCGTCGGCTGCAACAAGAAGGATTGGGACGGGCGCCCGATGCCGCGCTTCGCCAAGTCGGGCAAACAGCTGATGGATCCGCTCACCGCCTATCAGGTCGTCCATATGCTCGAAGGTGTCGTCCAGCGCGGCACCGCGGTGCGGCTGCGCGACCTCGGCGTGCCGATCTTCGGCAAGACGGGGACGACCTCGGGTCCGAACGACGTCTGGTTCGTCGGCGGCACCCCCGACGTCGTCGCGGGCATGTATATCGGTTTCGACCAGCCGCGCTCGATGGGCGGCTATGCGCAGGGCGGCAGCCTCGCGGCGCCGATCTTCAAGGATTTCGCGCTCGTCGGGCTCGACGACCGCCAGCCGATCCCCTTCTCGGCCCCAAAGGGCATCCGCATGGTGCGCATCGACCGCCAGTCGGGCCGCCGCGTCTATGGCAGCTGGCCGGGCACCGACCCCAAGGCGTCGATCATCTGGGAGGCGTTCAAGCCCGAAAGCGAGCCCAGGCGGACGATCCGCGAGGCCGAGATCAAGCCCGCCAAGGCCGCGACGCGCCAGGACGCGCCGGTGCAACAGGGCAATGGCCGCCGCAGCGACAGCGACTTCCTCGAGGATCGCGGCGGCATCATCTGACGGTTCGCGAGTTTCTTTCCCTTCGGCCCGACAGGCCGTAAGGGCGTGATCGACATTTTTTCAGGAGCTAGAACATGCGCGCCGAAGCGCAGGATCATATCGACAAGATCGGCGCCGCGCTGGCGCTGCTGCGGCGGTTCCTCGACTGGGACCGCGCGCTGCGCCGACTCGACGAGCTGAACGCCAAGGTCGAGGATCCGACCCTGTGGAACGACGCCAAGGCGGCGCAGGAGGTCATGCGCGAACGTCGCCGCCTCGACGAGGCGATCACCGCGACGCGCGCGATCGAAACCGAATGCGCCGACACCGCCGAATTGATCGAGCTGGCCGAGATGGAAGGCGACGAGGCGATGGTCGACGAGGCCGTCGCGGGCCTGGCCGCGCTCGCGGCGCGCGCCGAGGAAGACAAGATCAAAGCCCTGCTCGCGGGCGAGGCCGACGCCAACGATGCCTATATCGAGGTCCATGCGGGCGCCGGCGGCACCGAGAGCCAGGACTGGGCCGAAATGCTCCAGCGCATGTACAGCCGCTGGGCCGAAAAGCGCGGGTTCAAGGTCGAGCTGGTCGAATATCAGGCGGGCGAGCAGGCGGGGATCAAGTCGGCAACGATGCTGGTCAAGGGCGAGAATGCCTATGGCTATTCGAAGACCGAGAGCGGCGTCCACCGCCTCGTCCGCATCTCGCCCTACGACAGCTCGGCGCGGCGCCACACCAGCTTTTCGTCGGTGTGGGTCTATCCGGTGATCGACGACAATATCGATATCGAGATCAACGAGGGCGACCTCAAGATCGATACCTATCGCGCCTCGGGGGCGGGTGGCCAGCACGTCAACACCACCGACTCGGCGGTGCGCATCACGCACATCCCGACGGGCATCGTCGTCGCGTCGCAGAACGACCGCTCGCAGCACAAGAACCGCGCGACCGCGATGGGCATGCTGAAGGCGCGGATGTACGAGGCCGAGCTGCAGAAGCGCGAGGCCGCGGCGTCGGGCGAATATCAGGCGAAGACCGAGATCGGCTGGGGCCACCAGATCCGCTCCTATGTCCTCCAGCCCTATCAGCTGGTGAAGGATTTGCGCACCGGGGTAACGTCCACGGCGCCTTCCGATGTGCTCGACGGCGCGCTCGATCCCTTCATGGCGGCGGCGCTGTCGCAGAAGGTCACCGGCGAAAAGGTCGACGTCGAGGATATCGACTGATGCTGCGCGGCGCCGTCCTCGCCGCGCTCGCGGCCTTGCCGCTGCTCGGCGGCTGCGACGCGCCGCCATGGGATCAGGACGGCGACCGCGCCGCGACCGCGCGCGACTTCCCGCCCGCCGACCGCCCCGTCGCGCCGACGGTGTCGACCAAATGGTCGACCGAGGAGGCGCGCGACCGGGTGAACGAGGCCGAGGATGTGATGGACTCGGCCGATGTCCGCCCGGGCATGACCGTCGCCGACATCGGCGCGGGCGACGGCTATTATACCGTGCGCCTCGCGCAGCGCGTCGGCGCGAACGGGCGCGTGCTTGCGCAGGACATCATGCCCGAGGTGATCGAGCGCCTCGCCGACCGCGTCGCGCGCGAGCGGCTCGACAATGTCTCGATCAAGCTCGGCGCGGTCGACGATCCGCGGCTCCCCGCCGCCAGCTTCGACCGCGTGTTCATGGTCCATATGTATCACGAGATCGGCGAGCCCTATGCCTTCCTCTGGCGGCTGCGCCCGGCGCTGCGTCAGGGCGGGCAGATCCTCGTCGTCGACGGCGACCGGCCGATCGCCGACCATGGCACGCCCTTCCGCCTGCTCGTCTGCGAGTTCGAGGCGGTGGGGTACAAACTCCTGTCCTACGACGACAAGCAGCACGCCGGCGGCTATCTCGCGCGCTTCGTCCCCGACGGCAACCGGCCGGAGCCCGAGGATATCAAGGTGTGCGACAATTCTTAGGCTTGTGATCCTCCCCATCGCTGCGCGTGGGGAGGATCGATATTTCAGTACACCACCAGCCGGTCCCCCGGCCCGATATCGGCCATGAAGCTCACCAGCCCCGCCGCCTTCACATGCGGCACCAGCTCGGTCGCGGCGACGCCGACCAGCGCCATGCCCGACTGGCAGACGAACAGCCCGACCTCCATCGCGATCGCTTCCTCGACCATCCACGCGAGCTCGGGTTGTCCCGCCGCGCGGCGCGCCGCGTCGCCCGCGAAACTCACCGGATCGCGCAGCAGCGCCGCCGCCTCGCCCTGCAGGAAGACGCGCGTCGGACGTCCGAGCGCCGCCGACGCCATCGCCGCTTCGAGCGCCGCATAGAGCCGCCGCCCCTCGGCGACCGCGACGATGATGTTCAGGCTCGACATGCCGGGCACCCCGGGTCCTTGGCGACGCCGACCTCGCGCCAGCGCCGCTCGAGCATATCGACGATGGCGAGCCGCCCGGCAAGCGGTGATCCCCAGCCGGTCAGCGCGCGCACCGCCTCGAGCGCCGCCATCGTCCCGACCATGCCCGCGAGCGCGCCCATCACCCCGGTCTCGGCGCAATTGATCCCTTCGCGGTCGGGATCCGCGCCGACCAGGCACTGGTAGCAGGGCGCGCCCTCGCGCCAGCCCTCGTAGAGCGCAACCTGTCCCTCGAACGCCCCGATCGCGGCGGAGAGCAGCGGGATCTGGAGCGCTACTGCGGCGCGGTTGACCGCGAGCCTTGTGTCGAAATTGTCGCACCCGTCGAGGACCAGGCTTGCGCCCGCGAGCAGAGTGTCAGCATTGCTGCTGTCCAGCCGCTGGACCACCGCGACCGCCTCGACATGCGGATTGATTCGCCGCGCGGCATCGGCCGCGACTTCGGCCTTGGAGGCGCCAATATCGGCGTCGGTGAACAGCGGCTGGCGTTGCAGGTTCGACAGCTCGACATGGTCATGGTCGACGATCGTCAGCCGCCCGACGCCCGCGGCGGCGAGATAGGTGATCGCCGGACAGCCGATCCCGCCCGCGCCGATCACGGCGATGTGCGCGGCTTTCAGCTTCGCCTGCCCCGCGCCGCCGAACTGCGGCAGGATGATCTGGCGGGCGTAACGGTCGAGTTCGGCGTCGGAGAGCAATTACTCCCCCGACCGCCGCATCTTGACCTCCGACAGCGAGCCGACATTGTCGGGGACGCTGTCGTCGATCGGCTCTTCCTCGCCTTCGCTGCTTTCGGCCTCGCTCGCGACGCCGGTCGAGCCAAAGCCGCCCGCGCCGCGCGCGGTTTCGTCGAGCGCCTCGACCTCGGCGAAGCTCGCGCGCTGCACGGGGGCGGGCACCAGCTGCGCGATGCGGTCGCCCCGCTTGATCTCGAAATTCTCGTCGCCGAGGTTGGCGAGGATCACCTTCACCTCGCCGCGATAGTCGCTGTCGATCGTCCCCGGCGTGTTGAGGCAGGTGATGCCGTGCTTGAGCGCGAGCCCCGAGCGCGGGCGCACCTGCACCTCATAGCCCGGCGGGATCGCCATCGCGAAGCCCGTCGCGACCGCGTGACGCGTGCCGGGGCGGATCGTCAGCGACTCCGCCGCGACGACGTCCATCCCCGCCGCGCCGTCCGACGCATAGGCGGGCAGGGGCAGGCCGCCGCCATTGGGCAGCCGCTGGATCCGGATTTCAATCGGAGTGAGTTGGGACACGCGCATCGAGCTCATCGGCGATCTTTTCCATCAATTTGCGGGCGACGGCCTGTTTGGGCAGCCGGTCCCAGCTGTCTACGCCGCTTTTGCTAACGATATGTACCCGATTCGTCTCGCCCCCCATCGGGTCGGCGGCGACGTCGTTGGCGACGATCCAGTCGCAGCCCTTGCGGTCGAGCTTGGCCTCCGCATGCGCGAGCACGTCGTTGGTCTCGGCGGCGAAGCCGATGAGCAAAGGCGGGCGCTGTACGCTCTTCGCGACGGTAGCGAGAATGTCGGGGTTTTCGGCGAGCGCGAGCGGCGGTACCCGCCCGCTGCCGTCCTTCTTGATCTTCTGCGCCGACGGGTCGGCGGCGCGCCAGTCGGCGACCGCGGCGACCATGATCGCGGCGTCGACGGGCAGGCCCTGCTCGACCTCGGCCGCCATCTCGCGCGCGGTCTCGACATCGACGCGGATCACGCCGGGCGGGGTCGGCAGCGGCACCGGCCCCGCGATCAGCAGCACCTCGGCGCCCGCTTCGGCGGCGGCGGCGGCGATCGCGAAACCCTGCTTCCCGCTCGACCGGTTGGCGATATAGCGCACCGGGTCGATCGGCTCGTGCGTCGGCCCCGCGGTGATCAGGATGCGGCGCCCGTGCAGCGGGCGGTGGTTCGCGGGCGCGAAATCGGGCTGGCCGGTCAGCGGCGCGACCGCGGGCGCATTAGCCAGGGCCTTCTCGATCGCGGCAAAGATCGCTGCCGGCTCGGGCAGCCGCCCCGGGCCATATTCGCCGCACGCCATCTCGCCCTCGTCGGGCTCCATCACCGTCACGCCGTCACCGCGAAGCGTCACGACATTGCGCCGGGTTGCGGCGTGCAGCCACATGCGCACATTCATCGCGGGCGCCGCGAGCACCGGTTTGTCCGTCGCGAGCAGCAGGGTGGTCGCCAGGTCGTCGGCCAGACCGTTCGCCATCTTCGCCAGCAGGTCGGCGGTCGCGGGCGCGACGACGACCAGGTCGGCCTCGCGGCTGAGCTGGATATGCCCCATCTCGACCTCGTCCTTGAGGTCGAACAGGCTGGTATGGACCTTGTTCTCGCTGAGCGCCGCCAGCGTCAGCGGCGTCACGAACTGCTCGCCCGCGCGCGTGATCACGCAGCGCACGACATATCCGCCTTTCCGCAACAGTCGCACCAACTCGATGCTTTTGTACGCGGCGATGCCGCCGCCGATGATGAGGAGGATGCGTTTCGCGGCCATTATCAGACTCCGGTCACCAGCACGTCGAGCGCGCCGACGATGATCAGGCTGTGGTCATCCAGATTCATCATCACCTCGCCAAGCTGACTGACCGCAAGGGTCGCGGCAAATTGCGTGTACATGACATAGTCCGTCCCTTCGATGGTGAAGAGCGGATTGAGCCGCCTGGCCACCACTTCAAATTCGTCCGCGGGCAAGAGCGGTACGACAAGCCGGGTGTTCAGATGCCGCAGCAGATTCGACTGGCAATCGATGACGAGCGCCCCTTCCGACGTGTTTCGGACGTCGAACTGGGCCATCAGAACAGCCGGTATCTGGCGAGCGGCAGTCCGTGCTTGCGGACATATTCGTTCGAAGCTTCGATCGCGGCACGATTTTCTTCCAGCCACGCCGCTTCCCGCGCCTTTTTGACCTCGGCGGCGAGCCCCGCCTGACACGCTTCGCTGACGTTGATGCCGAGTTTTTTGGCTTCACCGACCAGCGCGATGCTCAGCGACACGTTGGTAGGCTTCTTGGGCGCGGCCTTCTTGGGGCCTTCGAATCGCGCGGGACCGTTCATCGCCATTCTCCTTGCGCATGGATTATGCGCATAGATGGTCCGATGCAACCGGATCGGCCATCCGGGCCAGCCTGCGATACAGGCGCCAGGTTCCGAAGGCCCCGATGGCCGTGGTCCAGATCAGCGTCACGGCGGGCGCAAACGGACCTTCGACAATGTCGAATGCCGGCGTTCCGCCCAGGAAATGGAGCAGCCCGCAGGCCGTGCCCGTTGCCGCCCCGGTGGAAATCCACCAGCCGGGGGCGACGACGCGGCCCGATCGTCGCGTGGGAAACCACAGCATGGCCGAAAGGCCGAGCAGCACGGGCCAGAGCAGCACGATCGCGATGACGAGCAGTGGCGGCAAGACGAAGAGCAGCAGGATCAAGCTCAACTCGGCCAGCATGGCGATACCCGGACCCGAAGACCCGAAGACGACGGTCTCGCCGCCCCAGATGATCGCGACCAATGCGATCAATCCGAATATGGCGGCTTCTATCGCCGCGACCAGCGTCGACGCGATCCATTGGGCCCATGGCGTGCGATACCAGCGCCCGATCATTCGGCCCCCGTCGTCTCGCGGTAGCGCTTCTGCGATATCGGCTTCACCCGCCCGGCTTCGACCATGAAATATTGGCCGATGACGTGCAGGCTGTGGTTGTAGCGGAGATCGTCGCTTTCGAAACGATAGCCGTGCCCCTCTTCGAGTGGTCGCGGTGCGACCGATTGCCGGTAGCAGCTCGGCGTTTCGCCATAGCGGAGCTCGGCAGGGAATTTCTTGTCGCGCGGCTCGGGCGCGAATGCGTCGCAGGCGGGATCTTCGGCGGCGAGGTCGATCTGCCACACGACCTTGTCGCCGCTGCGGACGCGGTAGGTCGACTGGATGAAGGTCGTCGGACTCCCGACGATCGTGCCGTGCCGATATTCGATGGCCCAGGCCGGCGGCGCGTCGAGGCTGACGAGGTGCGTGCTCGTGTTGCTGGGACAGCCGCCGAGTGCCAGCGCCGCCGCCGCCGCGGTTCCGCCGCGCGCTATCTTCAGGCCCAGATCCATGCCGCCGCTGCTCCCGCCGAGGCGGCGAGGATAGCCGTCAGCGCATAGCGCCACCAGACGCGTTTCTCGCCCTTCTCCCACATCAGCGGAATTTCGGGCAGCGGCGGCGCGGGCGGGGCGGCGCCCTTCTTCGGGAGCTGTTCGTCGAGGCGGCGGATGATGTCGGGGATCAGCGCCAGCGTCTTGCCCTGCTGGCGGAGGCCGTCGGCGAGCGCGGCCTCGGGGCCCAGCTCGTCGCGGATCCATTCGCTGACGAAGGGACCGGAGACGTCCCACATGTTGATCTTCGGATTGAGCATCGTCGCGACGCCCTCGACCATTACCATCGTCTTCTGGAGCAGGAGCAGGTGCGGCTGCGTCTGCATGTCGAAGTCGCGGGTGATCGCGAACAATCCATCGAGCATCTGGCCGACGCTGAGCTCGCTCACCGGCTTGCCGCGCATCGGCTCGCCGACCGCGCGCAGCGCCGTCGCGAACTCCTCGACATTATGATAGTCGGGGACATATTGCGCCTCGAAATGGATTTCGGCGACACGGCGGTAATTGCCCGTGGTCAGGCCGTAGAGGATCTCGGCGAGCCAGTAGCGCGCCTGCCGGTTGATCCGCCCCATGATGCCGAAATCGACGGCGGCGATCGTCCCGTCGGCCTTCACGAACAAATTGCCCTGGTGCATGTCGGCGTGGAAAAAGCCCTCGGCGATCGCCTGGCGCAGGAAGGCGTTGACGAGGTTCGCCGACAAGGCCTCCATGTCGTGCCCCGCCGCGATCAGCCGCTCGCGGTGCGAAATCTTGATCCCGTCGATCCAGCTCATCGTCATCACGCGGCTGGCGGTGCGGTCCCAGTCGATCGCGGGGACCTCATAGGTCGGCACGCCGGTCATCGCGTCGGAGAGCTCGGACGCCGACGCCGCCTCGCGCCTGAGGTCGAGCTCGCGCAAGGTCCAGCGGCGGAAGTTCGCGATCACTTCGCGCGGGCGCAGCCGCGTCGCTTCGCCGCCGAGCGCCTCGAGATGCGCGGCGGCCCATTCATAGGTGTCGATGTCGCGCGCGAACTGCTTGTCGATGCCGGGGCGGCGGACCTTGACCGCGACCTGCCGGCCTTCGGTGGTCACCGCGCGGTGGACCTGCGCGATCGAGGCCGATCCGACGGGGACGGGCTCGAATTCGCTATAGAGGCTTTCGAGCGGTGCCTCGAAAGTGAGTTCGATTTCCTGGCGGATGCGCTCGAACGGCACCGGCGCCAGCGCGTCCTGCAAGGTCAGCAGGTTGCGCGCGGCCTCCTCGCCGACGAGGTCGGGGCGCGTCGCGAGCGTCTGGCCCAGCTTGACCGCCGCGGGGCCGATCGCCTGGAAGGCGGCGGCATAGTCGGGCACCGCCGGCTGCGACGTGCCGAAGCGCGCGATGCGGCACAGCCGCTTCACGCCGATCGGGGTCTGCGGCGCGCTCTCGATCCCGCGCAGCGCCCCGTGGCGCGCGAGGATACGCCCCCATTTCAGCAGGCGGGCAATATGGACGATCGGCCGGGTCAAGCCTTCCACCCGCTGTGGATCGCGACGAGCCCGCCCATGATCGGCTCGACCTTCACCGCCGTGAAGCCCGCGGCGCCGATCATCTTCGCGAACTCGGGCATCGGCGGGAAGCGCCGGATCGATTCGATCAGATAGCGATAGCTGTCCTCGTCGTCGGCTATCAGCTTGCCGAGCTTCGGCACCAGATGGTGCGAATAGGCGTCATAGGCCTGCGCGAAACCCGGCCATTCGTTGGTCGAGAATTCGAGGCAGAAGAAACGCCCGCCATAGCGCAGCACGCGATGCGCTTCCTTGAGCGCCGCCGGGATATCGGTGACGTTGCGGATGCCGAAGGCGATCGTATAGGCGTCGAAAAACTGATCGGGAAACGACAGCTTCTCGGCATTCTGCTCGGACCACACCAGCGTATCGATCCCGCGCTCGGCCCCGCGTTCGACGCCGACGCCCAGCATGTCGGGGTTGATGTCGGCGACGGTGATGCTCGCGCCCGACTTCTCCATGCGGAACGCGATGTCGCCGGTGCCGCCCGCCATGTCGAGGATCGCCTCGCCCGCGCGCGGCTTCACGCGGCGCACGAAGCGGTCCTTCCAGAGGCGATGCATGCCGCCCGACATCGCGTCGTTCATGATGTCATATTTGCGCGCGACGCGGCTGAAGACCTCGCCCACCATCGCGGTCTTCTCGCCCGCGGGGACCTGCTCATAGCCGAAGCTGACGGTGTCGGGGGTGGCCATGATGGTTGCGCCTTTGCGGGGAGAAACGAAGTCGCCCCGGCCTTTAGCGGGGCCTTGCCGCGCAGGCAAATGGCGCGTAGCCAAACCCGCGATATGCCCGAGCTTCCCGAAGTCGAAACCACCGTCCGCGGCCTCGCGCCGTTTCTCGAAGGGCAGCGCCTGACCTCGGTCATCACCTTTCGCCCCGACCTTCGCCGCGCCTTCCCCGCCGACCTCGCGCAGCGGCTGACCGGCGCGACGGTGACCGCCCTGTCGCGCCGCGCCAAATATGGCGTGATCTCCACCGACCGCGACGACCATATGATCTTCCACCTCGGCATGTCGGGACGCTGGCGGACCGAGGGCGGCGAGGCGGGCAAGCACGACCATCTGCTCATCGAAACCGGCGCGGGGCACCGGCTCTTCCTCCACGACCCGCGTCGCTTCGGTTCGGTCGACCTCGTCGCGGGCGACCCGCTCACCGTCTTCCCCGCCTTCGTGACCCTCGGTCCCGAACCCTTGTCCGATGCCTTCGACGCCGCCTATCTGGCGAAGGCGCTCGCCGGTCGCCGCGCACCGATAAAGGCGATGCTGCTCGACCAGACGATCGTCGCGGGGCTCGGCAACATCTATGTCTGCGAAGCGCTCAACATGGCGCGCATCCACCCCGCCAAGCCCGCCGCCGACGTCTCGCGGGCGAAACTCGCCTTGCTGGTGCCCGCGATCAAGGACGTCCTCACCGCCGCGATCGCCGCGGGCGGATCGACCCTGCGCGATTTCCTCAGCCCCGAGGGCGACCTCGGCTATTTCGCCAAGGACTGGCGCGTCTACGGCCGCGAGGGGCAGCGTTGCGAATGCGGCGGCACGATCGCCCGCATCGTCCAGTCGGGCCGCTCGACCTTCTTCTGCCCCAAATGCCAGCGTTAGCGCGGTTTCGGCGTTGACCTGATAGGACAATCTGGCTATGGGCGCACCCTTCGAGCAGGGTCCGGTTGTCCGGAACCGGCTGTATCCGGACATTGATTCGCACGTTTCGCGCGATTCGGCTGCTCCGGTGACGCTGTGCTCCGACCGACTTTGACCGTTTGAAAACCGAGGAATTTATGGCCAATACGCCCCAGGCAAAAAAGCGCATCCGCCGCAACACCGCGCGCACCGTCGTGAACAAGAATCGCGTCTCGCGCATTCGCACGCTGGTCAAGAAGGTCGAGAATGCCGTCGCCGCCGGTGACAAGGATGCCGCCGCTGCCGCGCTGAAGGCTGCGCAGCCCGAAATGGCCCGCGGCGTCGCCAAGGGCGTGCTCCACAAGAACACCGTCGCGCGCAAATATTCGCGCCTGACCAAGAGCGTCAACGCGATCGCGTGATTGCCGCCCGATTCGGCTTTTGCCGATCGTGCATCAAAAAGGACCCGCCGGCGCATCGCCCGCGGGTCCTTTTTTGTGCCCATTTCGGGACAAGGTGATGGGCGGCTTTGTTACGGCATCATGGCAATAGTGTTGCATCGCGGTAAGTCGCGGATTTATCGCGATTCGTTTTTCATGACGCTGACTGTAACAATTAAACCATTGATTTAATTATTTAAAATACCGGTTTCGCGCGATTCCGGGGTCGCGGGGGAGTCAAGATTTTTATTTCAATATTTTTACATCCCCCGCTCTTGATCGACTCGCGCCGCCCTGCCTAGACAGGGGTGTCATCGGCCTTCGCCGCTGGCCGCCACATCACATGATTCGCCGTCCTTCGCTGCTTGCGCGGAACGGGAAACTGCGTCCTGCGACCGGGGCGTGGGGAAATGCTGTGCGGCCGGGGCGATGCCGGGGGGCATCCGATGACCGAGCAAGGTGGGGGACAGGCGTGATTTCAGGCGGGGAGAGCTATGGCCAGCGTGGCGGAGAAACGGCGATGAGCGGCGACGCCGCGACGCTGTGGCCGCGCGTGGCCGAAGGGCTCCGCCGCGATCTCGGCGCGCGCACCTTCGACCATTGGCTGAAGCCGGTGCGCTTCGCCGACTATTGCAGCCTGTCGGGCGTCGTCACGCTCGAGGCGACGAGCCGCTTCTCGGCCAACTGGATCAACGAACGTTTCGGCGACCGGCTCGAACTCGCGTGGCGCCAGCTCTTGCCCGCGGTGCGCAGCGTCAGCGTGCGCGGCGCCAGCGCGGGGGCCGAGCGCGCCGCGATCCTCGCGCAGCCGCCGCTGCCCGCTTTCGAAACGCCGCCGGCGCCCGCCGCGAACCCGGCGCTGCTCGGTTTCGACCCGCGGCTGTCGTTCGACCGCTTCGTCGTCGCGCGCTCGAACATCCTCGCCGCCAACGCCGCGCGCCGCATGGCGATGGTCGAGGCGCCGCAATTCAACCCGCTCTACCTCTGTTCGGGCACCGGCCAGGGCAAGACGCACCTGCTCCAGGCGATCGCACAGGATTATGCGACGGCGCACCCGACCGCCACCATCATCCTGATGTCGGCGGAGAAGTTCATGCTCGAATTCGTCGGCGCGATGCGCGGCGGCGACATGATGGCGTTCAAGGCGCGGCTGCGCGCCGCCGACCTGCTGCTGCTCGACGACCTGCAATTCGTGATCGGCAAGAATTCGACGCAGGAGGAATTGCTCCACACGATCGACGACCTGATGACCGCGGGCAAGCGCCTCGTCGTCACCGCCGACCGCCCGCCGGCGATGCTCGACGGGGTCGAAGCGCGGCTGCTGTCGCGGCTGTCGGGCGGGCTCGTTGCCGACATCGAGGCGCCCGAGGACGATCTGCGCGACCGCATCATCCGCCAGCGGCTCGCCGCGATGCCGATGGTCGAGGTGCCGGGCGACGTCGTCGCCTATCTGGTCAAGCATTTCACCCGCAACATCCGCGAGCTCGAAGGCGCGCTCAACAAATTGCTCGCTTATGCGGCGCTCACCGGCGCGCGGCTCGACCTCGCGCTCGCCGAGGACCGGCTGGCGGAGAATGTTCGCAGCGCGCGCCCGCGGATCACGATCGACGAGATCCAGCGCGCGGTCTGCGCGCATTACAAGCTCGACAAGAGCGAGATGGCGTCGAAGCGCCGCGTCCGCGCGATCGCGCGCCCGCGGCAGGTCGCGATGTACCTCGCGAAGGAACTGACCCCGCGCTCCTATCCCGAGATCGGGCGCCGCTTCGGCGGGCGCGACCATTCGACCGTGATTCACGCGGTGCGCACGGTCGAGGCGCTGCGCGTCAGCGACAGCGAACTCGACGCCGAAATCGCCGCGATCCGGCGCAGCCTCAACAGCTGATCCACAGCTTCTGCCGGGCTCATCCCCGGACTTGTCCACCGGTTCGTCCACAACAAAAGGGCCCGCCGTCCTTTCGGAAGGCGGGCCCTTTTGTCTGGCCAATGGCGGCGCGATCAGCTCTTTTCGGGCGGCGCCACGGTGATGCGCACCTTTTCGCCCGAATTGCCGGGGAAGCCGGTGAACATCGCCTCGACCAGGTTGGGGACGATCGCCTGGAGGTTGTTGTCGCGCGACTGCGCCTCGGCGCGGCCCTCGAACAGGCGGTAGCCGTCCGTCGCGCGGCTGATCGAGAGGTCGAGCCCGCTGGTGTAGACGGTATAGCTCTCGACGTCGTTATAGCCGAAGCCCGGGCCGAAGCCGCCCCATAGGAAGGGGTCGCGATAGCCGTAGACGAAGCGGCGGCCGCCGCGGCCGGTGACGATCACCGGGCGATAGAAGCCGCGGCCGTAATAGCCGCCGTACCACGGGTCGCCGAAGCCGGGGGTACTGCGCACGCGCTCGCGCCCCTTGTCGATGTCATAGCCCATGCGCACGACCATGTCGGGACGCTCGCCGGGCGCCGCGGGGCGATAGCCGAAGCGCGTCAGCTCGCCCGACACCAGATTGGCATATTGGCCGAACTCGATCCCACCCGCGAGCCGGGGGTCGCCCGCCTCGACGGTGAAGCTCTGCCCCTGCGGGGCGGGCAGCTGGGTCTGGAAGCGCGCGACATCGGCGCGGAAGGGGGTGGCACAGCCAGCGATCGCCAGCGTTGCGGCGGTCAGCGCGGCGAGGCTCAGCCGGCGGAAAGTCAGGGTCTTCATCATCGTCTTCGCTCCGTGAGTCGGCGCGCATGCACGCCGCTCTTTATAGCATGACTACGCCGATGCGACTTAACCTTGGTTGAACTCGCCTTGCCGCAACCGGTTGCACCACCCGATATGGGGTGGCGGCGGGCCGAAGACAAGAATTTCGCTGCGGTGCCAGACGGTTCGCTGCCCGCGCTCAGCGGCAGAGCCCCAGCGCGGCATAGGCCGCGTCGAGCGTCGGCTGGGCGAGCGTGCGGGCACGTTCGGCGCCCTTCTCCAGCGCGGCGTCGATCGCCGCCGTGTCGGCCTTCAGCGCATTCAGCCGCTCGGCGATCGGCGCGAGCGTCTCGACGAGCAATTCGCCGAGCGCGGGCTTGAACGCCCCGAACCCTTGTCCCGCGAAGCGCGCGAGCACCTGGTCGACGCTCTCGTCGGCCATCGCCGCGTAGATCGCGACGAGGTTCTTCGCCTCGGGGCGGCCTTGCAGTCCCGCGGCCTCCGACGGCAAGGGCTCGGGATCGGTCTTCGCCTTGCGGATCTTGGCCATGATCGTGTCGCGGTCGTCGACCAGGTTGATCCGGCTCGCGTCGCTCGGGTCCGATTTCGACATTTTCGCCGTGCCGTCGCGCAGGCTCATGATCCGCGCCGCGGCGGGCGGGATCGTCGGTTCGGGCAAGGTGAAGGTCTCGGTGCCGGTGTCGAGGTTGAACTTGGTCGCGATATCGCGCGCGAGTTCCAGATGCTGTTTCTGGTCGTCGCCGACGGGGACGTGCGTCGTCTGATAGAGCAGCACGTCGGCCGCCTGCAGCACCGGATAGGCGTAGAGCCCGACGCTCGCGCCCTCGCGGTTCTTGCCCGACTTTTCCTTGAACTGCGTCATGCGGTTCAGCCAGCCGATCCGCGCGGTGCAGAAGAGCAGCCAGGCGAGCTCGGCATGCGCGGGCACGCGCGCCTGGTTGAACAGGATCGCCTTCTCGGGATCGATCCCCGCGGCGATCAGCGCCGCCGCCATCTCGCGCGTGTTCGCGGTCAGCTCGGCGGCATCGCCCGCGACGGTGATCGCGTGCAGGTCGGCGAGGAAATAGAGTTTCTCGCCCGGCATCTCGTCCTGCATGCGCACCCAGTTGCGGATCGCGCCCAGATAATTGCCGAGGTGCAAGTTTCCGGTGGGCTGGATGCCCGACAGCGTCCGCATGATCTATTCCTCTATTGCCGCCGGTTTGGCGCGCCGCCGCGTGAGCATGGCGACGAGTTCCTTGTCAAGCGCGCCGACGAGGAAGGCCGCGGTCAGGAAGACCGCGCCCCCCGCCGCGCACAGCGCCGACAGCGACCAGATGCGCTCGAACACCCCGCCGCCATAATAGGGCGCGAGCTGCGGCATCATCCACCACAGCAGCGCGCCCATGACCGCGACCGCGACCAGCTGGCGCAGGATTCGCCCGGCGAGCCGCGTGGTGAAATGGAACCAGCCGCGCCGGTGCAGGATGATGTAGAGCAGCAGGCAGTTGAGTGACGCCGACACCGCGGTCGCGCCCGCCAGCCCGACGATACCGTAACGCTCGACGACATAGAGGTTGATGCCGATGTTGACGATCAGCGAGGCGAGCGCGGTCCACACCGGCGTCTTCGTATCCTCGCGCGCGAAAAAGCCGGGGTTCAAAATCTTCACGATCACATAGGCGGGCAGGCCCGCGACGAGCGCGACGACGATATGCGCCATCAGCGCACCGTCTTCGGGCGTAAACTTGCCGCCGACGAAGAAGGCGGCGGTGAAGGCGGGGGCGCAGATCGCGAGCGCCACCGCAGCCGGAAGCGTCAGCAAAGTCGCGATCTCGAACGCATTGGCCTGCAATCTTTGCGCCTCGGCGCCGTCGCCGCTGTGGATATGGCGCGCCAGCATCGGCAGGATCGCGGTGCCGAGCGCGATGCCGACGATGCCGAGCGGCAACTGGTTCAATCGGTCGGCGAGCTTGAGCAGGGTCAGCGACCCCTGCGGCAGGCTTGTCGCGAAGAAAGTGTCGACGAACTGGCTGATCTGATAGATGCCCGCGCCGAAGGTCGCGGGCAGGATCAGCATGCCGAGCTTCCTGACCTCGGGGGTCAGCTTGGGCAGCCGGATGTGGAGCTTCAGCCCCGCCCGCCGCACCGACCACCAGAGATAGGCGAGCTGCAGCACCCCCGCGAGCGACACCGAAATTGCGAGCGCGATCGCGACGATGCGGTCGTCACCACCCGGCCCGCGCATCTCGGCGCCGATCAAGATGCCCGCGATCAGCACGATGTTGAGCAGTACCGGCGCCGCCGCGCCCGGCGCGAAGCGCGAGCGCGCGTTGAGCAGGCCGGAGAGCATCGCGACGAGGCTGATCAGCCCCAGATAGGGAAAGGTGATGCGGCTCAAAAACACCGCGAGCTCGAACTTGCCCGGCACCGACTGATATTCGCTGGCGAGCAGCCAGACGATGCCCGGCATGGCGATCATCGCGACCGCGGAAAAGACGAGCAGCACCCAGAGGAAGACGCCGAGCACGTCGTCGGCAAATTTCGCCGCGGCGGCCTCGCCGTCCTCCCCGTGCAGCGCGCGGCTATACATCGGCACGAAGGCGACCGAGAAGGCGCCCTCGGCGAACAGCCGGCGAAAGGTGTTGGGCAGGGTGAAGGCGAGCTGGAAGGCGTCCGCCGCCAGCCCCGCGCCGAGCACGCGGGCGAGCAGCATGTCGCGCGCGAAACCGAAGACGCGGCTGACCATCGTCAGCCCTCCGATCGTCCCGACGCTCTTGATCAGGCTGCTCACCCCGTCAGCCCGCCCAGCCGGTGAAGCTTAGGCCTGCCCGACCGGCGCGATATCGCCGGCCTGTTCGGCGGCGATCTGCTGCGACTGCTGCTGGAACAGGCCGTGGAAGTCGATCGGCTCGAGCAGCAGCGGCGGGAAACCGCCGTCGCGCACGACATCGGCGACGACGCGGCGCGCGAAGGGGAACAGGATGCGCGGCGCTTCGGCGAGGAAGAAGGGCTGCAGCTGGTCTTCGGGGACGTTGCGCACGCCGAACAGGCCGGCATATTTCAGATCGACGACGAACGCCGTCAGGTCGCCCGCCTTCGAGGTGATGTCGATCTTCAGCGACACTTCGAACACGCCGTCGCCGACCTGTTCGGCCCCGATGTTGAACTGGACGTCAATCTGCGGCGCGTCCTGCACCTGATAGATCGCGGGCGCGTTCGGATTCTCGAACGACAGATCCTTCACATATTGCGAGATCAGGCCGATCGCGGGGCTGTTGTCCTCGCCGTTGCTCAGCGTTTCGGGGGTGAATTCGGGCGTCGTTTCGTCGGCCATGACTGTGATGCTTTCCCTGTATCGAATGAAAAGGGCCCGCGCATCCGGATCGGTGCGATCCGGCGGTGCGGGCGGTTGTCGCGGCGCTTAGCAGCGCCGGGCGGGCAGCACAATGGGCCGCTCCGAGGGCGCCCGCGGCAACCGCGGCGCGCGCCGGACGTTGACCTGAGGCAAGGCTGCGGCCATGGAGATTTGAAACATGGCCGCCGATAGCCTATGTATCGGCCAAGACTTTCCCGAAGACCGCATTGGACTCCAGCCCGTGACAGCCATTTCGATCGTCCTGCTCGCCATGATCGCCGCCTTCCTCGGCATGCGGCTCTATTCGGTGCTCGGCAAGCGCACGGGGCACGAGCAGGAGCCCGTGCTGCCGCGCCGCGACGAGCGCGCCGCCCCCGCACCGGTGCGCATCGACGATCCCGAAGCCCCGCCGTCGCCGCAGGGCGGCAGCGCCGATACCTCCGGCCTCGTCTACGAACCCGCCGCCGAAGCCGGGCTGCGCCAGCTGCTCGCGACCGACCGCCAGTTCGACGCCGGCCGCTTCATGGACGGCGCCGAGGCGGCCTATCGCATGATTCTCGAGGCCTATTGGGCCGGCGACCGCGACACCCTCCGCGATCTTTGCGATGCCGACAGCTATCAAGCCTTCGCCGACGCGATCGACGCGCGCGAGGCGCGCGGCGAGCGGCTCGACAACCGTCTCGTCGGTATCGATTCGGCGAAGATCACCGCGGTCGAGCTGTCGGGCGGCGAAGCCCGCGTCACCGTGCGCTACCGCGCCGACATCAGCGCGGTCACCCGCGATGCCGAAGGCAACATGATCGCGGGCTCGATGATCGACGCGACCGAGACAAACGACCTGTGGACCTTCCGGCGCCGGATCGGCAGCGGCGATCCCAACTGGCAGCTCGACGAAGCCGAATCCGCCTGACGTCGATGCCCGGCCCCGTCTCCACCCGGGCGCTGGGATTCGCCCTCCTCGCCAGCCTGCCCGCGCTGTCGGCCTGTTCGTCGGTGATTCCCGATGCCGGCGGTGGCCGCGTCGAAACGACGCCGCGTCCAGTGCCCGCGCCGACCCCGGCCCCGACCTCCACCGCGCCGACCGGCCCGACCCGTCCCTACACCCCACGCCCCTCCGAAAGCGGCAGCGTCGCGGCAAAGCCGATCCCCGCAACGCCCAACCCGGTGCTCGCCGCGCCGGCGGTGCCGACGAGCGCGACCACCGCGGCCGAGGCCGGCGTCGTCGCCGGCCCCGAGTTCGATACGCTCGGCGTAACCGCGTCGCAGGCGAGCGCCGCGCTCGCCGCGTTCCGTTTGAGCTGCCCCTCGGTCACGCGCCGCGCCGACGTCAGCGGGCTGACCCAGAACGCCGACTGGAGCGAAAGCTGCAACGCCGCGAAAAACTGGCGCGACGATGACGCATCGGCTTTCTTCCAGCGCTACTTCGGCACGGTGCAGGTCGGCGCCGGCACGACCTTCGTCACCGGCTATTACGAGCCCGAGATCGCGGGTTCGCGCACCAAGCGTGCGGGATACGACGTGCCCATCTATCGCCGTCCGGCCGACTTGGTCGACGTCGACCTCGGCCAATTTTCCGACGATTTGAAGGGCAAGAAGGTCCGCGGCCGTGTCGATGGCAGCAATCTGGTGCGCTATTACGACCGCGCCGCGATCGAGCGCGGTGCACTCGAAGGCCGCGGGCTCGAAATCGCCTGGGCCGCCGACGCCGCCGAATTCTTCTTCCTCCAGATCCAGGGCTCGGGGCGCCTGCGCCTCCCCGACGGCGGGGTGATGCGCATCGGTTACGATACGCAGAACGGCCGCGACTATGTCGGCATCGGCAAATTGCTCGCCGATCGCGGCGAACTCAAGCCCGGCCAGACCTCGATGCAGGGTATCCTCGACTATCTGCGCGCCGATCCGGTGCGCGGTGCCGCGGTGATGAACGAGAATCCCAGCTGGGTCTTCTTCCGCGAGATCACGGGTCCGGGGCCGCTGGGCGCGCTCGGCGTGCCCGTGACGGGCCGCGCGAGCGTCGCCGCCGATCCCAAATATACGCCGCTCGGCGCCCCCGTCTTCCTCTCGCTCGACCGCGCCGAACCCAACGGGCTGTGGATCGCGCAGGATACGGGCGGTGCGATCAAGGGCGCCAATCGCTTCGACAGCTTCTGGGGCGCGGGCAACGACGCGCGCGCGATCGCCGGCGGCATGTCGGGCCGCGGGTCGGCTTTGCTCCTCCTGCCGCGCACCAGCATCGCGCGCCTGATCCGGCGCTGACGATGGTTCGTCGGCTCGCCCCCGACGAGTCGGCGCTCTGGCGAAAGGTCGCTGCGACGGTGAAGCCGCTGGCGAAGGCGCCCGCGCCGCTCGCGCCCGTCGCGCCGCCCACGGTCAAGCCGCCCAAGGCGCAGCCGCGCGTCACCGCACCGCCCGCCGCGCGTCCGCCTTCGCCGCTCCCGCCGCCGCGCCGCACGCACCACACCGCGACGCTCGACGGCCATTGGGACCGCCGCCTGCGCAAGGGGCTCGTCCGCCCCGACATGAGCATCGACCTCCACGGTCACAGCCTCGCCTCGGCGCAGGCCTTGCTCGACGAGAGCATCCACCGCGCGCTGATCCGCGGCGCGCGCGTGCTGCTCGTGGTCGCGGGTCGTCTGCGCCCCGGCGCCGACCGCTTGCCGGTGATGCACGGCGATCCGCGCCCGCGCGGCGCGATCCGCGCTTCGCTCCCCGACTGGCTGGCCTATTCGCCCTACGCCCACCAGATCGTCGCGCTGCGCCCCGCGCATATCAGCCATGGCGGGGCAGGCGCAGTCTATGTCATCCTGCGGCGGGCGCGCGAAGACTAATCTCACGCAAAGGCGCAAAGGCGCCAAGAAGATAAGAAAAAGGGTCTCACACAAAGACACAAAGAGGGTAGCCTTCGCCCGCACCGCTGCTCCATGATCGCGAAGCGCCTTATAGAAGGTCGCCTTCGGCGACAGGCGACACTGGCGGCGGCGCACGCCCTCTTTGTGTCTTTGTGTGAGATTTTTCTTCTTGGCGCCTTTGCGCCTTCGCGTGAGGATTAATCTCAGCCCGCCAGCGCCCGCACCAATATCCCGCGGTAAATCGCCGTCAGCTTGTGCAGGTCTGCCACCGCGACCGCCTCGTCGAGCTTGTGCATCGTTGCATTGGTCAGCCCGAATTCGACCACCGGGCAGAGTGCATGCAGGAAGCGCGCGTCGGACGTGCCGCCGGTGGTCGACATCTCGGGCACGATGTCAGTCTCGGCATGGATCGCCTCGGCGACGAGCCCCGACAGGTCGCCCGGCGGGGTCAGGAAGGCTTCGCCCGAAATCTTGCCGAGAACCTTGGCCTTGGGCTCGACATCGTGTGCGATGCGCTCGATCATCGCGACCAGGTCGGCGCCCTTATGCTGGTCGTTGAAGCGGATCGACAGCCGCGCGCGCGCCGAGGCGGGGATGACGTTGGTCGCGCCGTTGCCGACCTCGATGTCGGTGAATTCGATGTTCGACGGCTGGAACCAGTCGTTGCCCTCGTCGAGCACCACCGCGTCGATCGCCGCTAGGATCTCGACCAGCTTGGGGATCGGATTGTCGGCGAGGTGGGGGTAGGCGACATGCCCCTGCGTCCCCGGCACGTCGATCCAGATATTGACCGACCCGCGCCGCCCGATCTTCACCATGTCGCCGAGCCTGGTCACCGACGTCGGCTCGCCGACGACGATCATGTCGGGCACGACGCCGCGCCCCGCCATATGCTCCATCAGCGCGCGCGTGCCGAAGATCGCGGGGCCTTCCTCGTCGCCGGTGATGATCAGGCTGATCGTCCCCGTTTCCGGGGGCGTGGCTGCGGCCGCCGCGACGAAGGCGGCGATCGAACCCTTCATGTCGACCGCCCCGCGCCCGTAGAGCAGGTCGCCGCGGACCTCGGGCGCGAACGCATCGCCTGTCCAGCCGACGCCCGGCGGCACAACGTCGAGGTGCCCGGCAAAGCCGAAATGCCGCGGTCCCTTGCCCGTGCGCACCGCGAGCAGATTCTCGACCGGCCCGTCGGGCTCGATCCCGTCGATAAAGCGCTCGACCGTAAAGCCGAGCGGGGTCAGCGCCGCCTCGAGCACATCGAACACCGCGCCGGTGGCGGGGGTGACGGACGGGGCGGCGATCAGCGCCTTGGCGAGGTCTACGGGGTCGATGCTCATGGTCGCGCCATACGCCTTGGGGTGGCCCTTAGTCGAGACGCTGAAATGTTTCGCGCAAAGACGCAAAGACACGAAGATGGCGCGCCCTGTTTTTACGAAAGCGTGTCGCCGCAGGCGACCAGAAAGGCGCTTCGCGCGGATGGCGCGCGACGTAGCTGTCTTACGGAATCTCTTTGTATCTTTGCGTCTTTGTGCGAAACAAAAAAAGAACAAACGCAGAGGACTGCCCTATGCCCAAGCTCGATCTCGACGCCATCCCGCAAACCAACGCCACCGGCTATCCCGCGCCCTTCGACGCCGCGGTGCAGGGCCGCTGGTACCGCCGCCTCGCGCCCGTCACCGGGATCAGCGATTTCGCCGCGAGCCATGTCGTGCTGAGACCCGGCGCGATGTCGTCGCAGCGCCACTGGCACGACGGCGAGGACGAGATGGTGATCATGATCGCGGGCGAGGCGGTGCTGGTCGAGGACGACGGCCGCTGGCCGATGCGGCCCGGCGACATCGCGGTGTGGCCCAAGGGCAGCACCAACGGCCATCACCTGGTCAACGAATCGGACGCCGACTGCGTGCTCGTCGCGCTCGGCGGCGGCAAGAAATACGACATCGGCGGCGGCTATTCGGACATCGACATGCTCTTCACGCCCGACGGCTATTT
Organism: Sphingopyxis sp. HIX; assembly: GCF_001468285.1. Taxonomy (GTDB): domain Bacteria; phylum Pseudomonadota; class Alphaproteobacteria; order Sphingomonadales; family Sphingomonadaceae; genus Sphingopyxis. The sequence continues at coordinate 56,680 of NZ_LNSB01000017.1, read as the reverse complement.
CCACAAGGACGGCACGCCCTATCCGACCAAGCGGATTCCCTAATCGATCCGGAACCCCGTCATCGTGAATTTCGCCGGCGCGGTCGCATAGACGCCGTGGCCGCGCGCGTTCGAGGAGCCGAACACCAGCCCGATCCGGTCGACATCGGCCAGCGCATCTTCGAGCGCTTCGGGGCTGTTCGCCGCTGGCCGGCCGAGCACCGAAATCCACTGCGGGTCGTCGAGCGCCACGCTGATCTCGCCGACGCCCGGCGCCAGCTCGCGCACCGTCGCGGCGGGCGCGTACCAGCGATAATATTGATAATGCCCGCGCGCGTTCCAATTGTCGCCGCGCCGCTGGAGGTAGAGCGACACCGTGCCCGCGCGGTCGGGGTTCGCCTGCGGCACGAAGCGCGTGCCCGCCTTGGCGTCGACGCGGTAGCGCACCACGATCCGCGATTTGCCCGCGAGCGATCCGGGGCGGAAGGTGACGTAATGGACATGTCCCGCCGCCTTGCTGCCGACCGGGAAGTCGAACGACCAGCCGCCGCGCTCGGGCCGCGGCGCGAGCGGCATGCCGACGGAGTAGTTCTTGCCGCGGATGACCGGGCCGATTTCCCACTGGCTAGCGGGCGCGGCGGCGGCGGCGACGACGGCGGCGCCGAGCGCGAGGGCGGAGGCGAGAAGGATCTTCTTCATGCGACCTTCTTACCGCCTGCGGAGCAGCGCGGGCTGAACGCCGCGTTCATCGCGGCGACATTTCAGCTGTCGGCTTTTTCGAACTGCTCGATCACCCAGTCCTCGGCCTGCGCGCCGCCGATCCATTCCTGCATGCACGGATGGCTGATCACCGCCTGGCAATAGGGCACGGCGAAGCGCGGCAGCGGGATCGAGTAGGTGATGAAGCGCGTCACCACCGGCGCGAACATGATGTCGGCCGCCGACCAGTCGCCAAACAGGAAATCGCCCTCGCCGCCGAAACGCGCGCGCGCCTCGGCCCAGATCTGCACGATGCGCACGACATCGGCCTGCACCTCGGGCAGCAGATCGGCGGCGGGGTAGATGCGGCGGATGTTCATGCTGTGGTTGCGGCGCAGCGCCGCGAAACTGCTGTGCATCTCGGCCGCCATCGACCGCGCCATCGCGCGCGCCGCCATGTCCTCGGGCCAGTAGCCGCGCGTGCCGCCGGTCTTTTCGTTGAGATAGTCGATGATCGCCAGGCTATCCCAGACGACGATATCCTCGCCGTCCCACAGGATCGGCACCTTGCCCCCCGACGGCGCGAACTCGTCGCCTTCGCGGCGGTTCGACCAGTCCTCGTCGTAGAGCGGGACGGTGACCTCCTCGAAGGGCAGCCCGCTATGCTTGGCGGCCAGCCAGCCGCGCAGGCTCCAACTCGAGTACGCCTTATTACCGATGAACAGTTTCATGGGGTCTCCCTTACTCCCTCTCCCCTTGGGGGAGAGGGATGCGAAGCCTTGCGAGTTTGCTCGCTAGGCGAAGCTGGGTGAGGGTATGTCAGCCCTCACCGAGGTTCGGTAGCGGGCAAGCCCGCAACCTTCCCTATCCTCTCCCCCAAGGGGAGAGGATTTTCAAATCAAACCTCGACCGCCTCCAGCACCGCGGTCCGCAGTTCGGCGATGCCCATGCCCTTCTCGCTGCTCGTGACGATGACCTCGGGGTGCGCCGCGGGATGCTTGCGGGCCTCGGCTTCGGTCGCCGCGAGCACGGCGGCGAGGTCGGTCGCCTTCACCTTGTCGGCCTTGGTCAGGACGATGCGATAGCTGACCGCGGCGACGTCGAGCATCTCGAGTACCTCGCGGTCGACGTCCTTGATCCCGTGGCGGCTGTCGATGAGCACCAGCGTGCGCTTGAGCACCTGCCGCCCGCGGAGGTAATCGTTGATCAGGAAGCGCCATTTTTTGACGACATCCTTCGGCGCCTTGGCGAAGCCATAGCCGGGCATGTCGACGAGCCGGAACACCAAGGGCGATCCGACGTCGAAATAGTTGAGTTCCTGCGTCCGCCCCGGCGTCACCGACGTGCGCGCGAGGCCGTTGCGGTTGGTCAGCGCGTTGAGCAGCGACGACTTGCCGACGTTCGAGCGCCCCGCGAAGGCAATCTCGGGCACGCTCGGGCTCGGCAGATGCTGGAGGGCGGGCGCCGATTTCAGGAAGGCGATCGGGCCCGCAAACAGCTTGCGCGCGCGTTCACCCCGTTCTTCGGCGCCCCGGTCCTCGGTGCCCGGATCGATGTCGCTCACTTCGCCGCCGCTGCCTTCAGCGCCGGGAATTTGCGATACATCCACTGCTGCTGCGCGATCGAGAGCACATTGTTCGTGATCCAGTAGAGCAGCAGGCCCGCGGCGAAGGGCGCCATGATGAACATGAACATCCACGGCATGATCTTGAACACCTGCGCCTGCACCGGGTCGGTCGGCGGCGGGTTCAGGCGGAACTGCAGCCACATGGTCACGCCCAGGATCACCGCCATCACGCCGATGCTGAGCAGCGACGGCGGGGTGAAGTTCAGCGTGCCGAACAGGTTCAGGATCATCGCCGGATCCTGCGCCGACAGATCCTTGATCCACAGCGCGAACGGCTGGTGGCGCATTTCGATCGTCAGCATCAGCACCTTGTACAGCGCATAGAAGATCGGGATCTGGATCAGGATCGGGAGGCAGCCGGCGAGCGGATTGATCTTCTCGTCCTTGTAGAGCTTCATCAGCTCCTGCTGCATCTTGGGCTTGTCGTCCTTGTAGCGGTCCTGCAGCGCCTTCATCTTGGGCTGCACGACGCGCATCTGCGCCATCGATGCGAACTGCTTGTTGGCGATCGGGAACATCAGCAGGCGGATGATCAAAGTCAGCACCATGATCGCGACGCCGAAATTGCCGACCTGGCGGAACAGCCAGTCGAGCAGCTTGAAGATCGGCACCGCGAAAAATTCGAACCAGCCCCAGTCGATCGCGTTCGACAGGCGGGTGATGCCCATATCATCCTGGTAGCGCTCGAGCGTCGCGAATTCCTTGGCGCCCGCGAAGATGCGGCTGGTGGTCGCGATCTGGCGGCCGGGCGCGAGCTGCACCAGCTCGCTGGCGAAGGCCGCGCGATAGCTGGTGTTGCCGAGCGCGTTGAACGCCGCCGACACCTTTTCGCCCTTCGCGGGGATGACCGCGGCGAGCCAATATTTGTCGGTGAAGCCCAGCCAGCTCGCCGACGAATAGGCCATGGTGCGGTTCGCCGCCTCGTCGAGCTCGTGATAGTCGGTGAAGTTCGACTTGGCGTCGAGATAGCCCGTCGGGCCGACGTGGATCGTCCAGCTGTCGACCTCGTGCGGGTCGGTCGGGATGCCGGTGCGGTCGATATAGGTGCCGCTGCGCACGACGATCGGCGCGGTGCCCGCGTTGACAACCGTCTGCTTGGCGGTGATCAGATAATTGGTGTCGATGCTGTAATCGATGCGGAAGGTCTGGCCGGTCGGGTTCGCCCAGCTCAGCGACACGGGCGTCGTCGGGGTCAGGCGCGTGCCGCTCGCGGTCCACACCGTCGTTGCGCCCGGCACCGCGATGCCCTGCGCCGACCAGCCGGTGGTCGCGAAATAGGCGCCCTTGGTTCCCGCCGGCGCAAAGAGGCGCACCGCGGGGGCGTCCTTCTTGATCGTCTGGCGATATTTGGTGAGCGTGATGTCGTCGATGCGCGCGCCGACGAGGTTGATCGAGCCCTTGATCGTCGGCGTCTCGATCGCGACGCGCTGGCCTTCGGCGAGCACGGCGTCGATCGGGCGAATCGCGGCGGCGGCCGGAGCGGCGGGCGTACCCGGCGCTGCGACCGTTCCCGCGACGGGCGGAACGCCGTCGGGCGTGGCGGCCGGAGCCGTGCCGGTCGCCGGGGCGCCGTTGCTGCCCGCGACCGTCTTGGTCACGTCGGGCTTGGCCGGGGTCGGGAAGAATTTCTCCGACACATAGCTCCAGCCGAACAGGATAGCCGCCGACAGCAGCAGGGCCGTGATCCAGTTACGCTTGTCGTCCACGCTCTTTGGTCTCTCTTATCGTCTGATGTCGGGAAAATGCTGTGTCAGGGAACCGGGTCATGCCCATGACCGCCCCACGGGTGGCAGCGCAATAGCCGCTTTGTCGCGAGCCAGCCACCCTTGATCGCACCATAGCGCCGAAGCGCCGTGATGGCATAAGCGCTGCACGACGGTTGATAGCGGCACGTCGGCGGCAGGATGCGCGACGGGCCGTTCTGCCACAGCCAGGCGATCAGGATGAGCAGCCGGGCGATCATGCCGAAAGCCCGGAAAACTGCGCAACTTCATTCGCGATTCGGGGTTCCGTCCGGCGGGCGGTGGGCGCGTTCATTTCGCCAGCTTCTTCGCGGCGCGCGTCAGCGCATTGGTCAGCTGCTCGTCCAGTTCGGCAAAGGCGATGTCGTTGCCGCCGGGGCGGCCGATCAGCACATGGTCGGCGCCCGCGATCCCCGATTCGGGCAAGGCGGCGCGGCAGAGCGCGCGCAGCCGGCGCTTCATCCGGTTGCGCGTGACGGCGTTGCCGACCTTCTTGCTGACGGTGTAACCGATGCCCATCGCATCATCGTCATCGCCGCGCACGCGGACGAGCAGCACGAAGCCGGGCATGGGAAAGCGAAGGCCGCGGTTCGCGGCCAGAAATTCGCTGCGTTTTGAAAGCGTTCGCACCAGACGGGCTGGCGCAGAAGCGTCAGCGATCAGGCCGACAGCTTCTTGCGGCCCTGGGCGCGGCGGTTGGCGAGGACCTTGCGGCCGCCGACGGTCGCCTTGCGGGCGCGGAAACCATGGCGACGCTTGCGCACCAGGCGGCTCGGTTGAAAGGTACGCTTCATCGCGGTTGTCCCTAAGTCTCGGCTCTAACAGAAAAGGGCCGCCAAACGTGGGCGGCCACTGATGGGGGCGCGAATAAGCAGGATTCGGGGCAAAGTCAATTGGCCCCGGTCGCATTTGGCGATCAATCTTCATTGGGGCGGGATTTCAATGCCGTGTCGTTAACCCCGCCATCGAGCGCGTCGCGCTCGCGCCGCCGCGCCGCGCTCGCGCGCCGCATCACGCGGTCGGTCCAGCCGGCGTAGCGCGGGTGCCGCCGCTTGAAGCGGACATAGATGCGCTTCGCCCAGGCGCTGTTCTGGAGGCAGAGCATCAGCCCGACGGGAAAGACGATCAGGAAGCCGGGGCCGGGCAGCGGGCCGATCAGCACGCCGGTGATCATCAGCAAGATGCCGAGGCAGAAGAGCGTCAGCCGCACTTGTGCGGTCGATCGCAATCGCTGGTAAAGGCTGCGCTTTGCCATGCGGGGCGATGTGGGGAGAGAGGGGGCGTGTTACAAGGATAAAGCACGTCGCCCCCGCGCAGGCGGGGGCCGCTTGTAGCCTTGCGCCACGCCTACAGCGACCCCCCGCCTCCGCGGGGGCGACGGTTAATTCAGCGCCACATAGCGCGCCATGTCGTCGCGCGTGAGGTAGGTGACGTCGTCGAAGGGCGTCGCGTTGGTCATCGCGTAGAAGGCGCGCGCCTTGGCGTCGTCGAGCCCCATTTCGCGGTAATAGCCCAGATATTCGGCGTGCACCGGGTCGCTTGTGGGATAGTCGCGCGCCTCGCGGCCATATTCGTCGGCCCAGCTGTGCACCCCGAACTCGGCGTCGGGGGCGGCGCTGCGCTTGACGCCCGCCATCCACAGCTCGACCGCGCCCGAGCGCACCGAACCGCCCGCGGGCACCACCGTCTCCATGCCCTGGCGCCGGATCGCGCGGGCGAGGATCAGGTTCGCATCTTCGTCGAGGCTGCCTGGGCAGTCGATCATCTCGAGCCGCTTCAGCCCCGGATGCGCCGCCAGCATCGCCGCGAACTGGCGCGGCGTCGCGCCGTCGACATCGCCCGCCATGCGCACCGTCGTCGCATCGATCACCGAAAAGGGGCCGTAGACCGCCTTCGCGCGGCCGAGCGTCGCGAGATGCGCGGAGGGGGCGTAGCGGCGCGTCGCGACGCCCGTGTCGTCGGCATCCTTGTCGAGTGCGAGCGCTTCATCGCCCAGCAGCGCGGCATCCTCGTCGATGAAGTCGCCGTCATCGTCGCCGCCGTCCGAATAGCTCCAAGTGATCGTGGTCGTGACGGTCGTGTAGCCGGCCTGCTGCGCCTTCGCGGGCGCGAACGCCAGCACCGACGCGAAGAGCGCGACGATGAGCGTGCGGACGAGGGCGGAGGCCGAAATCATGCCTCCGCTCTCGCGCGGGCGCGCTTGCCAATTGGCAAAGCGGCACGGTCAGCGCTTCATTAACCAGAGGCTCGCCGTGCCATTTCGGGACGGCGGGTTATGGCGTTCCTTAACCGGATCGTCATCCCGGCGAAGGCCGGGATCTCACCCTATCGTCATGCTGCACGGGCGAGATCCCGGCCTTCGCCGGGATGACGATCAGAATATAGGCCGGCCTCAATCCCGATCGGGCGCGCCCAGCGGGAAATAGGCGCGGTAGGGGCGCGCTTCCTCGACGCAGCGCGATACGGACGGGTGCGCGAGCAGCCGCGCGCGGTATCCGCGCAAATTCTCGTATTTCGCGTCGATCCGGTGCACCCAGTCGGCGTAGAAGAGCGACGGCGCCGCGGCGCAATCGGCCAGCGTAAAGCCATAAGGCGTCGCCCAGCCGCCGCCCGCCAGCTCCTTGTCGAGCCAGGCGTAGATCGTTTCGAGCTTCGCCTTGGCGCCGTCGACGATCGACGGGACATGGCCGTCGGGGCCGCGGATCGCGTCGTTCACGACATGCTGCCCCTGGGCCATCACATGATGGTCGAAGATACGGTCGAAGAAGCGCACCCTGAGCGCCGCGTCGGGATCCGCGGGGATCATCCGCGGCTCGGGCACCAGCCGGTCGAGATATTCGATGATGATCGAGGTCTCGAAATATGGAACGCCGTCATGGACGATCAGCGGAAACTGTCCGACCGGCCAATGCGCCCGGAGCTCGGGCATATGGTCGGGAAAGGCCGGATCGACGTTGCGATAGTCGAAGGCGATATCCTTCTCGTAGAGCGCGATCAGCGCCTTCCACGTGTAGCTCGAAAAGGGGTGGCCATAGAAGATCAGCATCAGCGATTGTCCTTGCGCGTCAGCCAGGCGAGCGGCCAGCCGACGAAGAAGATATGCGGGAAGAGCGCGATCGCGCCCTTGACGAGGTCGGTCGGCGGAAAGGGCGAGCCGAAGCGCAGCGGCAGCACGACGCCGTTCATGATGATATAGAGCAGCAGCCCGTAGAGCGTGCCGGTGAGCCACCACGGCCAGGTGGTGAGCGCCTGCCAGCGCCGCGCGACGAAGAACCACGCCGCGACCATCGCGCCCATGATCGCGAAATGCGTCGCGAGCCCCGCGATGTCGCCGGCCACACCCCATTGGCGCGCGCCGTCGCCGAAGGGCCCGCTCGCGACGGCATGGAGCATCGACGAGACGGTGCCGCCCTGCACCACGCTCGACACCGCCGCATAGACGATGTCGAGCGTGCCGCAGAGCAGCCACGCGAAGAGCGCCGGGCTACGCCGCGCCAACTTCTTCGCCCTTCAGCGCGGCTTCGATCGCGGCGATGTCGATCTTCTTCATCCCCATCATCGCGTCCATCGCGCGCTTGGCGGCGGCGCGGTCGGGGTTGGTCATCGACTGCGTCAGCACGCGCGGGGTGATCTGCCAGTTGACCCCCCATTTGTCCTTGCACCAGCCGCACATGCTCTCCGCCCCGCCATTATCGACGATCGCGTTCCAGTAACGGTCGGTCTCCTCCTGCGTGTCGGTGTTGATCACGATCGAGAACGCCTCATCCTGCTTGAACGCGGGGCCGCCGTTGATCGCGATGAAGGGGATGCCCATGACGGTGAACTCGACCGTCAGTACATCGCCTTCCTTGCCGTCGGGGAAATCGCTCGGCGAGCGCGTCGCGGCGACGAACTCGCTGTTCGGGAAGGTCGCGGCATAGAATTTCGCCGCGGCCTCGGCGTCGTTGTCGTACCACAGGCACATGGTCACGGGTTCGGTTCCGTTGCTCATTTCGTCTCTCCTTTGATGGGCCCGCCGATCGACCAGAGATGGCCGAACGGATCTTTCACCTGGGCGTAACGGTCCCCCCAGAAAGCATCGTGCGGTTCGAGCGTCGACGTCGCGCCCGCGGCGATCGCGCGTTCGTACCAGCGATCGGTGTCGTCGACGTGGAGGTGCAGCGTCACCCCGGTCGGCGCGCCCATCGCACTCCCCGTATATTCGGGGAAATCGTCGTGCATCATCAGCGAGGCGCCGTTGACCGTCAGATGCGCGTGCATCAGCCGCACACCGTCCTGCGCGGGCATGCGCATCTGCTCGGTCGCGCCGAACGCCTTGACGTAGAAATCGATCGCCTCGGCGCCGCGCTTGCCGCCGATCGCGATATGCGGGGTCAGGCCGCTCGTCGGCCCCTGGTTTTTCTGGCCTTCCATCTTCCTCTCCCTCCCTTGGCCGGTGGCTAGGTAACCGCTTCGCCGCGCACCGCGGCCTCGATCGCGGCGATGTCGATCTTCTTCATCCCCATCATCGCCTCGAAGGCGCGCTTCGCGGCGGCGCGGTCGCTGCCGGTGGTCGCGTCGGTCAGCGCGCGCGGGGTGATCTGCCAGTTGACGCCCCATTTGTCCTTGCACCAGCCGCACACGCTCTCGGCGCCGCCATTGCCAGTGATCGCGTCCCACAGCTGGTCGGTCTCCGCCTGCGTGTCGGTGTGCACCTGGAACGAGAAGGATTCATTATGCTTGAACAGCGGCGGGCCGTTGAGGCCGATGCATGGCGTTCCGAGCAGGGTGAAGTCGACGGTCATCACATCGCCTTCCTTGCCGCCCGGCGAATCGGCGGGCGCGCGGGTGACCGCGCCGACTTTGCTGTCGGCGAAGGTCGCGGCGTAGAAGGCCGCGGCCTCCTCGGCGTCGCCCTCGTACCAGAGGCAGAGGGTCATCGGGGTCTTGCTCATCGTCTCTCTCCTTGGGGGCTCGGATTATTTGCGCGGGCCGACGAAGCCGATCGGCGCGCCCTGCGGGTCGATCGCGTTCATCGCATATTCGCCGCCGGGGATTTCCATCGGCTCGTTGGTGATCGTGCCGCCGTTCGCCGCGACCGCTTCACGCGCGCGGTCGATGTCGTCGACGCCGATGTAGAAATTCCACACCGGCACCGGATAACCTTCCATCAGTGGCATCACCGCGCCGATGCCGACTTCGCCGCGCTGGATGAAGCGATAGGCGCCGGCGGGACCCATATCCATCTCGCCCTCCTGCCCCCAGCCGAAATGCTTGGTGTAGAAGGCGATCGCGGCGTCGGGGTCGCTGGTCGCGAGCTCGTTCCAGCGGACGCGCTGCGGCTGGTCCATCGAAAAGACGTCGCTTTCCATGCCCTCCGATCCCGGCGGCGGGGTAGGGTCCATGATGTAGAAGGGCGCGCCCTGCGGGTCGGTGACCATCGCGATACGCCCGACCGGGATGTCCATCGGACCCATCTGGACCGCGCCGCCATCGGCGGTGATCGCCGCGACCGCGGTATCGACGTCGTCGACGTGCAGATAGCCGAGCCAGATCGGCCGCGCGCCGCCGGCTTCCATATCGGCGGTCAGCGTCAGCACGCCGCCGGCATTGCCGCCGTCGTCGCGGACGATCATGCGATAATCGACCCCGCCCGCGGTCGCCTCGCCGCTGTCGGGGATGCTCCAACCGACGACGGCGCCGTAGAAATCGGCGGCGCCCTTGGGATCGCTGGTCATCAGTTCGTACCAGATGAAGTTCGATGCCCCATTTTCTTTGTTCTGGCTCATGTCTTTCCTCCTTCGACGGTCGGAAAATAATCCCCGCGACCTTCGGGGGTCATGTCGAGCAGGCCCCACAGCGCGTCGACCTGGTCGCCCGCGCGGTGGTGCTGGCCGGGGTCCTCGGGCGCGAAAGCCATTTCGCTGCCCCAATGATGCCGGATGGTGTCGCCGTCCTTGCGGAAGCTGTTGAAGATCGTCTCGTCCCATTCCTCGCCGGGGCCGAGCTTGCGGTCGGCGCGCATCGACGGCGGGAATTTGCGGGTGTCGCCGAAATAATCGGCCGAATAGCGCGTGGTGACGTCGGACAGGAAGGTCAGGTGCTTCCAGCCGCGCCGCCGCGCCCATTCGACCAGCCGCGCGATCGGCGACTTGGCGACGACATAGAGCGGGGTGCGATCGTCGACATAGCGCGCGCCGCCGTCGATCGAATCGAGCATATGCGTGCAGCCCGAACAGGGCACGTCGCGCTCGGGCCCGAACATGAAGCTTTGCAGGATGATGCTCTTCTTGTCGCCGAACAGTTCGGACAGCCGCACGGTCTCGGGGCGCTGGAACGCGCCGATACGTTCGAAGACATAGTCCTCGGGGATTTCGCCGCCGGGGGGCAGCGCGCGGCGCTGCGCCGCGACCGCCTCGATCTGGCGCCGCAGCGCGATCTCGGCATCGAGCAAAGCGTTGCGTGCAGTGCGGTACTCGGCGCTCTCGTTGGGGTAGGTGATATGATCCATCGTCCTTCTCCTTTCCCCCGCTCGTCAGATCCGGTGCAGTCGCAGCGGCTTGGTATTCGCGCGCGCGATGACGCGCTTCGCCTCGAGGTCGAGCTGCGCGGCCTTCAGCCACCAGCCGGCCTTGGCGCCGCCGGGGAACAGATCGTCCGGCAGCAGCGGGAGCACGCCCGCCTTCACCTCGGCGACGGTCATCCCGGGTGCGTCCTGCGGCACCACCGCGAGCAACGCCGCCTTCATCGCGTCATATTTGGCGCGGTCGACGCGCATCTTATGCCCGGGGCTCGTGATATTCTCGATCTCGATGCGGTCGGCGGGGCTGCTCATCGGCCATATCCCTGCATCGCCTCGACCGGCGGGGCGCGAAAGCCCATCGCCGCCCAGGCCTTCAGGAGCCGCCACATGAAGCGGCCCGAATGGCCGTCGTAGTTCAGCGCGTCATCGGCGAGCTCGACGCCCGCGGGCCGTTCCTTGACCATGGTGCGCATCTCGGCCGCCGGGCGCTCGGCCTCGGCGAGGTGCGCCGAATAGACGCTCAGCCAATGCCCCTTGGTGAATTCAAGCGCGACCGGCGCGTTGCAGCAGCGCGCGACGAAGCGCCGCGTCGGCGAATCGGGCTTCAGCCGATGCTCGTCGAGCTCGCCCGTTCCCGACAGCCAGACCATGCGGTCCTTGCGCATCAGCACATAGGGTGTGCCGCCGTCGCCGCCGAGCGTGCCCGGCGCACCGGGAAGCGCGTCGAACGCCGCCCCGGCCGCCTGGCAGCTCGCGCAATAGCAGGTCGCCGCGACGATCGGCGGACCGGTCAGCTCCAGCGTCACCGCGCCGCACCGGCACGACGCGATGCGCTTTTCGGGCTGTTGCGTGCCGGTCATCATCCGATCTCCGCGGCGCGCCGTCACGCCATCACGATCGGCTCGAAGCCGCCGTAGATCATGCGCTTGCCGTCGAAGGTCTGGTCGTTCGGATCGTGCTGCATCCGCTCGTCCTTCATCATCTTTTCCCAGCCCGCGGTGCGCGTTTCCTTGTCGGGCCATTCGACCCAGCTGTAGACGACCGTCTCGCCGTCCTGCTTGTGCGCGGCACGACTGTAGTCGGTGACCGTGCCGTCGGGGACGTCGTCGCCCCACGCCTCGACCACGCGCGTCGCGCCATAGTCGCGGAACACCTGCGAGGCCTTTTCGGCCATCGCGCGATAGGCTTCCTTGTTGGCGTCGGGGACGGGGACGACATAGCCGTCGGCATAGCCGGTGCTGCCCTCGGCGCGGTCGTCGACGATCGATTCGAAGCCGCCGATGATCATGCGCTTGCCGTCGAAGGGCATTTCGCCGCCCATCGCCGCCATGCGCGGATCGTTCATCATCTTCTCGGTCGCGGCGTCGCGCGTCGCCTTGTCGGGATATTCGAACCAGCTGAACACGACGGTCTCGTCGTCCCTGGCCTGGACCGCGCCCTTGAAGTCGTTGACCTTGCCGTCGGGGACGTCGTCGCCCCAGCATTCGACCATGCGGGCGACCCCGAATTCCTTGAACAGGGGCGCGGCGTCGGCGGCGTGCTTGCGATAGGCTTCCTTGTTCGCGGTGGGCACCGCGACGACAAATCCTTCTACATAGGTCATCTTTTCTCTCCTTGGGGGTGTGGGAGGGGGGATCAGGCGGCGGGTGGACCCGCTTCTTCGCTGAAGGCGGCCAGCTGCGCGTCCATCGCGCGCTGGAAGGCGGGGCGGGCGAGGCAGCGACCCAAATAGGCCTGCAGCTTGGGCTGCTCGGCGATCAATCCGGCCTCGACCGCCTCGCGCAGGACGGTGGCCATCGCGATGTCGGCGACGCTGAACTCGCCGGCGAGATACTCCTTGTCGCCCATCGCGTCGTTGAGACGGCCGAGCCGGCCCTGGATGAACTCGATCAGGCTCGGCCGACGCAGCTGCGCCCATTCTTCATCCTTGGCGAAGATGTCGACATTGCCGAGCTCGAACAGCATCGGCTCGACGCTGTTATAGGCGGCGAACAGCCAGGCGAGCGTGTTGGCGCGCGCCTGCGGGTCGCGCGGCATCAGGCGCGCATCCTTTTCGGCGAGGTGAAGCAGGATCGCGCCGCTTTCGAACAGGCGGATGCCGCCGTCGTTGAGCACCGGCACCTGCCCCCACGGCTGGAACAGGAAATGGTCGGCCGGGCGGTTGATCGCGCTGATCAGATGCTCGGCATAGTCGAGCCCGATCTCCTCGCACGCCCAGCGCGGGCGGAGGTCGCGGACGAAACCGCGCGCGAAATCGGGGACCCAGTCGAAGGCGGTGACTTCGATATTGGCATTGGGATTGACGGACATGATCCTCTCCTTTGATCGCGTCGTTTGGCGGGTGGGGTCAGAAGGCGGGCGGCGGCGGCGCCTTGTCGTCGAGGAAGGCGGTCGCCATCGCGGCGATCGCGGGCGCCTCGGCCATGATGCCGATGTGCGAGGTCGCGGGCAGGATCGCGAGCCGCGCCTTGGGCCCTTCGGTCATGAAGCCCTGCAAGATGGTCGGCAGGTCGTAACCGCCGCGCAATTTGAACAGCGCGATCGTATGTTCCAGCGTGGTGCCGTCATTGTCGCCGGCGATGACCATCGTCTTGCCCCCGATCGCGCGGATCCCGTCCTCGGACCAGGCGAAATCGGTGGCATCGAGCGCCTTGATCTCGTTCACCAGCACCGGAAAGGCGTCGGGCGTCGGCGACAGCGCCTTGTACCCGCTCTCGATCGGCGAGCCCGCGAAGATTTCGGGGGTCAGGCTTGCGATGCTCTTGATCAGTTCGGGCGGCATGCCGTCGAGCCGGTAGGCGCCCGAGATGATGACCTGCTTGCCGGTCCTTTCGGGGTGGAGCATCGCGAGGCGCAGCGCGGTCGCGGCGCCCATCGAATAACCGAGCACATCGGCCTTCTCGACCTTCAGCGCCGCAAGGACGCCCGCCGCGTCGTGCGCCATCTGGTCATAGCTGAGGCCGCCCGGCGCATCGCCGGTGCGGCCGTGGCCGCGCGAATCGATCGCGATCACCGGCCGCGTCGCCGCTAGCGGCGCGATCAGCGGCGCCATCGCATCGCCCGACATGAACGCGCCGTGCAGCACGAGCAGCGGGGTACGGCCCGAGGCCAGGTCGCCATGGACCTGATAATAGATGCGCGCGCCGTCGACTTCGGCATAGCCGGTCTTGGCGGCCGCCGAGACCGCGGCCGGAGCCGGCGTCTGAGCATGCAGCGCCGCGGGGGTGGCCGCCAGCAAGGTCGCGGTGGCCAGCAGGGCCCGGGCGATGGCCGGGGTGCGGCGGCGGAAAAGGGGCAGCGAGGGGAAAGCTGTCATGGGACGATCCTCTTGAGTTGTTGACGGAGTCTAGCTCCGCTTGCCTTTGAGATAGGCGACGATCGACATCGCGTGGCCGTGGCCGAGGTCGTAATCCGCCTTCAGCCAGTCGATGATCGCGCCGGCCTTGACCCCGGGGGCGAGCCCCTGGTCGTCGGCGAGGCCCTTTTCGATCGCGATGGCTTTCAGCGCGTCGGGCGACTGGCCGGTCTTGGCCTCGACATTGTCCATATAGGCCTGGAAACTCATGCCGCGGCTCCCTTCGAAAAGGGGATCAGCGCGCGGACGCGCGGATCGCGGAGCCACAGTCCGCCCCACAGCATCAGGCCGAGATAGACCCCGAACAGGCTGTGGCTGAACAGCGGGCTGCCGATGCGGACATGCGTCGCGATCGCGCCGCCGAGATAGCCGGTGATCAGGATCGCGCCGAGGATCGCGGTCGGGCGCCAGATATGGAGCAGGGTCGGGATCAGCAGCAGCGTGCCCAGCAGATACATGGTGCCGGTCTCGAGCGGCCAGCCGAGCCCCGGCGGGCTATATTTGATCGCGGTCGCGGGCGACGCGAGCTTGAGCCCCGCGTCGAAGAGGAGGAAGAGGATCACCAATCCGCTCAGGATGCGGCCGGCGATCGTCTGACCCTTGGTGGGGACTGCGTCGGTCATGCTCTTCCTCCTCGCGCCCAACGCTGGCTCAGGCCGCGGCTTCGGCGGGTTCGCCGGCGGGGATGGCGGTCGGGTCCATCCACATCACTTCCCAGATATGGCCGTCGGGATCCTCGAAGCTGCGGCCGTACATGAAGTCGCCATATTCCTGGGTCGGGGTCGGGTCGGCCTTGCCGCCCGCGGCGACCGCCTTGTCGACCTGCGCATCGACGTCGGCGCGGCTGTCGGCCGAGACGCAGAGCAGGACCTGCGCCGTCGTGTGCGCGTCGGGGATCGCCTTCGAGGTGAAGGTCGCCCATTTTTCATGCGTCAGCAGCATGACGTGGATCGACCCTTCGGTCACCACCATGCAGGCGGCGGTCTCGTCGGTGAAGGCCGGGTTGTTGACCGCGCCGACCGCCTCGTAAAAGGCTTTCGACCTGGGAAGGTCGGTCACCGGCAGGTTCACGAAAATCATCTGGGGCATCTACTCTCTCCTTCGGGGGGTGGGGGTTTGTTAGTCAGCGTTGGCGGCGCGCGGCCGCAATTACCTGTCGCATCAAGCCGCGCCTCCGCGCCCGAACAGCATCCGGACATAACGCTTCAGATGGGTGACGGTGCCGCGCGCAATCGCCGGATCGTTCGTGGTTTTCGCCAGGACGAAGGCGCCCTGCAGCACCGACTGGACATGCTGCGCGAGGCCGATCGCACTGATGTCCTCGGGCGTGCCGTACAGGTCGATCGCGGCCTGGATGTCGGGCGCCAGCGCCTGGCAATAGGCGTTGATGCTCGCCTCGCACGCGGCGCGGATGCGGTCGCTCGTCGCATAGGCCTCCTGCACCATCGTGCCGACGAAGCAGGTATAATCCTCGGTCGGCCCGTCGAGCATCGCCAGGCGGAAATCGATATGGCCGAGCAGCCGGCCCAGCGGGTCGTCCAGCCGGTTGTGCGGCGCCAGCTCGAACATCGGCCGCGCGCGCTCGGTCCAGCCCTCGGCCGCCGCGACCGCCAGCGCTTCCTTCGACGCGAAATGGTGGAAGAAAGCCCCTTTCGTCACGCCCGCGGCGGCGCAGATCTCGTCGACGCTGGTCGCGGCATAGCCCTGCCGCCGCACTGTGCTGTGCGCCGCGGCGATCAGCTTGGCACGCGCATTGCCGCGGGCCGGGCGGCCCATCGGCAGCGGAACGGGAGGGGTGGGTTTCGTCGTCATGCGAATCAACATACCGACCAGTCGGTATGTTGTCAAATGCGAAATCGGGGGTGCAGGAAATGCAAGCTGGGGTGGGGGTTTTTGGGGGCGGCGAACGGACGCGCTTAATCCTCCCTGCGGCGAAGCCGTGGGGAGGGGGACCACCCGCAGGGTGGTGGAGGGGTCGAGGCCTTGACGTCGGCTTTCAGGCTACCACCCCTCCACCATGCTTCGCATGGTCCCCCTCCCCATCGCTGCGCGATAGGGAGGATTAAGATGGTCCGCTCCCCACCCCCGATCCACCGATCCATCCGCTATCGATGCAATCCTCGAAAAAGACTCGACCTTCCCGCCGCTTGGCGTAAAAGGGCGCGGGGAACAAAGCGGGCACATCGGTCGACGGCCGGGCCCGCCGGGGGGTCTATGGTCGCGATCGTTTCCACCGTCGCCTATCTCGGCATCGACGCGCGCGGGGTCGAGGTGCAGTGCCAGATCACGCCCGGCATGCCGCGCTTCGTCGTTGTCGGGCTGCCCGACAAGGCGGTCGGCGAAAGCCGCGAGCGCGTGCGCGCCGCGATCGCGGCGATCGGGCTGTCGCTGCCGCCCAAGGTCATCACGGTCAACCTCTCGCCCGCCGACCTGCCCAAGGAAGGCTCGCACTACGACCTGCCGATCGCGCTCGCGCTGCTGGGCGCGATGGGGGTGATCGATCCCGAGACGCTGGCGTCGTACGTCGTGGTCGGCGAACTCGGGCTCGACGGCCGCGTCGCTTCCTCGCCCGGGGTGCTGCTCGCCGCGATCCACGCCGCGAGCGTCGAGCGCGGGCTCGTCTGCCCCGCGGCGCAGGGGCCCGAGGCGGCGTGGGCGGGGCAGGTCGAGGTGCTCGGCGCGCCCGATCTCCTGTCGCTGCTCAACCATTTCCGCGGCAGCGCCCTGCTCGCCGCGCCGGTACCCGGCGAGGTCGAAGCGCCCGTCCGCGGCGCCGACCTCGCGCAGGTCAAGGGGCAGGAGACCGCCAAGCGCGCGCTCGAAATCGCTGCGGCGGGGGCGCATAATCTGATGATGTCCGGCCCGCCGGGCGCGGGCAAGTCGCTGATGGCGGCGTGCATGCCGGGCATCCTCCCCGACCTCACCCCCGCCGAGGCGCTCGAAGTGTCGATGATCGCCTCGGTCGCGGGCACGCTCGAGGGCGGGCGGCTCGTCCGCGCGCGGCCCTTCCGTAGCCCGCATCATTCGGCGTCGATGCCCGCGCTCGTCGGCGGCGGGCTGCGCGTGCGGCCGGGCGAGGTCAGCCTCGCGCATCTCGGCGTGCTGTTCCTCGACGAATTGCCCGAGTTCCAGCGCGCGGTGCTCGATTCGCTGCGCCAGCCGCTCGAGACCGGCGAGGTCAGCGTCGCGCGCGCCAATGCGCATGTCACCTTTCCCGCGCGCGTCCAGCTCGTCGCGGCGATGAATCCGTGCCGCTGCGGCCATCTCGGCGACCCCGCACTCGCGTGCAGCCGCGCGCCGCGCTGCGCCGCCGACTATCAGGCGAAGCTCTCGGGGCCCTTGCTGGACCGCATCGACCTGCACGTCGAGGTCGAGGCGGTGCGCGCCGCCGACCTCGTCCTGCCGCCTCCCGCCGAGGGCAGCGCCGAAGTCGCCGCGCGCGTCGCGGGCGCGCGCGAAGTCCAGACCTTGCGCTATGCGGGGCACAAGGCGCGCACCAATGCCGAGATCGACGGCGAGCTGCTCGAGGCGGTCGCGACCCCCGACGAGCCGGGGCGGAAACTGCTCGCGCAGGCGGCCGAGGCGATGCGGCTGTCGGCGCGCGGCTACACGCGCATTCTGCGGGTCGCGCGCACCATCGCCGACCTCGCGGGGGTGGACAGCGTCGGGCGCATCCATGTCGCCGAGGCTTTGAGCTATCGGCGGCAGGCGCCGCGCAGCTGATGGCGGAGATCGTCTTCGACACGGCGATCGTCGAATGGCGCGGCCCCGCGCCTTTCCTCTTCGCGCCCGTGCCCGACGACCATGTCGGCGAGATCCGCTACGCCGCGCTCTCCGAAAGCTATGGCTGGGGCGTGGTGCCGGTGATCGCGACGATCGGTTCGACCGAATTCGCGACCTCGCTCTTCCCGCGCGACGGCACCTATCTGCTGCCGGTCAAGGTCGCGGTGCAGAAGGCCGAAGGCGTCGGGCTCGGCGATCGGGTGCGCGTCGCGATGCGCGTCGGCCGCCGGTGAGACCGAAAAGCGCGCGCGATCATGGTAAAGATTTTCCAACCTATTGCTGCGATAGCCGGGGCATGACCGTCGTGCGCGATCCCTTGGCGAAGCTCTGCGGCCGGCTGTTTTTCGGCCTGGCGTTGCTGTTGCTCGGTCTGGCGGCGGCGCCGGCGCAGGCGGTGACGCTGAACGGCGAGGGCCGGCTCTGCCATGCGGTGAGCGCGACCGATGTGCCCGACGACCGGCTGGCGGCGCTGCGCTATGCCTGCACCGGCACGCCCGAGGGCTATCATCGCGGCAGCCTGTGGCTGCGCACCGATCCGGCGAAGGTGGCGATCACGCGCGGCGATCTCGCGCTGCTCGTCCACCAGACGCGCTTCGACCGGCTCGCGGTCGCCTTCACCTATGCCGACGGGCAGACGCGCTGGCAGCAGGTGCGGCAGGGCGATTTTGGATCGCACTGGCGCGCGGGCGGGCAGATCCTGTTCGAGGCGCCCGAGCGCAGCGCGAAGCTCACCGGCGTGACTTTGCGCTTCGACCGGCTCGCGAGTTATGGCCTGTTCCGCGCGCGGCTGCTGCCCAAGGACGAGGCGGTGGTGCAGTCGACCGGCATGGCGGTGGGCGTCGGCGCGGCGCTGACCCTGCTGCTCGTCAGCGGCATCTACAGCCTGTCGCTCGCGGTCGCGGTGCGGCGGCAATATCTCGCGTGGCAGGCGGGCTGGTCGGCGACGATGCTCGTCTGGGGCGCGCTCTGGTCGCAGGCGCATCTCGCGCTCTTTCCCGGCCTCGCGGGCACGGTGTCGGCGCAGCTCGCGACCCTGCTCGCCTGTTTCGCCATCGCCGTCGCCACCGCGAGCGCGGTGCTGGCGATCGAGCGTAGCGTCGTGCCGCGCTGGCTGCGCAGTGGTGCGCTGTCGCTCGGGGCAATCGTCGGCGTCATCGGCATCCCGCTCGCGCTCATCCGCAGCGAGAGCCTCGCCGCCTGGGGCAATGTCCTGGGGCTGATCGTCGTCGCCGACCTGATCGCGGTGGCGCTCTGCCTCGGCTGGGCGTGGCGCCGCGGGTCGGTCGAGGCGCGCGATTTCCTCGCGGCCTGGTGCCTGCCGATGGCGGTGCTCGCCTTCATCCATATCGTCGACGTCGACGACAGCGTGTGGGGCGGCGGGTCGAAATTGCTCGTGCTCGCCGCGGCGACCTGGCAGGCGCTGTGGCTGTCGGCCTCGGCGACAAGGCGGCTCGCGACGCTCCGCGTCGAGCGCGACAGCGCGCGCGAATCGGAGGCGCTGGCGCAGCAGCTCGCGCGGCGCGATCCGTTGACCGGGCTGCCCAACCGCCGCGGCTTCGTCGACAGCGTGACGCCCTTGCTCGAACGCGCGCGCGCCGACGACCTGCCCGCGGCGCTGCTGCTCGTCGACATCGACCGCTTCAAATCGATCAACGACATCCACGGCCACGACGCGGGCGACGCGGTGCTCTGCGAGATCGGGCGGCGGATCGCGCGCTGGGAGGGGCCGATGTGCACCGCGGCGCGGCTTGGCGGCGAGGAATTCGGGCTGCTCACCGTCGGCATGGAGGGCATGGTGCTCGCGCGCTTCGCCGAAAGCGTGCGGCGCGGCATCGCCGCCTGCGACCATCGCGACGCGATCGGCGAGCGTATCGTCACCGCCAGCGTCGGGGTCGCCGAGGTGCGCCCGGCGAGCGATTTCCAGCAGCTCTACCGGCTCGCCGACGAGGCGCTCTACGATGCCAAGCGCGGCGGGCGCGACTGCGTGGCGATCCAGCGCAGCAGTACCGCGGCGCGGCGCGACGAAGGCCCGAGCCGCGAGAGCGCGCTGTCCAACTGAGCCGGGCGGCCCGCGTCAGATGCCCAGCGAGGCCGACTTATTCTCGACCACCTCGAGCGGCGGGGGGGCCTTGGCGACGCCCGCGCCGTGGCGGCGGTGCGACAGCTTGCCGTCGATCTTGCCGCCATTCTCGATCGTGATCGTTTCGTAGACGACGTCGCCGGTGATCCGCGCGGTGGCGTGGACGATCAGCGTCTTCGCCTCGATCGAGCCGTCGACGAGGCCCGCGATCTTCGCGGTCTCGGCGACCACCGCGCCCTTGATCTCGCTCGCCTCGCCTTGGACGAGGTTGGCGCATTTCAGGTCGCCCTCGATCTTGCCGTCGACGTGCAGGTCGACGGTCGCGGAGACATTGCCGGTGACGACCACGTCCGATCCGAGGATCGAAAAGGTCGTATGGCGCGCGCCGGTCGCCATCTTAGCGGGCGGCACTGGCGACGGAACCGACTCGCTGTCGGGCGTCGTCTTTGACTTCGAGAACATCGGCTTTGGCCTCCAGAAAACGGCGGGGGTTGACCGCGACGCCGTTCAAACGAACTTCGAAATGCAGGTGGCTGCCGGTCGAGCGCCCGGTCGAACCCATTTTGGCGATCTGTTCCCCGGCCGCGACCTGCGTTCCCACCCGCGTGGTGAACCCCGACAAGTGGGCATAGCGGGTTAAGATCCCCTGACCATGGTCGACCTCGACGACATTGCCGTAACCCGACTTCTGGCCGACGAAGACGATCTTGCCCGGCGCGGCGGCGAGGATCGGGGTGCCGATCGGGCCGCGGAAGTCGAGGCCGGCGTGCATCGCGCCGGCGCCGGTGAAGGGATCGCTGCGATAGCCGAAGCCCGACGACATCATCATCACGTCGGCGGGGTTGCCCGAGGGCACCGCGACGAGCGTGCGTTCGAGCACTTCCATGCGGAACAGCGCGCCCTCCAGCTTGGCGAAGGACGGGCCGAAGGCCTTCGCCTTGCCCATCTTGCCGCGGTACGGAATGAAGGGACCGCCGCGGCCGGCCGCGGCGCTGCGGACGAGGCCCTTGGGGTCGAGCCCGAGCGCGGCGACCGCCGTCTCGGCCTTGGTAGCGCGGTCGTTCACCGCGGCGAGCAGGCGGCCCGCGAAGGCCTCCTGGCGTTTTTCGATGCGCGCGAGCGCCTGCGCCTCGGGGGGCAGGTTCGGGTCGATCGCGCTGGTTTCGAGCGCGGCGGGTTCGGCCTTCGGCGCGTCAGCGCCTTCTTCGGGGGTGACCGCATCGGCCTCGACCCCGAAATGCACCTTCGACCATTCGTCGAGCTGGTCCTGGCGATCGGCGAGGTCGGCTGCGGTTTCGGCGACGCTGTCGCGATATTTGGCGATGCGCGCTTCGGCGGCGGCGGCGGCGGCCTGCTGCTCGGCGACCGCGGCGCGTTCGCCCGAGGTCAGCAGCTGGTTGACCAGCACCGCCAGCGTCGCGCCCGCCCAGGCGAGCAGCACCGCGGCGGCGATGAGCGCGACGCGCTTCTGCCATTTGGCGCTGATACGAAGGAATCGCACGTGACCGTGCGTGCGGATGAAGATTTCATGGTCCTGAAACAGCGCATTGAAGCGCTGGCGCCAATGGCGCAGGCCCGTCGATTTCGATGACAAGTGGCGACCCCATCTTGTTATTATTGGAGCCCTCCGCCCCGAATGATGCGCGCCTTATCAGGAGTCCGGGCGACTCGCGAATCCCCCGAAGGCGACTCGCGCCGAGTCGAAAGGGGGATGCGGTGAACGGTGTCAAAGCCGTGCAACGCTGCCATTTTGGGGCGATTTCGCTGCGAATCATGCGGTAATATTGACGGCTTGCTTACCATTTTTGGCTAGGCGGGAGGCGTGACTCACATGCCCAAAATGACGGTGCCCGCGGGCGCCGAGCCAGCCGCGGAAACCCCGGCGAAATTGGCCGTGCGGCCGCGCTCGGCGGTCAGCGCCGGGGTCGGCATCGTCGGGCTGATCGGGCTCTTCTCCTATCTGCTGATCGCGCGCACCGCGCCCCAGATCGCGGGTTTCCTCGGGATCGACTGGGGCAATCATGGCCCCTTGAGCGGGCCCAATTCGGCGATCGCGAGCGTGCTCGCCTGCGCGATTCCGATGGTCTTGTGGTCGGTGTTCGTCGACAAGGTGCACCGCAATCCCTCGACCGGGATCGACTGGTCGCTGCGCCGCCCGTGGCGCGAGACGATCGACATCAGCCTGACCAAGCTCGCCGGGCTCTGGACGACCTGGGGGATGATCGCGGCGACCTATGCGCTGATGCGCTATTATTGGGAGGGCAATTACGCCTTTTCGATGGATTTGCTCGAGCGCGTCGCGCCCTGGCTGCTGCTGATCTCGGTGCCCTACATGCTCTGGCTCGACCGCCGCATGACCGAGCCGCGCGACGGCTGCTGGCAGTTCGGGCGCTGGCTCGTTGCGCCCGGCCAGCCGGTCGACGGCCGCGCGATCGGCCATCATTTCCGCGCCTGGGCGGTCAAGGGCTTCTTCACCGCCTTCATGCTCTCGATCGTGCCGGGCAATTTTTCGGCGCTGGTGACGGTGTCGATGAGCGAGGTGCTCGCCAATCCCTATATGACCGGCCTCTGGGCGATCAACCTTCTCTACCTTGTCGACGTCCATATCGCGACCGTCGGCTATATATTGACGCTGAAGCCGCTCGATTCGCACATCCGCACCGCCAACCCCTATGGCATGGCATGGGTCGCGGCGCTGGTCTGCTACCCGCCCTTCATCCTGATGAACGGCGGGCCGCTCGACTATCAGGTGAACGGCTCGGACTGGGGCTATTGGCTCGAGGGGCACGACAGCATCATGATCGTCTGGGCGATCGCGCTGGTGTCGCTGACCGCGATCTACAGCTGGGCGACGATGGCCTTCGGCATCCGCTTCTCGAACCTGACGCACCGCGGCGTGCTGACCCACGGGCCGTATAAATATACGCGCCACCCGGCGTATCTCTCGAAGAATTTGAGCTGGTGGATCGGCGCGATGCCCTTTCTCGCGACCAGCGGCGGCTGGATCGAGGGGCTGCGCAACACGGTGCTGCTGGGGTTGGTCAGCGGGGTCTATTACTGGCGCGCCAAGACCGAGGAGAAGCATCTCCTCGCCGACCCCGCCTATCAGGCCTATTGGAACTGGGCGCAGGAAAATGCGCCGGTGCCGCGCTTCTTTGCCAAGCTGAGCGGGCGCAAGCGGCCGTTGATCCGGCTGGAGCCCGACGAGCGCATCGGGCCGGTGGCTTAGTTCCCGCTCTCTCCCCTTCAGGGGAGAGATACGGAGGCTTGCCGGCTCGTCCGGCTAGCCGCAGTTGAGAGGGGGCGCCGCAGCATCCCCCTCTCCAAGCTTCGCTAGCTCCTGCCGGAGCGAGCTGCGCTATCCTCTCCCCTGAAGGGGAGAGGGCAAGATCAGAACTTCACGCTTGCTTCGGCGCCCCAGATGCGGGGTTCGTTGACGTAGCTGGTGAGGTTGTTGAAATCGATGCCGCCGGTCACCGACTTGTCGCCGGTGATGTTGCGCACGAAGGCTGCGACGTCGAAGCGGTCGGTCTTGTAACCGACGCGCAGCCCGCCCTCGAGCAGCTTGTCGTCCGAGAATTCGACCGAGCGATAGAGGAAGAACTGCACCTTCGAGCGGTAATACCAGTCGGTGAAGGCATAGACCGCGCCGTCGCCGACCGGGATTTCGTAACCCGCGGTCCAGTTCACCGTCCACTTCGGCGACTGCGGCAGCTGGTTGCCGTCGATCGAGAAGATGCCGGGACTGCCCGGGCGCTGCGGGTCGAGCACGGTGCACGGCGTCGCCGAGCCGCAGCCCGCGACGAAGGCGTTGGCGTCGTCGATCTTCGCGACGTTCCACGCGCCGCCGACCGAGAAGGTCAGCCCGGTGGCGGGCGCCGCCTGCAGTTCGGCCTCGACGCCGTGACCCTTGGCATCGACGTTGAGCAGGCTCGCGACGTTGGCCGTGCCGCCGACCGCGGTCAGCTGCAGGTCCTTGGTGTCGAAATAATAGCCGGTCAGGTTGAAGCGGACCTTGTCGTCCAGGAAGGCGGTCTTGATGCCCGCCTCGTACGACATCGTCTCTTCCTGGTCGGCGGTCGAGATCACGCGCGAGAAGGTCAGGCGGCCCTGCACCGACGGCGCGCGATAGCCGCGCGCGACGCGGGCGTAGATCGTCACCGCGTCCGACGCCTCATAGGTGGCGCTGGCGTCCCAGGTGAGGAGCTTGCCCTTGACGGTGGCCGCCTGCGGCGGGACCGGGGTGTTCGGGCTCACGACGAAGGGCGGGCGCGTCTCGACCGGACGCGCGGCGACGAAATCGCGCGTGTCATGGTTGTAGCGCGCGCCGGCCTGCAGCTTCAGCCCATTGTCGAACGCGTAATTGACCGAGCCGAAGATGCCGTAGGCTTCGCTGTCCTGGCGCTGCACCGCGATCGCCGACGGGGTGGCGTCGGTCGGGCCGCCGAATTCGAAGCTGGTGATGTCGAGGCCTTCGTCGAAATAGAAGACGCCGAACTGGTAGCCGAGGCCGGTCGAATTGTTCGACGCGATACGGATTTCCTGCGTGAACTGGTCGAGGCTGGGGACATTGTCCTGGCTCTGCGCCTGGAAGGGGATCAGGCCGGGGCCCGACACCGGCAGGAACACCGCGCCGAAGCCGCCGTCGATGTCGCCGCGGCTCTTGAAATTGCCGTTCCAGTAGGAGGTGATCGAGTAGAGCGTCACCGGCCCGAAATCATATTCGAGGTTCAGCCCGGCGTTATAGGTGTTAAGCTTCTGGAAGTTGATGCCGTCCTGGTAGACCTTGTCGCGCTCGAATTCGGTGCCTGCGCCGCCGAGGCCGACGAGGTCGTTGCTGCCCGGAAGCTGGGTGTTGGCGCGGAAGATGATCGCCGAGCCGTCGTAGACGCGGACCTGGCCGACCGCGCGCGCGGTGAAGGGGCCGCTCTCATATTGCAGCTGGAGGCGCGCGGCGATGTCGTCGTAACCGCCGAGGTCCTTCTTCGCCGGGGTCGCGACATTGTCGACCCAGTCATTGCGGTGCTGGAACAGGGTCGACAGGCGGACCGAGAAGCCATTGTCGTCGGCGGCGCCCGCCGCGACCTCGACCTGGCTGGTGCCGTAACGGCCGTAGCTGACCTTGGCATAGCCGCCGGTCTCGCCGGGCTTGACGGTGTCGAACTTGACGATGCCCGCGGGGGTGTTGCGGCCGAACAAAGTGCCCTGCGGCCCGCGCAGCACTTCGACGCGGTCGAGGTCGAAGATCGGGAAGCCCTTCAGGATCGGGTTTTCGAGCACGACGTCGTCATAGACGAGGCTGACCGGCTGCGAGGCGTTGAGGTCGAAATCGGTGTTGCCGAGGCCGCGGATGTAGAAGCGCGGGAAGGAGCGGCCGTAGGAGCTCTCGATGTTGAGGCTGGGCACGCGGCCGGCGAGCGCGCGGATGTCCGAGCCGGTCGAGGTGATCGCGCCGAGCGTGTCGCCCGACAGCACCGAGACCGCGACGGGGACGTCCTGCAGGCTTTCCTCGCGGCGCTGCGCGGTGACGATGATGTCGGTGAGGCCGCTGTCGTCCTCGACGACGGGCGCGCTATCCTGCGCAAAGGCGGGCGCGGCAAAGCCGGTGGCGGCAAGTACGAATGCTATAGCGGTAGCGGAAGGAAAGTGGCGCATGGGCAAGCTTCCTGAAACAGAGTGGAGAATGGGAGAGCGGTGGAACCAGCCGCCCTTTGACTCCGCACGCGCGCGCAATCAATCGTGGAACGACGCCCGGCTGACGTTCGTGTCGGCACTGTTGCGCTTTTGCTTCACTTTTTTGCGGGCGCGCGGGCGGGCGCCGCGTCGGCGATGCATCATGGTTGCGCCCCGCCGGCGCTTGCCGCAGAAGCGGCGCTTTGAGGGATGACATCCATGCACCGCCGTACCCTGCTGGCCGCCGCTCCGGCCGCGGCGCTTCTGCCGTCGACGCTTGCCGCCCAGACCGCCCGGCCGAAGGCCGCGGCCGAGCCCGGCGGCGCGGGGCCGTCCGGCTGGGAAGCCGGCGAAGACCGCTTCTTGCGGCCCGATGTCGGCGGCGGCGACCGGCCGGTCGGGGCGAGCTTTGCCTCGCGCACCGCGGTCTATGGCCTCAACGGCGCGGCGGGCACCGCGCATCCGCTGGCGACGCTGGCGGGAATCGAGATGCTGAAGCGCGGCGGATCCGCAGTCGACGCGGCCATTGCGATCAATGCGTGCCT
Organism: Sphingopyxis sp. HIX; assembly: GCF_001468285.1. Classification (GTDB taxonomy): domain Bacteria; phylum Pseudomonadota; class Alphaproteobacteria; order Sphingomonadales; family Sphingomonadaceae; genus Sphingopyxis. The sequence continues at coordinate 30,695 of NZ_LNSB01000017.1, read as the reverse complement.
GGGGCTGCTCGAGCCGACCGCGAACGGCATCGGCGGCGACGTCTATGCGATGATCTGGGACCCGAAGGCGAAGAAGCTCGCTGGCCTCGCGGGATCGGGCAAGAGCCCGCGCGGGCTCGACCTCGCGACGGTGCGCAGCCGGGCCAAGGGCGGCACGCTGCCCGCCTATGGTGCGATCAGCGTATCGGTGCCGGGCGCGATCGACGGCTGGTGGACGATGCATCAGCGCTACGGCAAGCTGCCGTGGAAGGAGCTGTTCGAACCCGTCATCGCGCATGCCGAGGCGGGGGCGCCGGTCCCCGACATGATCGCTTACTATATCCGCCGCAGTCTCGCGGGGTTCCGCCAGCCGGGGCGCGGGATCGAGGAGATCGACAACGCGCTGCAAACCTATGGCCTGAACGACGGCCAGGGTCCCGCGGCGGGACAGGTCTTCCGCAATCCCGACCTCGCGCGCACCTTTCGCCTGATCGCCGAAGGCGGGCGCGACGCCTTTTACGAGGGCGAGATCGCGCGCACGATCGACGCCTATTTCAAGCGGATCGGCGGCTGGCTGCGCTACGAGGATCTCAAGGCGCACAGGTCCGAATGGATAGCGCCGCACAAGACCGGCTATCGCGGCACGGACGTCTATGCGCTCGGCGCGAACACGCAGGGCATTGCGACTTTGCAGATGCTCAATATCCTGGAGAACTTCGACCTGAAGGGGGCGGGGTTCCAGTCGGCGCTGTCGATCCATCTGCAGGCCGAGGCCAAGCGCCTCGCCTATGAGGATCGCGCGCGTTATTATGCCGATCCGCATTTCGCCAAGGTGCCGGTCGAGTGGCTGATCTCGAAGGATTATGCCGCCGAGCGCGCGAAACTGATCCGCCCCGACCGCTTGCTGTCGCCGGTGCATCCGGGGCAGGCGCCGAGCCGCGGCGACACCACCTATTTCAGCTGCGCCGACAAGGACGGCATGATGGTGTCGATGATCCAGTCGAACTTCCGCGGCATGGGGTCGGGGCTGGTCGCCGACGGGCTGGGCTTCATGTTCCAGGATCGCGGGCAATTGTTCAGCTTGGCTGACGGACACCCCAATATCTATGCGCCCGGCAAAAGGCCGTTCCAGACGATCATCCCGGGCTTCGCGGCGCGCGGCGATGTGCCGTGGATGAGCTTCGGCGTGATGGGGGGCGACATGCAGCCGCAGGGGCAGGCGCAGATCATGATCAATCGCCTCGATTACGGGCTGGAAATCCAGGCAGCGGGGGATTCGCCGCGCTGGCATCATGAGGGGTCGTCGGAGACGATGGGCGAGGATTCGCCGGGTCTGGGCCCCGACGGCGTGCTGCGGCTCGAAAGCGGGGTTCCGGACGCGACGCGCCGGCGGCTCGCCGACATCGGCTGGACGCTCGGCGAGTCCGACGGCGGGTTCGGGCGCTACCAGTGCGTCGAGCATCGCGTCGACGGCGACACGCGCGTCTATGCCGCGGCGAGCGAAATGCGCGCCGACGGCTGCGCGCTGGCGTATTGAGCGGGGCTAGAAGCTCAGTTCGTCGTAGATTTTCGAGAGGTCGTGGTGCCACGGTCCCTCGTAGCGGTCGAGCAGGTCGTGCGCGGGCGACTTGCCGCTCTTGGCGATGCGGCGCAGCGGCTCGAGGAAGCCGACCTCGTTGTCGCCCATCGAATTGACCTCGCCGCGCGCCGCGAGACCCTGCGCCGCGATATCGAGAACGCGGTGCGCGAGCTGGCCGACGGTGCCGCCGCCGGGCGCGGGGGCGTCGAGGCCTTCGCTGGGGACTGCGTCGCGCAGCGCCTGTTGCTCTTCGATGCTCCAGCCCTTGACGAGGTCCCAGGCGGCGTCGAGCGCGCCCTGGTCGTAGAGCAGCCCGACCCAGAGCGCGGGGAGCGCGCAGATGCGGTTCCACGGCCCGCCGTCGGCACCGCGCATTTCGAGGAAGCTCTTGAGGCGCACCTCGGGGAAGGCGGTCGAGAGATGGTCGTTCCAGTCGCTGAGCCGCGGCAGTTCACCGGGCAGGACCGAGAGTTCGCCCTTCATGAAGTCGCGGAAGCTGAGGCCCGCGGCGTCGATATATTGGCCGTCGCGGAAGACGAAATACATCGGCACGTCGAGCATGTAGTCGACATAGCGCTCGTAGCCGAAACCCTTTTCGAAGACGAAGGGCAGCATGCCGGTGCGCGCGGGGTCGGTGTCGGTCCAGATATGGCTGCGGTACGACATAAAACCATTGGGCTTGCCCTCGGTGAAGGGCGACGAAGCGAAGAGCGCGGTCGCGAGCGGCTGGAGCGCGAGCGAAACGCGGAACTTCTGCACCATGTCGGCCTCGGACGAATAGTCGAGGTTGGTCTGGATGGTGCAGGTGCGCAGCATCATGTCGAGCCCCATGGTGCCGACGCGCGGCATATGTTCGAGCATGATCTTGTAGCGGCCCTTGGGCATGATCGGCAGCTCGGCGCGGGTCTTGTCGGGCCACATTCCGACCCCGAGGAACCCGAGCCCGAGTTCGGCGCCGACTTCCTTGACCTGCTTGAGGTGCCGCCCGGTTTCGGCGCAGGTCTGGTGGAGATTTTCGAGCGGCGCGCCCGAGAGTTCGAGCTGGCCGGCGGGTTCGAGGCTGACGGTGCCGTCGCTGCCCGCGAGCGCGATCACCTTGCCGCCCTCGATCACCGGTTCCCAGCCGAAGCGGGTGAGCGCCATCAGCAGGTCGTGGATGCCGCCGGGTTCGTCGTAGGAGGGCGCGCGGTGGTCGGCCGTGCGATAGACGAATTTTTCGTGCTCGGTGCCGATGCGCCAGCGGTCCTTGGGCTTCTCGCCCTTGATCATGGGGGCCGCGAGCTGGTCGCGGTTTTCGACGATGGGATCGTTGCTGTCCGAAGCGGTGCGCGTGCTCATAGCGCGCCATCTAGACTATCCGGTACAGAATGCAATCGGGCCTATTCGAACCCCTATTCGACCATCGCGCGAAGGTTGATCGTGAAGCTCGATCCGGGCGCCATGCTGCCCTTGGGGTTGATGCGGATATGCGTGACATTGGGGTCGACGCCGTCGGCATTGGCGACCGGGGTGTAGGTGAAGCTGGCGCCATTGTTGTTCGAGAAGCTGAGGTCGTCCGACGCGTTCGACAGGCTGGTGAAGCTGTAGGTGAGGCCGCTCGATCCGGCGGCGAAGGCGAGCGGGCCCGGGCCGGGGGCGTAGGTGCCGACGAAGAGCGCGAGGTTCGCGGGCAGCGCGTCGGTGACGATGACGCTGTTGCTGGTCGCCTGCGTGCCCGCGGGGGCGGTAACGGTCAGGCTGTAGGTGGCGAAGCCGCCCGGGATCAGCTTGGGGTTGGTGGTGCCGTTCTGCGGGTCGCTGTACGCGGCCGAACTCTTGGCGATCGTCAGCGGCAGGACATAGGCGTTGGTGTAGGTGCAGGTCGTCGCGGTGCTGCTGCCCTGGATCGTCAGCGTGCGCCCGGTGGCGCCGCTCGCGAGCGGGCTGCCGCCGCTGCATTCGACGGTCACGTTGTAGAGCGCCGCGACCGCGCCGCCGCCCCAGGTCTCGGCGGGCAGGGTGACGACGTCGCCCGCGCGGACGTTGACATAGCTGCCGGTGGTCGCGGTCGGCGCGGTCGAGCTGAAACTAGGGTTGGCGGTGCCGCCGGTGGTGGTCGCGCTGGCGGAGTGGCCGGTCGTGGCACCGCTCCACGCCTTGGCGAGGCGGAGCTGCTGGACGATGCGGCTGTTGGTGAAGGTGCAGACAATCGCGGTGTCGGCGGGGTTCACCGTCAGCACCGCGCCGGCGAGCGCGGTGGCGTTGCCGGTGCAGGCGAGCGCCTGCGTATAGTTGGCGCCACTGCCCGCGGTGAAGGTCTCGGCGAGCGTCGCGGCCTCGGCGGCGTAGACGGTGACCGCGGCGTTGGTGTCGGTCTCGTTCGCGCTGTTCGCGACCGACGCGAGGCTGGCGTTGTTGACGAGGCCGGTGGTCGTGACGGTGACGGCGTTGGTGGTGAGCGCGTTGACCCAGGTCTTGCGCACCACGAGCGTCGCCGACTTGCGGGCGTTGGTCCAGGTGCAGGTGAGCGAGGTGCCGCTGGGCATCGTCACGGTGCGGCTGAGCCCTGTGCCCGCGGTCGCGACGACGGCGTTATCGCTGTTGCGGCGGCATTCGAGGCTGCTGGTGTAATTGGCCGCCGCGCCCGTCGTGAAGGCCTCGGTCAATGTCAGCGTCGATCCGGCGACCGCGACGGCGGTGGCGTTGGTCGTCGTGCCGCCGACGGTCGAGCTGCCCGCCGTGGGGACGAGCCCGCCGCTGATCGCCAGGCTCACCGCGTCGTTCGCGATGCCGTTCGTCCACGCCTTGGTCAGCACCACGGGCGAGTCATTGTCGGTGATCGTATAGGTCGCGGCGGTGATCGGGGTGCCGCCGCAGCTCGACGTGCTCGACACGGTGTAGCCGGTGCCGGTCGACAGCGCGATCTGGATCGTCTCGCTGCTTTCGGTCGCGGTGTCGTCGATCACCGCGATGCCGAGCGGCACGGTGGTGTTCTGATAGGTGCCCGCGGGGATGGTGACGGTGAAGCTCGCCGCGCCGTTCGGGGTCGTATAGTCGGTGCCGCGCACTGCGGTGCCGCCGGTGATGCTGACGTTGACGGTGCGCGCCGAGAAGAGCGTACCGCTGACGCGGAGCGCGGGGATGTTCGCCGAGGCGATCGATTCGACCCCCGATCCGGTCGCCGCCGACAGCTCGACGAAGGGGTTGAGCGTGATGCGGATGTCGTCGAGGAAATTGCCGTAGCTGCCGGCGTCGGTGGTGATGAACTGGACGCGCTGGACGCCCGAGGCGCCGGTGTAGGTCGCACTGCCGGTGTTGACGTTCCAGACCTGGTTCGCGGTGGTCGACGCCTGCGTCGCGAGCAACTGGAGCTGGGTGCCGCTGCTGTTCGCGATCTGGAAGCGCGCCGTCTGCGTCGCGGGGCCGCCCGAGCGCGCGCGGTGCGCGAAGGTCCAGCCGATCGACTCGCCGTTCACCATGCAGATATTCTGGTAGAAGGCGCCGGGGACATTGGCGTTCATCTCGGCGAAGACCGACCCGTCATAGGCGGGCACGCCGTTGAAATTCGTATCCCACAATTCAATCTCGCCCGATGCCGAATCCCAGCCGGCGACCGATCCGTTCGCGTAAATCTCGTAGTTCGCGGCGCCGGGCCCCTGCGGATCGTTCGATTCGAACGAGGGGTTGACGATGACGCGCTGGGCGTGGGCGGTGCCGCTCAGCGCAAGCGCCGCGGCGAGCAGCGCGGGGAGGAGATGCGCGCGCGCCGCCATCTCAGTTGACCGTGACGGTGAAGGCGATCGCCATCGCCGCCGCGGGCGCGAGGCTGGCGGTCGATGCGGTCACATTGGTGCCGGCAAAGGCCGCGCCGAACGGGTCGCTCTCGTCGGCGCCCGCCGCATTGTCGTCCTCGACCGTCGTCGCGCCGGCGCAGCTGGTGCCGCTGCGCAGCGAGGCGGGGGTGTAGGTCATCGTTGCGGGGATCGCGTCGTTGATCGCGACGCTCGTCGCGGTGGCGCTGCCATTGTTGGTGACGAGCAGGCAATAGCGGATCACCGCGCCGGGGATCGCCTTGGGGTTGGTCGTGCCGTTCGTCGGGTCGCTGACGATGCTGCTCGTCTTGGCAAAGACGAGGTTGGTCGTCGGGCGGCAAAAAATGATGTCGTGGATCGCGATCGCCTGTTGCCCCGGATCGGTCGGCGCGGTCGAGTGGTTGCCGTAGTTGATCACGATCGTGTCGACGGGCGACGAAAAGGTGACGACGACATTGCCGTTCGCGCTGGTGTCGGCGGCGACGACGTCGCCATAGGCGCTGTTGCCGATGACATAGTTGCTGACGCCGTTGGTCAGCGTCGGCGTGACCGCCGCGCCATTATAGCTGCCGGTCACGGTCACGCGGTCGGCGAACTGGTTCGCATTATAGTCGATGTCGAACAGGCGGAACTGCGCGCCGGGCACCGCGGTGGGCAAAGTGATCGTGCTGGTGACGCTGCCCGACTGGCTGGTCATGTCGACCAGTTCGAAGATCGAATATTGCGCGGGCGAAAAACCGCCGGTGACGACATTCTGCCGTGTCGGCGACTGGCCGCCATAGGTCGCGTTGTTGAGGAAACTGCCGCCGCTGATCGCGATGGCGAAGTTCATCGTGCCGATATTGGCGAGCGCATAGCTGCCGCTGGTCGTCCCCGCCGACCAGCTGATGCTGTCCCAGTCGTGCGTCGTGGTGCCCGCGCTGCAGACGAGCGTCGGCGGCGTGCCCGCGGTGCGGCTGCCCGCGACGGTGAAGCTGGCGCTGGCATAATCATCCTCGCCGGTCGCGCCGTTGTTCGGGGTCGAATCGCTGTCGATCACCGAGGAGGCGCTGATCTCGGCGCTGTTGACGATCGTCGCGCCCGATGTCGCATTGACGGTGCCGGAAATCGTGAGCGTGCGGGTGGTCCCCGCGGGGATGCTGCCGACGGTCCACACGCCGGTGCCGCTGTTGTAGCTGCCGAAACCCGACGCGCTGGCGAAGGTGAAGCCCGCGGGCAGGACATCGTCGACCGTCACCCCGGTGGCGGTCTGCGGCGAGCCGCTCGCGTTGGTGACGCTCAAGGTATAGCTGATCGCCCCGCCATTGTTCGGCGACGCATTGCTCACCGCCTTGGTCAGCGACAGGTCGGCGTAATTGGCGGGCAGGCTGGTGATGTAAAGGTCGGCGCGGGTGAAGCTGCCGTTGTCGGCCTGCGGATATTGGTCGCAGATCTCGAGCCGCCAGGTGCCCTGCGCATTCTGGCCGTTGAAGGCCGAGAGCGCGGCGTTGGGCGCGAACTGGTTCTGGTAGGGCGGCGCGCTGGTCGAATGATTGGCGGTGTTGCCGTCGGTGTTGACCGTGCTCGCCGCGGCATCGTCGAGCCGGACGTTGAAATTGTCGCCCGAGATATTGGCCGTGTCGCCGTCGACGAGCTGGACGCGCGTGCCCGCGGGCGATTGCAGCGTGATCCTGATGTCGCCGCGCCAGCTGTGCGTCGCGAGCACGCCCAGATCGACATCGCCGACGAGATAGCTGGTCGAGACGGTGAAATTGCGCACCAGCGGCGCGGTGCAGGTCGTGCCGTTGTTGATCGTGCCCGTCGTGCTGTTGCTGTAGGTCGTCGTGGTCTGCGCGCGCGCGGGGGTTGCAACGGCGGCGAGCACCAGCAGGGCGAGCGCCATCAGCGCCCGCCACAGCTGCGTTTGCCGGGCCCCACCCCGGCAATCTCGGCTCTGGTCCCGCCGTTGCATCGCGCCGCTATGGCGCGCTTGTGGCTAACATCGGGTTAAGGATAGCGATTTCGCGCCGTTATTGTGTCGGATGGGGACAAGTTCAGCTTGTCGTCCAATCCCCATGGGCCGCCATCCACAGCGCGGTGGCGGCGATCGCGGCGGTTTCGGCGCGCAGGATGCGCGGGCCGAGCGCCATGCGCTTTACGGCGGGCGATGCGAGGAGCAACTCGCGCTCGCGGTCGGTGAAGCCGCCCTCGGGACCGGTCAGGATCGCCGCGGGGGCGGGCGCGGCGAGTTCGGCCATCGGCACGCCGCCCGCCTCGTCGGCAAAGAGCAAAGCGCGCTCCGCGGGCCAGCCCTTGAGCAGCGCGGGCAGTTTCACCGGCTCGGCGAGGTCGGGGAGCGTGGTGCGCCCGCATTGCTCGCACGCCTCGACGATCTGCGCGCGCAGGCGCTCTTCCTTGACGCGCTCGACGATCGTGCGCCCGGTGATCACCGGCTGGAGCCGCGCGACGCCGAGTTCGGTCGCTTTCTCGATGATCCAGTCGAGCCGCGCCTTCTTGACCGGCGCAAAGCAGAGCCAGAAATCGGGGACGGTCTCGAGCGGGCGCGTCTGCCGCTCGATCGTCACGGTCAGCGCGCGCTTGGCGGCGTCGGCAACGATGCCGAGCCATTCGCCGCTGCGGTTGTCGCAAAGCAGCAATGGGTCGCCCAGCTTCGTCCGCATGACGTTGAGCAGATAATGCGCCGCACCGCCGTCGATGACCGCGCTCGCGCCCGCTGCGAGCGGGGTTTCGACGAACAGGCGCGGGGTGCTGGCGGGCGGCCAGGCGGGGACGGCGGGCATGGGGCCGCGATAGCAGACGCAGGAAATTTGCACATCCCGCATGGGCATTTTGCGATTCTGTCCCGGTCCGGGTCAGAATCGGACCTTTGGCCGGAGCCCGCCTTAACCCGATTAGCGTTTTGGTAAGCAGTCCCGCCCTAGGTGCAGGTTACCTGCCGTGCATCCGTTGGGGCGAACTGCGCGGCCAAGAGGGGTTTGTGACCATGCGAGGGACCTCGATCCGCGATATCTGGCGCGCCATTCGCAGCTTTGCGCGCGACCAGCGCGGCAATGCGATGATGCTGACCGCTGCCGCGATCGTGCCGATCGTCGGTATCGTGGGGTCGGGCATCGACATCGGCCGCGGCTATATGGCCGAGCTTCGCCTGCAGCAGGCGTGCGACGCCGGCGTGCTCGCGGGCCGCCGCTATATGGGCGCCTCCTCCTATGGCGACCAGGCCGAGGCCGAAGCCGACAAGATGTTCGCCTTCAACTTCCCCGACGGCATGTACGGCAGTTCGGATGTCGAGTTCCAATCGGCTCCGCAGGGCGTGTCCGACGTCGCGGGCACCGCGACCGCGACGCTGCCGACGACGATCATGCACGTCTTCGGCTTCGACGAATTCAACCTGTCGGTCAGCTGCGCCGCCAAGCTCGAAATCTCGAACGTCGACGTGATGCTGGTGCTCGACGTCACCGGGTCGATGAAGGATCCGGGCACTGGGACGCAGGCGCGCATCGACGAACTCAAAGAAGCGTCGATGACCTTCTTCAAGACGCTGACCAGCGCCGAAAAGGGTGACGGGCGCCTGCGCATCGGCGTCGTTCCCTATAGCTCGACGGTCAATGTCGGGGCGATCCTGCTCGCGGAGAATCCGGACTGGATCGCCAATACGGTGATCATGCCGTCGCGCCAGATCGAACCAAACAACTGGCAGACGGGTACGACGGTCAACGGCACGGCGTCGGACAATACCGCGACGATGGTGATCGACTGGGCCAATATGAATCCGGTCCAAACCGTCTCCAACAAGAACAGCACGACCTGCCCGCAGACCGCGGGCGGCGCCAACAGTGCCGCGACCGCCTACCAGTCGCAGACGACGACGCAGACCAGCCAGACGGTCAACAGCAACGGCGAGCGCGTGACCACGAACGACCTGAAGCAGAAATACCGCTATCTCGAGTATCGCTACCGCTGGTCGTCGAACACCTGCTACCGCCAGAGCCGGACGATGGAATATACGCGCACGACGCCGCAGACCATCACGCAGCCGCCGACGCGCTACAATTATCTCAACCGCACTTTCAACGTCTCGGCGCTGAAGACGGGCGGCACGATCACGACCAGCACCGGCGTGAACGGCACCAACGAGACCAACAGCTGGGGCGGCTGTATCTTCGAGCGCAAGACCACGGCCTTCGCCGCCGACGCGACCGCGCCCTCGACCGCGCTCGACATGGACATCGACAGCGCGCCGGGTACCAGCGACGACAGCCGCTGGAAGATGATGATCCCCGAGATCGCCTATGCGCGCGCGCAGCAGGTGAGCAGCAAGCCGTCGACGACGGGCACGCTGAACGTCAATGTCGGCAACGTCGGCTATTCGGGCAGCACGCCGCTGTACCAGAATTACAAGCTCAACTGGCCGAGCGGCTGGGGTGTGTGCCCGGCGGCGGCGATGAAGCTCACCGAGATGGACGCCGACGACGAATCGAGCTTCCAGACCTATATCAACTCGCTGCAGCCGGTCGGCGGTACCTATCACGACGTCGGCATGGCGTGGGGCGCGCGGCTGCTGTCGCCGACGGGGATTCTCTCCGACGAAAATGCGACCGCGACCAACGGCCGCCCGATCGACCGCCACATCGTGTTCATGACCGACGGCGCGATGTCGGCGAACATGGGCAATCTGACCTTCCAGGGATATGAATATCTCAACCAGAATGTCAGCGGGTCGATCGACACCAGCGATACGAACCTGACCGCGCGGCACAACAACCGTTTCGTCCAGCTGTGCAACGCCGCGCGCGACCGCAACATCACGGTGTGGGTGGTGGCGCTCAGCGTCAACCTCAACACCAACCTCACCAATTGCGCGACCCCCGGTAAGGCGTATCAGACGCTGACCAAGCCCGACGGGACCAAGGTGACGCTGAAGGACATCTTCTCGTCGATCGCCGGGCAGATCTCGCGCCTGAGGCTGTCGCAATGATGCGCCGGCTGCTCCGCCGCCTGCGCCCCGGTGCGCGTTCGCTCGGCCGCGACACGCGCGGGGTCGCGCTGATCGAGTTCGCGCTCACCGCGCCGGTGTTCCTGCTGCTGCTACTCGGCATCTTCGACTTCTGCTGGCAGATGTACGCGCAGCAGGTGCTGCAGGGCGCGGTCAGCCAGGCCGCGCGCCTGTCGACGCTCGAGGGCAATTCCGCCGACCAGTCCGAACTCGACGACGAGGTCGAGGCGCGCGTGCTCGCCGTCTTTCCAGGCGCCGAGGTCAACTTCTCACGCCTCGCCTATGAAAGCTATGACGAGGTCGGCCAGCCCGAGCCGCTGACCGACAAGAATGGCAACGGCACGCGCGACGCGGGCGAATGTTTCGAGGATCTGAACGGCACCGGCAGCTGGGAGGCCGATCGCGGCACCAGCGGCAATGGCGGCGCCGACGACGTCGTGCTCTACGAAGCGACGATGGAATTCGACCGCATCCTGCCGGTCTGGCGGATGCTGGGGCAGGATGAGCATGCGACGCTGAAGGCCGCGACGGTGCTGCGCAACCAGCCCTATGGCACCAACGGATCGACGAGCCAGGTGATATGCGCATGACCCGCCTTTTTCGCCGGACCCGCATCGCCGCGCGGCAACTGCGCCGCCATGCCTTCGCGCGCGATACGCGCGCGACGGTGCTGATCGAAATGGCCTTCTGCATTCCGCTCTTGGTGCTGCTCGGGCTCGGCGGCCTCGAAATGGCCAATCTGACGCTGGCGAATACCCGCATCAGCCAGATCGGCCTCAGCGTCGCCGACAATGCGTCGCGCATCGCGGTCGGCAGCAGCCTGTCGCTGCCGCGCGTGCGCGAGGTCGACATCAACGAGGTGTTCACCGGCGCCGAACAGCAGGCGGGGCGGCTGAACCTGCGCGAGCGTGGACGGATCATCCTGTCGAGCCTCGAACGCAATACCTCGGACGACGGCCAGTGGATCCACTGGCAGCGCTGCTTTGGCGAGCTCGACGTCGAATCGAGCTATGGCGACGAGGGCGACGGCATCACGGGCGACGATTTTCCCGGCATGGGGCCCGAGGGCGCCGAGGTGACCGCGCCGCCGGGATCGGCGGTGATGTTCGTCGAGATCGTCTATGACTATGAGCCGCTTGTCTATGGCAACTGGCTGGGGCAGCGGACGATCCGCTCGACCGCGGCGTTCAACATCCGCGAAGGTCGCGACACGTCGCAGCTCTATCCGGTCGCCGGGGTGACCCCGTCAACCTGCACATGATGCAATAGGCGTTTATTGCGGGCGCAGCGGCTGCTATCGCGCGCGGGCGCATGACGACGACCCATCCTCCCGACAGCGAGCTCACCGGCTTCGCCGCGCTGCTGCCCGCCGCGGCGCGGCCCTATGCGCTGCTCGCGCGCTTCGACCGGCCGATCGGCTGGTGGCTGCTCTATTGGCCGTGCACCTTCGGGCTCGCGCTGGCGGGCGGGGCGGCGAGCCACTGGCCGCTGTTCCTGTGGATGCTGCTCGGTGCGATCGCGATGCGCGGCGCGGGCTGCGTCTATAACGACATCGTCGACCGCGACCTCGACGCCAAGGTCGCGCGCACCGCGTCGCGGCCGGTGGCGAGCGGCGCGGTGTCGCTCCGGAACGCGTGGCTGTGGACGATCCTGCTGTCGCTCGTCGGGCTGCTCGTGCTCGTGCAATTGCCGCTGCGCGCGCAGCTGATCGCGCTTTTGAGCCTGCTGCTCGTCGCGGCCTATCCCTTCATGAAGCGCATCACCTGGTGGCCGCAGGCGTGGCTGGGGCTGGTGTTCAGCTGGGGGGCGCTCGTCGGCTGGGCCGCGGTCGGCATGAACCCGCCGGGGCTGGCGCTGCCCCTGCTCTATGCCGGCTGCATCGCGTGGGTGATCGGTTACGATACCATCTATGCGCTGCAGGATATCGAGGACGACGCGCTGGTCGGCGTGAAGTCGAGCGCGCGCGCCATGGGGCGCCATGTGAAGCCGGGCGTCGGGCTCTGCTACGTCGTCGCGCTCGGCTGCTGGGCGGCCGCCTTGTGGCAGGTGCGGCCCGACCCGCTGGTGCTCGTCGCGCTGATCCCCGCGGGCCTGCATTTCGCGGGGCAGGTGGTGACGCTCGATCCCGCGAAGGGCGAGGATGCGCTGGCGAAATTCCGCAGCAACCGCTTTGCCGGGCTGCTGATCTTCGCGGCGATGCTGGTGGTGGGCAACGCGCCCTAGTTACTCTGCCGCGAGCAGTTCCTCGGCGCCGCCCAAATCGACCGAGACGAGGCGGCTGACGCCCTTTTCGATCATCGTCACCCCGAACAGGCGGTGCATCCGCGCCATCGTCACCGCATTGTGGGTGACGATCAGGTAGCGCGTGTTGGTCTCGCGCGTCATGCGGTCGAGCAGGTCGCAGAAGCGCTCGATATTGGCGTCGTCCAATGGCGCGTCGACTTCGTCGAGGACGCAGATCGGCGCTGGGTTGGTGAGGAAGAGGCCGAAGATCAGCGCCACTGCCGTGAGCGCCTGCTCGCCGCCCGACAGCAAGGTGAGCGTGCCGAGGCGCTTGCCCGGCGGTTGCGCCATGATTTCGAGTCCGGCCTCGAGTGGGTCGTCCGAATCGACGAGCTCGAGATGCGCCTGGCCGCCGTTGAACAGCGTGGTGAAGAGGCGCTGGAAATGGGTGTTCACCGTCTCGAAAGCGGCAAGCAGGCGGACGCGGCCCTCGCGGTTCAAATTGCCGATCGAACCGCGGAGGCGGTGTACCGCCTGCGTCAGCTCCTCGATCTCGGCGGCATTGCGTATCCGCTCGGCGTCGAGCTCGACCAGTTCGTCGGCGGCGACGAGGTTGACGGGGCCGAGCCGTTCGCGGTCGGCGATCAGCCGGTCGTGCTGGCCCGATTCGGCGTTGGCATCGCCGACGCTCGCGCTTTCAAAACCCGCTTTTTGCGGCAGCAGCGGCGGCGGGCATTCGAAGCGTTCGCCCGACAGGCGGCCCATTTCGACGCGGCGAAGCTCGGCATTTTCGGAGCGCGCGACCGCGCCGGCGCGGGTCTCGCGCGCGGTGGCGAGCGTCTCGCGGATCAAGCCCAGCGCGGCCTCGGCCTCGCGCAGCGCGGCTTCGGCGGCGCGTTCGTGCGCTTCGGCGGCGGCGACCGCCTCGCGCAGGCTCGCCTGCTTCGCTTCAGCCTCGGCGCGCTGCGCGGCGAGCTTTTCGGGGAGGTCGGCGAGCTTCGCCGCCTCGGCGGCAAGCGCTTCGGCGCGCTTGTCCATTTCGGTGACGCGCCGCGCGGCCTCGCCGGCGCGCGCCTTCCAGCTCTTGATCTCGGCGCTGACCACCGCCTGGCGTTCACTGAGTGCCGCGAAGGCGCGTTCGTGCGCGGCCTGTGCCTCGCGCGCGGTATTGGCGTCGGCGCGGGCGCGCTCGGCGGCGGCTTCCTGTGCGTCGAGCGCGGCGCGCGCGATGCTGTCGTCGGGCAAGGCGGCGAGTGCGGCTTCGCGGTCGGCGAGTTCCTTTTGCGCTTCGCTCGTCGCGGCGGCGAGTTCTTCGCGGCGGCGGTCGAAAAGGCTCGCGGCGTCGCGGTGCCGGTCGAGCGCCGCCTGCGCCTGGTCGGCCGCACGCAGCATCGTACGGCGGCGCTCGTCGGCGTCGGCGAGCGCGCGGCGCGCGGCCGATACGGCGGTGGTCGCCTCGGCGAGCGATGCGCTGGCGGCATCGCGGCGCTCACCGAGCTGCATCACGCCGAGTTCGACCTGCGGACGCTGCGCGGAAAGCTCGTCGAGGCGGTTCTGGCGAACGAGGCGTTCGGTCGCGGTGGCGCCGTCGCCGCGCGCGACGAAACCGTCCCAGCGGCGCATTACGCCGTCCTTGGTCACGAGGCGCTGGCCGACCGCGAGCGGCTGGCCCGAATCTTCGTCGGCGACTGCGACCTGGGCGAGACGACGGAGCAGCGCGGCGGGCGCTTGGACGACATCGGCGAGCGCGGTGGTGCCCGCGGGGAGCGCGGGGTCGTTCGTCTGTTTGTCGGCGCCGCGCCAGCTGCGCTGCGCCTCGGCATCGGTGCCTGCGTCGAGATCGTCGCCTAGCGCGGCGGCGAGCGCGGCTTCATAGCCGGGGGTGACGCGGAGCTGGTCGAGCACCGGGTTGGCGTCCGACTTGGCGGCGGCGAGCGCGCGCGCGAGCGTCGCGGCTTCGCCTTCGAGCGCGGCGAAGGCGGCGCGCGCCTCGGCAAGCCCGGCCTCGATTTCGGCGAGGTTCGCGGCACCGGCCTCGCGGTCGGCCTCGGCGCCCTGCAGCGCCTCTTCGGCGGCGCCGATCGCGCCTTCGGCTTCGGCGGCAGCGGTTGCGGCCTCGGCTTGGCGCGCGGCGAGCGCGGCGCTGTCGCCGAGCGCGGCGACCTCGGCCTCGACGCGCGCGCTGTCGTTCGCCAGGCGGCGGACGGCGCCCTCGGCGCTGTCGCGGGCGGAGACGGCGATGCGGCGGTCGGCGGCCTCGCTCGCGGCCTGTGCGCGCGCTTGGGCGAGCGCGACCTCGGCGTCGCGGAGCAAGGCCTGCGCCGCCTGGCTGGCGTCGACGAGCGCGGCCTTGCCGGCTTCGTGGGTGGCGAGTTGCTGCGCCAGCGTCTTGGCCTCGGCATCCAGGTCGGTGAGCGCGCCATGCGCCTCGCGTGCGAATTCACCTTCGCGGTTCCGGTCGTCGGCGAGGCGCGCCTGCTGCGCCGCAAGGTCTTCGAGCCGCTGGCGCGCGGCGCGTTCCTCGCCCGCGAGGCGGACCTGCGTCGCGGTCGCCTCGGCGAGCGCGTCGCGCTGCGCCTGCGCGGCGCTGCGCGCGTCGGCGACGCGGGTCGCGACCTCGGTCTGCGCGCGGGCGAGCGTGTCGAGCTTTTCCTGCGCGGCCTTGACCGCGGCCTCGGCGGCATCGGCGTCGCGGCGCGCCTGGTCGGCGGCGGCGGCGGCATCGCGCCAGCGCGCGTAGATCAGCCGGCCTTCGGCGATGCGAATCTCGTCGCTCAATTTCTTGTAGCGCTCGGCGGCGCGTGCCTGGCGGCGCAGCGCGTTGGCGCGCACCTCCATGTCGGCGACGATTTCGGACAGGCGGCCGAGGTTGGTCTCGGTCGCGCGGAGCTTCTGCTCGGCGTCCTTGCGGCGGACGTGCAGCCCGGCGATGCCCGCGGCTTCCTCGAGCATCGCGCGGCGGTCGGTGGGCTTGGCCGAAATGACGTTGGCGATCTTGCCCTGGCTGACGAGCGCGGGGCTGTGCGCGCCGGTCGCGGCGTCGGCGAAGATCAGCGCGACGTCCTTGGCGCGGACGTCGCGGCCGTTGGCGCGGTAGGCGCTGCCCGCGCCGCGTTCGATGCGGCGGATGATCTCGAGCTCATGGCCGTCGCTGGCGTCGGACAGCCCCGCGACGATATCGCCCTCGCTGTCGCAATGCAGCGCGACCTCGGCAAAGTCGCGCGGCGGGCGCTGCGTCGTGCCCGCGAAGATGACGTCCTCCATGCCGCCGCCGCGCATCGATTTGGGGCTGGATTCACCCATCACCCAGCGGATCGCCTCGAGCAGGTTCGACTTGCCGCAGCCATTGGGGCCGACGACGCCGGTCAGCCCGGGTTCGATGCGCAGTTCGGTGGGTTCGACGAAGCTTTTGAAACCGGTCAGGCGCAGGCGTTTTATCTGCACGGGCGCATCCCGTGCAGTCGGCCGAATCGCAGATGATGCAACCTGCTTGTCACATATCCCCCTTGGCCTCCGTCATGCCGCGCGGGCGGGGGAGTCGCAAGGGGGTTGGGACGAACGATCCTCCCCACCGCTTCGCGGCAGGGAGGATTATATCGTCAGCGCGCGCCGAGCGTTTTCAGGCGGTCGCGCAGCACCGGCCAGGTGCCGATGCCTTCGGCGAGCTGGCCGTTGATGATGAACGCCGGGGTGCCGGGGATCGGATAGGCTTCGTTCGCCGCGTTGACGCCCTTTTCGAGCTTTTCGAGGTTGGCGACATTGCCGAGGCAGCTGTTGATCTGCTCGGCGGTCATGCCGCGCGACTGGAAGAAGGTGTCGAGCTTGATCGCCTTGGCGAGCGCGGGGAAGCGCTGTGCGGGGGGCAGGGCCATCGCGGCTTCGTAGCCGGCCTGGTTGCCCTGCGCGTTGGCGAAGATTTCGGCCTGCGCCGCCATCGCATTTTCCATCAGCGCAAAATAGCGCTCCTTGGGCGCGCACTGGATCACCGCGGCGGCGGTGATGTCGATCGGGTCGCGGACATAGTTGCGGATCTCGAAGCTGACGCGGCCGGTGTCGACGAAGTCGCGCTTCAGCTCCTCATGGCTGGTGTTCGAGAAATCGGCGCAGTGCGAGCAGGTGAGCGAGGCATATTCGATCACCTTGATCGGCGCCTCGGGGTTGCCCATCGCATAGCCGCCCTCGGGGGTGACGGTGACGGTCTGCGACCAGCTCTTGCCCGCAGGCGCCGCGACCTTGGCGATCGCCGCCTGTTCCTTGGCGGGGTCGGTCTTGCTGTCGCCGCAGGCGGCGAGGGCGAGCGCGCCCATCGAGGTCAACAGGGCGGTACGCAGCAGGGTCATGTTTATTCTCTCCACTGATCGGGGGAAGGACGGGCTTTTACGAGGCCTTGAGGGCGAGGTCGAGTTGCGATTTCACCACCGGCCAGGCGACGCCGTCGATGCGGCGGCCGTTGAGGAAGAAGGTCGGGGTGCCGCCGACGCGGTCGGCGTTGCGCCCTATGTTGGTCATCCCGGTGAGCTCGGCCTGCGCGACCTCGTTATCGAGGCAGGCGTTCTGCTGCGCGAGCGTGTAGCCGCGCGCGCTCATCAGCGCGGTGAGCCCGGTGTCGGCGGCGATCTTGCGCGCGCGCTGGCCGGTGGTGCCCTCGAACCAGCTGGTCTTCTGCGCGTCGCTCGCCTTGGTCACCTTGTCGAGCAGCGCGGGCTGGCCGGCGAAGATCGCGGCGTGATTGCCGGCAAACGCCTTGGGCCCGCCGCAGCGCGCAAGCAGCGCCGCGGTCATGTCGATCGGATCGCGCACGAGGTTGCGATATTCGAAGAGCACGAGCCCCTTGTCGACATAGAGCGTCTTCAAAGGCACCCCCGCCGCCTTGGCGAAATCGCCGCAGACGTGGCAGGTGTAGCTGAAATATTCGACCAGCTTGATCTTTGCCGCCGGGTTGCCGACGGTATAGGCGCCGATACTGCTGGCGGTGACGGTCGACGACCAGCGCGGCGCGGCGGCCGCGGCTTTCTTGGCAGGCGCGGCCTGCACGGCCGACAGCGTCAGCGCGCCGAGCGCGGCGGCGGCGGCAAGGGCGATCGAACGCGAAAGGAATGGCTTCATCGGGGCCGGGTCTTCCTCAACTGATGCGGGGGAGCTTGGGCGGCGTCGCGAGCCCCGCCGCCATCCGTTCGAGGACGGTGCGAAGCTCGGGGTCGCCGATGTCGCGCAAACTGTCCCCCAGTTCGGCGGGTACGGGTTTGAGCATTGCTGGCGGCTGAACGGCGGGCGCGGGGGTGACCTGCCCGTGGCTCATGCGCACGGTGGCGATCGCGGCATAGCCGAAGAAGCGGTTGACCGCGGCGATCAGATCGGGGGCGACGTGCTGGAGCATCGGCGCGTGCGCGCCGCTGATCGTCAGGTGCAGCGTGCCGCCGGCTTTCTGTCCGGCCGGGAAACGGATCATCGCGGGCTGGGTGACGTCGGCGAGGCGGTCGCCGACGATCTCGCGCCAGCGGCTGACCACCGACGACTGGATGAAGCCGAATTTGCGAAAGGCGGTGCGGCCGATTTCGGGGACGAGGTCGGAGATCGCGCGCGCCTCGCCGCCGCGCGGGCGCTCATAGGGACGCGCGGCGGGCTTGGCGGATTTCGCCTTCGCCTTTTTCGCCTTCGGCTTGTCCGCCGGGCCATCCTCCGCCGCGTCTTTCGTCATAGCGGGCGCCATGCCATAGGCGGGGGGTGAGCGTCCAGACTTCCGACATCGACGAAGGCTTCGCCGCGCGCCTGTTCGGCTGGTACGACCGCGCGGCGCGGGTGCTGCCGTGGCGCGTTCCGCCGGGCAGCGCGGCGATCCCCGACCCCTATCGCGTGTGGATGGCCGAAGTCATGCTGCAGCAGACGACGGTCGCCGCGGTCGCGGGCTATTTCGAGCGCTTCACGGCGCGCTGGCCGACGGTTGCCGATCTAGCGACCGCCGACGATGCCGACGTCATGGCGGCGTGGGCGGGGCTCGGCTATTATGCCCGCGCGCGGAACCTGCTCGCTTGCGCGCGCGCGGTGGCGGCGGATCATGGCGGCCTGTTTCCCGATACCGAGGAGGGGCTGCGTGCCCTGCCGGGCGTGGGCGACTATACCGCGGCGGCCGTGGCGGCGATCGCCTTCGGGCGGCCCTCGGTGGTGGTCGACGCCAATATCGAGCGCGTGATCGCGCGGCACCGGCTGATCGAGATTCCGCTGCCCGCGGCGAAGCGTGACATCAAGGCGGCATTGGCGCCGCTGGTGCCCGCTGACCGCCCGGGCGACTTTGCGCAGGCGCTGATGGATCTCGGCGCGACGATCTGCACCGTGCGCAGCCCGGCGTGCGGCATCTGCCCGGTGATGGCCGACTGCCGCGCGCGCGGGCGTGCCGATATCGAGCGGCTGCCGGTGAAGCCGCCCAAGAAGGCGAAGCCGCATCGCCATGGCCTCGCATACTGGATCGAGCAGGACGGCAGGGTCTGGCTGGTGCGGCGCCCCGACAAGGGCATGCTCGGCGGCATGCGTGCGCTGCCCGGCGGCGACTGGACCGACACGCCGCCGCGCGAGTCGGGGATCGTATCGGTCGACCATGGCTTCACCCATTTCGACCTGACGCTGACCTTGGTGCGCCGCGAAGTCCAAGATGCCGCAACGGAAGGCCTGTGGTGGCCCATCTCGGACCTTGACGCGGCGGGGCTGCCGACGCTCTACCGGAAACTGACCGACAAGATGCTGGAGAGAGTGCAATGAACATGATGGTTTCGCGCCGCGCGATGCTCGGCGGGCTGGCGCTCGGCGGAACCGGGCTGCTGCTGCCCAATGCCGCCTGGGCCTTCAAGGAAGGCGGCGCGCAGCTCTATCCCGCGACGAACGCCTTCATCAAAGGCTTCGTCGACCGCAAGGAACTGGCGGGCACGCTCGCGGCGATCGGCAAGGGACAGGCGGAGGCGAGCTTCTTCGGCGCGGGTGTCCAGTCGATCAGCGACGGCGTGCCGGTCGGCCCCGACACCTTGTGGCGGCTCTATTCGATGACCAAGCCGGTCACCGGCATCGCCGCCATGCTGCTGATCGAGGACGGCAAGATGACGCTCGACCAGCCGATCGCCGACTTCCTGCCCGCCTTCGCGAACATGAAGGTGCAGAACACCCCCGACGGCTCGATCACCGACGTGCGCCCCGCCAAGGGCCCGATCACGGTGCGCCAGCTGCTGACGCACACCGCGGGGCTCGGCTACAACATCATCCAGAAGGGGCCGATCAAGAAGGCCTATGACGACAATGGCATCGTCGGCGGGCAGGCGAGCCGGCTGCCGATCCCCGGGCTGCCGCCGGTCACCGCCGCGCCCAGCCTCGCGGTCATGGCCGACCGGCTCGCGACCTTGCCGCTCGTCTACGAGCCGGGGACCAAGTGGAGCTATTCGATCAGCCTCGACCTGATGGGACGGGTGATCGAGGTCGTGTCGGGGCAGGCGTTCGACGCTTTCCTGAAGGCGCGCATCTTCGATCCGCTCGGCATGACGAGCACCGGTTTTCAGGTCGCGGCGAAGGATGTCGCGCGCTTCACCAGCAATTATGCCTTGTTCAACGGCGTGCTCATCCCCTTCGATCCGGCGAGCGCGTCGATCTATCTCGACAAGCCGCCCTACCCCTTCGGCGGCGGCGGGCTCGTGTCGAGCGCGCGCGATTACGACCGCTTCCTCGCGATGCTGCTCGGCGAAGGCGAGACCGGCGGCAAGAGGATCATGAAGGCCGAGACCGCGCGGCTTGCGATGTCGAACATGCTGAGCGACGCGGTCGACCGCAAGGGCACCTTCGTCGACGGCCAGGGCTTCGGCGCGGGCGGGCGCGTGTCGCTGCCGACCTCGCCGGGGGGCGAGGGGCTGTTCGGCTGGGCGGGCGCCGCGGGGACGATCGGCTTCGTGCATCGGAAGCTCGGCTACCGCGTCGGCGGCTATACGCAGATCATGCCGCCCGAGACGGTAAGCTTCCAGGCCAAGTTCGGCGAGACCGTGCTGAAGGACGTGATCGCCTGATGCCGCGGCCCTTGGGGTTCACCGGATCGCGGCTCGACCGCGCCGACCAGGTCCGCACCGACGCCGCAGCCTTTGCGGCGGCCGCCGCCGATCCGCGCGCCCTGTGCCTCGTCCTCGACGGGATCGACTTCGTCCCGGGCGAGGGCGGCGGGCTGCGCTGGGAGCCTTTCGATCCGGCGGACGACCGTGCGCCGATGCTGCTCGGAATCGATGATGCGGGGGTGCCGCTCTTCGTACGCGAACCCGCGCCAGGCCAGCGGATCGATGCGCGCTCGCGTACCGTCATGCGGCTGCTGCCGCTGCTGTCGACCGAGGAAGCCGCGCTCTACGGCGGCGCGCGCAGCCTGGTCGACTGGCACGCGCGGCATCGCTTCTGCGCGGTGTGCGGCACGCCGAGCACTCTGTTCCGCGGCGGCTGGGGGCGGAAGTGCGGCGCCTGCAATGCCGAACATTTCCCGCGCGTCGACCCGGTGGTGATCATGCTCGCCGAATGCGAGGGCCGCGTGCTCGTGGGGCGCCAGCCGGGCTTTCCGCCGGGCTTCTTCTCGGCGCTCGCGGGTTTCGTCGAGCCCGGCGAATCGCTCGAGGAAGCGGTGGCGCGCGAATTGTTCGAGGAGGCGGGCATCCGTGTGTCGGACGTGACCTATGTGGCGAGCCAGCCTTGGCCCTTCCCCTCGTCGCTGATGATCGGCGCGCGCGCGGTGGCGCACGACCCCGCGCTGACGCTCGACACGACCGAGATCGAAGCGGCGATGTGGGTCGACCGCGCCGACGTCCGCGCGGCGCTCGCGGGCGACATGGGCGCGCCATTCATGGCCCCGCCGCCGCTGGCGATCGCGCGGTACTTGCTCGAGGATTGGGCGGGGTCGTAATTCCCCACGGCTTCGCCGCGGAAGGTTTAAGATGATCCGATTTGGCGCCATCTTGCCGCCGAATCGCCAACGATACGGCTACCCTAATCCTCCCTGTCGCGAAACGACGGGGAGGGGGACCATGCGAAGCATGGTGGAGGGGTCATGCAGCAACAGACGTCGAAAGAGACGATAGCAAGAGCGCGCCGACTGCGGCGGATGATGACCGCGCCGGAAGCCAAGCTCTGGCAGCAACTGCGAACGCGACCCGGCGGGGTCAAGTTTCGGCGGCAGCATCCCATAGGCGCCTATGTGCTCGATTTTTACGTAGCGTCCGCAAAGCTCGCGATTGAGATCGACGGTGCGGTGCACGACATGGGCAATATGCCAACGCGGGATGCCGCGCGTGAAGCATGGCTTGCCGGGCAAGGTGTCGCCGTGGTGAGATTGCCCGCGCGCGAAGTAATGGAGGATGTCGAAGCCGTTGTAGAGCGTCTGGTGCGGTTCGTATCCGGGCGTCGATCACCCCTCCACCACTCGCTTCGCGAGAGTGCTGGGTCGTCCAGTCCCCCGGACTGGACTTGGATTGCCGGGGGCAATCCAACCCTGCACTCCCCCTCCCCATCGCTTCGCGACAGGGAGGATTATTAGAGCCGCCGCCCCGTAATCCGGCTGATTTCTTTGGCCACCATCGCCTCGACCATCGTCGGCAGGTTGGCGTCGAGCCAGTCCTTGAGCATCGGGCGCAGCGCGTCGGTCACCACATCCTCAAGCGTGCGGCCGGCAGCCGCCGGTGCGGTCACCGCCGCCGCGACGGCGGGCGCGACCGCGGCGGTCAGCGCTTCGAGCGACTGGCGCGCGGCATCGGCGCTGGCGGGCGAGACGAGTTCCTCGGCACCGCCCGCCTCGGGCGCGGGGTCATAATCGTCCTCGGCGTCGCTCAGTTCGAGGATATCCTCGCGCGCGGGCTCGCGGATTTCGCGCGCGCCGGGGGCTTCGTCGCGCGCGATGACGCGCCGGATCGACGACAAAATGTCTTCCATCGACGGTTCACGCGACATGTCGCCCATATGGCCCCCTGAGAATCGTCCGGGAAGCGGACGATTAACCATCTCTTACCGGTAGCCGGCGATGGTTAACAAGTTCTTATTGCGGGTTCAGCGGATCGCCTGCGGGGACGCTGGCGTCGGCGGCGGGCACGGCGCGCGTGTCGGTCGCAACCTGCTGGGGCTTCGGATCGTCGTCCCAGTCGAAGATCTTGCCCTTCACGCGCTTGTAATTGACCTCGGGGTCGTAGAGCGCGCCGCCCTCGATCCCCAGGTCGCGCGCCTCGGCCTTGCCCATCGCGGCGAGCACCGAGAAGGCCGCGACATACGAGTTGCGCCGCGCCGAGACGAGCTGGACCTGCGTGTTCAGATATTCCTGTTCGGCGTTCAATATGTCGAGGATCGAGCGCGTGCCGACGCTGTTTTCGGCGCGCACGCCCTCGAGCGAAAGCGCATTGGCGCTGACCGCCTGCTCGGTCGCGGCGATGATCCGCTCGTTCGCCTGCCACGCGGCATAGGCGCCGCGCGTCTGGGCGATGACGCCGCGCTCGGTCTCGACATAGGCTTCTATCGACTGGCTGTTGCGCGACTGCGCCTGGCGGACCTGCGCCGCGGGGCGCCCGCCCTGGAAGATCGGGATCGAAAGCGACAGTCCGGTCTGCACGTTGGTCGTGACATTCTGCCGCCCGATCGACCCGTCCGCGATCGAATTGAGGTTGTTGGCATAGCCGGCGCCGCCGACCGCCGACAGCTTGGGCATGCGGCCGGCGCGGGCGACGCCGATGTCGGCGCGGCTGGCGTTGACCAGCTGGTTCGCGGCTTCGATGTCGGGATTGTTGGTGAGTGCGATCGCGACGGCATCCTCGGCGGTCGCGGGCAGGTTCGGCAGCTGCGGCGGCTGTTCGAGGTCGACCGGTGCGTCACCGACGAGGCGGATATACGCCTCGCGGCTGGCAATCAGGTTCGATTCGGCGGTGCGCAGATCGCCCTCGGCGAGCGCGAGGCGCGCCTGCGACTGGGCGACGTCGGTGCGCGTCAGGTCGCCAATCTCGAAGCGGTCGCTCGTCGCCTGCAAATTGGTGCGCAGGACCGAGACATTCTTCTGGTTGAGCTGGACAATCGCCTGGTCGCGGATGACGTCCATATAGGCGCCGACGGTCTGCGAAAAAATGCTCGCCTCGGTCGCGCGGAGGTCGGCCTGGCCCGCTTCGACGCGAAACTTGGCGGCCTTGACCGCATTCTTCACCGCGCCGCCCTGATAGATCGGCACGCTGACCTGCCCGCCGACGTTCAGGAAGCGCATCGGCTGGACATTGGCGTTGCCGGGAATGACCAGATTTTCCTGATAATCGACGACGGCGCGCGCATCGGGCAGGCCGCCAGCCTTCTGGATCGGCACATTCTCGTCATTGGCGCGCTGCCCGGCGCGCGCGGCGGTCAGCGTCGGGTTGTTCTCATAGGCCTTGGCGAGCGCGCCCTGCAGCGTTTCGGCGTGCGCTGCCGACGACAGCGTCCCCGATATCGTCAGGGCGCCGAGCGCGAGGCCGGCAAGCCAGCGGGCGCGGGGCTGTTTCTTGTTGGTATCGAGCATCGTCATGATCAGCCTGAAAACTGGGGAGGAGCCGGTTAGAACTGGAAGCCCTTGGGAGCCGCGAAACCCGGGAGCGGCGCGACGTCCATGTCGGCGAAGGGGCGGAGCGCGATCGTCCCGCCGGTCTTCACCCCCTGGACGAGGCGGCTGACGCTGCCGTCGCGGAGCGCCGCGACGATGCGGCCGCCCTCGACGAGCTGGTCGGCGAGCGCCGCGGGCAGCGCCTCGATTGCGCCCTCGACGATGATGCGGTCGAACAGCCCCTTGTCGGGCGCGCCGGCGGCGAGCGGGCCTTGACTCCAGCGGATCGCGGGGTTGGTCGCGGCGAGCTTCGCCATCTCGATGAGCCCGGTCTCTTCCTCGAGCGCCTCGACCTCGGCGCCGAGCAGCGCGAGGCACGCGGCGGTGTAGCCGGTCGCGGCGCCGACGAGGAGCACGCGCATGCCGGGGCGTAGCATCGCCGCGACGAGCATGCGCCCGGTCACGAGCGGCGGGTTGAGCGCGCGGCCGGTGCCGAGCGGGATCGCGCGGTCCATATAGGCGACGCTCGCCAGCGCGGGCGGTACATGCGCCTCGCGCGCGACGGCGCCCATCGCGCCGACCACCGCGGGGTCGATCACATCGTTGGTGCGGAGCTGGCTGTCGATCATCGCAGCCCGCATCTCCGCGGCACTTACCTCGTTCAATCTCGTCGCCATCAGCGCTGTCCGATTCCTGGAATGACCCTCATTGCAGCCCGCTCTAGCCCAAGCGATGCTGTATTGCAATGCTAATACAGCATGAGCGTCTGCTGGGCTGCGCATAGCTGCCCCGGCCGCCGCCGCCAAGGGTGGATCGGCGAATCCTTGACAAGGCTGGCAAAGCCCATCACTAGCGCAGGCCCACCCGGGCCGTCCGACAGGACCGGCCGTTCGGCATGAGGCCCGATGGCGGAGTGGTGACGCAGCGGACTGCAAATCCGTATACGCCGGTTCGATTCCGGCTCGGGCCTCCATTTCCTGTTCTTCGAAGCCGGCGCAGCCTATGCGTTTCCGATCCCGGATGCCCGGGCGGGGCGCGACGGCCGATGGGAGTGGGAAGCCAATGAAGAAGCTTGGGCGGCGGGCGCTGCTGGTCGGATCGGCGGCGATGACGGTCGGGGGCGCAGCCGCTGCCCGCGCGCAAACGAACCCCGCATCCCCCGACGCCGATTCCGCATGGATTCCGTCGGAGGCGCTGGTCGGCGAACTGCCGCGGCTCATGCGGATCGCCGGGGTGCCCGGCGTCGCGATCGCGGTCGTCGACCGCGGGCGGCTCGCCTGGAGCCGGGGCTTCGGCGTGAAGAACATCCTCACCCGCGATCCGGTGCGCGAGGACACGCTGTTCGAGGCCGCGTCGATGACCAAGCCGGTCTTCGCCTATGCCGTGATGCGGCTGGCCGACGAGAAGCGCCTCGACCTCGACGCGCCGCTCGTCGCCTATCGCCGGCCGGATCATCTGGGCGACGATCCGAATCTGGAGCGCATCACCGCCCGCCATGTGCTGGAGCATTCGACCGGCCTGCCCAACTGGGCTTCGGCGCCGCTCGCCACGCGCAGCATGCCTGGATCGGCGTACAGCTATTCGGGCGAAGCCTTCGTCTGGCTCCAGCTGGTCGTCGAGGCGATCATGGGCATGGGGCTCGGCGACGTGATGCGGACAAAATTGTTCGAGCCCGCAGGCATGTCCAGCAGCAGCTTCGGCTGGGACGAGGCGATCGCGGCGGCCGCGGTCTACGGTCATTCGGAGCCCCCCGAAGGCGAGGCGATGCTGCCGCCGCAGCCGACGCGCGAACTGGGCGAC
Organism: Sphingopyxis sp. HIX; assembly: GCF_001468285.1. Lineage (GTDB taxonomy): Bacteria > Pseudomonadota > Alphaproteobacteria > Sphingomonadales > Sphingomonadaceae > Sphingopyxis. The sequence continues at coordinate 4,785 of NZ_LNSB01000017.1, read as the reverse complement.
AAGCTGCTGCCGATCGCGGTGAAGCGGCGCAAGCCGATCGCGTCCTGGACCTATGAGGATTCGGTCGCGGCGATGCGCGAGATGGATCCGAAGGCGGTGCCGTCGACGCACGACCTGCTGGTCAATTCGGCGGGCGGCCTCCTCATGACCGCGTCCGACTATGCGCGCTTCATGGCGCTGATGATGGACCAGCGGGACCGCGCCGCCTGGGAGATCGGCGCGACCGGGCGGCAGGCGATGCTCACGCCCCGGATCGACGTGCGCGGCCGCGACATCGCGCGCGGGCTGGGCTGGGAGCTCGAACAATCGCCGGCGGGCCCGCTGTTCCAGCACAGCGGCAGCAATTACGGCATCTTCAAGACGCTGGGCGTCGGCGACGCGCGGAACGGGCGCGCGATCATCGTCTTCACCAACGCCGCGAACGGCAACGCCCTCGCCGCGCGGATCGTCCGCGCGGCGACGGGGATCGACCGTTTGAAAACTTTGATCTGATCGCGGCGCGGTTCAGCGATCGAGCAGCCGGAAGCGCACCGCCACCCCGCCGCCCGGCGCCATGGCGAGATCGAGGCGGTCGGCGCTGGTCACGACGCGCTTCGAAATCGCCAGCGCGCCCGGATTGGAGCGATAGTCGGCGCCGGGGCCGTCGGCGTAGATCTGCGCTTCGTATCGCTTGCCGGGCGCGAGGAAATCGAGGGGCTGGGTGAGCCCCCGCGCTTCCTCGTCGCCGATCGCGCCGAGATACCAGTCGCCGCCGCCGCGTTGCTGCCGCGCGACGACGACATAGTCGCCGATCGCGCTCTGCAGCGTGCGCGACACCTCCCAGTCGGCGGGCACGTCGCGGATGAAGCGGAAGGCGTCAGGCCGCGCCGCGTAATTTTCGGGGAGGTCCGCCGCCATCTGGATCGGCGAATAGACGACGACATATTCGGCGAGCTGCGTCGCGAGCGTCGATTGCACGCGGCGCGTCAGCTCCTTGCCGCCGCGCGCGATGTCGAAGATGCCCGGCGTGAAGTCCATCGGCCCCGCGAGCAGCCGCGTGAAGGGCAGGATCGTCATATGCTCGGGCGGGTTGGTCGGGTTGCCCCAGGCGTTGAACTCCTGCCCGCGCGCGCCCTCGCGGCTGACCCAGTTGGGCCAGGTGCGGCGCAGCCCGGTGTCCTTGACCGGTTCGTGCGTGTTGATCGCGATGCGAAGCTTCGCCGCGCGCTTCACGACGTCGAGATGATGATCGACCGCATATTGGCCGGCGAACCACTGCAGCCCGCCGGTACCGTCGACGATCGTGCCGCTGTGGCGGACATAGCCGGTCTTGATCAGCGACACGCCGTTGTCGGCGTAGAGTTGGAGCCCGGCATCGAGCTGGCGCGCATAATTTTCGATCGCGCCGCCGGTCTCGTGGTGCCCGATCAGCTTCACCCCCTTCGCCTTGCCGTAGCGCGCGATCTCGGGAAGGTCGAAATCGGGATAGGCGGTGGTGAAGCTGAACTTGTCGCCATTGGCGATCCAGTCGCCGTCCCAGCCCCTGTTCCACCCCTCGACGAGTACCCCGTCGAAGCCGTTCGCGGCGGCGAAGTCGATGTAACGCTTTACATTTGAAGTGTTTGCGCCATGCGTGGGGCCGCTGCCCCAGGTCGATTTCTCGAGGTGCATCTCCCACCAGACGCCGACATATTTGCCGGGTTTGAACCAGCTGGCGATGTCGGGGAGCTTGCTCGGTTCGTTGAGGTTGAGCGTGATGCGGCTGTCGGCGAGCGCGCCGGGGGTTTCGCCGACCAGCACGGTCCGCCACGGCGTCGTGAAAGGCCCGGTCCTTTTCGCAAGCACCCCGTCGGGCCAGGGCATCAGCCAGGCGCTGTAGGTTCCCGCGCCATTGCCCTCGAGCAGCATCGAGGGGAAATCGACGAGCGCGGCCTCGTGGAAGGAGAGATAAAGGCCGTTGTCGCCCTTCAGCGTCAGCGGCGTTTCGGCGAGCGTGATGCGCCGCGCGTCGGCCTGCTTGTAGAGATATTCGTCGCGTTCCTGCCCCAGCCCCTCGTACCACCAGGCCTGATAGGCGCCGACGGTGCGAAATTGCGTGCGATCGGCGGCGACCGCGACCGCCTGCCCCGCGGGGATATCGGCATAATCGTAGCGAAAGCCAAAACCGTCGTCGAAGAGGCGGAAGGTGACGCCGGCCGACTTGTTGAGCGGGGTGTCGCCCGTCAGCTTGACCGACAGCTCGCTGTGGTTGTCGCGGATGACGCGCTGCTCGCCCCACGGCTGTTCCCAGCTCGTGTCCGAGGCCGAGCGCTTGGCGTCGCCGAGCGTCGTGAAGCGCGGGTCGGCCTCGCCCGCGAAGCTCAGCCCTAGCCGCGACGGCGCGATCACCGTCACGTCGCCGCGCCGCACCTCGTAGCGCGCTTCGCCGCCTTCGACGGCGACGCACAGCTCGAGGACCCTCCCCGGCGACGTGATGCATTCGCGCGCCGCCGCGGGCGCGGCGAGCGCCAGCAGCGACAGGCCGGATAACAGGGCAAGCTTGCGGATCATGGATTCATCTCTTTCCGGGGAAGGGGGATCATGTGTCGAAGGCGGCCGACAACCGGCGGCGCAGCGCCGCGCGCTCGGCGGCGGGCATCGGACCGAGCACGCCGCGCAGCCCCTCGGGGATATGCGCCGCGGCCGCCGCGGCATCGCCGAACACATGCGCGTCGAACATCGCCTGCCAATAGGCGCGCTCGCCGGGCGGCAGGTCGCGCAGCGCGAGCAGCGCGGCGAGGAAGATGTCGTGCGGATTCTCGACGCCCTCGCCCGCGCCGCCCCACCAATAATTGACCATCGCATTATAGGGATCGAGCGAGGTCACATGGTGCCACCAATAGCGCGGGATGAAGATCGCATCGCCCGGCTCGAGCATCGCGACGCGCGCCTCCGCCATCGCCTCGCGAAAGCGCGGATAGCGGGTGTAGTCGGGATTTTCGGGATCGACGAGCGACAGCGGCGGCGGATTGTCGAGCGGACCGATATAAAGGTTCGCCACCTGCTCGGGCGGGAAGAGCAGGAAGCGCCGCCGACCCGCGATCACGCAGGCGAGATTATGGTCGCGGTCGTTGTGCGTCTGCGTCTTCACCGCGCCGCCGAGCCACAGCTTGGGCCCGGTGTCGGCGGGCAGCAGCGGCATCGGGTTCTGGCCCAGGAAATCGGGCAGCGCCTCGGCGAGCGGCAACATCTGGATCGCCACCGTCGGGGCATTGGCCTGCCCCATCAGCGTCTCGATCCGCGCGAGCGTATCGCGCAGCGGCGCGTGGCGCTTGGTGAAGCTGAACTCGCGGATGTCGGCGCGATAGGCGAAGCGCCCCGCGGCGCGCGCGGGCGCCTCCATTACCGGCACGGGTACGCCACGGTCGAGCCCCGCGAGATAGGCGTTCAGGCGGCCGGGCGAATGGCGCCCGGCCGCCAGCGCGATCCAGTCGTCGAACAGGCCCTTGACGACGACAGGCTTTCCCGCCGCGACCAGCGCGGCGAAATCGGCGGGCGCCGGCGCGCTGCGCGCGGCAATGCGCGGCAGCGCGTCGAGCGGCGAGGGCGCGGCGGCGGGCGGGTCGAGGCGCGCGGGCTCAGCCATCAAGCGCGCTGCATGATGCGCGCGAGCGCGGCGTCGTGCGTCGGCTGGCGCAGCACCTGTTCGCGCACCGTGCCCAGCATCTTGCGGAAGTGCGTCTTCACCGCGTCGGGCGGGGTGCGGTCGGCCGACGGGCGCCAGCCTTCGGGCAATAGACCGTGGCCGGTGAGCAGCGCGCGCCAGCTGTCGGGCGGCAGGCTCTCGTCCTCGTGCGGCGCGAGCTCGCCGCGCGCGCGGAAGAAAGCGAGCATATGGTCGAGCTCGGCCGAGCGCGGGGTGGCGCGCGCGGCGTCCCAGAAGGGCCCGATGTAGGTCTGCAGCGCAAGATGCGCGGTCTGGAAATCGGCTACGCGGTCGAAATGCGAGCGCATCAGCCGGTTATATTCGGTGCGCCGCGCGTCGCAGGCGCCCGCGCCCGGATAGGCGGCGATCAGGTGGACGATGCCGAGCTGCAGCGCGTGCAGCGGCAGGCCGTGGAGCGGGTCGAAGGCGGCGGCGGCTTCGCCGAGTGCGACGACATTCTGCACCCAGGGCGCGGCCGCGATGCCCGCCCCGAGCGGGCAGATCGCGACACTTTCGAGCGGCAGCCCGCTGGTCGCTTGTGCGGCCGCCAGCGCGTCGTCGTCGCTCGTGACGCCGCCCGAAAAGACATGCGCGACATGGGTGTGCGCCATCGCCGGGTAGAGCGCGGTCCAGCCGTTCGCGCCAGCGCGGACCTCCGAATAGACGGGCAGCGCGGCGAAGCGCGGCGCGCGGGCGACCAGCAGTCGGTTGCCGGGCGATGGTGTCGAGTCGAACGCTGCCCCCGGCGTGTCGTGCAGCAAGGACGCTTCGCGCGTCACGTCGACGAATAGCCCGGCCTCGACGCGCCGGTCGCCGTCGAGCAGGAGCGCGGCGATGCCGTTCTCGCCGCGCTCGATGCCGGCGCTTTCGGCCTCGACGATCTCGACCCCCAGATGCCGCGCGATCGCGCGCAGGCTCTTCGCATAAGCTGCGGCGGGGAGGTGGTAGCCGTAATCGGCGCGCGCGTAGCGCTCGCTCTCCTCGTCGGGGAAGAAGAGGCGGCCCTGATGCGCCGCGGTGGCGGTCAGCGAGAAGTCGTCGAGCCCGACCCCGAGCCCGTGGTGCCGCGCCTTGACCCAGTGCGGAAAGAAATCGCCGCCGTCGATGATGCTGCCGAAACC
>NZ_LNSB01000016.1 GCF_001468285.1 Sphingopyxis sp. HIX | reverse complement strand
CTCCACCGCCCTGCGGGCGGTCCCCCTCCCCACGGCTTCGCCGCAGGGAGGATTAAGAACGTCCGCTCCCCACCCCAAAACCAACCGCCATCAATCCACCGGATCGACCACCACCCGGTCGGCATGGACCTCGATCGCCATCAAATCGCGCCCGACCTCCATCCGCCCCGCATAACGCCTCCGCGTCGCGGCGAGCAAAGCCGCGTCGGCCGCTTCGCCGGTCACGCTGTGATAATAGACCGCAAGGCCCGGGCGCATCGCCGCAAGCGCGTCGCCCGCCTCCTCGGCGCTGAGGTGCAGGTCCAATATCTTCTTCGCCTGTTCGGCCGAAAAGCTGCGCCGGACATAGGCGGCCATTGGCGGCGAGGCGACCTCGACCAGCGCCACGTCGACGCCTTGACCATAGCGCGCGAGCGCGGGCGTCGCGGCGGTGTCGCCCGAGATCAGCACCGAATGCGCGCCCTTGTCGATGCGATAGCCGAAGGCCGGGACGTCGCCATGCTTCACCGCAAAGGCGGTGACCTGGAGGTCGCTGCTGCGATAGACGACACCGTCGCGGCGCACGACCGACACCGCGGGCGCGATGCCGGCGTCGTTCGCGGGAATGCCGTCGGCGCGGCGGTACCCGATGTCGGCGGCAAAGGCCCGGCGCAGCCCCGCCATCATCGCATCGCTGCCCTTCGGGCCCCACACGCGCAGCGGCCCCGCGCGCCCCTGCATCCAGCCGTTGAGCCACAAATCGGGGATGCCGACGACATGGTCGCTGTGGAGGTGCGTCACGAACAGCCGGTCGATCTTCGGCAGCAGCGCCGGGTCGACCTGCGCCAGCCGCGTCGTGCAGCCACGCCCGCAATCGAAGAGCAGGGTGTCGCCGCCCGCCTGGACCAGGATCGCGGTCCCCGCCTGTGTCCGGCTCGGCACCGGGGTCCCCGATCCGAGGATGACGACGCGCAGCACGGGTTCCTCGGCAACGGCGGGGGCCGGCGGCGCCGCGGATTCGACCAGGCTTGCGGGAAAGACGCTCGCCAGCAGGGCGCCGAGCAGCGCGTGCCGTTTAGCCGCCATTCGCAGTGAGCCCGGCGATCCATTCGGCGCAGGCTGCGGCGTCCCAGCCTGTACCGCGCCACCCGACATAGCCGTCGGGGCGCACGACATAGAGCATGCGGCGGCGCTTGCCGCCCAGGCCATAACGCGTCGCCAGCGCCGCATCGGCCGGGATCGCGTCGATGACCACCGGCTCGGCACGCGGGTCGAGCTTCGCCAGCGCGTCCTGCGCCGCGGCGAGCGCGGGGCCGCTGGCGTCGTCGGCCGGATCGAGCGAGAGCGCGAGCAGGGTGAAGCGATAGCCTGCGAGCGCCTCGTAAAGCGTGCCGTCGCCGGGCCAGGGCGCGTCGGGCGCGCGCTCGCCGGGCTTCGGCCCCTTGCCGCCCGCACCATCGGCGGGGACCAGCGATCCGCCCGGCGGATAGGCGATGCCGCGCTGCGATGCGCCCTTGAAGGCGTTGGTCTGGAACGGCTTCTTCTTCGAGATGAAGGGCAGGACGACCGGCAGCATGCGATCACGCATCTTCGCCTTGAACCCCGCCTGCCCGGCGGCGGCGGCGAACAGCCGTCCGGTCTTCTTCACGACCGCGTCGCCGACTGGGCGGCGCTCGCCGTCATAGCTTTCCAGCAGCGCGGGGTTCGCGCCGCGCAGCACCGCCGCGAGCTTCCACGCGAGGTTCGCGGCGTCCTGCAGGCCGGTGTTCATCCCCTGGCCGCCCGCGGGCGAATGGATATGCGCCGCGTCCCCCGCGACGAAAGCGCGACCGGCGCTGTAACGATCGACGAAGCGATGATGCGCGCGGTAGCGCGTGACCCACACCGGCGCGCTGAGCTTGACCGGCAGGTTCAGTGCCGCCGCCAGTCCCGCCTGCATCTCGGCAAGATCGAGCGGCGCGGGGACGCTGCCGTCCTCGTCGCCGAAGCCGCCCGACATGTCGGTTGCCATCACGCGCGAGCAGGCGCTGCCCTTCAGCGGCAGGAACAGCCCGATCAGCGGGCCGTTCAGGAAGACGCGGAAATTGTCATGGTCGAGCGGCCAGTCGACGCGGCAGTCGGCGAGCAGGAAACGCTGCGGCAGCAACTCGCCGTCCCAGCCGATCCCGGCGCCGCTGCGCACGACGCTGCGCGATCCGTCGCCGCCGACGATATAGGCGCAGCGCAAAGTCTCGGTCCGGCCGTCGCCGTGTTTCAGTTCGGCGCGCACACCGCCCGCGTCCATCGTAAAGTCGGCGCAATCGACGCCGCGCTCGATGACCACGCCCAAGGCTTCGAGATCGGCAGCCAACAACGCCTCACTCTCCGACTGCGGGATCATCAGGATGAAGGGGAAGGGGGTGTCGCCCGCCTCGGCCCGCGTGAAGTCGAGCCCGCCCGCGAACTTGCCCTTCACATGGATATTGACCGAGCGCGCGATCACGCCGCGCTCGACGAAGCGATCGGCCAGGCCCATCGACTGCAGCAGTTCCAGGCTGCGTGCCTGTACCGCGAACGCACGCGACTCGCGCGTCGCCTCGCCGCGGCGCTCGACGATGCGCACGCGCACGCCCGATCGGGCGAGCAGGTTCGCCGCCATCAGCCCGGTCGGGCCGGCCCCGACGACCAGGACCTCGCAGTCGCTATTCTCTGTCACAGGACGTCGGCGCCGACGCGCTTGGCCGCGAACACCTGGCAGCGGGTGATCGCATAGGGCGCGGTGAACAATTCGGGATTCTGCGCCTGCACCCATGCTGCGGTCGGCCCGGTCACATGCGCCTGCAGCGCGGCTTCGTCGACGAAGCTGTTGAAGATCGCGAATTCGCGTGGCCCGATCTGCATCGCGCGAAAGCTCGTCGTGCCGGGCTCGCTTTCCAGCCGCAGCGCGGCTTCGACCAGGAAGGCGCGGGCTTCCGCTTCCTTCCCTTCGCGGGCTTCCATCGTCGCCCAGACGGCAAATTGATCCATGATCGCTCTCCCATTGCTAACTTGTATGCTAGCATGTTATATTCGCTGCGCCGAGTCAACAGGGCGCCGGCGCGGGAGAGCGAAATGAATTTAGCAGAGACTTTGCCGGTGCGCGCGGGCGTTCGACCGCGCACGATTCCCTGCGCCCCGCACAGCCAGATCGACCAGATCGTGCCCGAAGCGCGCGCCCTCGCGACCGGGCTCGTCGAGCGGCTGGCGACGCTGGGTCATGTGAAGCTGGGGCACAGCCTGCGTGCGCCGCCGGGCTCGGTCGGCTTCTATCTCGATCCCGCCATGGGCTGCGGCCGCAGCGAAGCCTTTCTGCTCGGCGACGAGTTCGCGCATGTCCATCTGGGCGATGATTGCAGCCTGCACGTCATCCTGCCCGAACCGCTGCGCGGCGCCGCGATAGCCGCCGGCTGGGCCGAGCCGCATCCGCTCGCCGGGCAACCGACGGTCTCGCCCGACACGGTGATGCTCTACGCGCCGCGCGACGCGGGCGAGGTGGACGTACTTGCGGCGCTCGTCGAGGCGAGCTGGGCGAACGCGCGCGGGCTCAATGCCCAAGCCGCTGGCTGATCTGTTCGGCGGTGCGCTGCAGCCGCGCCGCGATCTCGGGCGCATTGCCAGGGTGGAAGCGCGCCGGCGATCCCGACAGCGAAATCGCATAATCGCTGCCGCGCAGATGCTGGAGCGGCACCGCGACGCAGCCCAGATCCTCGGCCATCTCGCGGTCGTCGATCGCATAGCCGCGCTCCCGCGTCGCCATAAGTTCGGCGCGCAGCTTTTCCGGGTCGGTGATCGTGTGTGCGGTGAGCGGCACCAGCGGCGCGGCGAGATAGGCGCCGAGCCGCTCGCCCGCGAGCTGCGCGAGCAGGATCTTGCCGATGCCGGTGCAATAGGCCTCGAGCTGCATCTGCTCGCGCGTGAAGCCGGTCTGTGCGCCTTCCTTGACCAGATAGGTCACCATCTCGCCCTCGAACACGCCCAGATAGGCGGTGGCACGCTCGGCCTGCGCGAGCCGCCGCAGGATCGGGCGCGCTGTCTCGATCAGCCGCGCATGCGGGCTCACCCGCGCCGCGAGCTGGCGCAGCTTTTCCCCTCCGGCATAGCGGCCGCGCGCTATTCGCATCAGATATTCCCGTTCGACCAGCAGCGCCAGCAACCGCCGCCCGGTCGCGGGGGCGAGCCCCGCGCGCTCGATCAGCTCGGCCGCTGGCGTGCGCCCGCCGTCTTGCGCGACGGCTTCGAGCAGCGCCAGCGTCCGCGCCGCCGATTGCGAACCTTGCATGTTAGAATCGCTCATCATGTGAGCATAATTATCGCGCCGTGGCTATCGGGTCAAAGGGGGATCGCATAACAAGGGCGCAACGGGAGGATGTTCGAATGACGGTCAGCCACAATGATCTCGCGCGCCGCTTGCGCGATGCCTATGCCGGGGGAGCGGTGCCGCCGCTGCGCGACGGGCTCGATCCCACCGACGCCGACGGCGCCTATGCGGTGCAGACGATCAACACCCGCTTCTGGGAAGCGCAGGGCCGCCGCATCGTCGGCCGCAAGGCGGGATTGACGGCCAAGGCCGTGCAGACGCAGCTGGGTGTCGACCAGCCCGATTTCGGCGTGCTGTTCGAGGATATGCGCGTAACCGACGGCGGCACGCTCGATCCGGCCAGGACCTTGCAGCCGAAGGCCGAGGCCGAGATCGCCTTCGTGCTCGGCGCCGACCTGCCCGATGCCGATACCACGGTCGAGCAGGTCGCGGCGGCAGTCGCGAGCGTGCACGCCGCGATCGAAATCGTCGACAGCCGCATCGCCGACTGGAAGATCAGCTTCGCCGACACCGTGTCGGACAATGGCTCCTCGGCCTTCTTCGTGCTCGCGCGCGAGGGAAAGCCGCTTGCGGGGCTCGACCTCGAGGGCGCAGCGATGGAAATGCGCTTCAACGGCGAGACGGTGTCGACCGGCGTCGGCGCGGCCGCGCTCGGCAACCCGCTCCACGCCGCCGCCTGGCTCGCGCAGACGTTGGCGGCGAGGGGCGAGCCTCTGAAGGCGGGCGATATCCTGCTCGCCGGAGCCTTGGGCCCGATGGCTGCACTGACGCCGGGCGATTATGTCCATGCGAAGGTCGCGGGCATCGGCGCCTGCAGCTTCACCTACAAGGACTGAGGCGATGGCGAGGATCCCCAATGGCAAGACCAAGGTTGCCATCATCGGGTCGGGCAACATCGGCACCGACCTGATGATCAAGATCATGCGGCTGTCCGACGTGCTGGAGATGGGCGCGTTCGTCGGTATCGATCCCGAGAGCGACGGGCTCAAGCGCGCCGCCCGGCTCGGCGTGCCGATCACCGCCGACGGCCTCGACGGCCTTATCGCGCTGCCGGGCTTCGCCGATATCGCCATCGTCTTCGACGCAACCTCGGCGGGCGCACATAAGCGCCACAGCGAGGTGCTGATCGGACACGGGAAGCGCGTCGTCGACCTGACCCCCGCGGCGATCGGTCCCTATACGATCCCGCCGGTCAACGGCGATGCGCACCTCGACGCGGCGAACGTCAATATGGTGACCTGCGGCGGGCAGGCGACGATCCCGATCGTCGCGGCGGTCAATCGCGTCGCGAAGGTGCATTATGGCGAGATCGTCGCGTCGATCGCTTCCAAGAGCGCGGGCCCGGGCACGCGCGCGAACATCGACGAATTCACCGAGACGACGAGCCAGGCGATCGTCGAGGTCGGCGGCGCCACCCGCGGCAAGGCGATCATCATCTTGAACCCCGCCGAGCCGCCGCTGATCATGCGCGACACCGTCTATTGCCTCTGCGACGACGCCGACCGCGAAGCGATCGCGAAGAGCGTCGCGGACATGGTCGCCGAGGTGCAGACCTATGTCCCCGGATACCGCCTCAAGCAGGCGGTGCAGTTCGAGAGCGTCGGCGGCAACGCGCCGCTGCGCATCCCCGAGATGGGCGGCAGCTTCACGGGCCTGAAGGTCAGCGTCTTCCTCGAGGTCGAGGGGGCGGCGCACTATCTGCCCGCCTATGCGGGCAATCTCGACATCATGACCTCGGCGGCGCTCAGGACCGCCGAAAATATTGCGCTCCGGATGAACGAAGGAGTAGCCGCATGAGCTTCGATCCCACCACGACCAAGCTCTACATCCAGGACGTGACGCTGCGCGACGGCATGCACGCGATCCGCCACCAATATGGCCTCGACCATGTGAAGGCGATCGCCAGGGCGCTCGATGCGGCCAAGGTCGACGCGATCGAGGTCGCGCATGGCGACGGACTGCAAGGCTCGAGCTTCAACTACGGTTTCGGCGCCCACACCGACTGGGACTGGATCGGCACGGTCGCCGAGGTGCTCGAGCACAGCGTGCTGACGACTTTGCTGCTTCCCGGGATCGGCACCGTTCACGATCTGAAGCGGGCCTATGACCTCGGCGTCCGCTCGGTGCGCATCGCGACGCATTGCACGGAGGCCGATGTGTCGAAGCAGCATATCGAGGCGGCGCGCAGCCTCGGTATGGACGTCTCGGGCTTCCTGATGATGAGCCACATGTCGCAGCCCGACGCGCTCGCGCAGCAGGCCTTGCTCATGGAAAGCTATGGCGCGCACTGCGTCTATGTCACCGACAGCGGCGGCGCGATGACGATGGATCAATATGCGGCGCGCCTCGCGGCGTACGACCGGGTGCTGAAACCCGAGACGCAGCGCGGCGTCCATGCGCACCACAATCTCAGCCTCGGCGTCGCGAACAGCATCGTCGCGGTGCAGAATGGCGCGGTGCGGGTCGACGCCAGCCTCGCCGGGATGGGCGCGGGGGCGGGTAACGCGCCGCTGGAGGTCTTCATCGCCGCGGCAGACGTCGAGGGCTGGAACCATGGCTGCGACCTGTTCGCGCTGATGGACGCCGCCGAGGAACTCGTCCGCCCGCTGCAGGACCGCCCCGTCCGCGTCGACCGCGAGACGCTGACATTGGGCTATGCCGGGGTCTATTCCTCCTTCCTGCGTCATGCCGAGAAGGCCGCTGCGGACCACGGACTCGACACGCGCGCGATCCTCGTCGAACTTGGGCGGCGCAAGATGGTCGGCGGACAGGAAGACATGATCGTCGACGTCGCGCTCGACATGCTGAAACAATAGGTCTGGGAGAGACTGGGTGGATCTGGGTATCAAGGGACGCACCGCGATCGTGTGCGCCGCGAGCAGCGGCCTCGGCCGGGCCTGCGCCAAGGCACTCGCGAGCGAAGGTGTCGATGTCGTGATCAACGCGCGCACTGCGGAGACGCTGGAGGAAGCGGCCGCCGAGATCCGCGCGCATGCGCCCGATGTGACGGTGACCACCGTCGTCGGCAGCGTCACCGAGCCCTCCGTGCGCAGCGCGCTCGTCGCTGCGGCGGGCCCGGTCGATATCCTCGTCAACAATGCGGGCGGACCGCCGCCGGGCGATTATCGCGACTGGGACCGCGACGTCTGGATCGCGGCGATCGACCAGAATCTGCTCGCGGCGGTCGAACTGATCAAGCTGACCGCCGACGATATGGCGGCGCGCGGTTTCGGCCGGATCGTCAACATCACCTCGTCGGCGGTGCGGGTGCCGATCCCGGTGATCGGCCTGTCGAACGCGACGCGCGCGGCGCTGACCAATTTCGTCTTCGGGCTGGTGCCGCAATATTCGGGCAAGGGCGTGACGATCAACAATCTGCTCCCCGGCCCGTTCGACACCGGACGCCTGCGCAATTCGAAGGAAATCACCCGGCATCTGACGGGCAATGCGGTCGCCGGGCGCGTCGGCGACCCCGACGAGATGGGCGCGGTATGCGCCTTCCTCTGCAGCCGGCATACCGGCTATCTGACCGGGCAGAATATCCTGATGGACGGCGGCCTCTATCCGGGCAGTTTCTGAGGTGGCGGGCCCCTTCGCGATCATGATCGACGAGGCGGGAATCGTCGGCGTCGTCGCGAGCGGCTTCTGGTCGCCCGCCGATCTGGAGGGGCATTTGGGCGACCTCAAGACGGTGGTCGATACGGCGCGGGCGCGCCACGGCATCGCGCGGGTGCTCGTCGACCTTCGCGTCAGCAGCGTCCAGTCGCGCGAGATATTCGACCGGCTGCGCGAAGCGACGAGCGCGATCTACGGCGCCGACGACCGGATCGCGATCGTCGCCGAATCGGCGCTGCTGACGCTGCAGATGCGCCGGCTCGACGCGAAGGCGGGCCGCGCGGCGTTCGCCGATGTGGGCGAGGCGCGCGCCTGGCTGCTGTCGGCCTAGGCGACCGTCACCGACACGCTGCCGAGCCGGGCGACGTCGAGCGTCACGCGATTGCCGGGCCCCAGCGCTTCGGCCGCGGTCGCGCCGCCTGCCATCACCACATCGCCCGCCTTCAGCGGTTCGCCCGCCGCCGCCGCGAGCCGCGCGGCGCGGACGAGCGAGCGGATCGGATCGCCAAGGATCGCCGCGCTCGATCCCGCCTGCTTCGCCTCGCCGTCGATCGCCACGGCGAAGTCCAGGTCGGCAAGGTCGGCGAACGGTGCGCGCCACGGCCCGACGACGAAGGCCGACGAACTGCTGTTGTCGGCGACGACGTCGGAGAGCGAGAAGCGGAAATTCTCGTAGCGGCTGTCGATCAGTTCGAGCGCGGGGGCGACACCCGCCAGCGCGGCATGCGCTTCGGCCTCGCCTATCTCGCCGGGCAGGTCGGCGGCGAGCAGGAAGGCGATTTCGGGCTCGATACGGGGATGGACGAAGCGGTCGAAGGGCACTGTGCCGCCGTCGGCGACCTGCATCGCATCGGTCAACCGGCCCCAGATCACCTCGCTTATCCCCATCTGCTCCATCTTGGCTAGGCTGGTGAAGCCCATCTTCACCCCGACGCGCTTTTCGCCGCGCGCATAGCGGCGGGCGAGCGAGGCGGCCTGCACCGCATAGGCCTGATCGAGGCTCAGCGGCTCGGCGAGCTGCGGCACCGCGCGCGCGTCGCGCATCGCGGTGTCGAGCCGTTCGGCGATGGCGGCGATATCCATGTCAGTCTCCGTCAAATTCGGGGTCGCCGTGGCACAGATAGTGCCACATGCGTTCGAAGAGCCCACCGGCGCGGACAGCGCGCGCGGCGACCTCTTCGGGCGTATATTCGCGCACGTCCCGTCCGGCGGCAGTGGCGGGAAGCAGCGCGAGTTCGATCCGCGCCGCATCCTCGAGGAAGAAGGCGAGCGCTGCGGCATCCTCGATCGACGGCCCGGCGGTGACCGCACCATTGCCCGACAGGACGATCGCGGCGGCATCGCCCATCGTCGCGGCAACTTCTCGCGCGCTGTCGTCGTCGCGGACGAGGGCGACGCCGGGCCAGAGCGGCGGCTGCGGCGCGAAATAGGCGCCGAGGCCGTGGCGCACACGCGGCGTCTCGCCAAGCGTCGACAGCGCGATGACGGCGGGCGACTGGAAGCGGCAGATGCCGCCGACCTCGGGCCGGCCCCGATAGATTTCGCGGTGGATGCGAACCTCGGGCAGCGCGCCGGGGGGCAGGTCGCCGTCGAGCGGAACCTCGACGCCCGCCTGCCCGGTCGCGAGCGTGCCGAGCGGCTGCGCAGGACTCACCAGGAAATGTGTCGCTGACAATCGCGTCGAGACATGCCCATAGGCATGCGCGAGCCCGTGCCGCGCCATCGCGCGCGCGGCGAGCCGCACGGCAAGCGCCGGATCAGCCACGCGTCGTGTCGAATTCGGGAATGTCGGGCTTCGACCCCCACATGCAGAAGCTCGACGGCTCGAAGGGGAAGGAGCGCGGGATGTAGGTCTTCTCGTCCTCGGCGGTGATCGACCGGACGCCGCAGCTATATTCGTAGATGATGTCGTCGGGCCCCTGGAAATAGAGGAAGCGCGCGCCCGAAGTCGGATGACGGCCGGGGCCGAAGACGATGCGGACATTGCGCGCCTGCAGGAAATAGAAGCTGCGCATGATGTCGTCTTGCGTATCGACCTGGAAATTCACGTGCTGGATCCCCGCATAGCTCGATGGAAACAGCGCGACATTGTGATGGACTTCGTTGATCCGGATCAGCGCCGCGTCGCCGATCCAGTCGCTGACCTTCGCCCCCATATGGCCGGTCCAGAAGGCTTCGTCGGCGCCGGCGTTGGTCGTGCGCAGCCCGACGTGGCTGAAGGCGTTGATGCCCGCGTCGCGCGTGCCGTAGTAGCGGCGGCCGCACGCATTGGGCCGCGCGACGAGCTCGATCGTGTTGCCCGTCGGGTCGGTGACCATGACCAGCCCGCGCACGCGGCGCTGGTCGCGCTCGGCGCTGGACCCGGTGCGGATGCGCACACCCTCGGCTTCTAGCGCGGCAGCGGCGGCATCGAGCGCCTCCATGCTCGCGACCTCCCAGCCGGTCGCCTGCCCGCTTTCGCGGCCGCGGGTGTAGCAGATATTATGGTCGCGATCGTCGCCGCGGAGGTAGGCCGAATTGGCGTCGCGCTCCATCAGCTCGAGGCCGAGGATGTCGGTCGCAAAGGCGATGCTCGTGTCGAGATCCTCGCAGCCGATGCGGACGTAACGGATATCGTGAAGGTCGGCGCCCATCGTGCGTCAGCCGGTCGTCGGCCGCACATAGTCGCGCGCCATATGGCCCTTGCCACTCTGGTCGCCGCGCTCGAAGCCCCAGCTGTAGCCGCCCTCGGGGTTCGACAATATCTCCCACATATTGCCGTCGAGGTCGGTCATGTAGAAGCAATAGGTGCCGTGCTGGACCATCGGCTTGGTGACCTTCTGGATGCCCCACTTCTCCTTGTCGCGCTGGACGGTCTCCCACGCTGCATCGACTTCGGCGTCGGTCGCGACGTCGAGGCCGTTGTGGTTGAGGAAGGGCATGTCGGCCTTCTTCCCTGTCGGGCTCTTCACCACGACGATCACCTGGTCGCCGCCCATCCGCGCCCAGAAGGAAACATCGGCCATCTGTACGGTGTCGAAGCCGAGAAATTCCTCGAAGAAGGCACGCGTCTTCGCGATGTCGAAACATTCGAGCGTCGCGTGCGAATAGAAGCGCGTCTTCAATGCGCCCTTGCTCGTCGTTGCTGCTGCTTCGGCCACCACGCCTCTCCTCGATTATAGTTTGATGCAGATGTTCGTCGGCTCGGAATAGAAATTGATCGAATGCGCGCCGCCCTCGCGGCCGATGCCCGACAGCTTGGCGCCGCCGAAGGGGGTGCGCAGGTCGCGGAGGAACCAGCTGTTCACCCACGAAATGCCGACCTCCATCGCCGCCGCGACGCGGTGCCCGCGCGACAGGTCGCGGGTCCAGGTCGAGGCGGCGAGCCCATAGGCCGAGTCATTGGCGAGGCGGATCGCTTCCTCCTCGCTATCGAAGGGGATGATCGCGGCGCAGGGGCCGAAAATTTCCTCGCGACACACGCGCGCGTCGTGCGGCAGCCCGGTCCACAGCGTCGGTTCGACGAAGAAGCCGTTTGCGGCCTCGCCGCCCAGCGCGGGAACGCCGCCGCCGGTGACGACCGTCGCGCCCTCTTGCTCGGCGAGGCGGTAATAATCGAGCACCTTGTCTCGATGCTCGGCCGAGATCAGCGGGCCGAAATCGACCCCGGCGTCGTTCGGCAGGCCGGCCTTCAGCGCCGTGGCCTTCGCCTTCATGCCCGCGACGAAGGCGTCGAGAACCGGCCGTTCCACATAGATGCGCTCGGGCGCAAGGCACACCTGGCCGGTGTTGAGGAACACCGCGCGCGATAGCCCCGCGACCGCGGCGTCGATATCGGCGTCGGCAAAGACGATCGCGGCATTCTTGCCGCCCAGTTCGAACGACAGCGCCTTCACATGCGGCGCGGCGCTCTGCATGATCGCGCTGCCCGTGCGCGTCTCGCCGGTGAAGGTGATCGCGCGCACCCCGGGGTGCGACACCAGCAATTCGCCTGCCGACCCCGGGCCGAACCCATGCACGACGTTATAGACCCCCTCGGGCACCCCCGCCTCGGCCATGACTTCACCGAGCAGCGTCGCGGTCGAGGGCGTCTCCTCCGACGGCTTGACGATCACCGCATTGCCGCAGGCGAGCGCGGGCGCGACTTTCCAGGTCATCAGCAACAGCGGCAGGTTCCACGGGCTGATCACCCCGACGACGCCGAGCGGACGGCGGATCGCATAGTTGATCGCCTTGCCGCCGTCGGGGGTGTCGAATTCGAAGCTCTCGGTCGGCAGCGCCGCGATCACATCGGCGAAGACGCGGAAATTGGCGGCGCCGCGGGGGATGTCGAGGTGCGAGGCGAGGCTGTGCGGCTTGCCGGTGTCGGCGATTTCGGCGGCGAGGAATTCGTCGAAGCGTGCCTCGATCCCGTCGGCGACCTTCATCAGCAGCGCGCGGCGCGTGGCCAGTGTCATGCTGCCCCACTGCCCTTCGAGCGCGGCGCGCGCTGCGGCCACTGCGGCATCGACGAGTCCGGCATCGGCCTCGAAGGCGGTGGCGTGCTGGCGCCCCGTCGCCGGGTCGATCACCACAAAGGGCGCGCCGCCCTCGACGAAGCGGTTGCCGACGAAGTTGCGCAATTCGCGCGTCGCTGCCACCATCGCCTCGGGCGCATCGAAGGCCGCGACATCGCTCATGAAATGCCCTTCGCTCCCGCCGCGGCGAAGCGCAGGCTGTCGCGCACGCGGCTGCTGTCATATTCGGGCGCGAGCGCCGCCAGCAGCTCGAGCGCAGTACGCGCCAGGTGCCGCGCCGCCAGTTCGCCCGCCTGCGCCGCGTCGCCGCTCGCCATGGCTTCGAACAATTCGCGGTGCTCGGCCTCGCCGCGCTGCCACCAGCCAGGCAGGTGCGCGCCCTTATACGCCGACTGGTACCGCTCGCTGCGCTTTTCGAGCTGCTCGAGGTCGGCCATCATCGTCGCGCCGGCCTCGCTGGTGATCGCGCGGTGGAACTGGCGGTGCAGCCGCTGCCACTCGGCGAAATCCTCATGCGCCCTCGGGCTTTCGAGCGACAGCACGATGGTCTCCAGCCCGCGCACGCCGTCCCCGTCGAGCCGCTTGACCGTCATCGCGACCCCCAGCGCTTCGAGCACGATGCGCTTGGCATAGAGCGCGTCGATGTCGACGGGATCGAATTCGACGACGCGGCTGCGATAATTGGGCTCGCCGGTCAGCAGACCGCCCTCCTGCAACATGCGCATCGCCTCGCGCACCGGCGTGCGGCTGACCTGGAGCGCGTCGGCGATCGCCACCTGCGACACGATCGTGCCGGGTTTCAGCGTGCCGTTCAGGATATAGGATTCCAGCACATCATAGACCTCGATCGCGGCGCTGCGGGTGCTGCCGTCGCTGTCGCGGTCGATGGGTTTCAGGATTTCGGCGAGCGATTGCGTCATGATAGTCCTCGGGAACGGGCCAGGTTCCGCATTATAGGATCGGCGTCACAAGTTCGCCAAGCGGGCCGATTTCCATGCGGATCTCGTCGCCGGGCTTCAGATATTCGGGCGGCTTGCGGCCATGACCGACCCCGGCGGGCGTGCCCGTGGCGATGATGTCGCCGGGGCGCAGCGTCATGATCGACGACAGGTGGCGGATGATGGCCTTCAGGCCATAGATCATCTGGCCGGTGTTGCTGTCCTGTTTGACCGTGCCGTTGACGCTCAGCCGGATCGGCAGGTCCTGCGGGTCGGCGACGAAGCGCGCTGGGACAAAATAGGGGCCGATCGGCGCGAAGCCATCGTGCGCCTTGTGCCGCACCCAGTCGACCCCGATCGCCGGGCGCGAGGCGACCCAGTCGCGCGCCGACAGGTCGTTGAAATTGATATAGCCGGCGACGTGCGACAGCGCGTCTTCCTCGCCGACATGTTTGGCGGTCGTGCCGATCACCGCGGCGAGCTCGGCCTCCCAGTCCATCATCGCGACGCCCCTTGGCGCTTCGACGCCGTCGCCGCTGGCGCAGATCGTGTTGTGCGTCGGCTTGACGAAGGCATAGGGATATTCGGGGGTCATCGGCACCGGCATTTCGGCGACATGGTCGTGATAATTGGCGCCGATGCACATCAGCGCGCCGGGATGGGAAAAGGGCAGGGCGAAGGTCGCGCCCGCGGCGTCGATCCCGCCCGCGAAGGCCGCGCCGCCCGCTTCGACCGCGGCATCGATCCGCGCCGCCGTCGCGGGCCAGTCGGCGAGCAGCGGGCCGAGGTCGGTGCGCGGTTCGGCCTCGCCCAGCAGCGCGTGCAGCGGCGCCATGCGGCCACCCCGTTCGGCGACGGCGAGCGGTCCGTCCGCGGTCTTGACGACGGCCAGGCGATAGAGGCTGCTCATATTTGTCCTTCCGGATCGGCCTTGCTGCGGGTGCCGACGCCCCAATGTTCGGGCGCGACTTCGGTGATGACGACGCGCACCTGTTCTTCGCGCACGCCGAGCGCGCGCTGCGCGCCCTCGGCCAGCTCGCGGATCAGCGCGCTTTTCTGCGCGGCGGTGCGGCCGGCGAGGATCGAGGCGTTGATGATCGGCATCAGACGCGCGCCGCCGCGCCCGCGGCGATATTTTCGGGGGAGAAGACGCGTCCCATCTGCGCCGCCAGCCCGGGCTCGGCCATGTCGAACAGCGCGTTATTGCCTTCGACCCACTGGAAGTCGTGCTTGACGTAGCTCATCTTCCAGGCGCCGTCCTGGCGCACGAAATTTCCGTCGTACCAGCCGTGCTGGTTATAGACCGACGACCCCATATCGGTCGCCTTCCAGTGGCGCGCGGTGAAATACCATATAGCGGAGGCGGCATCGCCATCGACGTCGATGTGGAAGTTGAAATAGCTGTGGTGGCGCCGCACCGGGGTCAGGATCAGGTCGGCGAAACGCGTCCATTCGTCGGCGTCGACGAGGATGCGCGGGGATCCGGTCAGCCGCTCGAAATCGACGAGCAACCGGTCGGTGAAGCAGCTGCGATAGGCCGGCCAGTCGCCGGTATCGAGCGCGCGGCCGAAGCGCAGGATGATCTTCTTCACCGCTTCCTCGTCGAGCAGGCGGCGCATTTCTGCTTCGATATCCATCACAGCAGCTCCGGTTCAGGGGCGAGGCCAAGGGCGGCGCGCGCGGCGGGAATGTCGTCGATCCAATGATCCTTGTACGGATGCTCGCCCGACGACAGGTCGGCGAAGATCGCGGTCTGGTCGAGATAGGCGCGCTGCTCGACCAGTTCGCGGCCGTTGTGGCGCACGACGTCGCAGCAGGGGACGAGCACGACCTTGCCGTCGAGCCTTTCATATTCGATCAGCGCCTCGACAGTGACGATGTCGCCGGCCTCGCGGACACGCCAGATATTGTGGCGCAGCCGCCCGATCATCGCCCAGAAATGATTGACGACGGTGCGGGCGTCGTCCTTGCCGATCACCGGCGGGCGGGCGCCGAAGATGAAATGATGGTCGTCGGACAGCATGTCGATGAAGCCGTCGATATCCTTGCGGTCGACGGCGGCAAAGCGGTCCAGCACCCAGGCGTTGTTCATCGTCGCTCCTCCCTCACCACGCGCGCACGCCGCCGTCGACCGCGATGTCGGCGCCGGTGACGTAGGAGGCGTCGTCGCTCGCGAGGAAGGCGACGACATTGGCGACCTCCTCGGGCTGGCCCATGCGGTTCATCATCGAGCGGCCCAGCTGGACGCGGCACCATTCGGGGTCTTCGAGGATGAAGCGCGTCTGGTTGGTCTCGATCGTGCCGGGCGAGACACTGTTGGCGCGCACGCCGTAGAGGCGCCCCTCCATGGCAAGGTGCCGCGTCATCGCGAGCACGCCGCCCTTGGCCGCCGCATGCGCGAGGCCGGGCAGCCGCTCGATCCCCGCCCAGGCCGAGAGCGACGCGGTGTTGACGATATTGCCCCGCCGCTTCTTGAGTTCCTCCCACGCCGCCTGCGTCATGTGGAAGACGATATCGAGCTCCTCGTTGAGCGTCTTCGTCCAGGTCGCGGCGTCCATGTCCTCGATCCACGCGAAATAGGCCATCGCACCATTGTTGAAGAGCATGTCGACGCCGCCGAAGGCCTCGACCGCCGCCGCGACGACGCGGTCGCATTGCGCGCGCTCGGTGAGGTCGGCGGGGTGGACCGAGATCATCGATCCGCCCGCCGCCTGGACCTGCGCCAGCGTCTCCTCGGCGCCCGCCGCGATCAGGTCGGTGCCGACGACATGCGCTCCCTCGGCGGCGAGGCGCAGGCACGCCGCGCGGCCGATGCTGCCGCCCGCACCGGTGACGATGCAGGCCTTGCCCTCGAGGCGGGTGGTCACGGGGTTTTCAGTCGGCATAGAGCGGCCCCAAATCGATGTAGATCCACAGGCGGTCGAGCGTGCCCGCCGCGTCGCGGCGCAAATGGCTGGCGACGGGCATCGTCACGTCGCGTCCGTCGGGCCGCGTGTAGGTGACCTGGCTCCCCTGGAACGCGCTGTCGCCGTCGACGACGAGCGTCTCGCGCTCATGGCGCATGCCGCGGATTCCCGACCAGAATTCGGCGAAGGTCACCTCGACCGGCCCGTGCCCCGCGATCGGCGGCACATTGGCGAGGCGGAGGTCGATGTCGGGTCCGAACCAGCGCATCAGCCGGGGCAGTTCGAGCGTATCGGCGTCGCGGAAGAAAGCACCCGCCCAATCCTCATGCGCAAGGGCCGGGCCGGTCATGCGAACTCTCCGTCCTGCACCATCTGGCGCACCCGATTGAGTGTGGCGGCGACCGCGCCCGTATAGGCGCCGCGCATGCTGTCGCCCTGCGCCTGTTCTTCGGCGCTGCCCCCGGCGATGCCGGGGAAGCTGATGCCGAAGGTGAAGGTCAGGAGGAGGCCGCCTTCGCTTTCGCTGATGACATTGTCGATCCAGCCGGTGCCGTCGAGCCGCTCGAACTGGACCTTCACCGGCGCGAACAAGGTGATCTTCTCGCGGTGCTGCGTGCCGCGGAAAGTGATCGTTCGCGTCAGCACATTGCCTTCGCGGCTGTCGACGTCGCACTGGGTCATGCCGTCGACGAAGGGCATCGCATTCTCGGCCTTCATTTCGAGGCCGCGCCACACCTGCTCGCGCGTGAGCACGGGCACGGCGCCCGGCGGGTTTATCGGAATGGCGTGGGAGAGAGCATACATCGGGGCGTCCTTTCAGGTGCGAGCGACCGGCGGTTTCCATCGCCGGAGCGGTGTCGACGCTTCGTAAGGTTGCGGGGAAGGATAGGAAACCAGCTCGATCAGGGCGCCGAAAGGGGCCGTCATGAAACAAAAACGATTGCCCGGACCGCTTTCGGCGCCTTGCAGGTCCCATGGTGCGCTGAGCAATATGCCCCCCGCCGTGCCGATCCGTTCAATCGCAGCCTCCATATCGTCGACATAAAGCGCGATATGCTGCCAGCCGCGATCGCAGGCGCGCAGCGCGGGGCGCGGGGCGTCGGCGGTGTAGCGGAACAATTCGATCCCCGGGCCTTGGCCGATCCGGTACATGCGGATGGCATTGACTTCGGCGCCGGCCGGTACGCCCAGTGCCTTTTCGAACTCGGCGCCCTTGAACGGCGGCATGGTTTCGTTCAGCGCTTCATAGACCAGGACCGCGCCCAGCCCGTCGATCAGGAAACGTTCCGCGGCGTCGATGTCCGCGACGGTCAGGCCGATATGGTCGATGCCTCGGGTGATCGGGATGGACATATCCTGGACCTCAGACCGACAGGTAGCCGCCGTCGACGGCTATCGCGGCACCGTTCACGAAGGATGCGGCGTCGGACAGCAGCCAGGCGACTGCCGCGCCCACTTCCGACGGCTGGCCGAAGCGGCCGATCGGATGGCGGGCGCGCAGCCGGTCGAACATGGCGGAGAAGTCGGGGTCGGTCGACAGGCGCGAAATCATCGGCGTCTCGATGATGCCGGGCAGCACCGCGTTCACGCGCACGCCGCGCGCGGCATAGTCGGCGCCCGCCGCACGCGTCAGCCCGACGACGCCGTGCTTGGCGGCGATATATTCGCTCGCGCCGGGGATCGCGACCTGGCCGAGCGACGAGGCGGTGTTGACGATCGCACCGCCGCCCGAGGCCAGCATCGCGCGCACCTGATATTTGATGCACAGGAACACCGCGGTCAGGTCGATCGCGATCGCGCGGTTCCACTCGGCGAGGCTGAGTTCGTCGACGGGCTTGTTCTTCTGCTCGACCCCGGCATTGTTGAACGCGCCGTCGAGCCGCCCGTAATGCGCGACCGTCCGCGCGACCAGAGACTCGACGTCGGCCTCGCTCGCCAGGTCGGCGGCGACGAAGAGGGCGTCGCCCCCTTCGCCGCGCACCGCCTCGGCCGCCGCTTCGCCCCCTTCGGCGGCGACGTCGGTCAGGATCAGCCGCGCCCCGGCGCGCGCCAGCACTCGGGCCGCGTCGTGGCCGATCCCGCCGGCCGCGCCGGTGACGATCACCACCTTGCCGGACAGCGCGCCCGCCATGGTCAGAAATTGAACCCGGCGCGGACACCGAAGGTGCGCGGCGCCGACAGATAGGCCGTCGCCGGACCCGGAATGCCCGCCGCCGCGGTCGCCGCGATCACCGCCTCGTTGGTCAGATTCTTGCCCCAGATGCCGATGTTCCAGCGCTCGTCCTCGCCATACCAGGTCAGCGACGCATTGACCTTGGCATAGGGTTTCTGCCGCACCCCCGGATTGTGGATGAAGTCGGCGTACCATTCGCTTTCGTAGCGCGCGTCGGCCGCGGCGCGGAGGTAACCGCTGCCGATCCGGAAATCCTGGCTGATGCCGCCGCCGATCGTCCAGTCGGCCGCGTACGGCCCGGCGAGGCCGTTGTAATTCTGCCCGCCGGGGGTGATGAAATCCTTGTTGCGCGCATGGACATAGCTGATCGACAGGTTCAGCTTGGTGTCGGGGTTCGGCTGGAACAATATGTCGAGCTGGTTGCCCGGGATCTCGACCTTCCCGGCGTTGAAAATCTCGTTGTACAGCTTGCTCGCGTCATAGGCCTGGATCGCGAGATCGGTGTAGACGTAGAAAAACGCCTCATTGTTGATCTGCAGCCTATTGTCGAGGAAGCGCGCCTTGAAGCCGCCCGAGATGCCCTTCATCTTGCCGGTCTTCACCAGGTTGGTGCGGCCGGGCAGGTCGACGACTTCGTTGAAGGTCCCCGGCTGATAGCCGGTCTGGTAGGTCGCGTAGAACATCACGCGGTCGGCGACGTCATATTCGATCCCCGCCTTGTAATCGAAGCGGCGGAAGGTCTTCTCGAACGTATAGGGCGAGACCTGGTCGTCGAGCGCGATGCCGCGCGCCTTCTTGTTGTCGATGCCGTACCGGCCGCCGAGCGTGACGCGGAAGCGGTCGGAGACGCTGTAGGTCGCCTGCCCGAAGATCGCGCCGCCCTTCATGATATTGCTCTGCACGTTCGACGAGAAGAAGGGGAAGGGGGTGCCGGGGATCGCGGGGCCGCCCGGGCCGACCGCGGTGCCGACGATGCCCTGGCCGACGCCCTTGTTGCGATAGGCGAACAGCCCGACGAGCCATTTCAATTTGTCGGTGTCGCCGGTCAGCCGCAGTTCGTTGCTGAGCATGCGATATTTGTCGAGCTTGTAGGCGGGCAGCACGCCGAGCCAGTAAACCTCGGTCTCAGCATCCAGATAGACATAGCCGGTGATGTTGGTCAGCGAGACGGTGTCGCTCAGCTCGGCGTCGATCTGCAGCCCCGTCGCATAATTTTCGTAGTTCTGCGTCGAGGGGGTCGGCTGGCCGAAAGGCGCGGTCTCCGCAAGCACGCCGGGACGCAGGTCGTCCCACGGCCGGTCGCGCAGGAAGGCGTTCTCGTCGAACACGAACTGCAGGTTGCCGCCGGCGTCGCGCACCGGGTTGCCGTTCGCATCGACGACCAGCCGCGATCCCTTGTTCACCAGGTTCGGGGTGTTGCCGTTCTTGTGGGTGGTGTTGCCCCACCAATAGAGGCTGAAACCCTCACCATTGTCATAGAGCAGGCCGATGCGGCCCGAGATGTCGTCCTGCGAGTCCGACCCCGTCTCCATATAACCGTCGCGATAGGCGTAATCGAGCCCGACGCGGAGCGCGAGCTGCTCCGACAGCATCGCATTGCCGACGACGGTGCCGTGGATCAGGTCGTAATTGCCGACCTCCAGCGTCGCATTGCCGCCACTTTCGAACGCGGGGCGCTTGAAGGCGACGTTGACCGTGCCGCCGATCGCGCTGCGGCCATAAAGCGTGCCTTGCGGCCCCGGCAGCACCTCGAAGCGTTCGATGTCGAACAAGGGCACGCTCGTCGCCTCGCGCGGGATGTTCACGCCGTTGAAGTTGAACGACACCGACGGCTCGACATTGGCGAAGTCGAGGTTCGAGCCGATGCCGCGCAGGAAGACCTGCGTCGTATTGCCTTCCTGGTGAAAGCGCGCGCCGGGGACGATTTCCTGCGCCGAGCTCAGGTCCTTGATCCCCGATGCGACGAGCAGGTCGCCGCTGACCGCGGTGACCGCGGCGGGGGTGCGCTGCAGATTCTCGTCGCGCTTCTGTGCGGTGACGATGATTTCGGCGATGCCGCCGCTGGCCTCGGTCTCGGCCTCCTGCGCTGCCAGCGCCGTCGGCGCTGCCAGGGCGAACACACTTGTCGAAAGAATCCGGCCACCCAGAGTCATTCCACCCTCCCATGATCTGCATACGACTCGCTGGTTGCATGCTAGTGTTTCAGGAGGACGCCTACGCGCCTTGCCACCCCCTGTCAAATATAATGGATACACTTTTTGACGCAGGCGAGTCCAGATGGCATGATTTTGGCGAAAAACCCGCGATATTTCTGCAGATTGAGGTGTGTTTCAAAAAAAATGAATACATAAATGACGCGGCTGGCGCGTCATATGGCCGGGATGAGAAATCGCGCACAGCAAAGGAAAACGCCCGAGGGGCGCCCGATCGCGCTGGCCGCTCATGCGGTCGATAGGACCAAAGCCCGGTGCAGCCGATGCGGCTGCCGCATGCGCGATATGAGTGGACTTCGCGCACTACGCGAAGCCCGGAGCGCTCCAGCGGAGCATTTCGTGCTGCAGGAAAGTGCTGGCTCCCCGGGTAGGATTCGAACCTACGACCGATCGATTAACAGTCGATTGCTCTACCGCTGAGCTACCGAGGAACATACCGCCGTGGCGGGCAAGGCGGCCCCTTTGCCGCCGCGCGCTGTATTTTGCAAGAGGGTATCGGCACTATTTGTTGTGGCACCGGCCCGCTCCCCCACCGCCCAAGGCGGCGCGTGGCGCCGAGGGCCTCCCCGACGATAGTAACCTATGGGAGGCCGGGTGGGGGAGCGGGCCGGTGCCGCCACGCAAACGCCCCTCAGACGATAAATTGTTCCATCGCGATGCGTTCGTCGAGGCCATGGTCGGGATCGAACAGCAGCGTCAGCGGCCGGCTGCGGTCGGTGGTGACCAGCACGGTCTTCACGTCGCGGATTTCGCGCTGGTCGGCGACCGCGCTCACCGGGCGCTTCGCGGCCTCGCGGACGTTGAAGCGGATGCTCGTCGATTCGGGGACGAGCGCGCCGCGCCAGCGCCGCGGGCGGAAGGGGCTGATCGGGGTCAGCGCCAGCATCTGCGATTCGAGCGGCAGGATCGGGCCGTTGGCGCTGAGGTTGTACGCGGTCGATCCGGCGGGGGTGGACACCAGCACGCCGTCGCAGGACAATTCCTCGAGCATCGACTTCTCGTTGATCAGCACCTCGAGCTTCGCCGCCTGGCGCGTTTCGCGCAGCAGCGAAATCTCGTTGATCGCGGGCAGGATATGGCGCTCGCCGCCGACCGTCGTGATGTCGCCCGACAGCGGGTGGATCAGGAAGGGCCGCGCCGCGGCGAGCCGGTCGAGCAGCCCCTCGATACGGAACTCGTTCATCAGGAAGCCGATCGTGCCGCGATTCATCCCGAACACCGGCATCGATCGCCGCTGGTCGAGCAACTGGTGCAGCATGTGGAGCAGGAAGCCGTCGCCGCCCAGCACGATCAGCATGTCGGCTTCGTTCAGATCGACGAAGTCGTAGAGCGGGCGCAGCTCGGCCTCGGCCTCCAGTCCCGCGGGCGCGTTCGATGCGACGAGCGCGATCTTGCGATGCATATTGGTCCCCCGTGGAGCGGGGTTTTACCCGCCCGTTGCACTCATATGACGCGCGACCGCCGGTGCGGACTTTCGTTCGATATGAAAGTCATGCGCGCGGGGTTTGCCAGCCAATGCGGCATCAATCAAGCCATCGACGTCGCCGCCTTCGCGAAGCGCGGCGCGCAGGTCGACATGGTCGTCCTGCCCCAGGCACATATAGATACGCCCTTCGACGGTCAGGCGGATGCGGTTGCAGGTGGTGCAGAAATTGTTGCTGAGCGGGGTGATCAGCCCGAGCGTCACCGGGCTGTCCTCGACTCCGAAATAGCGCGCGGGGCCGCCGGTCTTCTTGTCGATGGGGAAGATCGCATGCTCGGCGCGCAGCGGCGCGATGAACTGGTGGAGCGGGATATAATGGTCGCTGCGGTCGCCTTCGATCTCGCCGAGCGGCATCGTCTCGATCAATGTCAGGTCGCAGCCGTTTCCGGCGCACCAGTCCAGCATCGGGAGCAGCTGGTCTTCGTTGAGCCCGGCGAGCGCGACCATGTTGATCTTGACCGCGATCCCCGCGGCGCGCGCGGCGGCGATGCCCCCCAGCGCGACATCGACGTCGCCGACGCGGGTGATATGGCGGAACGCGGCGGGGTCGAGCGTGTCGAGGCTGACGTTGATCCGCCGAACGCCCGCCTCGGCGAGCATCGGGGCATATTCGGCGAGGCGCATGCCGTTGGTGGTCAGCGTCAGCTCGTCGAGCCCGTGCCCGATCAGCGCGCCGAGTCGGCCCGCGAGCAGGTCGATGCCGCGCCGTACCAGCGGCTCGCCCCCCGTCAGCCGGATGCGCCGCACCCCGCGCGCGACGAAGCGCGCCGCGAGCTCGCCCATTTCCTCGATGCTGAGCACCGCGGCGCGCGGGAGAAAATTCATGTCTTCGGCCATGCAATAGCGGCAGCGAAGGTCGCAGCGGTCGGTCACCGACAGCCGTAGATAGTCGATCCGGCGGCCGTGGCCGTCGGTCAGCGGAGCGGTGGACGAGGCTGACAATCGCGTCATCTTGTCAATCTTGCTGCAAAAGGGGGGAGATTGGCAAGCAATGCCTGCTATGGCGGCGCCGATGAATCGCATAGTTGACACATTTT
Source organism: Sphingopyxis sp. HIX (assembly GCF_001468285.1). Lineage (GTDB taxonomy): Bacteria > Pseudomonadota > Alphaproteobacteria > Sphingomonadales > Sphingomonadaceae > Sphingopyxis. The sequence goes on along the minus strand of NZ_LNSB01000016.1, from coordinate 68,483 downwards.
CCGCGGCCGTCCGGCATCTCGAGGAGCTCCATCTGCGCCACGATGCCGACATCGGCGTCATCCTGGTCCAGGTCGACCAGCTCGCGCGGATCAACAACAGCGCGGGGACCGAGGCGGGCGACGCGGTGCTCGAGGAGATCGCGCGGCGGCTCGAAAATTTCGCGGGCGACGAGTTCGGGCGCGGCTCGCACGTCGACCGGCTCGACGGGCCGCGCTTCCTGATCGTGCCCGCGGCGGCGCTGTCGCTGGGCGCCTTGCGCGCGCAGGAGCGTGCGCTGCACGTCGCGCTCGCCGAGCCGATGGTCGGCGATCCCAACGGCCGCCTCGCGATCCGTATCGCCGCGGCGCGGATCACCCGCGACGAGCCGGTGGCCGAGCAGCTGCGCACCGCGAGCGACCAGCTCGCGCGCCCTGCCTCGGCGCGCGACGGCGCGACGGTCAAGGCGGCGCTCGCGGCGGGCGAGGTCGTGATCCACTACCAGCCGCAATATGACGTCGCGAGCGGCGCGATGACCGGGGTGGAGGCGCTGCTGCGCTGGCAGCATCCCGAGCTTGGGCTGCTCGGCGCGGGGGCGCTTGTCACCGCGGCGCGCGCGGCGCGGCTCGAGTGCGAGCTCACCGAGCATGCGCATCGCGTCGCGCTCCACGAGATGGCCGGGTGGCCGAAGGCGCTGGCGAAGCTGCGCGTCTCGCTCAACATCACCGCCGCCGACCTCGGCGACCCCGATTTCGCCGACCGCTTCGCCGCGATGGCGAAGAAGGCGGGGGTCGATCCCGACCGGCTGACGCTCGAACTCACCGAACAGGCGATGCTGAGCGACCCCGCGAGCGCCGCGGCGCAGCTTGCGCAGATCCGCGAGCTCGGCTGCGCGATCGCGATCGACGATTTCGGCACCGGCTATTCGAGCCTGTCGTTGCTCGCGCGGCTGCCGATCGATTATCTCAAGATCGACAGCGGCTTCACGCGCACGATCGACGGCAGCGACCGCGACCGCATCGTCGTGCGCGCGATCGTCGACCTGGCACGCGCGCTGGGGCTGCTGGTGGTCGCCGAAGGCATCGAGCACGAGCCGCAGCTCGCGCGGCTGAAGGAGCTCGGCGTCGCAACCTGGCAGGGGTTTTTGAAGTCGGGGCCGGTGCCGGGGGGTGAGTTGGTGGCGCTGCTCCAGGCCTAGCCGGCCTGCTTCGCCAGCTTCCCCAAACCCTTCGACAATTGCAGCGCGCCATTGAGGCGTGCGCCGGTGCTCGCCCATTCGCCGCTGACCGACAGGCGGTTGTCGGGGCGGATGCGCGCGCGGCCCTTCAGCCGCTCGACATAGGCGATCAGCCCGGGGACATTGGCGAACGCGTCGCCGTGGAAGCTGACCAGCGCGCCCTTGGTCCCGACGTCGAGCTTGGCGATGCCCGCGAGCTTGGCGTTGGATTTGATCTCCATTAGCTGGATCAGGTTTGCAGTCTCGGGCGGCAGCGGGCCGAAGCGGTCGATCATTTCGGCGGCGAAGGCGTCGAGCGCGGGGCGGTCCTGCGCGTCGTTCAGGCGGCGATAGAGCGCCATGCGCAGCGGCAGGTCGGGGACATAATCCTCGGGGATCAGGATCGGCGCGTCGATGGTGATCACCGGCGACAGCGCCTCGCGCGGCGGCGCGGCGCCCATGCCCTCCGCCTTGGCGACGAGGATCGCCTCCTCGAGCATCGACTGGTAGAGTTCGAAACCGACCTCGCGGATATGCCCCGACTGCTCGTCGCCGACGAGATTGCCCGCGCCGCGAATGTCGAGATCGTGGCTCGCGAGTTGGAACCCCGCGCCCAGCGTATCGAGATCGCCGAGCAGCTTGAGCCTTTTCTCGGCGGTGTCGGTGATCGCGCCATGGTCGGGGGTGGTCAGATAGGCGTAAGCGCGCGTCTTCGAGCGCCCGACCCGCCCGCGGAGCTGGTAGAGCTGGGCGAGGCCGAAGCGGTCGGCGCGGTGGACGATCAGCGTATTGGCACTCGGGATGTCGAGGCCGCTCTCGACGATGGTGGTCGAGACGAGCACGTCATATTTGCGGTCGTAGAAGGCGCCCATGCGCTCCTCGACTTCGCCCGGCGCCATCTGGCCGTGCGCGACGACATATTTGATTTCGGGCACGCGGGTGCGCAGGAACTCCTCGATATCGGGAAGGTCCTTGATCCGCGGGGTGACGAAGAAGCTCTGCCCGCCGCGGTCGTGCTCGCGCAGCAAGGCCTCGCGGATGACGACGGGATCCCAGGGCGCGACATAGGTGCGCACGGCGAGGCGATCGACCGGCGGCGTCTGGATGACGCTGAGTTCGCGCAGCCCCGACATCGCCATCTGCAAGGTGCGCGGGATCGGCGTCGCGGTCAGCGTCAGCACATGGACGTCGGTCTTTAGCTGCTTCAGCCGCTCCTTGTGGACCACCCCGAAGCGTTGTTCCTCATCGACGATGACGAGCCCGAGGTTCTTGAACTCGACCGCCTTCGCGATCACCGCATGCGTGCCGACGACGATGTCGATCTGGCCGCTCGCGAGGCCGTCGCGCGTCTTCTGCGCCTCGGCGGCGGGGACGAGGCGCGACAGGCGGCCGATGTTGACCGGGAAGCCTTTGAAGCGCTCGACGAAGTTGGTGAAATGCTGGCGGGCCAAGAGCGTGGTCGGACAGACCAGCGCGACCTGCACCCCCGCCATCGCCGCGACGAAGGCGGCGCGGAGCGCAACTTCGGTCTTGCCGAAACCGACGTCGCCGCACACCAGCCGGTCCATCGGGCGCCCCGACGCCATGTCGGCGAGCACGTCGCCGATCGCGCGGTCCTGGTCGTCGGTCTCCTGATAGGGGAAGCGGTCGGCGAAGGCCGGGTAAGCGGCATCGGCGGCGAGCAGTTCGCCGGGACGCAGCGCGCGCGCCGCGGCGGTCGCGAGCAATTCGCCCGCGATCTCGCGGATCCGCTCCTTCATCCGCGCCTTGCGGCGCTGCCACGCTTCGCCGCCGAGCTTGTCGAGCCCGACCCCCTCGCTCTCGCCGCCGTAGCGCGAGAGGACGTCGAGATTCTCGACCGGGACATAGAGCTTGTCGCCGCCAGCATAGGTCAGCGCGACACAGTCGTGCGGGCTGTTACCGACCGGGATCGAGGTCAGGCCTTCGTAGCGCCCGATGCCATGGTCGAGGTGGACGACGAGGTCGCCGACGCTGAGCGTCGCGAGTTCGGCGAGGAAGGCGTCGGCGCTCTTGCGGCGCTTCTGGCGGCGGACGAGCCTTTCGCCGAGGATATCCTGTTCGGTGAGCAGGCTGATCGCGTCGCTGGCAAAGCCATGGTCGAGCGGCAGGACGACCATCGCGGTGGTGCCGCCGCTTTCCGCCGACGCGGTGCCGAGCGCTTCCTGCCAGCTGTCGGCGGGCGCGAGCGAGGTCACTCCATGGTCGCGCAGCAGCCCCGACAGGCGCTCGCGCGCGCCGCCCGAGTAACTGGCGATGATTGTGCGGCGCCCCTTGCGGCGTTCGTCGGAGAGATGGTCGGCGACCTTGTCGTAGACGTTGAGGTCGGCGGTGCGCTCGGGGGTGAAGTCGCGCGCGGCGAAGGTTTCGAGGTCGACGACGGTAGCGGCAGGGGGCACGTCGAAAGGCGTGACGACATGCACCGGGCGGCTCGCCGCGGCGGTGCTCCACTCGCTCTCGGTCAGGTAGAGAGTCTCGGGTTTGAGCGGACGATAGCTGCCCGCCTGTTCCTGCGCCGCCGCCACACGGTTCGCATGATAGTCGGCGATCGCGGCGAAGCGCGTCTCGGCGGTCGCCTCGGTGCGGTGGCCGCGCAGTACGGGGGTCGCCGGGTCGATATGGTCGAAGATCGTCGCGAGCCGCTCCTCGAACAAGGGCAGCCAATGGTCCATGCCCGCTTGGCGCCGCCCTTCGCTGACCGCCTGATAGAGCGGATCGCCGGTCGCCTGCGCGCCGAAGATTTCACGGTACGCCGAGCGGAAGCGCTTGATCGTGTCCTGGTCGAGCAGGGTCTCGGCGGCGGGGAGCAGTTGCAGCGCCCTGGCGGGGCCGAGGCTGCGCTGGTCGGCGGGGTCGAAGCGGCGGATGCTCTCGATCTCGTCGCCGAAGAAATCGACGCGCAGGCCCGTTTCCTCGCCCGCGGGAAAGAGGTCGACGATGCCCCCGCGCACCGCGAACTCGCCCTGGTCGGCGACGGTATCGACGCGGCTGAAGCCGTTCGAAACGAGCAGCTCGGCGAGCGCGTCGCGGTCGATCCGCTGGCCGGGCGCGAGCGTCGTCGCGAGCTGGCGGACGCGAAAGGGGGTGAGCGTGCGCTGGGTAACCGCGGCGACGGTGGTCAGGATCAGCTCGCCGCGCTTCGGCGCCGCCTGTAGGGCCGAGAGCGTCGCGAGCCGGTCGGCGCTGACGCGCATCGACGGACCCGCGCGATCATAAGGAAGGCAGTCCCATGCCGGGAAGCGGTGGACGGTGAGGTCGGGCGCAAAGAAGGGCGCCGCGTCGGCGACCGCCTGCATCGCGGCATCGTCGGTCGCGACATAGACGAGGCGCTTGTCGCTGGCGCGCGCCAAGTCGGCGAGCAGCAGCGGCAGGAAACCGTCGGCCGCGCGCGAAATCGTCAGCGGCGCGGGTGCCGACGCGATGGCGGCAAAGATGTCGGCGGCACTTCGAGTCATGGCAGCGGGATATAGTCCAGCCGGCGCATCGCGGCGATCATGTCGGGGCGGTCGAGATGCGCGGGCGGATGCCCGGTGCCGAGCGCCCAGGCCATGATGTCGACGTCATCCTCCTCGACCACCAGTTCGTACCATGCGATGTCGTCGTCGCTCCATTCGGGCGAATAGCGGTCGAAAAAGCCGCCGATCATATAATCGGCCTCGCGCGTGCCGCGATGCCAGGCGCGGAATTTGAGGCGTTTGAGACGGTCGGTCATGGGCACGGTACGAATCCCGATAGCCCATGACGCCGGGAGTGGCGCACGGGGCAAGCAAGCGATAGACGGGATGCACTAGCCATGCGACCCGAGATACTCAATCCGCTCTTTGCCGCGCTGACCGACCTGAAGGGCGTCGGGCCGCAGCTCGCCAAGCCGCTGACGCGGCTCGGGCTCGAGCGCGTGGTCGACGTGCTGTTCCACCTGCCGACCGGGCTGGTGCAGCGCTATCCGGTCGATCGGCTCGACCAAGCACAGGTCGGGCAGCAGATCATCGTGACGCTGACCGCGCAGGATTATCGCCCCGGGCGGTCCCCGCGCGCGCCTTTCGGCGTCGAGGCCTTCGACGGCGCGGGCGACCATGTCCGGCTCGTCTATTTCGGGCGCACCGCGGGGCTGGCGAAGAAGCTTTTCCCCTTGGGCGAGCCGCGGCAGGTGTCGGGGCGGCTCGACGCCTATGGCGACATGCGCCAGATCGTCCATCCAGACCATGTCGGCGAGCCGGGCGAGGGGGAGATCGCGACGAGCGAGGCGGTCTATCCGCTGACCGAGGGGCTCACCAACGCGCGGTTGAACCAGCTGGTCGAGATCGCGCTCGAACGGCGCCCCGAGCTCGCCGAGTGGATCGACGGACCGCTGCTGGCGCTGCGCAGCTGGCCGGCGTGGCAGGAGGCGCTGGCGCGCGCGCATGCCAGCCCGCACGATGCCGCGGCGCACGACCGCCTCGCCTATGACGAGATTTTCGCGAGCCAGGTCGCGCTGATGCTGATCCGCGAGGGGCTGCGCAAACGCAAGGGGCGCGGGATCGCCGGCGACGGGCGGCTGACCGGGGCGCTCAAGCTGCCGTTTGGACTCACGGGTGCGCAGGAACGCGTCGGGCGCGAGATCGCGGGCGACATGGCGCAGGACGTGCCGATGCTGCGCATGCTGCAGGGCGATGTCGGGTCGGGCAAGACGCTGGTCGCGCTGCGCGCGATGCTGACCGCGGTCGAGGCGGGGACGCAGGCGGCGCTGCTCGCGCCGACCGAGATACTGGCGCGCCAGCATTTCGCGACCTTGCAGGCGATGCTCGCGGGGCTGCCGGTGAACATCGCGATTCTGACCGGGCGCGACAAGGGACGGGTGCGCGAATCGACGCTGATGGGGCTGGCCGACGGCAGCATCGATATCCTGGTCGGCACGCATGCGATCTTCCAGGAGGCGGTGAATTACCGCGACCTGTCGCTGGTCGTCGTCGACGAGCAGCATCGTTTCGGCGTCGCACAGCGGCTGATGCTCACCGCCAAGGGCCAGCGGCCGCCGCACCTGCTGGTGATGACCGCGACCCCGATCCCGCGCACGCTGCAACTCGCCAATCATGGCGAGATGGACGTGTCGCGGATCGACGAAATGCCGCCGGGGCGCACCCCGGTCGATACGCGCGTCGTCTCGGTCGACCGGCTCGACGAGGTGATCGGCGGGCTCGAACGCCATCTCGCGAGCGGGGCGCAGGCGTACTGGGTGTGCCCGCTGGTCGCCGAGAGCGAGGCGAGCGAGCTGGCGGCGGCCGAGGAGCGGGCGGCGCTGCTGCGCTTGCGGCTCGGTGACGATCGTGTGGGGCTGGTGCACGGGCGGATGAAGGGCCCCGACAAGGACGAGGTCATGGCGCGCTTCCAGGCGGGCCGGATCGGCGTGCTCGTCGCGACGACGGTGATCGAAGTCGGGGTCGATGTTCCCGCCGCCAGCCTGATGATCGTCGAGCATGCCGAGAATTTCGGGTTGGCGCAGCTCCACCAGCTGCGCGGGCGCGTCGGGCGGGGCGCGGCGAAATCGGTGTGCCTGCTGCTGCGCTCGCAGACCCTCTCGGAGACCGCGCGCGAGCGGCTGGCGCTGATGCGCGAAACGAACGACGGGTTCGTGATCGCCGAGAAGGATCTGGAACTGCGCGGCGGCGGCGAACTCCTGGGGCTCAAGCAGTCGGGCGACGCCGATTACCGCGTCGCGAGCGCCGAGCAGCTCGTGCGGCTGCTGCCCGTGGCGCATGACGATGCGCGGCTGTTCGTCGAGCGCGACGGCGGCATGGACGGCGCACGCGGCGAGGCGGTGCGGCTCTGCCTTTATCTGTTCGAACGCGATGCGGCGGTGCCGCTGCTCCGGAGCGGTTAGAGGTCGCCGCGGGCGCCCATGGCGCGGATCATCGGCAGATAATCCTCGACCGCGATCATCTTTTCGAACTGGACGCCGGTCTTGCCGGCGAGCGACCAGATGACCTTGGCGGCGATGCGGCCGATGATCGGCATGCGGAACACCACGAGGTCGCCGATTTCGAGCCCGCGTTCGTAGCGCATCAGCAGCCCGTCCGAGCTGATGTTGACGCAGGTGCACATATCTTGGCCGCCGTCGGGCAGGATCATCGGCAGGCGGCAATAGACGTCGCTGCGCGGCGAAAGCCGCTGGTCGAGCCCGACATAATGGGCCTTGTTGGTGTCGATCTTGCGCATTCCATCACTCTCGCTGGTCGAGCGCGAAGTGATCGCCGCGATTCACCTAAGAAGTGGTAAACGCTGCGGCAAGCCGTCAGCGTGTGACCAGCCCGTGCTTCTTGGCACCGAGGCTCAGCGGCACCGGGTCGGCGGCGGGCGAAATCACATGATTGGGGTCGCGGATCACGACGCCATCGACCTTGACTGCGCCCTCGTCGAGTTTGCGCCGCCCCTCCTTGTTCGACGCCGCGAAGCCGAGTTCGCGGAGCGCATCGAGGATACGGATGCCTTCGGCGGGCGCCGCGACCTGCGGGAGATCGCCGCCGATCTGCCCTTTTTCAAAGGTTTGCGCGGCGGTCTCGGCGGCGGTGCGCGCCGCTTCGTCGCCGCGGCACAGCGCGGTCGCGGCGTCGGCGAGGATCTTCTTCGCCTCGTTGATCTCGGCGCCTTCGAGCGCTTCGAGGCGGGCGATCTCGTCGAGCGGCAGGTCGGTGAACAGCTTCAGGAACTTGCCGACGTCGCGGTCGTCGGCGTTGCGCCAATACTGCCAGTAATCAAAATGGGACAGTTGATCCGAATTTAGCCATACCGCGCCGGCGGCGGTCTTGCCCATCTTGGCGCCCGCCGCGGTGGTCAGCAGAGGAGTCGTCAGGCCATAGAGATCGGCGCCGTCCATGCGGCGGCCAAGCTCCATCCCGTTGACGATGTTGCCCCACTGGTCCGACCCGCCCATCTGCAGCCGCACGCCCATCGCCTTCGACAGGTGGCGGAAGTCGTAGCCCTGCAGGATCATGTAGTTGAATTCGAGGAAGGTCATCGGCTGTTCGCGCTCGAGCCGCAATTTGACCGAGTCGAAGGTCAGCATGCGGTTGATCGTGAAGTGGGTTCCGACCTCCTGCAGCAACTCGATATAACCGAGCTGGCCCAGCCAGTCGTGGTTGTTGACCATCACCGCGTCGGTCGGGCCGTCGCCGAAGGTCAGGAAGGGTTCGAAGATCGTGCGGATCGACGCGATATTGGCCTCGATCGTCGCGTCGTCCAGCATCTTGCGGCTCTCGTCGCGGCCCGTGGGGTCGCCGATGCGCGTGGTGCCACCGCCCATCAGCACGACGGGCTTGTGCCCCGTCTGCTGCAGGCGGCGCAGCATCATGATCTGGACCAGGCTGCCGACGTGCAAGCTGGGTGCGGTGGCGTCGAAGCCGATATAGGCGGGAATGATCTGCTTGGCGGCAAGGGCGTCGAGCCCTTCCGCGTCGGTCTGTTGGTGGATATAGCCGCGGCTGTCGAGCACGCGGAGCAGATCGGATTTGTAACTGGTCATAGCGCGCGGGCGCTTAGCATGGGAAACGGGTAAACCCAACTCGGTTCGTTTCCGACCAATCGGCTTGTCTCAAGCTTGTATGCGGACGGTCCTTGGTTTTAGTTCGCGGCAGCCAGGGAGAATATGATGCCGCTTGATCTCGAGCCGGATTGGCCGGAGCCTACCGTAGGCTTGATGCTCATCGCGCACCCCGAAGCGCCGGCGCGCGCGGTTGAGAGCGTCGAAGTGCAATTCGAGTTGTCTCCCGACGGCGCCCTGTGGCTGCGCTATCATATCGAAGTGCCCGAGACTGACCTCACGCTTCCTGACCCGGCGGAACGCGACCGGGCCGACGGGCTCTGGAAAACGACGTGCTGTGAACTCTTTCTCAAGCAGCCCGGCGAGCCGGGATATCTGGAGTTCAACTTTTCGCCGTCGAGCCAATGGGCGGCGTACCGGTTTGCGAGCTATCGCGACGGCGGCGAGAATCTCGATATTGAGCCCCCCGCGATATTCCTTGATTGCAGTGCCTCGCATCTCGCGCTGGAGGCGACGGTTCAGTTGCCGCGGGGGTGGACGGATGCTCCGCTCCTAGCAGCCCTCTCCGCCGTCGTCGAAGAAACCGACGGCACCAAAAGCTACTGGGCGCTGCGCCATCCGCCGGGCAAGCCCGACTTCCATCATCCCGATTGCTTTGCGCTGACGCTTGGGGCACCTCCGCCCGCATGACAATTGCCTTCGGTATCGACCGCCTGCTCGCCGACCCCGCGCTTCGCAAACCGCTCGAGGGCAAGCGGGTCGCGCTGCTCGCGCATCCGGCTTCGGTTACCGCGGACCTCACGCACAGCATCGACGCCTTGGTCGCCGCCGGGATCGACGTCACCGCGGTGTTCGGGCCGCAGCATGGCGTGCGCGGCGACCTGCAGGACAATATGATGGAGTCGCCCGACTTCACCGACCCGACCTATGGCATGCCCGTGTTCAGCCTTTATGGCGAGGTGCGGCGGCCGAGCGGGCAGTCGATGCACACCTTCGACGTGATGCTGGTCGACCTGCAGGACCTGGGCTGCCGCATCTATACCTATGTCACGACCTTGCTCTATGTGCTCGAAGCCGCGGCGGCGCATGGCAAGGGCGTGTGGGTGCTCGACCGGCCCAATCCCGCCGGGCGACCGGTCGAAGGCACTCTACTGCAGCCGGGCTGGGAAAGCTTTGTCGGCGCGGGGCCGATGGTGATGCGCCACGGGCTGACGATGGGCGAGATGGGGCATTGGTTCATCCGCCATTTCGGGCTCGACGTCGAGTACCGCGTGATCGAAATGGAGGGGTGGCAGCCCGATGGCCCGGGCTTCGGCTGGCCCACCGAGCGCGTGTGGATCAACCCCAGCCCCAATGCCGCGAACCTCAACATGGCGCGCGCCTATGCGGGGACGGTGATGGTCGAGGGCGCGACCTTGAGCGAGGGGCGCGGGACGACGCGTCCGCTCGAACTCTTCGGCGCGCCCGATATCGACGCCAAGGGGGTGATCGCCGAGATGCAGCGGCTCGCGCCCGGATGGCTCGCGGGGTGCAGGCTGCGCGACATCTGGTTCGAGCCGACCTTCCACAAGCATATGAAGGTGCTGAACAACGGCGTGTTCATCCATGCCGAGGGCGGCTGGTACGATCATGCGGCGTTCCGGCCGTGGCGCGTGCAGGCGCTGGGGTTCAAGGCGATCCGGTCGCTCTATCCCGACTATCCGATCTGGCGCGGCAAGGATTTCAAATATGAATATACCGACGATGTGCTCGCGATCGACGTGATCAACGGCGGCACGGGCCTGCGCGAATGGGTCGACGATGCCGCGGCCGAGGCGGGGGATCTCGATGCACTGGCGGGGCCTGACGAGGCGGCGTGGCGCGCCGAGATCGCCGATCTGCTGATCTATGACTGAGGGGAAAACGATGTACCGGCGGCACTTTCTGGGAACCGCGGCGCTGACCGGGCTGGCGGCGACGCTGCCGGCATCGGTGCTCGCCGCCGACACCGCGGGCCTCCCGAACCTCGCGGCGAAGGCGGTGCCGATCGGCAAGCCCGAGCGTCTGGCGCGCCTCGCCAAGGCGAAGGAACTGATGGCCGCGAACGACATCGGCGCGCTGCTGATCGAGCCGGGGTCGAGCCTGATCTATTTCACCGGGGTGCGCTGGAACCGCAGCGAGCGGCTGACCGCGGCGATCCTGACCCGCGAAGGCGAGGTCGCGGTCGTCACGCCCTTTTTCGAGGAACCGTCGGTGCGCGAGAGCCTAGGCATCGATGCCGAGGTTCTGACGTGGAACGAGGACGAGAATCCGCTCGCGGCGGTCGCGGCCTGGCTCGGCAAGCGCGGGCTGGCGAAGGGCAAGATCGGCGTCGAGGAAACGGTGCGCTATTTCGCGGTCGACGGGCTCGAAAAGGCGATGCCGGAGGCGACGGTGGTCAACGGTGCGCCGGTGGTGCGCGGGTGCCGGATGCACAAGTCGGCAGCCGAGATCGCGCTGATGCAGATCGCGTCGGACATCACCATCGCCGCCTATCGCCACACCGCGCCGCGGATCGAGGCGGGGATGACCCCCGCCGACATCGGCGCGATCATGGCGGCCGCGACGACCGCGCTCGGCGGGCGCAGCGAGTTCGAGCTGATCCTGCTCGGCGAGGCGAGCGCCTATCCGCACGGGTCGGGCAAGCCGCAGGCGGTGCGCGACGGCGAAGTCGTGCTGATGGACTGCGGCGCCACCGTCCACGGCTATCAGTCCGACATTTCGCGCAGCTTCGTCTACGGCAAGGCGAACCCGCGCCAGCGGCAGGTGTGGGACCAGATGCGCAAGGGGCAGGACGTCGCCTTCGCCGCGGCGAAGCTCGGCACGCCGGCGGGGGCGGTCGACGATGCGGTGCGCCGCTATTATGCGGGGCTCGGCTGGGGGCCGCATTACAAGCTGCCCGGCACCTCGCACCGCACCGGCCACGGCATCGGGCTCGACGGGCACGAGCCGGTCAACCTGGTGCGCGGCGAGACGACGAAGCTCGCGCCGGGCATGTGCTTCTCCAACGAGCCGGGCATCTATATCCCCGGCGAATTCGGGATCCGGCTCGAGGATTGTTTCTACATGACCGAGACGGGCCCCAAATGGTTCAGCGAACCGCCGCCGTCGATCGACCGGCCGTTCGCTTAATCGGGCGCCTTCGGTCGCTGCACGAGGCTGACCAGCACGAAGCTGATGATCATCAGCAGATACCAGCTGCCGAGCTTTTCCAGGCCGACCATGTGCCAGCCGCCGTCCTGGCTGGGGTAGGTCCAGGCTCTGGCGAAAGTGCCGATATTTTCGGCGAACCAGATGAACAGCGCGACCATGGCCCAGCCGACGAGCAGGGGCATGCGGCGGTGGATGTGGAGCGGGCGGAACCACACCTGGCAGCGCCAGAAGAGCCACGCGGTCGCGGCGAAAAGCAGCCAGCGGATGTCGGGCAGCCAGTGGTGCGCGAAGAAATTGACGTAGATCGCGGCCGCCAGCGCATAGGTCGCCCATAGCGGCGGATAGCCGGTGTAGCGGAAATCGAAGATGCGCCAGACGCGGGCGATATAGCTGCCGACCGCGGCGTACATGAAGCCCGAGAAGAGCGGGACGGCGCCGATGTGGAGCAGGCTCGCCTCGGGATATTGCCACGAGCCCGCGGCGGTCTTGAACAATTCCATCACCGTGCCGACGATGTGGAAGATCAGGATGACCAGCGCTTCCTTCGGTGTCTCGAGCCGGAAGGCGAGCATGAAGAGCTGGATCAGCACCGCGCCGATCGTGATCGCGTCGTAGCGATGGAGCGGCGCGCTTTCGGGCCAGAAGAGATGCGTGCCGAGCAGCAGCGCGAGCATCAGGCCGCCGAACAGGCATGCCCAGCCCTGCTTGAAACCGAAGACGAGGAATTCGAGGAACCAGCCGCGCGGCCCTGGCTCGACCGCCATCGCCTCGAGCCGGGAGCGGACCGTGTGGAAGCGGCTGTGCGCCCCCCCTTGGCCCGACGCGGGCTCAGACATGCACGGCGACCCAGGCGATCAGCATCGCGGCGGGGAGCAGCAGCGCCTGCGCCAGCACCGTGCCGGCGAGGCGGCTCAGCGAGATGAAGGTGATCGCGCGGCGGAAATCGGCCTCGTCGACTTTGCCCTCGACCGCGTCGTCGGTCATCACCGACAATTGCGGGTCGATGAAGGCGAACAACAATATCGTCGCGAAACCGTTGATCAGCGCCGACAGCTGCGACGCGGTGACGCGGAATTCGGGGGCGAGGTAGCCGGCGTAGAGCGAGGCGACGACGCCGACGGCGAGCAGCGACTGTGCGAGGCAGTTGGCGATCAGCACGCCCCAGCCGATGCCCTTCGGCATTTTCCAGCTCTTGAGGTGCGACAGACTGGGGAAGGTCAGCGACTGGCGGAGCGTGCGCAGGCCGGTCGGGCTGACGGCTTTCAGCGCGAGCCGCGTCGTCGAGCGGTTGTCCTGATACCAGCCGATCGCCGCGGCGAACATGCGCTGGCCGGTGGGTACGAGGAGGATGCCGACCAGCGTCGCGACGCTCGCCGCGGCGAGCACGAACTGCATGTCTAGGAAGAGCGAGAGGCCGCTGCCGTCGTGGATGCGCGTCTCGATGCGCTTGGCAAGGAAGGGGCCGAGGAAGCTGTTCGAGGTGCGCGAGAAGAGCACGAGGATGTTGAACAGCGCGAAGGACATGGCGATCCGCCGCGTCCGCACCCCGGCGATGCGCGCGGCATAAGCGAGCGCGCCGATCAGGTTGATGAAGCCGGTGAGCAGCAGGATGGTCAGGAGAGGGAGGTCGAACATCTTCGCGCCCCTAGCGCCGCCATGGCCCGCGTCAATGCTTGCGCGTCAACTCGCGCATCGCGTCGTCGAGGCCGGCGAGCGTCAGCGGGTACATGCGGTCGTTCATAAGCTGTTTGATCAGCTTGACCGACTGGGTGTAGCCCCAATGCGCCTCGGGCACCGGATTGAGCCACACCGCGGCGGGATAGACATGGGTGATGCGCTGCATCCAAACCGCGCCCGATTCCTCGTTGAAATGTTCGACGCTGCCGCCCGGATGGGTGATCTCATAGGCGCTCATCGACGCGTCTCCGACGAAGATCACTTTGTAATCATGGCCATATTTGTGGAGGATATCCCACATCTGGTGGCGTTCGGACCAGCGGCGCTTGTTGTCCTTCCACACGCCTTCGTAGGGGCAATTGTGGAAATAGAAGAATTCGAGATTCTTGAACTCGGTCGTCGCGGCGCTGAAGAGTTCCTCGCAGAGCTTGATGAAGGGATCCATCGAGCCGCCGACGTCGAGGAACAGCAGCAGTTTGACGGCATTGCGCCGCTCGGGGCGCATGCGGATGTCGAGCCAGCCCTGGCGCGCGGTGCCGTCGATCGTTCCCGGGATGTCGAGCTCGTCGGCCGCGCCCTCGCGCGCGAATTTCCTGAGGCGGCGGAGCGCGATCTTGATGTTGCGGGTGCCGAGCTCCTTGGTGTTGTCGAGATTCTGGAACTCGCGCTTTTCCCAGACCTTCAGCGCGCGCTTGTGCTTGCTCTCGCCGCCGATGCGCACCCCTTCGGGGTTATATCCCGAATTGCCGAAGGGCGAGGTACCGCCGGTGCCGATCCACTTGCTGCCGCCCTCGTGGCGCTTTTGCTGTTCTTCGAGCCGCTCCTTCAGCGTCTCCATGATCTTGTCCCAGTCGCCGAGCGATTCGATCGCGGCCATTTCCTCGGGGGTCAGGAATTTCTCGGCGACCGCCTTCAGCCAGTCGGCGGGGACGTCGACCGGGTTCTGGCCGTAATCGGTGAGCAGGCCCTTGAAGACCTTGTTGAACACCTGGTCGAAGCGGTCGAGCAGGCCCTCGTCCTTCACATAGATCGCGCGGCTGAGGTAGTAGAATTGCTCGGGGCTGCGGTCGATCGCCTCGCGGTCGAGCGCCTCGAGCAGCAGCAGATGCTCCTTCATGCTCACGGGAATACCCGCGGTGCGGAGTTCTTCGAGGAAGCCGAACAGCATGGGGTAAAGCGTAAACGGTCGCGGGGGCGGGCGCAACTGCTTTACGTAAACGGAAAGTGCGCGCCATTGGATCGCGACAGAGTGGCGGAAACCGGCGCACCTTCATTCGCGAATTAGCGATGCGGCGCGATTTTTAACCGGCGCCGGGGCAAAGTTCAGGAAAGTTCAGCCCAATGACGCATTTTTTCCGAGGTCTTCCCTGCTGGTTGGGCGACGGGTTTTGTCTCCGGTGGCCGACCACGAGGATTGCCCCGGACGGCGGGGACGGCGGGCGGATATCCACGGAATCAAAGAACGAAAGAAGAACATGCCACAGCGGGATTTATTCGGAAAGCGGTTTTTGATCGGGTTGGCGCAAATGGCCGCTAACGACCGGTTGCGGACATTCGAAAGCACTGTCATCAGCAGACCCGTGGGCACAAATTTCGATCAATCTGTGACGGCAGTTTCCTGCCCTTACTGCGGCGGGCTCGATCACGCCGTCTTCGGGCAGTCGGCCATCGACGGTAAGCTACGGTGGTACCGTTCGATTACATGCCCAATTTCGGGGAAAGCAGAAGAGGACGGGACTGGGAGCGGTCCCGCCGACCTGCGCGCTGAGTTGCTTAAATCTCAAGGTACGTGGGAAGTTTTGGTAGAGGGTGCGGATAAGCCAAATTCCGTTCACATTGCAAAACGCACATTGTCGTTATCGAACGCTGATACCGCCGCCTTGCTACAATCCTTTCCTCATTTCCGAATTGGCACGAAAGCGGAAGCCGAGTGGCTGGCCCACGCACTCTCCAAAGAGGGGATCAGAGCCGCAATTAGGTTATGCTGAGGGGGCGTCGGCTTCCCACCCCAAAGCCGACTTTTGGCTCTCGCTTCCCATTGACCCCCCGTTAACCATTATCGGTCATCACCTGCGGATTAATTCAGAGTGGGTGGCGCAATGAAATTCGAGTCCATAAATCCGGCGGCTCCGATCCTCGACCAGTCGGTCGCGGGCGACTGCGGCGAGCTCGCCGTCGGGTGCAGCGAGGCGGCGGGGCGGATCAAGCGTTCGACCGACCAGATGGACCGCCAGATCGTCGAGCTCGGGCGGCTCGAGGAATTTGTCGTCGGCCTCGAGGCCGACCAGCGCCAGATCGCCGATTCGACCGATGAGGCGAAATTGCTGTCGGCGCGCGCCTGCGAGCAGCTCGACACCGGCGCCGAACGCGTCAACGCCGCGGTCAGCGAGTTCCGTTCGGTCATCGACCTGATCGCGCGGCTCGGCACGCACGTCACCAATTTCGCCGCGGTGATGGAGCAGGTGCAGCAGGTCAGCCAGTCGATCGAGTCGATCGCCAAGACCACCAACATGCTCGCATTGAACGCCGCGATCGAGGCCGAGCGCGCGGGCGATGCCGGGCGCACCTTCGCCGTCGTCGCCGCCGAGGTGAAGAAGCTGGCGCAGAATACGCGCAGCGCCACCGACGAGATTCGCCGGTCGATCGGCAGCCTCGCGACCGAGGCGTCGGGCCTCGTCACCGAAATCCAGTCGGGGGTCGAGCAGTCGAGCCGCGCCGAGGCGCAGTTCGAGACGATCACCGACGCGCTGCACGACGCGACGCACCTTGTCGCCTTGCTCGACGACCAGAGCGACCGCATCGCGCAGTCGAGCGCGATGGTGCATGCCAATGGCGCCAAGGTCCGCGACGCGGTCGACCGCGTCGTCGCGTCGGTGCGCGACAATAGCGCGACCCTCGACGGCACGCGCGATTCGATCCTGAAGATGGAGCATGTGTCGAACCGCATGTTCAACGCCGTGATCTCGGCCGGGGTGTCGCCGAAGGATTCGGCGGTGGTCGAGCTTGCCTCGCGCGTGCGCGACCAGTTCGTCGCGATCGCCGAACTGGCGCTCGCCAAGGGCGAGCTGTCGACCGAGCAGCTGTTCGACACCAATTATGTCCGCGTGCCGGGGTCGAACCCCGAACGTTTCCGCACGAGCCTCTGCGACTGGGCCGACACCAATTGGCGGCCGCTGTTCGACCATATCGTGAGCAATCATCCCGAGGTGAAGATGTCCTCGGCGGGCGACATGAACGGCTTTTTGCCGACGCACATCACCGACTGCTCGCGCGCGCCGACCGGCGATGTCGTCCACGACACCGCGCATTGCCGCAACGGGCGCATCCTGTTCGACGACACCGACAAGGCCGCGAAGAAGAGCAATGCGCCCTTCTTCATGGCGGTCTATCGCCAGGAAGGCGACGGCACCAACTATGTCACGGTGCGCAACGTCTATATGCCGGTGGTGATCGGCGGGCGCCGCTGGGGCGACGTCGAGGTCGCGTACCAGCTCTGAACCGAGGGGCCTATGGCTGGCCCGGATGCTGTTCCAGCGCGGGGTCGATGCGGACCCAGGCGGGCGCTTCCTGCACCCAGATCGCGATAGTGGGCTCCAGCTCGTGCGCCTGATCGAGGCTGCCGAGGCGCACCGCGCGCATCTCGGGCCGCGCCGACGACGCGCCGAACAATTGCGTCCCGCAGGCGGGGCAGAAATACCATGTCAGCTGGTTGCCGCTGTCGGCGGCGTGGACGTTCGATGCGATCGTCCCCTCGGCGGTGATCGCGTCGGTGCGGAAGAAGGCGTTGTGCGTCGGGCCGCCGGTCGACAATTTCTGGCAATGGCGGCACCAGCATTGGCGCACCGCAAAGGGCTCGCCCGCGATGCGATAGGTCACTACGCCGCAGGCGCAGCTGCCCGAAAAGGATTTGCCGTTCGTGTCCGCCATGCCTCACCCCGTCGTTATCGGCGCGAAGGATATCAGACCGCGCGGGCGCTGCAATTCCGCAGCGCTCGCCATATGAGCGGAAGGCAGGCGGTCAGCTGCCCTGGCGGCGCGCCATGAAGGCGAGCTTTTCGAACAGCATCACGTCCTGCTCGTTCTTGAGCAGCGCGCCGTGGAGCGGCGGGATCGCCTTGCCGACGTCGCGGTTCTGGAGCACCTCGAGCGGCATGTCCTCGTTGAGGAGCAGTTTCAGCCAGTCGATCAGCTCGCTGGTCGAGGGCTTTTTCTTGAGCCCGGGGACGTCGCGGACTTCGTAGAAGATGTCCATCGCGCGGCTGACGAGCGTCTTCTGGATGCCCGGGAAGTGAACCTCGACGATCGACGCCATCGTGTCGCGGTCGGGGAATTTGATATAGTGGAAGAAGCAGCGGCGGAGGAACGCGTCGGGCAGTTCCTTCTCGTTGTTCGAGGTGATGACGACGATCGGGCGTTCCTTCGCGACGATCGTCTCGTCGGTCTCGTACACATGGAAGGCCATGCGATCGAGTTCCTGGAGCAGGTCGTTCGGGAATTCGATGTCGGCCTTGTCGATCTCGTCGATCAGCAGCACGGGGAGCTTGGGCGAGGTGAACGCCTCCCACAGCTTGCCCTTGCGGATATAGTTGCGGATGTCGTGGACGCGCTCTTCGCCGAGCTGGCCATCGCGGAGGCGCGCGACCGCGTCATATTCGTAGAGGCCCTGCTGGGCTTTCGTAGTCGACTTGATGTTCCAGGTGATCAGCGGCGCGTCGAAGGCCTTCGCGATTTCCTCGGCCAGCACGGTCTTGCCGGTGCCGGGTTCGCCCTTCACGAGCAGCGGGCGGCGCAGCAGTGTCGCGGCGTTGACCGCGACCTTCAGGTCGTCGGTCGCGATATAGGCGCTGGTTCCTTCGAAGCGCATGGGCGGAGAGCCTTTCCCTTAACGTGAACGTCAAGGGGCATAGCGGGGGGCGGGGGAGGGTGCAAATCTAATCTCCCCTCCCGCCTGCGGGAGGGGAGATATGGTTTAATGGTGGCGGCTCGCGGCGCGGGCTTCGAGCAGGTCCCAGAGGCCGCTGTGCTGCGCGATCAGCTGCTGCGCACCGAAGACCAAGGCGCGTTCGGCGGCGGGGGTGTCGGCGACCGCGCCGGCAAGGCGCGCGGTGTCGCGGAGGTCGGGGAGGGCGCAGCGCGGCGGTGCCATGTCGAGCCGCTGCGCGCTGATGTCGAGCAGCACGCGGATCGTGCGCCAGTCGAGCGTCAGCGCGATCGCGGCGCCGACGGCGCAGCCGTGGCGGTCCGATTCGGCGAGCATGTCGAGCGCCTTGCGCTGCGCGGCGACCGCGGCCTCGCACTGGTCCTGGCCCTGGGTGCTGGGCACCGGGCCGACCGCGGCGGCGATCTTCGAGAGGAAGGCGCGTTCCTGGACGAAGGCGTCGGCGGCCTCGTCCATCCATTCGCGCGACACGGGGTCGACCGACTTGCGCGCGGCGAGGTCGATCACGCCCGGATGGCGACCGTGGAGCAGGCAGAGGAAATGGACGGCGTCGGCGAGGTTGCGCATCGCGTCGGGGCCGTTCGACAACCCGCCCGCGCGCACATGGCGATGCGCGCCGGTGCCCTCGCTGGCGACCAGCGAATCGAGCATTTCGGCGACGCTGCGCGCCTGCGGCTGGAGCTGGGGCGACTGGCTCAACGCGACTTCCTTGCCTGCGGGCAGCGATGCTGCCGAACTTCATCCGGACGGCATAGCGCAACGCAGTAAACAGCGCGTTTATGAGGGGTCCGCCATCTGCGGAATCTGTGTGTCAGGCCGAGACACAAAGGCGCCGGCAAGCGGGGGATGCTTGCCGGCGCCGGTTGCTGCACGGCCGGGAGATCGTCCGGCGGCCGGGCGGATCGAAGCGCGGGCGGGCGCGGGGAGAGGGAGTGCCCGCCCGGCGTCGATCAAGCTGCGAGCGCGAGTTCTTCGGTGGCTTCGGCCGGACGCGAGCCCTCGACCGCGGTCAGCGCGGGCTGGGCCGCGGCCTTCTTCGCGGGGAAGATCAGGCGCGAGGCGAGCACGACGGCGCCGAGGCCGAAATAGGCGGCGAAGGTCTGGACCGGGAAGAAGAAGAGCGGGGCGATGAACGCCAGGCGCAGCCAGGTCGGGTTGAAGCCGAAGTCCTGACCGACGGCTTCGCAGATGCCGAACATCGTGTCGCGACGCTGGAAGAGATTGTCCTGGCTCATGTGTCTCGTCTTTCCTCTTGCCCGCGGTTGGGGGATACCGCGGCTCTGTCCCATGTTAAGCAATGGGCGTGCCAATTTTGCGCAGTCCCGGATTTCCGGGCTTTTTCGGGTTCTGGCCGCGCGGGCAGGTGTTTTTAGTCTTGGGCGAATTCCCATTGAGCGGGAAAATCGACCATTTGTTCGCAGCGATAATGCCGATGGTTACATGCCCGCCGCGATCATGGCCGGGGCGCTATCTGGGGCGCAAAGATGAAGATTTTAAGAGGCTTGGCGGAAAAAATTGTGCGATGCACAATCGCGGGTGCCGATGCTTAGCGCTGGGCTTCGCGCCACAGCCTTTTGTTGTTGCGCTCCATGCGCAGATATTCCCAGAAGGTCGGGGTCGTGAAATGGCGCCCGGCCTGCTGCGGAACCGCCGCGGCGGCGTGCGTGTCCCAGTCGGTGAGCAGCGCGGCGAAGGCCTCGGGCAACTCCTCGCGCACCTTGTCGTTGGTGCGGCGGATCGTGTCGGCGAGCTTCGGCTGGAATTCGATGTCGACCGCGCGCTTGTAGAGGATGTCGCCGGTGTCGATGCCCTTGTTGATGCGGTGGATCGTGTAGCCCGACTGCGTCCGCCCGAAATAGATCGGCCAGACGACGCTCTGCGCGCCCGGATATTCGGGGAGCAGCTCGCCGTGGAAATTGACGAAGCCCTGCGCGGGCACGCTGAAAACCCGCGAGGCGATATAGGAGTTGCCGACTGAGAGGCCGACGTCGGGGGCGTATTGCTTGAGTGCTTCGACGGTCTCGTCGCAATTGACGCGCGGAACGGTGACGATCGGGATGCCGTGCGCCTTCGCGACCTCGCGCGCGTCGGTGCGCATGTCGTGGCCGAACCATTTGCGGATGCGGATGCCGTTGAGCGCGCCGAGGGGCCCGATCTTCCAGATCTTCTGGAGCATCTTCTTGCGGCTGCGCTTGGCGACGATCGTCTCGGAGACGATCAGGCAGACGAGATCGACCTCGGGAACGCGCGTCAGCCGTTCGAGCACGACGCCCGAGCCGCCGATCGGGCCGCTGGTCATCAGGGCGACGCGCAGCGTCATCCCTCGCGGAAACCCCGCGCCCAGACCATCAGTTCGTGCAGCGGCCAGTGGAATTCGAGCTGGTGGCGCGGGATGTCCATGACGTCGGTCGCGCCGGGCCGGACCGCGCCGCGCACCGCGCTGAAATTGCTGGTGAAGCCCGCGTCGGCAATCGCCGCGCGGCCCGCGGCGTCGATGTCGCTCGCGGTGCCATAGGGCCAGGCGAAGCTGTCGCAGCGCCGGCCGACATGCCCCTCGATGATCGCCTTGGCGCCCGCGATCTCGTCGGTCAGACGCGCGGGGTCGTTTGCGATCTTCGACAGCCGGGCATGGGTGCGCGTGTGGCAGCCGATCTCGCCGATCCCCGCGGCGGCCGCCTTCGCTTGCGGCCAGTCGAGCGTGCGGACGCGCGCACGGTAGGCGGGCATATGCGCAAAATAGGCGGCGAGCGTGTCGGGGTCGGCGTCGATCAGGTCGGTCGCGACGAACATCGTATAGGGGACAAGCTCCTCCTCCATCACCGGCCCGCCGGCTTCGTAGACGCTGGCGAAGCCGTCGTCGAAGCTCAGGTGGAAGAAGCGGCCGTCGCTGGGTCTGCCGTCCGCGATGATCGCGCGGAGCGTCGGCGTGTCGACGAACTCGCCTTCCTGCTTCGCGGCCTTGAGGAAGGCGCGGAAGGTCGGGACGGTGTCGGGAAAGACGGCGTGGGCGTAGAGGCAGCGAACGAAGGGCGCGGTTTGCGGGCGCCGCTTCAGCGCTTCGAGCCGGATGCGCGCGGCGCGCGCGGCGCTGCGCGCTTTGGCGCCCCAGCCGCTTATGGGCGCCCAGGCCTCGGCGGCGGTTTCGGCGAAGGTCGGCGTGGCGGGCATTATTTACGCCAATGGCAAATACGGGGGCGGGGTTCAAAGCATTTGTCGCAGGATGGCGGTGTTGGGGTGGAGAGCGGACGTTCCCCAAACCGTCGCCCGATATCGGTCCTCGACGATGCGCTCCAAACAAAAGGGCGCGGGTTTTACCCCGCGCCCTAAATCTAACCGAGCAAATCCCGCTTACTGGTCGAGGAACGACCGCATCTTGCGCGAGCGGCTCGGGTGCTTGAGCTTGCGCAGCGCCTTTGCCTCGATCTGGCGGATGCGTTCGCGGGTCACGCTGAACTGCTGGCCGACTTCCTCGAGCGTGTGGTCGGTGTTCATGCCGATGCCGAAGCGCATGCGCAGCACGCGTTCCTCGCGCGGCGTGAGCGATGCGAGCACGCGCGTCACCGTCTCCTTGAGGTTCGACTGCACCGCGGCGTCGACCGGGATGACCGCATTCTTGTCCTCGATGAAATCGCCGAGGTGGCTGTCTTCCTCGTCGCCGATCGGCGTTTCGAGGCTGATCGGCTCCTTGGCGATCTTCATTACCTTGCGGACCTTTTCGAGCGGCATCGACAGGCGCTCGGCCATTTCCTCGGGGGTAGGCTCGCGGCCGCTCTCGTGGAGGAACTGGCGGCTGCAGCGCACGAGCTTGTTGATCGTCTCGATCATATGGACCGGGATGCGGATCGTGCGCGCCTGGTCGGCGATCGAGCGGGTGATCGCCTGGCGAATCCACCAGGTCGCATAGGTCGAGAACTTGTAGCCGCGGCGATACTCGAACTTGTCGACCGCCTTCATCAGGCCGATATTGCCTTCCTGGATGAGGTCGAGGAACTGCAGGCCGCGGTTCGTGTACTTCTTCGCGATCGAGATGACGAGGCGGAGGTTCGCCTCGACCATTTCCTTCTTGGCGATGCGCGCTTCGCGCTCGCCCTTCTGGACCATGTTCACGACGCGGCGGAATTCGACGAGGCTCATGCCCGCCGCCTGCGCGATTTCGCTGATCTCGATGCGGATGCGGTCGACCGCGCTCGCTTCGTTCTCGGCGAAGGCCGCCCATTTCTTGTCGATCGAGCCGACCGCCTCGAGCCAGGTTTCCTCGAGCTCGCGCCCGACATAATTGTCGAGGAAGGCCTTGCGCGGCACCTTGTGGCGCTCGGCGAGGCGCAGCATCTGGCCGCCGAGCGCGGTCAGGCGGCGATTGTAGCTGTAGAGCTGGTCGACGAGATATTCGATCTTGGTGCCGTGGAACTGCACGCTCTCGACCTGCGCGGTGAGTTCCTCGCGCAGCTTGTGGTACTTCTTTTCCGACGCCGAGGGGAATTCGCCGCCGAGCGACAGCGCTTCGAGCCGCGATTCCTGCAGCTTCGAGAAAGCCTTGAAGCTCTTGGTGATGTTGGCGAATTTCTCGAGCGCGTCGGGCTTGAGCAATTCCTCCATCGCCGCGAGGCTCAGCGTATTGTCCTCGTCGTCTTCCTCGAAGCTCTCGCGCTTGCCCGAAGTGCCTTCGCCGTCCTCGTCATCCGAATCGGCGGCGGGCTCTTCCTCGACCTCGTCCTCGTCCTTGAACGAGACGCCGGCGGTCTTCTCGCTGATCTCGCCGTCGTCCTCGGCGCCTTCTTCGTCGAGGTTTTCGGGCGCGGGGTCCTTCGAGAGCATCGCTTCCAGATCGACGATCTCGCGCAGCTGCATGTCGCCGTTGTTGAGCGCGTTCGACCATTCGATGATCGCGTTGAAGGTCAGCGGGCTTTCGCAGAGCCCCAGGATCATCGTGTCGCGGCCCGCCTCGATGCGCTTGGCGATCGCGATCTCGCCCTCGCGGCTGAGGAGTTCCACCGCGCCCATCTCGCGCAGGTACATGCGAACGGGATCGTCGGTGCGATCGACCGTTTCCTTCTTCTTCTCGACCGCGGGGTTCGACAGCGAACCGGTGCCGGCGCTGACGTCGACATCGTCGTCGGCTTCCTGGTCGGCCTCTTCCTGGACGTCCTCGTCGCTCTCGACGATGTTGATGCCCATGTCGCTGATCGCCGACATGATGTCCTCGATCTGCTCCGACGACATCTCGTCCTGCGGCAGCGCGGCGTTCAATTCGTCATAGGTCAGGTAACCGCGCTTCTTGCCGCGCGCGATCAGCTTTTTGACGTCGGCCTCGTTGAGGTCGATCAGCGGGGCGTCGGTATCGGCTTCGGTATTCTTGGTGGCCATATTCATTCCTGCCTAGAGGCGAAAAGTCATCAAGCCTGCGGGCTGTCTTCGGACAGCGCGGCCAGGCGGCGGGTCAGATCCTCGTCCATCGCGCGCAGCTTTTGCTGTCGCTCCAATCCTGCGTCGTCCATCGTGCGCTGGAAATCCGCGGTCGCCTCGGCGAGCCGGGCGCGGATTTCGGGCTGCGTCACGAGCACGCCGATAAATTCGTCGAGGTCGCGAAGCGCGGCCTTCCGCGCCGCATCGGCCCCGTCCTTGCTGTCCAGCCTGCGATTGAACGAGAAGTGCATTCCATCGGCTCTGAGCAATGTCGTCGCCCTATTATACACTTTCATCGGCTCCAATATGGCAAGCAAGCCCTCAGTATCAAGCCCTTCTTGGCGCATGGCCGTGTCAAGCATTGTGCCGAGCAGTTCGGCGTCGCTGGAATCGCCGACCGGCAGGCGGCAAAGTGCCTCCTCGTGGCGGCGCAGCGCCTCCGGGTGGCGCAGCAATCCGCCGAGCAGCGCGGCGATCAGCGGCGCGGCGATTCCGGCCTGGCCGATACTACGCGTCTCGTCGGCCGGAGGTTGCAGCCGCGGGTCGGGGGCGAAGCGGCCGCGGCCACCGCCGCGCGGGCCTTGCGGCGCCCAGGGGACGCGCGGGCCGCGCTCGGGCGCCTTGCGCGTGAAGAGCGTGTCGAGCCGCTCGCGAAAGGCTTCGCGATAATGGTGGCGGACGTCGGCATCCTCGATCGCATCGGCATGCGCGAGCAGGCGCGTCTTGAGCGCGGCGCGCTCCTCGGGGGTCGCGAGCGGGCCGGCGGCAACCTCATGCGCCCAGAGGCGCTCGACGAGCGGCTGCGCGTCTTCGAGAACTTCGAGGAAACCCGCGGCGCCGCGTGCACGGACGAGGTCGTCGGGATCCTGCCCCGCGGGCAGCGTTGCGAAGGCGAGGCTGAAGCCCGGGCGAAGCAGCGGCAGCGCGCGGTTGGCGGCGCGCATCGCGGCCTTCTGTCCCGCCGCGTCGCCGTCGAAGCACAGGACGGGCACGGGCACCATGCGCCAGATCATGCCGAGCTGGTTCTCGGTGAGCGCGGTGCCGAGCGGCGCGACGGCGTCGGTGATCCCCGCCTCGGCGAGCGCGATGACGTCCATATAGCCCTCGACGACGATGATCCGGTTCGTCTGACGCGAGGCGGGCGAGGCCTTGTCGAGATTGTAGAGCGTGCGCCCCTTGTCGAAGAGCGGCGTGTCGGGCGAGTTCAGATATTTGGGCTCGCCGTCGCCCAAAATGCGGCCGCCGAAAGCGATCACGCGCCCGCGCGCGTCGCGGATCGGGATCATCAGCCGCCCGCGGAAGCGGTCGTAGGGCTCCTTGTCGTCGACCGCGATGAGCATCCCCGATTCGACGAGCATCGCGGTCGGGAATTTCTTGAGCGCTTCCTTGAGTGCGCTGCGGCTGTCGGGGGCAAGGCCGAAGCCGAAGGCCTTGCGCGTCGCCTCCGAAATGCCGCGCTTCGCCAGATAGTCGCGCGCCGGGGCGCCGTTGCTGCTGCCGAGCTGCTGGGTGAACCAGTCGGCGGCGGCCTGCGTCACGTCGCGCAGGCTCGCCTGCTCCTCGGCCTTTTTCGCGGCGCGCGGGTCGGCGGCGGGCACCTCCATGCCGGCCTCGGCGGCGAGTTCCTTGACCGCATCCATGAAGCTGAGGCCGCGCTGGTCGGTCATCCAGCGGATCGCGTCGCCATGCGCGCTGCAGCCGAAGCAATTGCCGGTGAGGATATTGTCGTCGAGCGCGAACGCATGGTGGCGTGGGACTTCGGCGCAATAGACGGTTTCGATGCGGTCCGTGGGTTCGACCGAGCGCACCACCCAGCGCAACCGGTCGAACTTCTTCGTTCGTGCGGCAAAGCGCTGCCGCGCCGTATCGAGCAGAAACAATTCCTCCGACAGGGTGGAGGTTACGAAATGGATGCGATGCAATGGGCTCGGGTCGGCTCCATAGCCTTTGCGCATCAGGGTCGTCCGGCCATAGGTTGTGATGCCCAGCGTCGTCGCGATGTCGCGGACCGCTTCCAGATGTTCTGCCGAGGATGAGTTGAGAATCACAGTGCCGTCTTTCGCGACATGGCCATCGGCGGCCAGATATCCCGCGAGAAAGCCCAGCAGATAGGCTTGCGACCGGCCGGCGCCGGGCAGCGTCTTCATATGCGAAAAGGCGCGACCGCCATAGATGCGCAGATAAAGGGCTCCACCCTTGCGCTCGTGGACATGATGCTCCTGGGCCGGGAACCAGTGCCGCAATTGGGCATCCTTCTCGCCATGAAGGTTCAGGGTGCCGTAAACGGCCTTGCTGATGGTCCCGTCGCCAAAGACGATGCCGTGCCGCACGCCGTCCGGATCGAGTGCCCAATCCGATCGCTTGGCCGGAAGTGCCGCTTCAAGGGCATGTCCCGGTCTCAGTTCCTCGGTGGTATAGGTTCGGGACCGATCGTTCACGAACCAGCGGTGGCCCGACGTGGCATAGATTTCCTTGCGGACGCCGTTACGCGAAAGCCCTATTTTCCAGAGCTGTTGCTCGCCATAGGATCTGAAGGGAGCGGCGACCCATTCGCCGTTGCGCGACAGAACACGCACGGTCCGGTCGGCAAGCGTCGCTATGGGCATCCGGCCGTTTTCGGTGATGACCGGCGTGTCCGCCGCCAGGCAGTGGTAGAAGCCCTTCTCGTCGTTGATCGTGAAGCTGGGGGTCTTTTCGTTATGGAAGGGGCAGCAGGCCTTATATTCGCGGCCGGCGCGCGTGACCTTCACCGTGCGCCCGATCAGGGTCGACAGCGTGATGCGCGAACGCAGTTCGTCCAGCCATTGCGGGGTGAGCGCCATAATCCGGATATGCCCACCCCCGCGCCCGCCCGCAAGCGGGGCGGGACGCTGGGGTTCAGCTCAGCGCCGCCTTCACCCACCCGCTCGCCTTGCTCATGTCGAGCTGCGAGCCCAGCCGGTCCTTCACCGCGGCCATGACCTTGCCCATGTCCTTGAGGCTCGTCGCGCCGAGTTCGTCGACGATCGCCTTGATGGCCGCGGTCGCATCGGCTTCGCTGAGCTGCGCGGGCAGGAAATCCTCGATCACCACGACCTCGGCCGCCTCGATGTCGGCCAACTCCTGCCGCCCGCCCTGTTCGTACATCGCGATCGACTCGCGGCGCTGCTTGACCATCTTCTGCAGGACATCGGTGACCAGCACATCGTCGTCGGCCGGCGCGGTGCCGGTGCGCAGTTCGATGTCCTTGTCCTTGATCTTGGCCAGCATCAGCCGGATGGTACCGAGCCGCGCCTTGTCGCCGGCCTTCATCGCGGCAACCTGCGCAGCCTTGATGTCGTCACGAATCATTGCGTGTTCCCATGCGCTGCAAATTTCGGAAAGGCCCTCTCTAGCGGCAAGTTTCCAAAACCGATAGCTTGTGAATCACTTTTTTGCCTCCTACTTGGTCGGCCGTTTAGCCCCCCGTCCGGAGCATGTTGAATGGCACCAGCCAACCCCCCAGAGGCGCCTAAAGTCGCGCCCAAAAGTCAGCCCGATGGCGCGACCGGCGTCCTGGTCCTCGCCGACGGCACGATCCTGTGGGGCGTGGGTTATGGCGCCGCGGGCGCGGGTGTGGGCGAGATTTGTTTCAACACCGCGATGACCGGCTATCAGGAAATCCTGACCGACCCGAGCTATGCCGGGCAGATCATCACCTTCACCTTCCCGCATATCGGCAATGTCGGCGCGAATCCCGAGGATATGGAGCGCGAGAAGCGCGCCGCGATCGGCTGCATCACCCGCGAACTGCCGACCGCGCCGAGCAGCTTTCGTAGCGTGCAGACCTTGCCCGACTGGATGAAGGCGCAGGGGCTGATCGGGCTCGCCGGCATCGACACGCGCGCGCTGACGCGCCGCATCCGCGATGCGGGCGCGCCGACCGGGGTCGTCGCACACAGCCCCGACGGCCAGTTCGACATCGACCGGCTGCTGCTGCTCGCGCAGGGCTGGCCGGGGCTGGAGGGCATGGACCTGGCCAAGACGGTCACGCGCGAACGGCAGGGAAGCTGGGACGGGGGCGTCTGGCATTTGGGGTCGGGCTATGAGGTCTCGGATCACAAGCGCGCCGCCGACGCTGCGCCGCATGTCGTCGCGGTCGACTATGGCGCGAAGGACAATATCTTCCGCAATCTGGTCAAGGCCGGTGCGCGGGTGACGGTGGTGCCCGCGAAGACGAGCCTCGACGAGATCGTCGCGCTGCGCCCCGCGGGGGTGTTTCTGTCGAACGGCCCGGGCGATCCCGCGGCGACGGGCGACTATGCGGTGCCGGTGATCAAGGGGTTGCTCGAGCGTAACGTCCCGATCTTCGGCATCTGCCTCGGCCATCAGTTGCTCGGGTTGGCGGCGGGCGCCAAGACCGTGAAGATGCATCAGGGCCACCGCGGCGCGAACCACCCGGTACAGCGCAGCGAGGACGGAATCGTCGAGATCACCAGCATGAACCACGGCTTCGCGGTCGACACCGCGACCTTGCCCAAGGGCGTGGTCGAGACGCACCGCAGCCTGTTCGACGGATCGAACTGCGGCATCGCGATCACCGGCAAGAACGCGTTCAGCGTGCAATATCACCCCGAGGCGAGCCCGGGGCCGCAGGACAGCTTCTACCTGTTCGAGAAGTTCGTGGGTGGGCTGAAGTGAGCTTTGCCGACCAGCTCGACGCGCTGGCGGCCGATGCGGCGGCGCATCCCGAGCGCTGGGGCGCGGGGGTGCGGCTCAACATCACCTGCGCGCGGCGGCTGCCCTATGAGGCGGTGCAGCTTGCAGAGGCGCGTGGCTTTGCCGAAGCGCGCGGGGTCGGGCGGCATCATCTGATCTTCGAATATGAGGATGTCGTGCCCGACTCTGCCTGGGTTGCGGCGACGGCGCGGCCGGTGCTCGACTTCATCGCCGAGGTCGGCGGGACCGACCCGCAGATCGGCGTTGATCGGAATGTGCAGTGAAGATCAGTTTGCTACGCGCTTTTTTGGCTGGTGCGGCAACGGCCAGCGCGATCTCGTGCGTTGCTTACCTCGCATGGAGCCAGCGCCCCGTGGAGCAAGCGGTTCTGATTATCGACGACTACGGAACAAGCCTGCCTTCGATGGTCTACGAAGACGGCCGGAATGGATCGGTCAGCGCGAAGCTGGTGCATGGATGTGGCGGCGAGGACTACGTGTTTCGAGCACATCCGCGTACTCCGCACAGTAGCCCTGGGGCTACCGAAGTTCCGGTCGTCAAAAAAAATAGCAAAGCATTTTCCTGCATTTTTGAAGTCGCCCGCAAAAACGGCCACGACGTTCAAATCGAATTTCGAGAAAAAGAATAATGCCCAAAAGAACCGACATCCAATCCATCCTCGTCATCGGCGCCGGCCCGATCGTTATCGGCCAGGCGTGCGAGTTCGACTATTCGGGGACGCAGGCGATCAAGGCGCTGAAGGAGGAGGGCTATCGCATCGTCCTCGTCAACTCCAACCCGGCGACGATCATGACCGATCCCGACCTCGCCGACGCGACGTACGTGGAGCCGATCACGCCCGAGATCGTCGCGAAGATCATCGCCAAGGAGCGTCCCGATGCGGTGCTGCCGACGATGGGCGGGCAGACCGCGCTCAACACCGCGCTGGCGCTGTTCAACGACGGCACGCTGACGAAGTACGGCGTCGAGATGATCGGCGCCGATGCCGAGGCGATCGACAAGGCCGAGGACCGGCAGAAGTTCCGCGACGCGATGGACAAGATCGGCCTGGAAAGCGCGCGCAGCGGCGTCGCGCACACGCTGGAGGAAGCCTTTGCGGTGCTCGAACGCACCGGGCTGCCCTCGATCATCCGCCCGAGCTTCACGCTCGGCGGCACCGGCGGCGGCATCGCCTATAACCGCGAGGAGTTCGAACATATCGTCCGCGGCGGGCTGATCGCCTCGCCGACCACCGAGGTCCTGATCGAGGAATCGCTCCTCGGCTGGAAAGAATATGAGATGGAGGTGGTGCGCGACCGCAAGGACAATTGCATCATCATCTGTTCGATCGAGAATGTCGATCCGATGGGCGTGCACACCGGCGACAGCATCACCGTCGCGCCGGCGCTGACGCTGACCGACAAGGAATATCAGATCATGCGCAACGCGAGCATCGCGTGCCTGCGCGAGATCGGGGTCGAGACCGGCGGGTCGAACGTCCAGTTCGCGGTCAATCCGAAGGACGGCCGCCTGATCGTGATCGAGATGAACCCGCGCGTGTCGCGCTCGTCGGCATTGGCGTCGAAGGCGACGGGTTTCCCGATCGCCAAGGTCGCGGCGAAGCTGGCGGTCGGCTATACGCTCGACGAGATCATGAACGACATCACCGGGGTGACCCCGGCGTCGTTCGAACCGACGATCGATTATGTCGTCACCAAGATCCCGCGCTTCGCCTTCGAGAAATTCAAGGGCGCCGAGGCGACCTTGTCGACCGCGATGAAGTCGGTCGGCGAGGTGATGGCGATTGGGCGCACGATCCACGAGAGCCTGCAGAAGGCGCTGCGCGGGCTGGAAACGGGCCTTTCGGGCTTCAACTTCGTCGACCGCCTCAAGGGCGCGAGCCACGACCAGCTGCGCAGCGAACTCGCGCAGCGCACCCCCGACCGGCTGCTCAACGCCGCGCAGGCGATCCGCGAGGGCCTGCCGCTCGCCGAGATCAACCGCGTCGCGGGCTACGACATGTGGTTCCTCGAACGCATTGCCGAGATCGTCGAAGCCGAGACCGAGGTCTGCACCAACGGCCTGCCGCGCGATGCCGAGGGGCTGCGCAAGCTCAAAGCCATGGGCTTTTCGGACAAGCGCCTCGCCTATCTGGCGCTCCAGTCGGCGAACCTCCATCCGGGCGCCCAGCGCGCGACCGCGCGTGGTTCGGGCCTGATCCACGAGGCGGTGAAGGCGATGACCGGCGGCGTGACCGAGGCCGAGGTGCGCGACCTGCGCCACAAGCTGGGCGTGCGGCCGGTGTTCAAGACGATCGACACCTGCGCCGCCGAATTCCAGGCGCAGACGCCCTATCTCTATTCGACCTATGAGGCGCCGACCTTCGGCACCCCCGAGTGCGAGGCGAATCCGTCGGAGCGGCGGAAGATCGTCATCCTCGGCGGCGGCCCGAACCGCATCGGGCAGGGGATCGAGTTCGACTATTGCTGCTGCCACGCGTGCTTTGCGCTCGAGGATGCGGGCTACGAGACGATCATGATCAACTGCAACCCGGAAACGGTGAGCACCGATTACGACACCTCGGACCGCCTCTATTTCGAACCGCTGACCGCCGAGGATGTGCTGGAGATCCTGCACGTCGAGATGTCGAAGGGCACGCTGGTCGGCGTGATCGTCCAGTTCGGCGGGCAGACACCGCTCAAGCTCGCGCAGGCGCTCGCCGCCGCGGGCATCCCGATCCTCGGTACTTCGCCCGATGCGATCGACCTTGCCGAAGACCGCGAGCGCTTTGCGGCGCTGGTCAACAAGCTCGGGCTCAAGCAGCCCGAGAACGGCATCGCGCGCAGCCGCGAGGAAGCCGTCGCGGTCGCGGCGCGCATCGGTTACCCGGTGCTGACGCGCCCGAGCTACGTGCTCGGCGGCCGCGCGATGGAGATCGTCGACGACCAGGCGCAGCTCGAAAATTATATCGAGACCGCGGTGCAGGTGTCGGGCGACTCGCCGGTGCTGATCGACCGCTATCTGCGCGATGCGATCGAGGTCGATGTCGATGCACTGTGCGACGGCACCGACGTCGTCGTCGCGGGGGTGCTCCAGCATATCGAGGAAGCCGGGGTCCATTCGGGCGACAGCGCCTGCTCGATCCCGCCGTACAGCCTGTCGGCGGAGATCGTCGCCGAGATCGAGCGCCAGGCCGATGCGCTGGCGCGCGCGCTCGAAGTCCGTGGCCTCATGAACATCCAGTTCGCAGTCAAGGGCGACGAGGTGTACCTGATCGAGGTCAACCCGCGCGCGAGCCGCACCGTGCCCTTCGTCGCGAAAGCCGTGGGGTCGCCGATCGCCAAGATCGCGGCGCGGGTGATGGCGGGCGAGAAGCTCGCCGACCTGCCGAAGATCAACCGCGACATCGCGCATGTCGCGGTGAAGGAAGCGGTGTTCCCCTTTGCGCGCTTCCCCGGCACCGACCCGGTGCTGTCGCCCGAGATGAAGTCCACCGGCGAAGTCATGGGAATCGACAGCAATTTCAACCTGGCCTTTGCGAAGGCGCAGCTCGGCGCGGGCGACCGCCTGCCGACCGACGGGCGGCTGTTCGTGTCGGTCAAGGACAGCGACAAGCCGCGCATCGTCGATGCGGTGCGGCAGCTGCGCGCCTGGGGCTGGCGCGTCATCGCGACGGGCGGCACCGCCGACTATCTCGATGGACAGGGCATCGCCGTCGAGCGCGTCAACAAGGTCGCCGAAGGACGCCCGCATATCGTCGACCGGATCAAGGACGGCGACGTGCAGCTGATCTTCAACACCACCGAGGGGTGGCAGTCGCTGCAGGACTCGCAGTCGATCCGCGCCTCGGCGCTGGCGGCCGACATCGCCTATTACACCACGGCCGCCGCAAGCGAAGCCGCGACGCAGGCGATCGGGGCGCTGCGCGCGCACAGTCTTGAAGTAAAGCCGCTTCAGGACTATTATTGAGGGACCGCTCCACCCCCCGACATCGACGGAACCAGCGGCTCTGCCGCCCGGCGCTCTCCCGCCGGGGCAGGATTATTGACGAAGGACAACAGGATAATGGCAAGCGTTGAAAAGGTGCCGATGCTGGCAGAAGGCTATGAGAAGCTGAGCGCACAGCTCAGCGCTCTCAAGGCCGAGCGACCGTTGATCGTCGATGCGATCGAGGAAGCGCGCGCGCATGGCGACCTTTCGGAAAATGCCGAATATCACGCCGCGAAAGAGCGTCAGGGCCAGGTCGAAGCGACGATCGGCGACCTTGAGGACCGGCTGTCGCGCGCGCAGGTGATCGACCCGACGACGCTGTCGGGCGACCGCATCGTGTTCGGCGCGACCGTTACCCTCGCCGACGAGGACGACAAGCCGATCCGCTACCAGATCGTCGGGCAGGCTGAAGCCGATGCCAAGGACGGCAAGATCAGCTACAACTCGCCGCTGGGCCGCGCGCTGATCGGGCGCCGCGTCGACGACGAGATCGAGGTGACCGTGCCCGCGGGCGACAAATATTATCTGGTGACCAAGATCGAATTCGTCTGACCGGGTGCCCGCGTCGATGAACGCCGCCCGGACCCCCGTGATCACCGGCTATGCGGTGGCGTGCGTCGTCATCTTCGTGCTGCTGGCGATCACGGGTTATGAGCAGCAGGCCTTCGTCGGCGCCGGGTTCATCCCGGGGCGTTTCGGCAGCGAGCTGATCGCGCCGCCCGGGACGCTGCTGCCCTTCGCCCTGACGCCATTGTCCTCGGCCTTCCTGCACGCCGGGGTGCTGCATCTCGTCTTCAACATGGTGATGCTGCTGTTCATCGGACGCCAGCTCGAAACGCCGCTCGGTTCCTCGGCGACGGCCTTCCTGCTCGTCGCCGGGGCCTATGCCGGCGCGCTCGCGCAATGGATCGCGAATCCCGCATCGCTCGTCGTGGTGATCGGCGCGAGCGGGGCGATTTCGGCGCTGCTCGCGGTCTATGCGCTGATCTTCAGCCGCACGCGGACTTCGGCGATCGGGCCGATCCCCGGTCCCTGGGTGCGCGCCTTGTGGCTCGCCGCGGCGTGGATCGGGCTGCAACTGCTCATCGGCATCGCGGGCGGCGGCGACTTCGCCAATATCGCGATCTGGGCGCATGTCGGCGGCTTCCTCGCCGGACTGCTGCTGGCGCGCCCGCTGCTGCGCTGGCGCTTCAAGGGGCGCTAGACCCCCGCGAGCAGCCCGCCCACCAGCAGCATCGCGACGCGCACGTCGATGCCGCAGCCCTCGGCGCGTTTCGCCGCGACGAAATCCTCGATCCCGGCGAGCGGCACGCGGTGGACGATGATATCCTCGCTATCGACCCCGCCGCCTTCGCCGACCTTGGTGAGGCCGGTCGCCACCAGCAGGGTGAAGCTTTCGCTGACCATGCCGGGCGAGGAGTAGAATTCGCCGACATTGCGCCAGTGGGCGGCGGCATAACCCGTCTCTTCGTCGAGTTCGCGCGCCGCGGCGAGCTCGGCCGCCTCGCCCGCGGTGTCGTCGCCGACCAGCCCCGCGGGCATCTCGAGG
Source organism: Sphingopyxis sp. HIX (assembly GCF_001468285.1). Lineage (GTDB taxonomy): Bacteria > Pseudomonadota > Alphaproteobacteria > Sphingomonadales > Sphingomonadaceae > Sphingopyxis. The sequence goes on along the minus strand of NZ_LNSB01000016.1, from coordinate 34,353 downwards.
CAGTTCATCCCCATCGGCACGCGATATTGCTCGACCAGGATGACATGGCGCCCGTCGGGGGCATCGTCGATCGCCAGGATCACCGCGGCATGGATGCCGCGCGCGCGCGACACATATTCCCACGTGCCCTGCTGCTTCACCGTGACGAAGCGGCCCTCCCAGCGCGTTTCGATGGGGGTGCCGGGGGCGGGGCGGGACATGGGCTATTCTCTTTCTAGAGCTCGATCAGCCGGTCGGGCAGTTCGTTCGGATTTTCGCTGCCGCGCGGGAAATGCTCGGTGAGCACGGCGCCCATCTGGCGCACCGCTTCGGCCATGCCTTCGCCGGGGCGGCCCGCGCGGACATGGTCGATCAGCGCCGCCATGGCGTCACCCCACACCTCGGGCGACACTTTGGCGGCGATCGCCTGGTCGGCGACGATATCGGCACGGTGCTCCTTGAGGCTGACGTAGAGCAACACGCCGGTGCGGCCCTGCGTCTTGGCCTCGGTGCCGACCTTGAACAGGTCGACCGCGCGCGCGCGGACGCGGCCCGCCAGAATCGCGCGCGGGGTCAGCCACAGCCGCAGCGGGCGCCACAGCAGGATCAGCCACATGCCGATCCATTTGATGACGCCGACCGCGATCACCGTGCCCAGCCATTGATTGGCGGTGAGCTCATGCCCCCAGCCGCCGGTGATGCGGTCGTAAAGCCCGCGGTAGAATTCGGGGAAGAGCGCGATCACCGACATCGCGATGAAGGCGATGACGCTCGCCCAGACGAGCGCGACATCGTCATAATCGTTCGACTGCGCCGCAACGACGGTGACGATCTCGCCGCTCGTGCGCGCCTCGGCTGCGGCGACCGCGGCGGTGACGAGGTCGTGATCGGCGCTGCTCACATGGCTCACTTTGCGTGGCATCGTCCGTCCTCCTACCAGCCGCCCGACGATCCGCCGCCGCCGCCCCAGTCGTCATCGTCGCCCCAGATGATGATCGGGGCGCCCCACGGGCTGTTCTTGCGGCGCCGCTTCTTCCCCTTGCGCCCGAGGCTCGAGAGGATCGGCAGGACGAAGAAGAAAAAGATGATGATCGCGACGAAGATCAGCCCGCCGATGTCGCCGTCGTCGGCACTGTCCCGCTCGGCCTTGTCGGCGGCGGCGGCACGCTTGGCGGCCTCCTCGGGGGGCAGTTGCAGTTGCTTGATCGCGGCGTCGACCCCGGCGTCGATGCCGCCGGGAATATCGCCCGCCTTGAATCGCGGGGTGATGTCGTCGCGGATGATGATCCACGCCATGGCGTCGGGAAAGGCGCCCTCGATGCCGTCGCCGACCTCGAACCGCAGGCGCCGCTCCTTGGGCGCGACGATCAGGATCAGCCCGTCGTCGCGCTCGGCGTCGCCCAGCTTCCAGGCATTACCCATCCGATAGCCCCAGTCGGAAATGTCATAGCCTTCGAGGTCGGGCAGGGTGACGACGACGAACTGTTGCTGTGTCGCCGACTGGAAACCGCGAAGCTTGGCGTCGAGCGCCGCCTCCTGCGCGGGGTCGAGCTGGTCGGCGAGGTCCATGACCGGGCCGGTGAGCTTGGGGATCGTCTGCGCGGCGGCGGGCGACAGCGCCAATGCCGCAAGCATCGTGAGCAGCGCGAGCAAGCGCCCGATCATTGGCTCCCTCCCGTTTCCGCTTCGATCGCGGCGATGGCGGTGTCGATGCCTCCGGCATAGTCGCCTGCCGTGAAATGCGGGGTCATCCTGTCGATCACCGTTGCCGCCTTCGCGTCGGTCAATGTCTTTTCCATGCCGAGGCCGGTTGCGATCCGCACCTGCCTTTCCGCCGGCGCGACGAGGACCAGGATGCCGTCGTCCGCATCCTTGCGCCCGATGCCCCAGCGGTTGGCGGTGCAGGTGGCGAAGGTGTCGATCGGCTGGCCCGCTAGGCTCGCCGCGGTCAGGACGACCATCTGGTGGCGCGTCGCCTGCTCATAGGCGGCGAGGCGGGCTTCCAGCCGGCTTTCATCGGCCGCGGCGAGAATGTCCGCGGCGTCGGTCACCCGGCCGGCCAGTTCCACTTTCGGCACCGGCGCGCATTCGGCGTCCTCGGCCGCGGCTGCCTTCTCCGGGGCGGGGGCAGCCTTGCAGCCTACGAGCAGCAAGGCCGTTGCCAAAGCCGTCAGGACCGCGCCTGCGCGCACCCTATTGGCCGAGGTTCATCTTCGGTGCTTCGTCGGCGCCCTTGGTGACCGCCTTGAACGGCACCATCGGCTCGGCGCCGTGCACGATCTTCGCGCCGATGATGTCGGGGAAGGTGCGGATCGTCGTATTATAGTCCTGCACCGCGCCATTATATTCCTCGCGCGCGCGCGACACGCGGTTCTCGGTGCCCTCGATCTGGATCTGCGCGGTCTCGACATTCTTGGGCGAGACGAGGTTCGGATATTGCTCGACCGTGACGAGCAGGCGGCTCAGCGCGCTGCCATATTGGTCCTGCGCCTGCTGATATTGCTCGACCTTGGCGGCGTCCTTGAGGTCGTCGCCGGTGAGCTGGATCGACGAGGCTTTCGAACGCGCCTCTGCAACGCCGACGAACACCGACTTCTCCTGGTTCATCGCGCCCTTCACCAGCGCTTCGATATTGGGGTAGAGGTCGACGCGGCGCTGATATTCATTTTCGACATTCGCCCATTTCGCCTTCGCCGCCTCTTCCTTGGTCGGCACGCTGTTGATGCCGCAGGCGGACAGGCTCAGCGCGGCGACGGGCAGGATCATCCAGCGGGCGGAACGCATGGTCATGGTCATCGAGGCTCCCTCCGGCGGCGTTTTGCCGCAACAATACAGATAATAGGATGGTGCTTGCCTTTGTGCAATCCGCGCGGCACCTTCGGCACGCAGGACCAACCATCCGGGGAGAGCCAAGATGTTGGCAGAGTTCAGGGAATTTATCGCGCGCGGCAATGTCATAGACCTCGCGGTCGGTGTGATCATCGGCGGCGCCTTTGCGACGATCACCAAGTCGCTGACCGAGGATCTGATCATGCCCGTCGTCGGCTGGATCTTCGGCGGGGTCGATTTTTCGAACATGTTCATCCTGCTGGGCGACGTGCCCGCGGGCGTCTCGCCGACCGACTATGCCAAGCTCAAGGAAGCCGGGGTCGCGATGTTCGGCTATGGCGCATTCATCACCGCGACGATCAATTTCCTGATCCTGGCGTGGATCATCTTCCTGCTCGTGAAGGCGGTGAACAAGGCCGTGCGCAGGGAACCCGACGCGCCCGCGGGCCCGACCGAGGTCGAACTGCTGGCCGAAATCCGCGACGAACTGCGCAAGAAATAATTTTCCACCGCTTTTCAACGGCAAGCCCGTCCGCGCCCTTTCCAAGCGCGGGCGGGCTTCCTATATGGGGAAGGTCGGCCTCGGCCGACTATGAGGATAAATGTTGCCGTGGAATAGGCACAGCGGACCCGGGGGCAGTACCCGGCGGCTCCACCACGAACCCGCGCCCTTCCAGAAGGGGTGCGCGGGTTTCTGACGGGGCCGAACCAGGATCGACGTGTGTTCAAAGACGGTGGTTTCTTCCGGGCTGAGTAACCCGTTAAAGGCTCAAAACCAATAAGTGCTAACGATAACGAAGCACTCGCTCTGGCTGCGTAACCGATAAGCCTCACGGCCTAAGGTTATTCAAATAGAACGCGGTTCGGACCGAACCGGGCAACAGAATCGGATACCAGCGGCTGGGGACGAGCCGGGCAACAGAATCGTCCCACCTTTTCCCGTCACTCCAGCTTTTCAGGTGCCTCTGGCGCCGGTGCCGATGGCCGCGCGAGCTGGCGGCTGTAGAGCCAGCCGATGCCGATCAGGCTGAACCCCAGCACCACGAACGACCCGATGCGCAGCAATCCTTCGAGCCCCGAGGCGTCGAACAGGAACACCTTGCCCACCGCGCCGAGCATCAGGATCAGCGACGCGATGCGCCAGTCGTGGCGGTTGCGGCGGATACCCCAGAGCAGGAAGCCGATCGCGAGCGCGAGGATCAGGATCGAGCGCAGGATATTCTCGGTCGCGGTGACCCCCGGTTCGACCAGCAGGCCCCCGTGGAAGAGCTGGCGCAGCGTCGCCCAGGCAAAACCCGCGACGAGCAGCATCGTCGCAACCTGCACCACACGGTCGAGCAGCGCGGGGGCGTTCGGGAAAAGCCGCTGGATCAGCTTCAGCCCCAGCCAGGGCAGCAGGAAGAAGGGGATGAGCAGGTTGAGGGCCGGCCAGTCGCCGACCGCCTGCGCCTTCCACAGGGGATTGTGGAGCATCAGCCCGTACCAGACCGCATGCGCCGTCCCCGCGAAGACGAGCGCGCGGGCGAGGCCTGTCCATTGCCGCGCCATCGCCAGCCAGCCGCCGCCGATCAGCAATGCCTCCCACAGTACGCGCTGGCCGACGCCGGTCGTCACGAAATCGTCGCCGGCGACCGCCGCGAAGCCGAGGCGATAGAGACAATGGACCGCGATGCCGCCCACGATGCCCGCGATGGCGAAGCCGGCGAGGAGCAGCCAGCGCGGCAGCCGGTCGCGGATCAGCCACAGGGGCGCGGCGAACAGCGCGGCGGGGATCAGCAGGCGCAGCAGCAACTGGTCGACCGCGAGCGCGGGGTGGGCGAGCAGCATCGGCTGTCCCGCGATCGACATCAGCGCCTCGAGCGCCCAGGCCGCGACCGGGACCGCAGCCCAGGCGAGGCTGAGCACGGCAAAGCTGGCGGCCGCGCCGTCGATGCGCGGCAAGGCGATGCGCCGCACCGCGAGCAAGGCGGTCGCGCCGCCGATCGCCGGGACCAGCATCAGCCAGCCCCCGGGGACGATCTGCGCGAAGGCGCCATAAGCGAGTAGCGCCGCGGCGATCTGGCCGGCGCGCCGGATGACGGGGGTGTCCGACCGGAGCGCATAAGCGAGGCCCGCGAAAGCGAGGCCGGCCCAGCGCAGCACTTCGGTCGCCCCGACCGCGGCGTCGCTGCCATAGAGGCGGGTCCATTGCGCGAGCAGGTTCGGGCCCGTTCCGGCGAGCAGCAACAGGCTGAGCTGCGCATAGACGAGCGAGAGCAATTCGACCGGATAGGCGGCGCGGCGCCGGCCGATGGCGAAGAGCGCCATCGCCACGGCGCCCATCGCGAGCGGCAGGCTCCAGCCGGGAACGACCTGCGCGAGCGTGCCATAGGCGAGCGCGCCCGCGGTCGCGAGCGCGGCGAAGCGCAGGGCGCGATGGCCGGCCTTCGCCGCGAACAGCGCGAACAGCGCGGTCATGCCCGCCCAGCGGATGACGTCGGTCGCGGCGACCGCGGCGTCGCTGCCGAACAAGCGGCTCCATTGCGCGGGCAGATTGGGGCCCGTCGCGGCGAGCAGCGCGAGCGCGGCGAGGCCGAAGGCGGCGGAGAGGAGTTCGACCGGCAGCGAGGCGCCGCGCCGCGCGAGGAGGAAGAGACCGAGCGTGACCGCGCCCATCGCGAGCGTCAGGCTCCATCCCGGGACGACCTGTGCGAGCATGCCATAGGCGAGGCCGCCGGCGATGGCGAGCGCGGCGGCGCGCAGGACGCGGCCCTCGGCCTTGCCGGCGAACAGCGCCAGCAGCGCCGTCAGGCCCGCCCAGCGCAGCAGCGCCTGCGTGGCGAAGCCGTCACCGGCGCCGACGAAGAGGCGCGGCAGTTCGGCGAAAGCGAGCGGGGTCGCGACCAGCGACACCAGCGCCGTGGCCGCGAAACCCGCAGCGATCGGCTCGATGCGCTTGTCGCCCGCCGTCTTGCCGAAGAAGAGCAGCGCGGCCGCCACGCCGCCGATCGCGAAGGGCGTCATCCAGTGCGGCAGCAGGAGGATGCCCGCGAGCGCGAGCAGGATGCCGCCGGTCGCGGTCAGCCAGGCGAAGCGGCTGTCGGCGGTGCGATCCTCGGCCTTCCAGCCGAGCGCGATGCCCGTGCCGGCGACGAGCGCGGCGCCGAGTGCGACGAGCGCCAGGGCGCTGTCGGCGATATCCCAGAAATGCCATTTGACCAGCGGCGGCGCGGCGAGCGCCAGCGCGCAAAGCTCGAGCGTGCGGCGCAAGGTCCGCGTCTCGCCCCACAGCTTCGCGAGCAGGGGCAGCGCGTGGATCGCGGCGAGCGCGAGGCCGATGGTGGCGAACCAGCCCGCCGCCGGATCGGGCCAGACGGCGAGCAGCAGGATCGACAGCGCGAGGCTGATCGAGGGGACGATCGCGAAGTCCTTTTCGCGCCAGGCGAGCCACTGGCCCGCCGCGGCGATCAGGATGAACAGCCCCCAGTGGAGCGGCGCGAAGCCGCCGATGCCGACGAGCAGCGCGAGCTGCAACGCGCCCACGATCGCCGATCCGGCGCGGAGCAGCGCGGCGCGCGGGCCGTCGAAGGCGATCATCGGCAGCGCCAGCGCGAGGAGCAGCACATAGCCGCCGATCGACAGCGAGCCCAAAGTGTCGAGCGCGGTGGTCGCGAGCAGCATCCACAGGCTCCAGCCCACCCCGCCGAAGAAGGCGGCGAGCGCGAGCCACGGCCAGCGCTTCATCCGCGCGACCCCCGCGAGCCCTGCGATGGTGAGGCCGAGATAGACCGCGAGCAGCGGCACATTGGGTTCCATCGCTCCGACGAGCGCGGGCGCGGCGAGACCGCCTGCCAGCCCGAGCAGCGCGCTGGGCGGGCCGAAGCGTAGCGACAGTCCGAGCGCGCCCGCGGTAACCACGGCGAGCCCGACGAAGGCCGCCAGCGGGCCGATGAGGCCATAGACATTGGCCGCGACCAATATCGCGGCATAGAGCGTCGCAATGCCCGCGCCCGACAGCGCCTGCGGCACGCGGAGGTCGCGCACCTTGTCCTCGTTGCGCCAGGCATATTCGGCGCCGCCGATCAGCCCGAGGCCGAAGAGCATGCCGGCGATGACCTGGACACCGGGGGTGAAGACGCGCGCGAAGAAGCCCGCGTCGATCGCATAGCGGACGATCAGCACGCCCGCGATCGCGAGGGTGATGCCACCGGCCCAGATCGGCAGCGTCTTGCCGAACAGGTTCTCGAAGCGCGACGCCATCGTCGGCGGCGGTCCGGGCGGGGCGGGGGGCGGTCCGGCAGGGGGTTCGGGCTCGGGCAACTTGGCCTTGAGAACGGGCTCCTCGACCGCGGGTTCGGGGGCAACCGGTTCCGGCGCCGCGGGTTCGGCGGCGACGGGTTCAGGAACGATCGGCTCATCCTCGACCGGGGCTTCCTGCTCGATCGACGGCAGCGGCGCGCTCGCGGCGGCGACCGGTGCGGGCAGGTCTTCGGTTTCGGGTTCGACAGCCGCCTCGGGCTCGATTTCCGCGGGTGCCGGTTCTTCGGGCGCCGGTACGTCGGGCTTCGGCTTCCAGCGGTCGATCGTTTCGGGCGAGGGCGCGACCCACGAGGGCGCCGGTGCGGGAGCGGGCGACGGGGTCGCCGTGGGCAACGGGGCGGCCGCATTGGCGCGCGCCTGTTCGGGGCTCTCGCCTTCCTTGGGAGGCAGCAATCCGGCGTGGCGCTGCAACGCGCCGATGCGCTTGGCGGCTTCGGCGAGCGTCGCCTCGGCCCGCTTGAGCCGGGCCCGTGCGTCCATCAGCAGAAGGAAAAGAACGACAGTCGACAGAAAAGCGAAAAAGCCGAGCACTGCGATCCCCTACACCCGCGCCATCCTAACAGCGAGCGAAGCGAAGTCGACCAACTTGTTATGGTTACTCGCGAAAGGAGGGCGGGGACTTGAGCGTCAGCGGCAGGCCCGCGGCGATCAATACGACTTCGGCGGTGGTTGCCGCGACCGCCTGGTTGAGGCGTCCCGCCGCGTCGCGGAAGGCCCGGGCGAGCGCATTGTCGGGCACGATGCCGAGCCCGACCTCGTTGGCGACGAGCAGGACATGGCCTTCGAAACGCGCGATCGCGGCGCAGAGGTCGGCGGTCGCGGCGTCGATGTCGCGTCCGGCGAGCAGCAGGTTCGAGGTCCAGAGCGTCAGGCAGTCGACGAGCAATACCGCGTCCGGGGCGCTGTGATCGGCGATGGCGGCGGGCAGGTCGTAAGGCGCATCGACCGTCGTCCAGCGCGCGTCGCGGTCGGCACGGTGGCGCGCGATGCGCTCTTCCATTTCGGCATCATAGGCTTCGGCGGTGGCGACGAAGATATGGCGCCCCGCGATGGCCTCGGCGCGGGCCTGCGCGTAGCGGCTCTTGCCCGAGCGCGCGCCGCCGAGGACGAAGAGGCTGGTCATGCGCCGCGCCTCGCGAGCGCGAGCAAGGCATCTATGTCGACATGCGCAGCGAGTTCGCCGGCGATGTCATCGAGTGCGGCGTCGACGTCGGCCTTATGGTCGCGGCCGTTGCCGGTGAGGCCGAGCCGCGCGAGCAGGGCGCTGCGCAGGTCCGGCGCGGCGAGCAGGCCGTGGAGATAGGAGCCGATGACGCGGCCGTCGGCGCTGATCGCGCCGTCGCTCGTGCCGTCGTCGAGGCGCGCGAAAGGATGCGCGGTGCCGGGGCCGCCGGTTTCGCCCATATGCATCTCGTAGCCCGCAACGGGGACGTCGAGCGCTTCGCCCTTCACATGGCGCAGCCTTTTCGCGGGCGACAGGATCGTCTCGACGTCGAGCAGCCCGAGCCCCTCGGCGTGCATGGCTTCGCCTTCGATGCCGAGCGGGTCGGCGACGCTGCGGCCGAGCATCTGGTAGCCGCCGCACAGCCCCAGGATCATGCCGCCGCGGCGGTGGTGCGCCTTGATGTCGATGTCCCAGCCCTCGCGGCGCAGCGCGGCGAGGTCGGCGATCGTCGCCTTCGATCCCGGCAGGACGATCATCGCCGCCTCGGCGGGGATCGGGCGGCCGGGCGGGACCATGACCAGCTCGACCGCGGGTTCGCGCTTGAGCGGGTCGAGGTCGTCGAAGTTGGAAATGCGCGGCAGGATCGGGCAGGCGATCAGCTTGCGCCCCTCGCGCAGATCGGCGGGGCGTTCGAGGATTACCGCATCCTCGCTCGGCAGCCGCGCGGCGGCGGCGAGCCAGGGGATGACGCCGAAACCCGGCCAGCCGGTGCGCGCTTCGATTTCGCGATAGCCGTCCTCGAACAGCGCGGGGTCGCCGCGGAACTTGTTGATCAGGAAGCCGCGGATCATCGCGGCATCCGCGGGATCGATCACCGCCTTGGTCCCCACGACCGAGGCGATCACGCCGCCGCGGTCGATGTCGCCGATCAGCACGACGGGGACGGCCGCGGCGCGCGCGAAACCCATGTTCGCGATGTCGCCGGCGCGCAGGTTGATCTCGGCGGGCGAGCCCGCGCCTTCGACGACGACGAGGTCGCACGTGGCGCGGAGCCGGTCGTAGCTCTGCATGACCTCGGCCAACAGGCTGCCGCGCGCCTCGCGGAAATTGCCGCTGCCGAGCGTGCCGCGGACCCGGCCGTGAACGATCAGCTGCGACGTCCGGTCGGCCTGCGGTTTCAGTAGCACGGGGTTCATGTCGCTGTGCGGCTGGGTGCGGCAGGCGAGCGCCTGAAGCGCCTGCGCGCGCCCGATCTCGCCGCCATCGATCGTGACCGCGGCGTTGTTCGACATATTCTGCGGCTTGAAGGGGCGCACGGTCAGCCCGCGGTTGGCGAAGGCGCGGCAGAGGCCGGCGACGAGCACCGACTTGCCGACGTCCGAGCCGGTACCCTGCAGCATCAGCGCGCCCATGCGGCGCCTCCCGCGATCAGCCAGAGCAGGGCACAGGCGATGCGGTAGATGCGGAGCGCGTGGCGGATATCGAAGGCGGTGGCGGCGGAGCTGCCGTCGCCGATCCAGGGCTTGTCGTGCATGACGCCCTCATAGGCGACCGGTCCCGCGAGCCGAAGCCCCAATGCGCCCGCCATCGCGGCCTCGGGCCAGCCGGCGTTGGGCGAGGCGTGGTTGCGCGCGTCGCGGACCATGATGCGCCAGCCGCTGCTTCCTGCGAGGCAGATAAGGACAGCGGCAAGGCGCGCGGGGATCAGGTTCATCGCGTCGTCGGTGCGGGCTGACGCCCAGCCATAGGCGCGCCAGCGGGGCTCGCGGTGGCCGATCAGGCTGTCGGCGGTGTTGACCGCTTTGTAGATCCAGATGCCGGGCAGGCCGAGGAGGAGGAGCCAGAGGAGCGGTGCGGCGACGCCGTCGCAGAAGCTTTCGGCGAGGCTCTCGATCGCGGCGCGCGCGACGCCGCTTTCGTCGAGCGCGGCGGTATCGCGCCCGACGATCGCGGCGACGGCTTCGCGCGCTGCGGGAAGGCCGTGGTGTTCGAGCGCGTCGGCGACGGCGCGGACATGCTCGAAGAGGCTGCGCTGCGCGAGCGCGGGCCAGGCGAGGAAGGCGACGGCGAGCCAGCCGTGGGTGCCGAGGTGGCGGAGCAGCGTGCTTTGGATGAGCCATGCGGTGCCGCCGACGAGCGCGACGAGCAGGAGCAGCGCGAACAGGCCGAGCAGGCGGCGGGTGGCGAAGCTTTGTTCGGGCCGGTTCCAGCGCCGCTCGAGCCCCTCGATCAGCCATGCGAATAGCCCGACCGGGTGACCTACGCGGCGATAGAGCGCGGCGGGCCAGCCGAACGCGGCATCGAGCGCCAGCGCGGCAAGAGCGACCGGCTCAGCCATCGGCGAGCGCGGCGCTGAGGCGGACGAGCGCTTCGTCGTCGGCGGGCAGGCCGAGGCGCAGCCAATGCGGCTGGTCGGCGAAGGGGCGGGCGAGGATCGCGCGGCGGGCGAGGCGGTCGAACAGCGCGGGCGCGGCTTCGGTTTCGATCAGCCGGAACAGCGGGCAGGCGCCTTGCGGGCGGTAGCCAGCTCCAGCCAGTATGGCATCGAGCGCAGCGGCTTGGCCGGGCAGGCGACGGCGGGCGGCGGCGATCCAGTCGGTATCGGCATAGGCCGCAGTCCCGATGGCGATCGCAGCCGCGGAAAGCGGCCAGGCGCCGAGCATCGCGCGCAGGTCTTGCAGGAAGGGCTCGGGGCCGAGGACGAAACCGAGCCGCACCCCGGCGAGGCCGAAAAATTTGCCGAAGGAACGGAAGACGAGCAGGCGGCGGTCGTCGGCGATCCGCGCGGCGATGCTCGGCGCCGGGTCGCAATCGGCGAAGGCTTCGTCGACGAGCAGCCAGCCGGCGTCGCCGCGCGTAGCGAGGAGTGCGTCGAGGGCTTCCGGTGCGAGGATACGCCCGTCGGGGTTGTTCGGGTTGGCGAGGATGATCGTGCCGCCTTGTACCGCGAGGTCGGCGTCGGCGGCGGCAAGGCTGCCCGCGATCATCTCGCTGTGCGTGCGATAGCTCGGCGCCGCATGCCGCGCTTCGCCGCCGATCAGCCGCCCGGCGAGGCGCAGGCCGATTTCGGTGCCGGGAACGGCGCAGACGTGGTGGGGATCGGCGCCGAAAAAGGCGGCGGCGACGGCCTCCAGTTCTGCAAGCGCGTCGCGGTCGGGCAGGCGCTGCCAGTCGATAGGAATTCGGTTTGCGTCCGGCCAAGGCAACGGATTGATCCCGGTCGACAGGTCGATCCAATCGCCGCCGCCGAAGCGGCGCTTGGCGGCGGCGAGGTTGCCGCCGTGCCAGGTCCAGGCCCCGGTCATGCGACGTGCGGCCAGACGAGCGCGGCGAGCAGGAGCGCGCTTTCGACGATCTCGATCCCGGCGCCATGGCCATCGCCCGAGATGCCGCCGATCTTGCGAAGCAGCCACCAGCCCCATGCGGCGAGCAGCAGCGGAGTAAGCAGCAGCGATGGCGACCACCAGGCGGCGGTGAAAAGCAGCAGCGCCCAGATCGCGAGATCGACGGGGCGGATCACACCCCGGAAGCGCGCGCCGAGCCCGGCGTGGAGGTCGGGCAACCAGCGCGACCAGAGCAGGGGGCCGATGCGCGCGACGAAGGGGACGAGCGCGATGGCAATGAAGGCTTCGCCCTCGATCAGCGCGTGCAGCAGGGCCAGCTTGGCGATGAGTTGCAGAGCGATCGCTACCACCGCGAAGCTGCCGACATGCGGGTCCGACATGACTTCGAGCATCCGGTCCCGGTCCTTGTGTGCCGCGCCCGCGGCGTCGGCGATGTCGCCGAGCCCGTCGAGGTGCAGCGCGCCGGTGACTGCGACCCAGAGCAGCAGTGCGGCGAGCGCGCCGGTCCAGGGATCGAGCCGTGCGCCCGCCCAGCCGCCCGCCGCGACGAGCGCGCCGACGATCAGGCCGACGGCGGGGAACCAGCGCATCGAGGCGGCGAATTCCTCGCTCGACACCGCGATGCGCGGCGTCGGCAGGCGCGTCAGGAATTGGATCGCGACGACGAGCCCTTTCATGGCCGGATCGCCACGAGCTGCGCGCTATCAGGCCAGACCTGCAACGACACGAGCACGCCATAGGGCAGGTCGAACGACCAGAGCTGGCGCTGGTCGAAGCCGCAGAGGCGGTGCAGCGCGGCGCGGATCGTGCCGCCGTGGGTGACGACCAAGGTGGCGCATGGCGCGAGGTCGGCGAGCGCCGCCGCCACGCGCGCGGCGAGCGCCGACCAGGGCTCGCCGCCGGGCGGCGGGTTGGCGTCGGGATCGCTCCAGAAGCGGCCGAGCGCTTCGGCGTCGATCGCGGAGCCGGGCTGGCCGTCCCAGTCGCCGAAGTCGAGTTCGCGCCAGCGCGGGTCGGTCGTCACGGGCAGGCCAGCCGCCTCGCCGATCGCCGTGGCGGCGGCATGGCAGCGTGCCAAGTCCGAGCTGATCAGCGTCTCGATCGCAAGACCCTTGGCCTGCGCCGCGCAGGCGGCGATGCCGTCTGCCGTGGGCGCCATGTCGGTGCGGCCGAGCAGCAATCCCGGCGTTTCGGGCGCGCCGTGGCGGAGCAGGTGGAGCGCGTATGGCTTCACAGCGATTCCGACACCGCGGCTTCGGCGAAGGTCGCCATCTCGCCATGTGCGGCGAGCGCGGCGCGGACTATGTTCGCCGCGACCGCCGCGCCGCTGCCCTCGCCGAGCCGCATGCCGAGCGACAGGATGGGTTCGAGCCCGAGGCTGTCCAGCAGACGCCGATGCCCCGGCTCGGCCGAGCAATGGCCCGCGAGGCAATGGTCGGTGATCGCCGGATTATCGGCGGCGAGCGGGGCGAGCGCCGCGCTGCAAATGAAACCGTCGAGCAGCACCGGCACGCCGAGCTGGCGCGCGCGCAGTGCCGCGCCCGCCATCGCCGCGATCTCGCGCCCGCCGACGCGGCGCAAACTCTCGAACGCCGAGGTCGCGGCATAGGCGTGGACTTCGAGCGCGCGCGCGACCACCGCGATCTTGCGCGCGATACCATCGCGATCGACCCCGGTGCCGGGGCCGGTCCAGTCGACCGCCGTGCCGCCGAAGCTGCGCGCGCAGAGCGCGGCGGCGGCGGTCGAATTGCCGATCCCCATCTCGCCGAGCAGCAGCAGGTCGAGGCCTTCGTCGACCACCGCGGCGCCCGTATTGAGCGCGTCGAGGCATTCGGTCGCGGACATCGCGGCGCCGACGGTGAAATCGGCGGTCGGGCGATCGAGGTCGAGCGGGACGATGACGAGGTCCAGCCCCGCGGCGCCCGCGAGCGCGTTGATCGCGGCGCCGCCGCTCCGGAAATTGGCGACCATCTGTTCGGTGACGCTGGGCGGAAAGGCGCTGACGCCGTGGACGGTCATCCCATGATTGCCCGCGAAGATCGCGGCGCGGCCATGCTCGACGCGCGGGCGCTCGCGGCGCTGCCAGCCGGCGAAGAAGATTGCGATCTCCTCAAGTCGCCCGAGCGATCCCGCGGGTTTGGTGAGCTGCGCCTGCCGTGCGCGGGCGGCATGCTGCGCTTCGCTGTCGGGGCCCGGCAGGTCGGCGAGCGCGGCCTCGAAGGCGGCGATGGAGGCGAAGATGGTCATTCGGCGATAAATCCTGCCGGCGGGGTGCGGGTGATGAAATGGCCCTTCACGCCTTCGGGCCACAGGGCGTAGGCGACGCGGCCATGCTCGCTGGCGGCATAGTGCACGGCGTAATCGAGGATTGCGCGCGCCGCTTCCTCGTCGGGGGCGAAGCGGCCGAGGACATAACCGACCTTGTCCGGCGCCCGCAGGTGGACGGTGCAATGATCCTGGCACGCGAAGAGGCACGGCATCGCCTGCACCGCGATGCCGGCGTAGCGCGGGTTGGATGCCTTGACGCGATCGAGCGCCTCGACCAGCCGCGCGCCGCCGGCGACGCCCGCGGCATCGGTGCGCGACAGGCGGTCGTGGCGGCAGGTGCTGCACGCCACGACCGCGGGGCCGGGGTCGACCGGGGTCAGCATGCGCCGATCATGCCGCCGCCGGCTTCGGCGGCGCGGGGACGCCGACGAAGACGAGTAGGCGATAGAGCGCGTAAAGCCCGATCAGGATCGCGCCGTTGCGCAGGAACTGCTCGACGAGCAGGTCGGGCGCCATCGCGGTGTGCAGCCCGCCGAGGACGAGCGCCCAGAGCAGGATGATCCCCTTGAACGCGGTGAAACCCGCCGCATAGGCGAGGCTCAGCTGCGCCGCGACCGAGCGGTATCCCGCGACGCGCAGCGCTGCATAGCCCGCGAGCGCCGAGCCGATCGCGGCGGTGCCGAGCCCGACGCCCCACGCCAGCGTGCTGCCGTCGCGCGGATAGCCGAGCAGGAAAAAGCCGATGAACTGGCTCGCCGCCCAGGCGAGCAGCATCAGCGCGAGGCCGTCGCGGCGGCGCATATGCACCGCCGCGAGCGCCGCGAGCGAAGGGAAGGGCGTCGCGCAGGCGAGCACGAGCGTCGTCGCTGTGCTCGCCGCGGTGAGCAGCGACACCCAGAGCGCCAAGGCGCCGCGGTCTGACAGCGCCGCCATCAGAAGCGCCCCCTGATGCCGGCGTAGAAGCTGCGGCCGATCGAGCCGTAGCGGAACGCGGTCATATAGCTTTCGTCAAAGATATTCTCGGCGCGCGCGAACAGCTTCACCGCGTCCGACAGCGCCATCTCGGCGCGCAGGTCGACGAGCGTATAATCGTCGAGCCGCTGGGCGTTGCTGGCGTTGTCGAAGCTCTTGCCCGACCAGCGCAGCGCGGCGCCGAGTTCGAGCCCGAAATCGAAGCCATAGCTGACCGACGCGTTCGCCATATTGCGCGGGCGGCGCGGCAGCCATTTGCCGAAATTGGCGCCGCCGGGCGAGCGGTCCTCGGCGACGATCCAGCTGTAATTGCCGTGGAGCCTGAGCCCACCGAGCGTCAGCGCGGCGCTGGCCTCGACGCCATGCGCCTCGGCGCGCGCGACGTTCGAATAATAGCCCGAGCGGCGCGTGGCGGGATCGCCGGGGACGAAGCACAAAGGGTTGGTCGAGGTGCCGCTGCAGCTGTTGAAGATGACGAGGTTCGTCGTACGGCGATCGAACCAGGCGGCACCGACGACGAGTTTGCGATCGAACAATTGCTGCTCGATGCCCGCTTCCCAGCCCTTCGCCTCCTCGGGGTCGAGCGCCGTGTTGCCGAATTCGCTGAACAGCTGGAACAGGCTGGGCGCCTTGAACCCCTCGCCATAGCTGGCGCGCAGCACGGTGCCGGTGGACAGCCGCCATACGCCGCCCGCGGCGAACAGGGTCTGGCCGCCGAAGCGGTCGTGATCGTCGTAGCGGACGCCGCCGTTGAGGGTCAGCCCATCGATGGGCTCGACGCTGAGCTGGCCATAGGCGCTGGTGATCTCGGCCTCGCCGCGCGCGAAGGCCGGGACGGGTACCACGAGCGACGCCGAGGGCGAGCGGCTGCGGAAGGTCGAGCGTTCGTTCTCGGCGCCGAAGATCGCGGTGATGCGATCGGCGATGTCGAAGCTGCCCTGATATTCGAAGCGCTTGTTCTTGCCGTCGGCCTCGAAGCTTTGCGGCCGCGCGCGTGTCGGGTTGAAATTGTCGCGGTTGGTGTCGGTATAGGCATAGGCGAAGCGGTTGCGGAAGCGCCCGCCCGCCAGATCGAGGTTCAGCCCCGCATAGCCAATCAACTCCTTGTTGAGGCCATAGTCGGCGCTGTCGGTGTTGAAGCCGTCGAATTCGACCCGTCCGCTCGAATAATAGCCGCGCAGGTCGACGCTGACATTGTCGGCGAGGGTGAGTTCGGCGCGGCCCGAGACGTTGCTGTTGCGATAGCCGTCGGCCTCGACCCCGCCGAACGCCTTGGCGTGCGACGAGATGTCGTCGGTGGTGAAGCGCTGGCCGCCGATGCGCCACGCGAGCGGGCCGGTCTTGCCGCCGAGCGCGGCGCGCGCGCTCACCGTATCGCGCGATCCGGCCTCGAGATCGAAGCTGCCTTCGAGCGCCTTTTCGGGCGAGGCGGTGACGATGTTGACCACGCCGCCGATCGCCTGGCTGCCCCACAGGATCGACTGCGGTCCGCGTAGCACTTCGATCCGGTCGATGTCGCCGACGAGCAAATTGGTGAAGTTGAAGCCGCCGCCGGTCGACGAGGGATCGTTGAGCTTGACCCCGTCGATCACCGCGACCGTATGCTCCGATTCGGCGCCGCGGATGCGCAGCGAGGTCGAGGTACCGTAACCGCCGTTGCGCGCGATGCTGATCCCCGGCGTGCGCAGCAGCAATTCGGTGACGCCGATATCCTGGCTGCGGTCGATCGCTTCCTTGTCGAGCACCGCGACCGACGAGGGGATCTCGTCGAGCGTCAGCGGCGCGCGCGTCGCGGTTACGATGATGCTGTCGGCCTCGCCCGCTTCTTCTTCGGCAAAGGCGGGCAGCGCGGCCGTGAGTGCGGCCACGGAAAGCGTGGTACGAATGATAGTCCTGAACATGATAACCCCATCGACAAGGCCGCTCGCGCGCCGGGTCGATGCGATGGTCCGGGATCGGACGCGCGACATCGGCCCGTGCACGCGCACGGCCACCTTTGTCGTCGCTCGGGTTCACTCCCCGTCCGCCCGGCACACCCTGTCCGCACGAAAGACGACGGCGACGGGCAGGTCTCCTGGCTCGCGGGTCGGTGCCGGTCCGGGCCGCCTTCTCAGGACTTTCGTCCCAATGGCATGTGGCCCGATGGCTCTCCGCTTACAGTTGCAGGGGCAGCCGGGGCTTTGCACCCCATTCCCTTTTGATCCCCTCTCGGGGAACCTGTCGCTGGTCGCGCCCCTAACGCGATTCCGTAGCGGCGGTCAATTGCTGCGTTGCAGCAGCGCTCAGGCGGCCTTCATCCACACGACGAGCGCAAAGCGCGTCGTGCGCGTCGGCAAGGTGCGGTGCGGGGTGAAGCGGTCGAGGAACAGCGCCGTGCCCGCGGGGCAATCGGGGCGCACGCGCGGCAGCCCGGCAAGGCGATAGTCGGGGATCTCGAAGCCGTCATCGACCTGCTCGCCGAGAGGCGCGGGCTGGCGCGCGGCGACGACTTCCAGTCCGCCGCTGCCGGGCCCGGCGTCGCCGAGCGGGACCCACGCGGTGACCAGCACCTTGCCGCAGCCGGTGCCGTCGTCGCGCGCGACGTCGCTGTGCCACGCGTGGCGATGCTCGGGGAAACAGGCGATGCTGGCGCGCACGCGGACGATCCTGCCCGAAAGCTTGCGGCCGCAGAGCGTTTCGGCGGTTTCGATCAAGCGAGGGTCGTTCGCGAGCGCCTGCAGCCGCGGCCCGCGATGCGCGTCGGTGCACACCGCGACGCGCAGCAGGTTCGCGACGCTGCGCTCGTGCGCGAACACCCGGTCGATGCGCTCGGTCAGCGAGGCATCGGGCGCGGTCTGGTCGAAGGGCAGGTAGAGCGCGCGCGACACCCGGTCGATATGCTCGGCGATATCCGCGCGCGCGGCGAGCACCTGCTCGCGGTCGAACAAGGGCAGGGTGGCATAGCCCTCGGCAGCAAAATCCTCGGCGCTCACGGCCGTGCGCGGCCGAAGGTGGTCACCGTCGGCCACGCGCCGCCGGTCTCGACGCGTGCGTCGATGCCATAGACGGCGCGCAGCCGCTCGGGCGTCAGCACATCGGCGGGCGACCCGTCGGCGGCGACCGTGCCGCCGTCGACCAGCAGCAGCCGGTCGCAATAGCGCGCCGCCATGGTGAGGTCGTGGAGCACCGCGATCACCAGCGCGCCGGCGTCGGCTTCGCTGCGCATCAGCTCCATCACGTCGATCTGGTGCCCGGGATCGAGGCTGGCGAGCGGTTCGTCGGCGATCAGCGCGGGCGCCTCGACCGCCAGCGCGCGCGCGAACAGCGTGCGGGCGCGCTCGCCGCCCGACAATTCGGTGGCGATGCGGTCCTTGAGGCCGAGCACGTCGGCGCGCTCCATCGCGCGGGCGATCGCGGCGCTGTCGCTCTCGGCGATCTTCGACATCGGCGCGAGGTGGGGCAGGCGGCCCAATCCGACGAGCCGTTCGACCGTGAGCGGCCAGTGCAGGGTCTGGCCCTGCGGCAGATAGGCGATTCGCCGCGCGAGCGTCGCCCTCGGGGTCGCGGCGACATCTTCGCCGTCGAGCAAGACCCGCCCGGTCGCTGGCACCAGCGCGAGCATCGCGCGCGCCAGCGTCGATTTGCCCGCGCCATTGGGGCCGACGATGCCGGTCAGCGTGCCAGGGGCGAAGGCCGCGCTGACGCCCGTGACCACCGCGCGGCGGCCGAGCGTTACGCCGACATCGTCGAGGGTCAGGCTCACCATATCCGCCGCTCCCGCATCAGGTGGAGGAGGAAGACCGGCACCCCCAGGAAGGCGGTGACGACGCCGAGCTTGAGCTCGTTGGTCGTCGGGATGATCCGCACGCCGAGGTCGGCGAAGGTCAGCAGCGCCGCGCCGCCGATCGCCGAGGGCAGCAGGATCGCCGAGGGGCTGCGGTCGGTGAGCGGGCGGATCAGGTGCGGCACGATCAGCCCGACGAAGCCGATCGCCCCCGACACCGCGACCGCGCCGCCGACCCCGATCGCGGTGCCGACGAGGAGGCGCAGCCGCAGCTTGCCGATATCGGTGCCGAGCGCCTGGGCCGCGTCTTCCCCAAGCGTCAGCGCGTCGAGCGCGCGGCCGTTCCACAGCAGCATCGCGCCGCCGATCGCGATGCACGGCAGCGCGATCCAGACATGGTCGAACGAGCGGTTCTCGAGGCTGCCGAGCAGCCAGGTCATGATCTCCATCGCCGCGAAGGGGTTGGGCGACAGGTTGAGCGCGAGGCTGGTCCCAGCGACCGCGAGCGTGCCCACCGCGATCCCGGCGAGGATCAGGGTGAGCGGGCTCTCGGCGCGTCCTGCGAGCGCGAAGAGCAGCACCAGCGACAGCAAGGCGCCGCCCGTCGCGAGCACCGGCAGCATCAGCGGATGCAACTCGGCGAGCCCGAAATATATCGCCGCGACCCCGCCGAGCGCGGCGGCGTTCGAGGTGCCGAGCACCGAGGGCTCGGCGAGCGGGTTGCGCAGATAGCCTTGGAGCGCGGCGCCCGCGAGTCCGAGCATCGCGCCGACTGCGAGCGCCAAAACCGTGCGCGGCAGGCGGAGGTCGAAAAGGATGATCGTCGCGACCCTGTCGCCATCGCCCGTCGCGGCGGCGACCAGGCGCGGCACCGACAGGTCGACCGCGCCGAACAGCAGCGACGCAACCGCCGCCACCAGCGTCAGCGCGGCGAGCGACGCCACCAGCGTCCAGCGCGGCAAAGCGAAGCGGCTCATGACGCGCCTCCCGCATCGTGGCGCGCGATCTGGTCGACGATGCTGCGCGCGGCCAAAGTGTAGGCGGGGCTGCCGCAGACGGTCCACGCTTGCGGCACGCTGATCCGCGGGATGTCCTTGAGCGCGGGGTGGTGGAGCATCTCGCTGCCCTGGTCGGTGACCGTGTCGGTCGCGCTTTCGACGATCAGGAAATCGGGCCGCGCGGCGACCATTTCCTCGAGGCTCAGCTGCGACAGCGGCGGCTTGCCGAGCTTGCCCGCGAGATTGACCAGGCCGACGCGGTCCATCAGCTCGTCGATCAGCGTGCCGGTGCCGGTCATATAACCGCGCCGCTGATAATAGGCCGCGACCCGCCCGCGCCCGGGCCTGGGCAGGCCCGCCAGCTCGCCCTGCATGCGGGCGACGAGCGCCTCGCCGCGCGCGGGATGGCCGACCGCGGCGGCGGTCTGGTGGATCGACGCGTAGATCTGGTCGACGCGATCGGCGGTTTCGAGGTCGAGCAGCGGATAATCGGCCTCGGGCAGTGCCGCGAGCGCCGCGCTGCGGCTCGCGGGCATGCCGACGATGAGGTCGGGTTCGATCGCCAGTATCTGCTCGGCCGAATTGCTGAGTTGCGGGATGCCCCGCGCCTTCGCGGCCTCGCCCGACATTTCCACGTCGGTCGCATTCTTGGTCAGCCCCGCGATCTGCCCGCGGTCGGCGAGCGCGAGCACGAGCTGGTCGGCGCAGAGGTTGATCGAGACGATGCGCTGCGGTGTGGCAGGCGCCTTGGCGGCCGGGGCAGGGGCAGCCGCCCACAGCACCCCCGCGCCGCCGAGCAGCAGTGTGGCACCGCCGAGCCAGGCCCGCTTCAAAACTCGACCCCCGCCTGCGCGCGGACATTCTGTTCGCGGAAGGGATGCTTGACCTGTCCCATTTCGGTGACGAGGTCGGCGGCGTCGATCAGCGCCTGCGGCGCGTTGCGCCCGGTGATCACGACATGCGTCATCGCTGGCTTGTCCGCGAGCGCCGCCAGCACTTCGTCGACCGGCAGATAGTCGTAGCGCAGCACGATGTTGAGCTCGTCGGCGATGACCATCTTGTACGCGGGGTCGGCGATCATGCGCTTGACCTCTTCCCATGCGGTGCGCGCGACCGCGATGTCGCGGCTGCGGTCCTGCGTGTCCCAGGTGAAGCCCTCGCCCATCGGCTTGAATTCGGCAAGCTCGGGAAAGCGGTCGAACACCGCCCGCTCGCCCGTCGCCATCGCGCCCTTGACGAACTGGACGATGCCGACCCTCATGTCGTGCCCGATCGCGCGGATCGCCATGCCCAGCGCCGCGGACGTCTTGCCCTTGCCCGGCCCGGTATGGACGATGACCAGCCCCTTTTCGACGGTCTTCTTCGCGACCTTCTTCGCCTGCGCCGCCTGCAGCTTCTGCATCTTCGCCTTATGCTCGGCGTCGGTGCGGGGCGGCTTCATCAGAAGCGCACCCGCACGCCGCCATAGGCCGAGCGGCCGTAGGTGCCGTAATTGAAGGCGGTCGCGTAATCGACGTCGAACAGATTGTCGATGCGGCCGTAAAGCTCGAGATGGTCGCCGATCGCAAACGACGCGCGCACGCCCGCGAGGGCATAGCCATCGAGGCGGGTGTTGTTGGCGAAATCGTCGAAGCTGTCGCCGACCAGGGTCAGCGTCGCGCCGGTCGACAGGCCGAACGCCCAGTCATAATCGACCGACAGGCTGGCGGCATGCTCGGCGCGGCGAGGGAGGCGGTTGCCGTCGAAACCCGGGCGGCCCGAACGGTCGCGCGCGTCGATCAGGCTGTACGATGCGGTGACGTTCAGCGCGTCGACCGGGCGCAGCGCCAGCGCGGCCTCGACGCCCTTCGCGCGCATGCGGTCGATATTGCCATAGGTGAAGGTCGCATTGTCGAAATTGATCTGGTCGATGGTGTTGCGCAGGAAGGCGGTGAGCGAGAGCGTCGCGCGCCCGTCGGCGAGGCTCTGATCGACGCCGATGTCATAGCTTTTCGAGCGTTCGGGGCGCAGCGCGCCATTGCCGCTGAACGCATCGAACAGCTGGTAGAGCGACGGCGCCTTGAACCCCTCGCCATAGCTCAGGCGGAAATTCGTCGCGCCGCCGTTGGGCGAATAATTGGCGTTGGCGCCGAGCGTCGTGGCGCCGCCGAACTGGCTGTGGTCGTCGCGGCGCACCCCGCCGGTCAGCGCCAGGCCGGCCAGCGGCTGGACGATGGCGAGCGCATAGACGCTGTCGATGTTGGCCTTCTGGCTGTCGGTCGATCCGAAGCCGAAGAAGTCGTAATCGGGGCGTTCGTGCTCGTAACCGAAGATCAGCTTCGCCGCCTCGCTCGGCGCGACGACGCCCTGATATTCGAAGCGCAGGTTGGTGCCCGAATAGCCATAGTCGGGCGCGGTGCCGCGCACGAAATAATAGTCGCGGTCGTTCTGCAGCCAGGTCACCGCGGCGCGGCTGGTGAAGCGCCCGTCGAACAGCGCGAGGTTGAGCCCGGCATAGCCGGTGTACTGGTCGAGCTTCGCGACGTCGGGGCTGTCCGCGGGCACGCCGAAGAAGCTGTCATAATCGAGGTCGGCGTGGATGTAGTAGCCGCGCAGGTCGAGGCTGAGCGCGTCGCCGAGCGCGATATTGAGCCGGGCGTTGCCCGCAAAATTCTTGTAGCCGTCCTTCTCGGGTCCGACCGTGACCGCCGGGATGCCATCGGTGCGGAAATAGGCGGCGCCGATGCCGCCCGAGATGCGCCCCGCGGTGCCCGACACATCGGCCTTGGCGCCGAGCGTGTCGCTATAGCCATAGTCGGCCGAGGCATGGGCGGCGAAGCCCTCGGCCGGGGTCGCGGTGGTCAGGCTGACCACGCCGCCGATCGCCTGGCTGCCGTGGACGACCGAGTTCGAGCCGCGCAGCACCTCGATCCGGTCGATATTGGCGGTCAGCAGATGGCCGAAGTCGTAGCCGTCGCCGATGCCGCTCGGGTCGTTGACCTTGACCCCGTCGATCAGCACGAGCGTCTGCGTCGTCTCGGCGCCGCGCAGCGAGATGCCGGTGACCGATCCGGTGCCGCCGGTGCGGCTGAAACGCACGCCGGGGGTGGTCGCGAGCAGGTCGACGACATCGACCGCCTGGCGCGTCTCGATCGTCGCGGCGTCGATGATCGTGATCGCCTGGCCCGCCTCGTCGCGCGGCTGTTCGATGCCCGACGCGGTGACGACGATGTCGCCCTCGGGGCTCTCGGCGGCGAAAGAGGGCGTGACAGCCGCGAGCGCGGCGGTGGAAAGCAGAAGCGGCTTGAACATCGAAAACCCCCGAACGCCATGAGCGAGGGCGGGAGCCTGCCGGGGCGCGGGCGCGACCGGCCGGGCGAGGGGCGGACGGGCGTCGGCGCCGCATCCCTCGCACCGAAGGCGGCTCCAGCCCGCCTTGGTCGTCGCTCGACGGAAGTCTCCGTGCCCTGGCCTTTCCCTGGACCGAGGCATTGAGCGACCCACGCCGGCAGGTCTCCTGGCTCGCGGGTCAGGGCTCGATGCACGCCTTCCCAGGTTGCCCCAGTGGCTGGCCCGATATCATCGGGCCGGTGCATCGCGCTCGCCGCTTACAGTTGCAGGGACAGCCGCGGAATCGAAGAACCTGCTCGCAGGCCTCCTCACCGCGTTCCCATTTTAAGCCCTTTCGGGCACCGGCGCGATCATGCGGGAGTTTGTGGTTCCCGCGGTGCGGCCCATAGCGAAGCGGCGCATTTTGGCAATCGGCTTTTGCGGGCGGGACGTGGGCGAAGGCGGCCTTCCTAATCCTCCCTGTCGCGAAGCGATGGGGAGGGGGACCGTCGCGAAGCGGTGGTGGAGGGGTGGCGGAATAAGGCCGGCGCCCAAAGCCTCGACCCCTCCACCATGCTTCGCATGGTCCCCCTCCCCACGGCTGCGCCGCAGGGAGGATTAAGAGCGCCCGCCCCCACAACCCACCAAGGCATTTGCCAAGGCTGTGTTGGCCATTTAATACGGCGCCGAAGATGTTTTCATTCCGCCGTCCCGTGACCATGCCGCCCGCGACCGAAGAGCCGGGCCTCGCGCCGATCCCCGACCCCGGCGCCGGACCTGCGCCGCAACCCGAGTCGCCGCGCCGGCGCCGCTGGCGGCGTTTCCTGCGCGTCCTCACCATCGCCTTCCTGCTCTTCCTGCTGCTCGTCGGCTGGCTCGCGATCACCGCCCCCTTGTCGAAGTCATTGGAGCCGATCGCGCCGCCGCAGATCACCTTGCTCGCCTCCGACGGCACGCCGATCGCGCGCATGGGGGCGATCGTCGACGATCCGGTGAAGGCGAGCCAACTGCCCGACCATGTGAAGCAGGCCTTTCTCGCGATCGAGGACCGGCGCTTCTACAGCCATTGGGGGGTCGATCCGCGCAGCATCGCGCGCGCGGTCTGGGCCAATGTCACCGGCGGGCGCACGCAGGGCGGCAGCACGATCACCCAGCAACTCGCCAAATTCACCTTCCTCTCGCCCAAGAAGACGCTCGGCCGCAAGGCGCGCGAGGCGCTCATCGCCTTCTGGCTCGAAGCCTGGCTTTCGAAGGACGAAATCCTCGAACGCTATCTCTCGAACGCCTATTTCGGCGACAACACCTATGGGCTGCGCGCTGCGTCGATGCATTATTTCTACCGCCAGCCTGAAAAGCTGACCAAGGCGCAGGCGGCGATGCTCGCGGGGCTGGTGCAGGCGCCGTCGCGCCTCGCGCCGACCAAGAACCCCAAGCTTGCCGAGGCGCGGATGCGGCTGGTGCTCGGCGCGATGGCCGACGTCGGTTACCTGACCGCGGCCGAGGCCAAGGCGATGCGCACCCCGCGGATCGACGTGCGTACGCGCAATACCTTGCCGACGGGCACCTATTTCGCCGACTGGGCGCTGCCCGAGGCGCGCAAGCAGAGCGACGTCGGTTACGCGCGCCAAACGATCACCACGACGCTCGATTCGCGGTTGCAGGCGGCGGCGCGGCGCGCGGTCAACGGCGCGTCGCTCGGCAAGGCGCAGGTCGCGCTCGTCGCGATGCGCCCCAATGGCGAGGTCGTCGCGATGGTCGGCGGGCGCGACTATGCCGCCTCGCCCTTCAACCGCGTGACGCAGGCGCGGCGCCAGCCGGGTTCGACCTTCAAACTCTTCGTCTATCTCGCCGCGCTCGAAGCCGGGTGGGATCCCGAGGACACGATCGACAACCGTGCGATCGAGACGGGATCGTACCGCCCCAAAAATGCGGGCGGCGCCTATTCGGACAGCATCACGCTCGAGGATGCCTTCGCCTCGTCGAGCAATGTCGCGGCGGTGCGCCTCTTCAACGAGGTCGGCAGCGAAAAGGTCATCGCGCTGGCGCGCGCGCTCGGCGTCACCGCGCCGCTCGCCGAGGGCGACCCCAGCCTCGCGCTCGGCACGTCGAGCATGACGCTGATGGAGCTCACCGCCGCCTATGCCGGGGTCGCGGGCAACCGCTATCCGGTCGAGCCGCACGCCTTCAAGGCCGATGAGCCGGGCTGGTTCGAAAGCCTCTTCTCGGGCCCCGACAGCTTCTCGTCGGGCGATCATGAGGCGATCGAGCAATTGCTCCGCGCCGCGGTCAACCGCGGCACCGGCCGCGCGGCGCGGCTGCCGACCGCCAATTTCGGCAAGACCGGGACCAGTCAGGACAGCCGCGACGCGCTGTTCGTCGGCTATGCCAATGGCCTCGTCGTCGGCGTGTGGGTCGGCAACGACGACAACACCCCGCTCGCGGGCGTCACCGGGGGCAGCATCCCCGCGCGCATCTGGCGCGACTTCATGGTCCAGGCCTCGGGCAAGGGCCAGCGCGCGCCGCCGGTGAAGAGCCGGCCCACCGACCCGGTGCAGCCGCTCGACGTCCCCGACATCGGGGCGATCCCGGTGGGCGAGACGACGCAGGTCGGTGTGCAGGACGGCAATGCGGTGATCACCACCGAGATCAACGGCACGCGTATCGATCTCAAGCTCCCGATCCCCAAATCCGAAACGCCGCCGCCCGAGCCCCAGCCACCGCCGCCATAGGCCGGGCCCGCCGGCCTAGGCCATCGGGCTAGCCCGTCCGGGCGATGCGCCCGCCGCCGCGGCGCCGCACACTCCTCCTGCTTGAAAGGGGAGTCGGCAATGCGGCCTGATCCGGCAGTGGGTTTGATCATCGCGATCATCGCGGCAGCGGGCGCACCGTCCGCGTTCGCCGCGGCCGAGCCTTCGGTCTCGCCCGTCTGTCAGCGCGCGAGCCACGAGCGGCTGCTCGTCCGCGAGGGGCGCGACGTGTGCGGCGCCAGCCTCAATCGCGCGGGGCAGCCGATGGCGATGGGCTATCTGCCCACGACCTGCCCGCGCGAAAGCGACAGCTATCGCATCGACGCCGCGGGGCGCGCCGATCGCTGTGTCCGGCGCCCCGCGGCTCAGGGGGAAAGATCATGAACCGTCATTCGCTGACGCTGGCGCTCGCCGGCGCGTCCTTGCTCGCCTTCGCGGCGGCGCCCGCCGAGGCACGCAAGCGCGAACCCGCGCCCGTCGACCTCTCGGCCGAAAGCCCCGCCGCGCTCGCGGGGCAAGGCGCCGCGGCGCTGCGCAGCGGCGACAGCGCCAGGGCCATCGGGCTGCTCTCCGAACTCGTCGCGCGCCAGCCGCGCCACGGCGGCAATCAGGCGCTGCTGGCGCTCGCCTGGCAGATGCGCGGCGAGACCGACGCGCAGGCGCTCGACCTCGCGCAGGCGGGCTACGACCTCGCCGGGCGCGCCGAGCCGGGGCAATATTGGCCCGCCGCGATGGCGGGGCGCGTCGCCTTCGACCAAGGCAAATACGACCAGGCCACCGACCATTTTGCGCGCGCCGCCTTGCTGCGTCCCGCCGACGGTCGCGCGCTCGCGGCGCTGGCGTCGGCGGCCTATATGAACGGCGATCTGGGGCTAGCCGGAGTGGCGGCCGAGCGCGCCGTCGCGCTCGACCCGGCCGACGCTGCGTCGCAGCGCGTCGCTGCCTTCGCCGCCGCAGCGTCGGGCGACCGGGCGGCGGCACTCGCAGGTCTCGACCGCCTCGCGGCGCTCGTCCCCGCCGAGGCCGAGCGCGACCGCAATCGCGCGATGCAATTGCTCCAGACCGGCGCGCTCAATACCCCGCCTGCATCCGAAGAGGGCGAGACCGGCGTCGCCGCCTCGCCCGACCAGATATCGCTCGATGTCGCGATCATCCTCGCGCAGAACACCCACCGCGAGCGCACCGGCATCAACCTGCTCGACGGGCTGGGGCTGCAATATGGGCTGGGGCGCCAGTCGACGCGCACGATCACCCGTGACGGGCAGGGCAATAACGGCAACAATTACCAGCGCGTGCTGACCGCCTCGATTTCGATCCCGCAGCTCAACTACAACCTCAACCTCTTCAACCGCGGCGGGCAATTCTACTCGGTCGTCGCGCGGCCGCAGCTCACCGCCTATCGCGGCGAGCAGAGCGAATTCTTCGTCGGGCGCCAGGTGCGCGTCGCGGTGAGCGGGGTCAACCTCGGCACGCTCGAGCAGATCGACATCGGCATCGAGATGAAGGTCACCCCGGTCGAGATCACCGCAGAGGGCACGCGCATCCGCATCGAGACGGGGCGCAGCTTCCTGACCAGCGACCCCGCGGGCAGCTTCAGCGAGCAGCTCACCACCTTCCGCCAGAAGGTCGCGGCGACCGCCGAGATCCGCTTCGGCGAGACGCTCGTGCTCTCGGGGCTGACCGAGACGGTCGACGACAAGACTTTCTCGAAGACTCCCGTGCTCGGCGACGTGCCGCTGGTCGGCAATTTGTTCAACGAACGCAATAGCACGCAGCGCCGCGATTCGGTGCTCGTGCTCGTCACCCCGACGCGGCCGATGGCGCTGCCCGGCCGGCCCTGGGCACGCTCCGAACAGGTCGAGCGACTCGCGAAATTATGGACCGACGTCATCGACCCGATGAGCGACGCGCGCGTCGCCGAGCAGCGTCTGGCGCGCATGCCCTTTTTCACGCGCATGACCCGCGCCGACGTCGCGATGCCGATGCCCGGCGCGCGGCAGGTCGCCGCCGAAATGATCGGGGAACTCGCCCCGGGAAGCTGAACCACCACCATTTTTCGAGGAGGGAAGACATGAACTGGAGACATTTTGCAGCGCTGCTCGCGGCGACATCGACCATCGCGACGGCATCCGCCGAAGTGCGGATCATCGTCGAGCCGCACGACAGCACGCCCGGCGCGAACATCGGCAAGCTGACCGACCACGATAACGACACGCCCTTCGTCTCGCCGGGCGGGACGGTCGATATCGAACGTAGCAGCGACACATTCCTGTGGGTCTATGAACATGGCATCAACCTGATCCCGACGCAGTTCAGCGACGATGACGCCAATGTCAGCGGCAGCGAATTCACCTCGAGCGACGGCCGTCTCGCGCGCGTGCTGCTGCCGATCGTCGAGTTCGGCGGGCGGCAGAGCGTCGCGGCGGCGGGTGTCAAGGCGTTCGAAGTCAATGTCCAGCGCGGCGCGCAGGTCGGCGACACGGTCGCCTTCACCATCTCGAAGGCCAATGGCGCAATCCGGTTCAACGGGCGGATCACCTGCAGCAACATCACGGAAACCGCGTCGGCACTGACCACACTCACCGCTTCGACCGAGGCGATCGGCGCGGGCGGCCAGGGCAGTTTCACCTTCAGGTTCGACAAGCCGCTGCCGTGCCAGAGCCAGCAGGTGCAGATCAGCCTTCCGGCCTGTTTCGAGAGCGCGGTGCCGGGTTCGCCGGCGCGCGGGCGCTTCTTCTCGCCTTTCTTGCGGCCCACCGATCCCAAGCAGATGACGCTGCCGATCTTCGCCGCGGCGCCCGGGACCTGCACCAATGGCGGCGGCGACATCAAGGTGACGAGCAACGGCGTGACCAAGACGGTCGCGGTGCGCTTCTTCGACAATTCGACGCTGAGCAAGCCGAAGCCGCTGGTGCCGCAGGTCCCCGACACGCTGAAGCCCAAGCCGATCAATCCGAACGCGCCCGCGGCGCCCAAACCCAAGGGGCCGGGCGAGGGCTGACCGGCATAAGAACAAGGGGTCGTCCCATCCTTTGAACTTCGAGGAGAAAGATGATGCAGAAACCACTGATATTGGCGGCGATAAGCCTGGCCGCCATCGCCGCACCGCTTGCGGCGCAGATCCAGCCCTTGCCCGACAACCCGCTGGCGAAGAAACCCGCGCTGCAGATCGCGCCGCTCGGCTTCACCGAGGTGCCGTCGGGGACGATCCTGCTCCCCGTCACCACCGGCACCGGCGTGGGGTCGACGACCGAAGTGCCGCTGCGTATCCGCACCGTCGGCGGCGGGGGCAGGGTGACGCTGTCGATCGCGGTCGACGGCGCGAACGCCAGCCGCTTCACCCTCGTCGACCCGCCGCCGATCACCTCGGTCGGCGGCCAGCCGATCGTCACCGCGGGCATCCAGCAGCAGCCCGTGATGGCCGCCGCCAGCCTCGAGGCCGATCCGGTGTTCCGGATGCTCAAGGTGACCGGCACCGGCGCCTTCCCCTCGACGATGCCGGGCGAGCACCGCGTCACCGTCACCGCGCGCGAGAGCAACGGCAACAGCATCAGCCGGACCTTCACCATCCGCTTCATGCGCGCCGCCGCCAAGCCCGCGCTCGTCGCCTCGGCGACCGCGAGCCAGGAGCGCGTCACCGACCGTTCGGCCGGCTTCAACGCCGCGCAGCTCGATTTCGTGCCCACGGGTGAGGTGCCCTTCGTGCCGTACAACAGCGTGCAGATCCGGCCCGCGTCGGGTTCGGTGATCAACTGGCATCCGCTCGATCCGGGCAGCGAGATCATCTGCCTCTATGGCAGCTTTCGCTATGCCTGCGACACCGAGAATCCCGTCGCGCCTGATCGTCTGCCCGCGACGCTGACGGTGAAGGTCCCCGACATCGGCCGCGGCAAGAGCGTGCGGATCGTTCTGACCGGGCCCTATGGCGAGAGCAATGCGGTGAGCACGACGATCGACAGCGAGGTCGATCGCACCGTCCGCCGGCGGCTGTCGGTCGCGCAGTTCGGCGGCAAGCATCTCTTCCGCAGCGCGCCGGCCGAACGCGGCACCGACCTGCCCAAGAACGGCGACCCGGTGAAATGCGATCGGCCCTACCTCGTCTGGAAGGACCAGACCGTCGAGGACAAGGTCTTCTACTCGCCGCCGCCCGGCGCGCTGCCGATCGGGATCAAGCTCGCCGGCGAGCCCAAGGTGCGCGTCGTCTCGGTCCCGCGCGGCCAGCGCATCACCGACAACCCCGACGCCAGCTGGGCGCAGCTCGAAAGCGACGTTCCCGCGGGCATCACCAATTTCTACGTCTTCGACACGACCTATAATTACACGACGCAGGTCGGCGAGTGCGCCGACCGGCGACGCTAGCCGCCGACGATGGCCCGGCCGAGCGCGGCCGGGTCGACCGGCTTGATGAACAGGGGCCAGCCCGTCGCCGCGATGTCCCGCGCGGTGGCGGGCGCGGCGTCACCGGTCATCACCAGCGCGCGCGCGTCGGGCCAGCCGGGACGCAGCATCGCGATGGCATCGGCGCCGGTCATCTCGCGGCCGATATGCCAGTCGGTGACGATGACGTCGGCGCGCCATGCGCCGTCGCGGGCCGCCGCGATCTCCGCTGCGTCATGTACCGCCCGCGCATCGGCCCCCGCAAGCGTCAGAAGATTGGCCAGCGCCGTCGCCCCGGCGCGGTCGTCGTCGATCACCAGTACAGCGATTCCGGTCAGCGCGACTTCGCTCGTCGTGTTCTCGGCCGCGGGCGCCACGACGGCTTCGGCGGCGGGCAGCGTCAGCGCGAAGCACGCACCCTTGCCGCGGCCGTCGAGCGCCAGCTCGCCCCCCATCAGCCGTGCCAGTTCGCGCGCGATCGACAGGCCGAGACCCATGCCCGTTCCTTGGCCGCCCTGCGAATAGGCGTCGAAAGCCGCCGCCGCGAAATCCTCGTCGAAACCGACGCCGTCGTCGGCGACGGTGATCCGCACCTGCACGCCTTCGCTCGCGGCGGACAGGCGCAGCTGCGCAGCACGCGAATGGACGATCGCGTTCTGCATCAGGTTGCGCAGGATGCGCGTCACCAGCGTCGGGTCGGCAAACACCCACAAGGGCGTCGCCTCGACATCGACCTTCAACTTTGCCTGCGCCGCTGCCGGGCGCAGCTCGTCGGCGAGCGCGGCGAATAGCGGCGCTAGCGCCACGGCTTCCGGATGCACCGTCACCGCGCCGCTTTCGATGCGGAGGTGCTCCATCATCCGTTCGAGCAAGGCATTGGCCTCGGCAAAGCCGTGCGTCACGCCCTCGGCGGCTTCCTCGCGGCGCGCGGGGTCGGGATGGCGCCGCATCTGCTGGAAGAACAGCATCGCCGCCTGCAGCGGCTGGCGGAGGTCGTGCGACGCCGCGGCGATGAAGCGCGTGCGGGCGTCGCGCGCGTCCTGCGCATCCTCGAGCGCGACCGCGAGTTCGCCCGACAGCCGTTCGGCGGCGAGGCGGCTGGCGATCGCCGAGCGGATCGCCTGTTTCAAGATCAGCGCGACGACGATCATCAGCCCGCCGAACGCCATCAGGAAACCCGCGACCGACCCCGCATATTCGGTGTCCGACTGGAGGAAGAAGATCGCCGCCGAGCCGAAGATGCTGAGCACCGCGAAGACGTTGGTGCCGATCGATTCGGCGGTCGAGATCACCTGTCCGCTGATCGCCGCCGAATAGAAGATCACCATCAGCAATTGCAGCGGCTCGCTGGCGAAGGGGAGGAGCAGCCACACGCTCGCCGCCGCCGACAGGTCGAACAGGATCGCGACGAGCTTGCCGAACGGGCTCCAGTAGCGCTCTATCGCTTGCGCGCTCGGGCGGCGGATGAAGAAGACGATCGGCGTCACCGCCATCACCAGCGTGACGAAGGCGGTGAACGACGCCCAAATGTGGAGGTTCGTCGCGGGCACCAGCGGCGCGAACAGCTGGTAAACATAGTAGAGGGTGCCCGCGATCAGGATCGTGAAGATGCCCGCCATCGCGAATTCGAGCCGCGATTCGCTCGCGCGGATTTCGCGGTGCGCCTGCCGCTCGTCAGCTACGGGGTCGCTCGCGGACAATCAGATCAGCCCGGCGCGGCGCGCGTTCGCCACGGCTTCGGTACGGTTGTTCGCTTCCAATATGCCGATGATCTGCGCGACATGCACCTTGACCGTCGCGGGCGAGATGGCGAGCTCGCGCGCGATCTCCTTGTTCGACAGCCCGCGCGCGACATGGCCCAGCACGTCGCGCTGGCGGCCGGTGAGCGCTTCGGCGCGGGGCGCGGCGGCGGCCGGTTCGGCGTTGCCGAACGCGAGCGTCTCGACGCGCTCGGGCAAATAGCGGCCGCCCGCGAGCACCAGCTTGACCGCGGCCTCGATCACGTCGGGCGATGCCGATTTGGGCAGGAAGCCATGCGCCCCCGCGGCGAGCGCGATACGCAGGTCGGCGTCGGACTCGGACCCCGAAAAGACCAGCAGCCGCGCCTCGGGTGCCGCGGCGCGCAGCGCGGCGAGCCCCGCGCCGCTATCCTCGCCCGGAATATGGAAATCGACGAGGCAGAGGCGGAGGTCGGCCAGCGTCGCGGCGGTCGTCGCCGCGTCCGCAAAGCGATGGACGACGGTGACTTCGGCTCCGAGCGCATGCTCCATCGCCATCGCGAGCGCCCGCGCCATGAACGGATGATCGTCGCAAATCAGGACCTGCATGGCCGCCGTTCCCCCCGCGCCCAAGCTACGGAAAAGGGCCCGCCGTTTCCAGCGCTATTCGGCCTCGGTGCTCAGCCCCAGATCGGGGATGCCGATCGAGCGGCGGCCGCCGAAATCCGAGCGGACGACGATCGCGCCCTGCTTTTCCATATAGTCGACCAGCCGGCGGATGCGGCCGGGCGAGCGGCTGCCATAGGCGCGGCCGAGGATCTCGTCGTCGGGGCACGGCTCGCCGTCCATCGCGGCGCGCACGATCTGCAGGAAGGGCGCGACCATCTCGTCGGGCAGGCGTGCCGATACCGCCAGCGCCTCGCGCCAGCGCGGCTCGCCGGGGTCGAGCACGCCGCCCTTGGCGAGCGCGAAGCGGCGGCGGAAGGCGGCGAGGTCGAGCGGCACCTTCTGCAATCGCTGCATCCGGCAGCGCACGGTGAAATCCTGGTAGAGGAACGCCTCGGGGTGGAAGGCGCAGTCGGGATCGGCGAGCATTTCCGCCAGCGTCGCGACGATCACCGCGTCGCTCGCCTCGGCGACCTCGACCGCGGCGACGATGTCGAGCACCGGCGGCGCCGCCTCGCCCTCGTGCGGCGCGTCCTGCGCGGCGATGCGTTCGAGCAGCTCGTCGGCGGCGACCGGCGCGGGTTCGGGCGCAAAGACGCGCGGCACGACCGGCGCCTCCCTCTCGGTGAACAGCATCGACCGCATGTCGGCGCCGTCGGCGCTCGGCAGCGGCATCAGGCTGTGCGTGCCCATGCGCGTGGCGGTGCGCGTCGCGCCGATGCGCACCGACAGCGGGCGGCGCGAGATGGCGGGGCCGAGACCCAGGAAATGCCCGCGTTCGAGGTCGCGGATCGCCTCGGCCTGGCGGCGCTCCATGCCGAGCAAGTCGGCAGCGCGCGCCATGTCGATGTCGAGGAAGGTGCGCCCCATCAGGAAATTGCTCGCCTCGGCGGCGACATTCTTGGCGAGCTTGGCGAGCCGCTGCGTCGCGATCGCGCCCGCGAGTCCGCGCTTGCGCCCGCGGCACATCAGATTGGTCATCGCGCTGAGGCTCGCGCGGCGGACGGTGTCGGAAACGTCGCCCGACACGCTCGGCGCGAACATCTGCGCCTCGTCGACGACGACCAAAGCGGGGAACCAATGCTCGCGCGGCGCATCGAACAATGCGTTCAGGAAGGCCGCGGCGCAGGTCATCTGCGCCTCGAGGTCGAGCGATTCGAGGCTGAGCACGACCGACGCGCGATGCTCGCGGATGCGCGCGCCCATCGCCGCGATCTCGCGCTCGTTATAGTCGCCGCCGTTGATCACGACATGGGTGTAAGCGTCGGCGAGGGTGACGAAATCGCCCTCGGGATCGATGATCACCTGCTGCACCATCGCGGCGCTTTCCTCGAGCAGGCGGCGCAAGAGGTGCGACTTGCCCGACCCCGAATTGCCCTGGACGAGCAAGCGCGTCGCCAGCAGTTCCTGGACGTCGATCTGCACCGGCTGCCCCCCGGCGTCGGTTCCGATTTCGATGCTGATGTTCACGCGCGCCGCCCTATCGGGCGCACATGCCGATGACAACCGGAGCGCGGCGCGGCTGGTCCGATTTTTGCTGGGACGATGCTTGCCAAGCACAGCGCGTGGGGCGAGGAGGGGGCATGGATTTCGACGACCAGCTCCGCCGCTATTTCGGCACCGCCGACCTTGGGGCGATTCCGCCCGCGGCGCTCGTCGCGGGAACCGAGCACATGCAGGTCGATTTCGGGCTGGAAACCAACGGCGCGCGGCGGTTCGCCTTATGGGCCTTGCTCTACATGCTCGGCGCGGCGCCCGATCTGGATGTCGCATTCAAGGACGAGGCCGACCGCAATTCGGCGCGCGACTTCATGGATCTGATCGATCGGGCTGGGGAGGGCTGATGGGCAGGGGCGGACGCTCTTCTCCCCTCCCGCTTGCGGGAGGGGAGAAGAGCGTCCGCCCCTGCCCATCAGCCC
>NZ_LNSB01000015.1 GCF_001468285.1 Sphingopyxis sp. HIX | reverse complement strand
GGTTCGCAACCAATATAATGCGCAGCAACTGCGCACACTATCATGGGAATTCGCCGGTTACGCCGCGCTCCTCCGCATTACCGCTTCCTCGCGATAAGCGATCTTATGCGCAGCTCGCCATAAGATCGCCCAGGCGTCGGCATAGGCATCGTAGACGCGGATCTGATCCTCGGTCAGGACGTGCTCGAGCGGCGCATATTCGACGCCGCGGAAGGTGAGCGAGCGGGCCGTGTAGAGGCCGAGCGCCTTGAGGTCGCGGGCGACGATTTCCATTGCCGCGATGCCGCCACTCGCGATCGCGGCCATGAAGGCCTCGCGGGTCTCGAAAGCGGTGCCCTGACCCCAGAGACCGAGGCGCGTGGCATAGCAGAGATTGGCCGGATCGGTGGCGCCGGTTGCTGAATTGTAGAGGATGCACGCGCGCGGCAACATGTTCTGGAGGCGCACGCCGGCCAGCCCTTGCTCGGATCCCTTCTGTTTGCCGTGGATGGTCTCGGCGCCCGCAGCATTGGCGAGCTCGTGCGCTTCATCAAAGGCGAGCAGCCCCGCGAAGCCGGTCCCGAGCCATCGCAGGATTTGCTGAAGCCGCGAAGGTGCGTCGTCGCGCTGCGACCGGAGCGTCGCATAGGTGAGGAATAGGATGCCGCTCTCCATCGGGATGTCCGAGCCGAGCGGAAAGGCGTCGAGCGGCTGCATGTCGATCGGCAGTCCGCCGAGTGCCGACCAGTCGCGCCGCGCATCCTCGATCAGAGCGGCGCTTTTGGAGATCCAGAGCGCCTTGCGGTGTCCGCGGCACCAGCGATCGAGGATGCAGGCAGCGACCTGCTGCCCCTTGCCGACGCCGGTGCCGTCGCCGACCATATAGCCCATGCGATAGGGCTGGCCCTCCGCCCCGGGTAGAAGGGCGGTGCCAGCTGCGTCCGGCACATACAGGCCGGGGAGATCGCGCTCGAACGCCTGGCCGGCGTATATGGCGGCCTCGCGCTGCGCGTCGGAGAGCGCTGCAGCTGCGGATGGTGGAAGAAGCGGATGATAATGCGGCACCGGCGGCAGGATCGACGACATTGCGACCGATTCGACGAGTTGGTCCGGATGGGGATTTGGTTCCGGAAAGGCGATCCGCGTGAGACGCCAGGGAACATAGATGCCCACCGGTTCATCGGCCGCCGGCACCTCTGCGAGCAATTCATAGGCGAGCGGCTGCGGCGTGGCATCGAGTGTCTGTGCGACAGGCGGAGCCGCGAGACGCCGGACGCCGCCAAGGCCACCGAGAAGGGCGCGCGACCGCGGCGGCCGGGCGTCGATGACAGCCGATACACGCACAGACGCGGGGTCGGGCTCGCGCGGAGCGAGGGCAAGGCGCGGCGGAAGCGCAGCAATGATCGGGAGCGCATCCGCAAAGCTCGATGCGAGGTGACGTTCGGTGCACCCGCTCCAGCCCTTGTCGAAGACGCAAAGACGCACGGTGATCGAGGCTCCCTGCCGCGCGAAGGGCTTGCCTTCCAGGGTGATTTCAGCGCGGGGTGTCGCGACCGCGCAGACCGATTGATAGCTGGTCGCGCCGGCACCGTCGGGCGCGAATGACGGCGGCATGATCGCGACGCAGCGTCCACCCGGCGCAAGCCGCAACAGCGCGGAACGCAGGTGGCGGGCAGCGGCATGCCGGTCGAGCCCGCGCCCCTCGCTTCGGCCGAAGGGCGGATTGATGAGCACGACCGTCGGGCGGCAATCGGGATCGATCATGTCGTCGATGAACTCCGCGTCGTGCCGCGAGACAGGCTGGCCCATGACGGCAGTCAACAGTCCTGCGCGTCCCGGATCGCGTTCGTTGAGGATGAGCGCGGCCCCCATGCGCCGCGCGTGGACCGCCAGCATCCCGATGCCGGCGGACGGTTCGAGCACGATGTCCTCGTCGGTCATCGCGGCGGCGACAGCCACAAGCCAGGCCAGCGGCAGCGGGGTCGAGAATTGTTGCAGCTCGACCTGCTGCTCGCTGCGATAGGTTTGCGGCGGCAGCGCGCGTGCGACGTCGTCGAGCGCATGAAGCCGAGCGGGGAGAGCGTCTTGATCCGATAGCGGCCCCGCAGGGCTTAGAAGGCGCAGAAGCTGGGCCGCCTCGAGCGCGTCATATGCGTCGCGCATCGACCAGGCGCCCGCCGCATCGCTCGCGCCATAGGCCTCGGTCATCAGCGACTTGAGAGCCTGGCGACTGATCGTGCCGCGACCGGCCAGCCGCTCGGCCACGGCGCGGGCGACAGCCACTACTCTGACGGTGCGGTCATCACCGGGTTCGGCGCAGATGGATGGCGCGGGCAAATGCCCGACAGAAATGGCAGAATGCATAAGTGGCTCCTGGGCAAAGGGCGGCCGGATCGCCGCCTTCTTCTCACGCCCCCTTCCCTTTATCTTGACAGAAGGTGCATTTCCGTCGGGTCCAGGGAACGGGGCGATGGTGGTAACGGTGGACATCGAGGTGCGATGGGGCCGCAGCACCGCCGCGGCCCCCAAGCGCAGGTTCGTCAGGCCGCCGCGGACATCGACCCGCCTTCCTCGGCCGTGACCGTGGCACCGTCGCCATCGGCGTCGCAGGGAAAGTCGACCCCGACCTGATCGGCCTCGGCGACGAAGCGCATCGCGCCTGGAAGCCAGACCAGCGCCCGTTCCTTGGCGTCATTGTCCATGATGATCGTACCCGCGAAGAGCTTTTCGGCCGAGACGGCGAGGTCATATTTGCGCGACGCGGCGTAGCGGCTCGCGAGTTCGCTGCCGCCGATGGCCGCGAAGAGCTTCAGGATAGCAGGCCTAGTGATGCGATCGAAGAAATTTCGGGCCGTCGGTCTCCACCAGGCAGCCACGTCGATTCCAAGCTTGGCGCCGAGATGGTTGAGGAAACCGCTCCCGGCCGCGCCGTCGGGAACCGACTGGAGCGTTCGCGCGACGGCCCAGCCGAGCCAGGCCGCCCGCGCCTCATCGTCGAGCGAGCAAAAGCCGTCATATCGCTGCTCGATGTCCTTGTGGTTGGCCCAGCTCCGGTCGAGCGCGGCATCGAGCTTTGCCCAAGCCTCGGCGGCGGCCATGCCGCTGTCGAAATTGGCGACGCGTGGGTGGGGTGCGCTCGCGCGGAGCTCGCTCGGCATATCGAAGCTGCCATAGGTTCGCGTTGCAGTATCGACCATGATGAAGGTACCGAGATCGAGCGCGAAATGCGGATCGCTGGCGACATGGACGGCGAGAAGCTCGGTCTTCATCATCGCGAGCTCATCGCTGAGCCGGGCACTGAATTTGACCTCGTCCTTTTCATCCTGGACGCCGTCGTCCTCGCCCTCGCCGCCATCGCCATCGTCCTCCTCGTCCTCGCCTTCATCGCCGGGAGCGTCCTCATCGGCGGCGGGCAGGACGTAGAGCTGCTCATGAAGCATGGGCTGGCCGTTATTGTCGATGACGACATAGGCGATCGCAGTGGCGCGCTGCTCGTCGGTGAAGACGGAACCGGTATCCTCGATGGTTTCGAGCTCCTCGTTCAGCGCTTCGAGGCGGTCATATTGCGCTTCGTCATACGCCCCGACATCCTCCCCGACCCGTTCGATCTCCGCAACCTCGGCCTCGATGGCGGCCTTGCGGACGGCCGCATCTTCGCTCAGCGGAACGGGCTCGCCATCGAGATGTTCGAGCTGGCAGGTTTCCATATAGGGGATCCGGCCCGCCGGAATCGCGCGAACCTCCGCGAAGCCCTCGCGCTCCCGAATGGCCTGCGCCGCGGCGACGAGTTTTTCTTCGGCAAGCCGTTCGAGAATGTCTCCGTCAAGCCAGGTCTCAGTATCGGTGCTGGAGAAAAGATCGCCATCGATACGGCCGCCGGCGGTCTCATAATCCTCGCGGCCCACGAAGACCGCCTTGGGATCGGCGCCCTTGTAGGAGCCCGCGGCAAGGCGCCTGCGGATTTCGCCGACATTGTTCGAATGATAGCTGTCTCCGAGCTCTTCGAAAACACCCGCTTGGCGCCCGGTGTCGGAGGTGCTGGCATAGGCGATGGCGATGTCGAGCGTGATCTGCTCACAGCGCAGCGCCTCGAAGATCGGGTCGGCTAGATTGGCGAGGCGCAGGCGGCCCTCGACGAAGCGCCTCGTCAGACCGAGCCGCTTGGCGACCTGCTCGGTGGTCTTGCCTTCCTTGTCGATCATGTTCCGGAACGCCTCGCAGGCATCGGCCGGGTTCATCGCGAGGTTATAATAATTCTCTGTGAGGCTCATCTCGATGGCGTCCTTTTCGTTCGCCATCACCATCACGGGGACCAGGAAATCTGCGGGCAGCTTTCCTTGCGCGATCTGGTCGTGAACAGCGCGCAGGCGCCGGCCACCGCCGATGATGCTGAAATGATCCTTCTTGCGCTTCACGGCGACGCCGATGAGGTTCTGCAGGACAACGCCGGTCTCGCCCAGATTGGCGGCGAGCTCGCTGTCGGCGGTCGCATTGCTGTGCTTGCGGACGTTGAGCGGCGACACCGAGCAATTGGCGGCGGGCGCGTAGAGGATTGGATATTGCATGATGATACTCCGAAGGCGGGGCGTCCTGACCATCAGGCCGCAAGCCGCACCCGCGCTCCTCCCCCCTCCCTTCCGCGAGTGCGCGGGCGCCCTGGCCTCTCATCGGTTCCCGGCGAACGCGGCCTGGCAGGAGACTTTATGCCTTCATGGCCGACACTGGTTCGGCCGCGTCGCGTCAGCCGCGTCAGCCAGATCGCGATCGCCGTTTGCAGCCACCCGCCGCAAGACATTGTTCCAGTCATTCAAACCGAACCAAGGCATTCGCGTTTCGACAGTGCGGCCGGGACAGGCATAGGCCCGCTCCGCGAGGTGCGCGCCGGCCCGGCCGGCCTTGTCGGCGTCGGGAAGAAGCAGGAGGTGCTCGATTGTGTCGGGCAACCGGATCCGGGGCAGACGCTCATTTCCAAGGGTAGCCCATACCGGGATACCGAGCAGGACCATGGCCGAAAGCGCCGTCTCAATCCCTTCGGCGAGGCCGAGCACCGTGCGTGCGCGAGACAGGCGAACCGCCCCGGCCAATGGACGGCCGAGCGTGAGCTTGGGTTTCTCGAGATCGGCGGCCAGCGTCGCTGTGGACGGGTCGAGAAAGATGCGCTGGACAGCGACCAATCGGGACGCTTCGACGATCGGGGCGATGATGGCTGGACGAAACCGGACGCTTGGGCCGCGGCCCAGGGGCGTACGCGGATTGTATCGCAGCGCCGATGTCCGGATCGCGAGGGCGCGCGAGCGCAGATAGCGATCGCCAGCGGTACCTCGCAGAGGATCACCGGCATCCCAGATTCGGCGCGCGAGCGCGGTCATGGGCGATGGCGCGCCGATGGGACTCAAGGAGGGCGTGCGCGCAGTCGATGGAATGCCAAGATGAAGCCGGCGGATCGCCCGCAATATCTCGGCAGTCGGGCAGCCCGCGAAACATTTGAACAACAGGCTTCGCTCGCCGATCCGGACCGACAGGCTGGGGCTTGTATCATCATGCGCGGGACATCGGCACATCGCGCCGCCATCGCGCCATAGCCCGCCAAAGGCCTCGACGAGGTTGATCGCGGCCGATTGAAGGACAGGGTCGTGATTGGAGTTCATATCTGGATCGTCTCATGGAAGGGGATAGCGCCCCCCTTCACCCCCTCTCCCCACCTGTTTTCCCGATAGGGTACGAGCGGCACCTCCATTTGATCCGATTTGATTGCAATCTCTGATTTCCGGAATTTTTTACAATCTCGCGGCACCCCCTTCAGCGAGGATGGCTTTCGGCGCAGGAGGCAATTCATGGCAGGGAGCTTGATACGCGGGCGCGCGGGCGGACCCTATGTGCTCGCCGGTCACCGCATTGACGGTGATATCGGCGTGCCGCGATCGAACGGTATTTCGATCGCAAATCGAGCCGTGCGAGCTGTGTGATGGCGGACGCGGGCGCGCCTCCTCCGGCCGCTGGAATGGACCGTGTGGCCTTCGCGCGGTTGATCGTTCGCGTGGGCCGCCATGTCGGCGACAGGCTGGGGCGCGACCTCTTCTCGACGCCGGCGCTCGACATGATGCTGGACCTTTATCTGCGCGATGAGCACCGGCCCATCTCGTTGACCAGCCTGTGCGGCGCGACCAATGTTCCGGGCCGCACGGCATTATTCACTATCAACCGGCTCGTTGAATGCGGGCTTTTGACCAGATATCCCGATCCCCGCGACGGGCGGCGGGTCAATGTGGACCTTTCCGCCGCCGGCCTTCGCTTGCTCGACGAATGCATCGAGGAATTGATCAGCCTCATAGATCAATGCGGATCTTGAGGGGGAACAAAGACATGGTTGCGAAGGAGCGAGATGTGATGCACATTTGATGCGCAGCGCGTCAGGTTGCCGGCAAACGACGTTGTGGAATTATCCTGCCAGACATCACGGGCGTTCGACCATTCGGGTCGAACGATAGTATAGGCATCTTGACCGGCATCTTCGGATGGCCTGCCCGTGATTATTGTCTGCCTTTCCCTTGTCCCGGTTGCGACCGGTCATGACACGATCTTCGTGTGATCCCATGCCCTCCCGGATGGAAGATCATGGCGAGGAGACCGCGAGCGACCGCCGCGATCTTGAAGCAGTCTACCGCACCCAAGCCCCGCAGCTGGCGCGATACTTCCGGTTCCGCTTCCGTGGCCTGGAGGATCCTGAAGATCTCGTCCAGGATGTGTTCGCACGATTGGCGGCTGGACGTCCGCTCGCCGAGCTTCGTGACCCGGAAGGTTATTTCAAGCGCATCTTGCGTAATTTTCTCATCGATCGACACCGGAAGCGACGGCGACAGCCTGTTTTCACGTCGATGGACGGCATTGAGCCGGGCAAGGAGCCCGATCAGGCCCATGCGATCGAAGTAGAGCAGATGCAGGAACTCTATCGCGCCGCAGTTGATGCTTTACCGCCTAGGACGCGGGAGGTCTTTCTCTTACACAGGGTTGAGGAGCTGAGCGTCAAATCGATCGCCGGGCAACTCGGCATTAGCACGCGAACGGTCGAATGGCATATTGGAGAGGCGATCCTCCGGATCGGGAAAGCGCTGAACAAGGGATGAGCGACCAAGGATTTCAGGACGAACCGGACGACGGGGACGGCCTCATGGGGGAAGCGACCGTCTGGTTCGGCCGGATGCGCGGCCCCGAAGCCGACTTGCACAAACCCGCGTTCGAGGCGTGGCTTGCACGAGGCGCCCTGCACCGGGCGTTCTACAATCGCGCGAGCGAAATCTATGCGATGGGCAAGTTCCTGAAGGAGGAACGGGATGGCGAAGATGCGCGAAGTGATCCCGCTCATCGGCGCCGTGCACACCAGACCCTGGGAGTGTTGGCCGCGCTGGCAGTCATCGTGACCGGATTATCCTCCCTATGGGTTTACGGACCATGGCGCCCGGTGCCGGAAACCGCCGCCGTCGCGCCCCAAGGGGCATTGCGGCTGGCGACGCGAGAGGGGCAGGTCTTGACGCAGGTGCTGTCCGATGGCTCGAAGGTGACGTTGCAACCCGAAAGCGCACTGGTCGTCCGCTATAGCCGCGCGCAGCGGACGCTTCGTCTCGAGCGAGGCCGGTCCAGATTCGAGGTCGCGCATGAGAGAAGGCCCTTCGTGGTTCTCGCGGCGCGCGGGAGCATCACGGCGCGCGGCACAATCTTCGAGGTTGCCCTGAATCGCGAGGAGCATGTGACGGTGCGACTTCTTCAAGGCAAGGTCGATGTCGCCATGCCCAGTGCGACGAGAACCCGCACGATCAAGCGCATGGTGATGGGCGAGACGGTTTCGTACGGGAGCGCGGTCAGTCCGCAGGTGGTGCCGCCCCCTCCGGTCAGCGACGCCAAACGCCCGGCCGCGGAGACCGTCGTGCCGGATGTGCGCGAGTTTGCGGCAACGCCGCTTGGCGAGATTCTGGCGGTTGCCAGTCGCCATCGACCATCCATTCGGGTGGTCGACGACGAACTTGCGGGCTTGAAGGTATCCGGCCGGTTTCGTCTTGATGAGCCGGATAAGCTCGCGGCCAAACTTGCGCTCCTCTTCGACCTCGCTGTCGAGCATGCTCCAGATGGTGAGATCTTGTTGCGGCGACGAAATAAATAATCTCGCAGCCGCCCCGTAGTTCGCGATAGCGAGCGTCCATTCCCCATAGCCGACTAGCCGGCGAGAAATTGGGGGACAGGATGGTGGCGAGACGATTTGGCCGTAGCACGTTGCTGGCGGTGGTTGCGATTGGCGGTTTGTGCGTTCCGAATATCGCCCTGGCACAGGATACCCGGCAAGACTTCAGCATCGCATCGATGCCCCTCGCCGACGCCCTCATCGCGGTCGGGCGGCAGGCCGGGGTGGAGGTGATTTTCGCGTCCGAAGCGGTCGCAGGACGGCAGGTCGCTCCGCTTCGCGGCTCCTATAGCGTCAAGGAAGCAATCGCCCGCCTGCTGGCGGGGACCGATCTTGTCGCGGAATTCCAGGATGGCGGCTATGTCATTCGGGGGCGATCGGCACCGTCGGGTGCCCCCGAACTCAGCCCGACGGCGAACGAAGACACAGCCATCCTCGTGACCGGCACCCGAATTCGCGGAAGCAAATCTGCCTCACCCGTCATCGTTGCGACGCGTGATGACATCGTGGAGCGAGGTTTCTCTGATCTCGGTCAATATGTTCGCAACCTCCCGCAAAACTTCAGCGGCGGCCAAAACCCAGGTGTCGTGGGCAGCGGGCAAGGAGGAAGCGAGAATCTGAACTCGTCGTCAACGGTCAACCTGCGTGGCCTGGGCCCCGACGCGACGCTCACGCTGATTAACGGTCACCGCGTTGCGTATGACGGGGTTCGCCAGGGAGTCGACATCTCGGCGATACCATTGGCCGCTATCGACCGGCTTGATATCGTGGCTGACGGCGCGTCCGCACTCTATGGATCCGATGCTGTCGGCGGCGTTGCAAACGTGATTCTGCGCAAGAGCTTTGACGGCGTGTGGACCTCGGCGCGGGTGGGGTTCACGACCGACGGTGGCGGGACCGAGCAACAGTATAGCGCGGTCACCGGTACGACCTGGACGGGCGGCGGCATATTGCTGACGGCGGACTATAAGCATTCC
Source organism: Sphingopyxis sp. HIX (assembly GCF_001468285.1). GTDB lineage: Bacteria > Pseudomonadota > Alphaproteobacteria > Sphingomonadales > Sphingomonadaceae > Sphingopyxis. The sequence goes on along the minus strand of NZ_LNSB01000015.1, from coordinate 84,855 downwards.
ACACCGATCACCGCAGGCCAAAGACCCTATGCGGACAGCGTCAACGGATCGGCGACTCTGATACCGGGCATGGATCAGTTCAGCAGCGTCGTTTCCGGTTTCCACCAGTTGACCGACAGCGTTCGCATCGAGATCGATGGCCAATATAGCCGGCGAAAATCTTCGCAGGCGAACCCCTTTTCCGTCGACTCCGATGTCCGCATTTTTGGCGATACGTTTGCGAGCACCGTCGAGACATTCTCGATCTCACCGACGTGGCGCGTCCAGCTTCCGGGATCATGGGAACTCAGCGTCGCGGGGACGTATGGTGAAGACCGGACGATCGGCAATGGCATTTCCTATCGACGTGGCCAGCTCGCGAGCACGCGTCGGATTCCATATGACAATTCGATCGAGAGCCTGGAGGCTTATGGAGAAGGTCCGCTCTTCGCGCTTCCGGGCGGTGACACGCGGCTCGTCATCGGTGCCGGGATTCGATCTACCAGCCTCGATGCTCGCAGCAGCCAGACCATTGGCGATGTCACGACCCCGATCCTTTCCTTCAACCGGCGGCACAAGGTACGTTATGGTTTTGGGGAACTGTCATTGCCTATTTTCGGCGAAACCAACGCCGCTGCATTCTTTCGAGAACTGCGAGCGACGGCGGCCGTGCGGTATGAAGACTATGAAGACATCGGCGGCGTGGCATCGCCCAAGTTGGGATTGATCTACAGTCCGGACGATAGTCTCTCCTTCAAGCTCAGCTGGGGAAAATCGTTCAAGGCGCCGACGCTCTACGACCAGTATCGGGGCTATGAAGTCCTTCTGCTCCCAGTGGAGTTCTTCGGCGCCAGCAATGCGCCTGCGGGCAGCACCGTTGCTTATACCGCCGGTGCAAATCCCGACTTACGCCCGGAGAGGGCAACAACCTGGACAGCGACTGCCACGATCGCACCGCGTTTCGCGCCTGGCCTCAAGATCGAGGCAAGCTATTTCGAAATCCGCTACAATGGCCGCGTTGCCAATCCCATTACGTCACTTTTCGGCGCGCTATCAGATCCGCTTTATAACCACCTGATTACATTATCTCCGAGCGCTTCCGAGATTGAAGCCCGGTCGGCGGGCTCGCTCTTCGGCCTCGAGAATTTTACTGGCGGTCCTTATGATCCGGGCAGTGTCTATGCGCTGGTCGAAGGTGTGCTCCGCAACACGGCTCAGCAGAAAGCGAGCGGCGTCGACCTTGCGGCTAGTTATGGGATCGAGTTGGGCACTAGCGACCACCTGAGCCTGCAAGGGTCGGCGACCTATCTCAAGAGCAACCGGCAGCTTCTGGAAGGAGCCGCAACGGTCGGCCTCGCGGGATTCATTTTCAACCCGCCCCACTGGCGAGCTCAAGGCGGTGCTACCTGGAACCATGGCGAGTTTAGCCTGTCGGGTTTTGGCACCTATATAGGCGGAACCTTGGACAACAGGCTCCCGCCGCTTGTCCGCGTCGGCTCCTTTGTGAGCATTGATCTTGCGGGACAGTGGAAAAGCAGCGCATCGGCTGGCCCCCTCCGCGGCGCCAGTGTGCTCGTCGCGGTAGGCAACCTCTTCAACGAACATCCATCGAGGACGCGCAGCAGAAGCGTGAGCGACCCGTCGTATGATTCAACGAACTATCCTGCGTCGGGCCGAACGATCAACCTGACGATCACGAAGGCGTGGTGACCTGTGCGCGGCCACCGGAATCGCATGCTCGCTTGCGCCACCATGCTCGCGTCTCAGTTCCTCTTGGCTGGGCCGGGCTGGGCCGCCCAATCGGATTGTTCCGGACTGGTCCCCCCCGCCTTCGAACAGCCTAAGGGAAATGGACGCGGCGTCGAGCCAGAAGATCTCGCGCGGGTTCGCGACATCGGTCCGCCGCTCAATGAGCTTCCCGACCGCCGCCTGTTCACATTATCGCCGGATGGAAGCGCCGTGGCGCTTCCTCTGCGACAAGCCGATCCGGCGTCGAACAGCTATTGCCAAGGGATCATGGTCGTTCCCTTGTCGGGCGCCGCGCCGCGGCTCATCGACCAGGGCGGAGATCTCATCCGCTATGAAACACACCAGCTCGATGGATCAACACAGGAAAGCGGGATTATCGAAGCGATCACGCCGCAATGGACTCCGGACGGTCGGTGGGTGATGTTCCTGAAGCGCGTGCATGGACGGACACAGGTCTGGAAGGCTGCAATCGATGGAAGCGGAAGCGCGCCGCTGACTGATAGCCCGATCGATGTCGATCGATTTCGGCTCATGCCCGATGGCAGAAGCGTCATCTTCACGACCCGCCCTGCCCTAGACGAAGCCAAAGCGGCCATCGAGCGAGAAGGGCTTACGGGCCATCACTTCGACGACCGGTTTTTCCCGCTGGCCGGAAGCAAGCCGCAGTTGCCGGAACAGATTGCCTCCACGTTCCACGCATTGGATCTGGAGCGCGGCAGCGCGCGGCCCGCGACAGCTATCGAGCGCGATGCGCTCGACGCCCCATCCATCAAGACCCCGCGTGAACCTGGCGCCAAAGCGAAGCAGAGCCGCGTGCCCGATGCGTGGGTTGAAACGACCGACGCCACTTTTGTCTATCCGGGCACGACGGTCAAATATGCCGGGGCCAACGGCAGAACCGTTCGTTGTGCGTCTGACAGTTGTTCGGATGCCCAAGCGCCCGCCTGGACGATCGCAGGCGGAAAGCGGGCGCTCTTTCTTCGGCGAGAGGGTTGGGCCAAGAGCCTGACGGGTCTTTACGAATGGAACCCCGGCGAGGCGCGCCCGAAGCGGATTTTGCAAACGAAGGATTATTTTGCCGATTGCGAACCATCGGGGCACAGCCTCTTGTGTTTGCGCGAAACGTCGACCCGACCGCGGCACCTCGTTCGGATAGATCTTCGGCGCGGGTCTATGGAAACGCTTTTCGATCCGAACCCAGAATGGCGAGGTCTCCGGGTTGGAAAAGTCGAGCGTATAAACGTCCGGAACAGCTTTGGGCTGGACAGCGCAGCGGATTTCGTCTTCCCCGCAAATTACCAGCCTGGACGACGTTATCCGGCGGTCGTCGTGCAATATGTGTCGCGGGGATTCTTGCGGGGCGGCGTCGGAGATGAATATCCGATCCAGGCGCTTGCGAACAAGGGGTATGCGGTCCTCAGCGTCAACCGGCCACCGCATCTCGGAATATTGGCGGGCGCGACGACCCTGATCGAGGTCGAGCAGGTCAATCTAAAAGATTGGGGCAATCGGAAGAGCTTTCTCTCATCGATCGAGACGCCGCTTAGACAGCTCATCGATCGCGGGATCATCGATGACAAGCGCATCGGCATCACCGGGATGAGCGACGGCACGACAACCATTCAGTTCGCCGCACTCCACAGTTCGCTGTTCTCCGCAGCGATCATGAGCCACTGTTGCTGGGAGCGGTCCCAAGCCTATCTCGACGGGCCCGACCTCGACGAACTCTACAGGCAGATCGGCTATCCGAGCATCCTTCAGCCGGCGCCCGAGTTTTGGCGTGAAATTTCCTTCGCTCAGAACACGGACCGGATCAAAATGCCAATCCTGATACAGGCATCCGATCGCGAATATATGGGCGGGCTTGAGGCTTACACCGCCTTGAAGCAGGCAGGTCGTTTCGTGGACCTGTTTGTGTTTCCAAACGAATTCCACATTAAGTGGCAGCCCGCGCACCGGCTGGCGATTTATCAGCGGTCGCTCGACTGGTTCAACTTCTGGTTCAAAGGGGACCTTCCGACCGACCCCCGTCGACGAGCAGAAGCCGAACACTGGCAGGACCTTCGCGAAAAATGCCGGAAGGATGACCATTGTGGATGAAGCTGGAAGTCGTAGTGCATTTTGTCAACTCGCGACGGATTCCCGGGCGCTTATGTTGTGTTGGTCCGCACTCGATTGCCACGCTTCAATCCAGGATTCGGTGTCGAGGAGAAGCAGGAGGCGCACATAATTCGTACCATGCGTCATTCGGTCTTTAGCAAGCGCAACCTCCAGTTCCGGCTTATTGATGATCCCATTGGCTGCGAGTTGCCCCCCCAGAAGCCGGTTTCGAACGAGGTCGTAGTTGGATCTCAATATCTCCATTGCGAACGCGTCCGGGCCGCCTTTCATTCGCCTGCGGATAATATTCGACGGAAGCTTGGGGGCGAAGGCGCGCCGTGCCGCAGAGCGATCGACGCCGCCCTCGCAAGCCATCCAGCTGGGAATGGCCAATGCCGCTTCGACGACGGGTTGCGACAGAAGAGGTGCGATCTCGGTGAAATTAAGTCGCCTGTCGTGTCCGTGCATATAATGTTGGGCGCGCGTGATCATGGCGACATGTCCACATTTCCCGGGCAACGCGTCCGTCGGCGCCTCCAGCCAGGGATGAGATGGCATTTCCCGTATCAGGTGTCCGATCCAGCCTGGATGGAGAAACTGCGGATCGAAAGGCCAGCTATATTTGGGGCCGCGGAGTCTCGGAACGGAAAAAGCACGACGCGCCACTTCCCAAATGCTCGCTTCTGTGACCTGTGCGAGGTCGCGTAGTGTCGCCAGAAGGCCCGGGACGGTCGGAGCCGCGAGATAGCGATCGACGATAGGGCGAACAGAGCGTGTATTATAGAAGACATTGTCCCCGCCAGCGCCCGTGAAGAATGCCGTCGCGGACCGAGCCGCCATTTGCCGAACAACGGTTTCATCATAGGCCACCATCTGCGCTCGCCCCCCGGGCCTTGGCAGATGCGCAACGGCGGACTGCATGATATCGGCTCGATCGAGCCGATAGGTTCGCGTCTCGAGCGGCAGCGAGCACCATTTGCACAGCTCCTCGGCATAGATTGTCTCGTCCCCTCGCGGTTCATTCGTTCGAAGTGTGAAGCATTCCACTTCCGGCGATCCCGCCACGCACGACGCGAGGATCGACGAGTCGAGGCCGCCCGATACGGCCAAAATGCTTTTATCGAATGTGGCGACCCACCCCCGGCCGCATTGTTCGACAGCCCGGCGCAGTCTTTCGACATGGACGGAATAATCCACCTCCAGGGGGTTCGAAACATGGTGCCACGGCGACCAGCAAACAGCCTGCGAGCAGCCACGTTCGTCCACGGTAGCAAGGTTGCCTGCAAGCAAATCGGAGACACCGGTAAGTCCCGTGCGTATCTGCGCGAGGTCGTCGACATAGAGAGTGGTCGCTACCCCGCCCCAATCAATCGACACATTTACAACCCCAGCATCGATCAAGAGTCTTGGATCCGATGCGAACGCAACGGCCCTTGGACCGACTGCATAGCAACATGGCAACTGGCCGGATGGGTCGCGAAGCGCGCGGACCAGTTCGCCATCGGTCCAGACAGCAAGATATCCGCCCCAGTAACGCTCCAGGAGTTCCCGGACCGGCGCTGCAGAGAGGCCGACCCCGGACGCGGCATCGAAATCCCTGATCGCGGGGCCGCTGCCATGGCGGTGGAACAGGTCGCCGATGATCGTACCGGCGCCGTCACCAATTCCGAGTGGCGACCGCTGCTCGCTCGTCAGAACAGCGTGACGGCTAGAGCGCCAATGCGCGACAAGCCCAGTTCGTTCACCGACCGCGTCGACCAGTCCGTCGTCGAGTTTGCCGCCGCGCGAGGCCAACACAAGATATCGAAGCGCCATCAGAGCGCCAGTATCGGGGTAAAAAGTCGAACACGTTCAAGCGTGTCATTGACCACATATTCGTCTCTTTGAATCCAGCAATGCGCGACAAAGGGGTCGAGCTTGACGCCGATCACCAGCGTGGTGGGAGTCCGGCGTGCAAGGCAGAGGTGTTTGAAAGCGATCGACAGCGGGAGGCATTGATCCTGACGCCGTATGATGATGCCGTTTACCGCGAACGCCGCCGCGACGCGGTTTACAGCGGTCCAATCTTCGATGCGATCCGGAACGAGCGCGGCGCTCGACCGCGACATGGTATTAAAGAGGTTTTTGAGTGGTCGCTTGGCTAGTGCGCGTCGCGCTCTATGGACCGAGAGGAGGGCCGCGAGCCGATCGGTCAGCCTGGCCATAGACAGCATCGGGTCGATCTCGGCCATTGGCGGGGAGACAGTGACAGGCGAAAACGTCCGCGCACCATGATGCGCATCGACCATCAGGCCGCTGATTGCCATTGCCTCGAGGGTGGTCTCGTCGCCTGGTTGTGGCGCTTGACCAGAGGCGAACCGCTGGAAAGCCAAATCCTGATGAACCGGCAACTGAAAATATCGGTCGGCACCGACGTCCAGAAAGACGGCTCGTCCAGAACAGATGCAGAAGTACAAATCGTCTCGCAGGCGCAGAGGCATGGTCGAACCCCTCGGGGTTGGGCGCACGACACCCGGGGGCCGTGCGCCCTCCCGTTCAGTCGTCGGAGATTCCCGCGGCACCGAAATCGCGGCCACCCTTGGTGTCGAGCGGTCCCACGATGGACCCCTTGGTGACTTCGCTGGCAACGCCGAGGTCGATGACTTCGGCGTCGAGATGATCGTCATTGCGTTGCATGATACGTTCCTTCTTCAAACACCGCGGACATTCGCGGTAGTCCCAATTTACGCGGGTTGAAGGAGTTCTCCGCCCATATACGCAGCAATTATTGCTTTAAATCAGCGATTTAGACCAAAATCGAAATTAACCTGACGAGGATCGCGCCCGGTTTTCAGAAGCTTATGCGGTACCTTGTAGCAAGGCACAGAGTTGCGCCACATGCTCCACGCGTCGTCGATGATAAGCGGTCACGCGTCTTCGGACGTTCATTTTGACGTCGATTGTGCCGTTTCTGACAAACGTCCGAAGCTCCCGTTCGAGGTCGCCGAAGAGGCCGACCTCGGCGAGTCGAGAATAGTGCAGGCGTTCATTGGTTCGCCGGATTGAATCCAGGTATTCGCTGTTTCCAGATGCCCACGCGATCGCCTCAAATGTTGCCGATGTCGCCGTGACGATAGAGATAGGATCCGGGCCGATATCCAGACTCCGGATCCGCGCCATCGCAGCCTTTATGGCGGATCGGCTTGTCAAGTGCAGGGCAGACAGAAGCTGATGCCCCGACCACGCATAGAGATTGGCAAGCGCATTGAAGTCAGGAAGCGCGATTCGGAAACCGCCGTCCGGATCGGCTTCAACGAGCCCCTCGCCAACGAGGCGATACAGGGCCTCGCGCACAGGCGTTACGCTGGAATCGGAGCGACGCGCGATCGCCGGAATTGGGATCCGCGCTCCTGGATAGAACACACCAGCGAGATAGTCTTCCTTGATTGCGCGGTAAATCCGCTGGTGAGTGGCGGTATCGAGCCCCATCGATCAGGCAGCCGATGATATCCGGAGCCCTTGGCTCCATCGGGGCGTGAGCGCACTCGTCAGCTGGTCGAGATGCTTTTGCGCGACGACTTCGATGCATAGTCGCTCGAGCTCGCGCAGATCTCCGATCGCGAGTTGCATCGGAAACGCCATCTTCTGCGAATAGAACATCAGCGGGATGAGGATATGCCCTGTCGAGAGGTCCAGCTTGTAAGCACAGAGCAGATGGTCATCGAGCCTTGCCTTCGGATTTCCGGATTCGATTTCGCGTAGCCAGCGCACGCCCATGCCGAGCTCTCTCGACAATTCGCGTTGCGTCAGCCCTTCCCGTTTTCTCGCTTCCTCAATTCGCCTTCCCGACTGTTCCTTGATACGCGACAGCGGGCCTTCAGCGACGGAAGCCGCGTCTTCCAGCGACATTTCCGCGTCTCCTTCTCGGGAGATTGCCCCAGCCAAGGCCTGTAACTCTTGGAATGCTAGGTGTGCATCACACCACGGTCAAACGGAACTGCCGCAATTCTTGCCGGGTCGCGTCGCGCAAGACCTTGAGAAAGTGAAGGCTTCTATCCGGGCACGCCGCTATGGGCTGCCGGCTTCACGCGTTCATAGGTCGCACGGAGCGTTTTGTGGTCGGTTCTTGTGAGTTGGTGCAGGGCGACAATGTAGATGCTCGCCAGGGTCGGCGCATCACGATCCGGCGCGACTTCAACGACGCGCTCGGCGATACGCGTCGCCATATGATTGAGCCCCTTGGACGCGCCGACATAATGATCCTCGCCGCCCTGAAGGCCCGCCGTCGAAAGCGAGGCGAGTTGCTCCAGAACCTTGGGGGCCGGCATTCGGTCGAGGCAATCGACTGCGACCTGGAGGGTGGTGCCCCAGGCGAGCAATGCCCGCGTGCTTCGGATCAGGTGGACATGGGAGTCGATGAGCAAATCCATGCCTGCCGGAGAAAGCCGCAATTTGAACGTGCGTGATTGCCGCGTCATCGGTCTGCCTCCCAGCACACAGAAAACCAGCGTGGTGATACCATGAGCATATTAACCATTTGCGCCAGTAAGCCGAAGTGCATTTTTCGGTCTCCCGGGATCAATTGTGACCCCGCGGCCCGCCAATCGTGAATCAGGGCGCCGTTTAGGCAGCGTCGGCGCGCAATTTGCACAATCGGCACTTCAGTGCCCTCATCATTGTGCGCTCTTCGTTTCATCATCATTCCTCGCCTCGTTCCGGTTGGAGGAGACCATTTGGTCTCGGATCATCAGGTCCGTTCCGATCCACCGATCGTCAATCACCGCGCAATTTGCGCCACGAGGAGATAGTCATGACGCCGTACAATCGGTGCCTTGCGGGCATCGCAATCCTGTTATCCGGCGGCACGCCCGCATCGGCGCACTCCGATCCGGGTCGCTGCGCCGGGCAGACCGAACCGTCCGCCAGACGGGGCGATCTGATCGTCACCCAGGACGCGAGCGGTTTTTCAATCGAACGCCGTACCGTCCCGATCCTGGACCCTCGCGAGCCTTTGGCGAAAACGCCGGTCACGCTTGGCGCGGCGCACCGGATCGACAGGTCGATCTTCCTCAACGCGGTCGCGCCCGCCGGAGATAAATTCGATGCGCGCCGCTAGTGCTTTGTGCTGCGCCGCCATGGCCATCGCGTCCCCTGCGCTTGCGCACGCCGCATCGGCGGAGGAGTCCGGGGACGCGCTCGGCGATGCCGCCGGGCAGGCGGAACGGGAGCTGCGACAGACCTTCACCAACCTCCAGTTCGAGGAGTTCGGACCGGCGCCTGTAAGGGGGCCAATATATCAGGCTATCGCCGGCGGGCGAGTCCTCTATTTCGCGCCGGAAAGCGATCATCTGCTGTTCGCGGCGATTTACGACAAGAATGGCGTGAACATCACCGCGATGGCTCAGGACGCCAGCGCGCGAAAGCGGCTCGGGGCGATTGACGAACGCGACGCCCTGGTCATCGGCCCCGTCGGCGCGCCGAAGGTCATCGAGTTCACGGATCCCGATTGCCCCTATTGCCAGGCGCTCGATCGCTTCTGGGCGACAAAGGCTGCGGAAGGCAAGCCGGTCCAGCGGCTCGTCTATTTCGTGAGCGGTATCCACCCGGACGCGGCCGCCAAGGCCGAGCACATCCTGTGCTCGCCGGACAAGGCGGCGGCGTTCAGGGCGATTTATGCGGGCGCGAGCCCTCCCGGTCTGACGAAATGCAAGGCCGGTGCGGAGCAGGTCGCGCGCCACGGAGCAACAGTCCGCAAGATGGGCATTTCCGGCACCCCCACCCTCTTTGTCGATGGGAAGTTCGTGTCGGGCTTCCAGCAGGCGGAACTCGAGGCGTTCCTGAATGGGAAGAAGGGAGCCGCTGGCGCCGATCCCTGATCGGCAGCCTCACCCCCCCAAAGAATTTCTGGCGGGCCCCGATTGCTCCCTGCCGCTCGCATGAGCGCGACCTGAGGGGATCGAGGACCGGAATGCCGGCGGCATCGGCTTTTTTGGAGACCGTCCACCGCTGCCGTCGGCCGGAAACGATTTTCGTCGTGCCGGCAGGTATCTTCGGACGGTCTCCCTTCAAGGAGAATGGACATGATGACAATGTTTCGGGGAAGGACGGTCCGCACGGTTGACGCGGCAGTCCTTTTCCTCCTGGCCGCAGTCGCGTGCGCCGGCGTGGCCCACGCATTCCAGGCGCCGGCGGCCGGCGACCTCGGTTACGACATTTACGACATCGTCGTGAACAAGGGCGTGAAGGGCCCGCTGGGCTTCGTTGGCGGCGTCGCCGCCTTTCTGTTCGGCGTCTCGCGGCTCTTCTCCAACATCATGATCGGCATCCCGACGATCGTGGCGGCGGTCTGCCTCATCAAGGCGGATTCGATCCTCCAGACCTTCGGCATGGTGATCTGACATTCGGCGCGCCGTCGCAGGAGGACCCGGCGACCGACGCGTCATCCGGAACCGGAAGTGGTGGTCATTTCCGGGATGTCACGCCGACGCGTGATGAAGCATGGGAGAAGGGCGTTGGATGAACGTCTGCCGCAGTTCCTGCATCGACCGGTCCAGATCCTCTGGTTCGACGCCCAGGAATTTGTCGTCGTCATGAGCACGATCTTCGTCGCGGTCATCGTCGGCGGCCTGATCGGCTGGGGACTCATCGGCGCCCTTCTCCTTTTCCTTCCGTGGAAGCGAACCAAGCCGCGCGGTTTCATTCCGCACCTCGCCTGGCGCTGGGGTCTCATCCGTTTCCGCTTCTACCCGGGTCCAACCCAGACCCGCTTCTTCGAGTAGGTCCGATGGCAGGTTTCTTCAGACGCAAGGACAGCGCCGACATGATCGGCGATACGCGCCCGAGCTGGCATTTGCACCGCTATCTCCAGGGATCGGCCAACCTTTTCGAGGAGAACCGGTTGCTGAAGTTCGCGATCGCGGGTCTCTTTGGCGTGAGCATGGTGCTCGGCACCGTCATCTATTCGACGAACCAGGCTCAGCGCACGGTCATCGTCCCGTTCGGCGCCACCGGAGACCTTTATGTCACCGGCAGCAAGCCCTCCGAAACCTATCTCCGTACGATCACTTTCAATATCGTCGGTCTTGCGGGGACCTATTCCGCCTATTCGGCGGACCGGCAATTCCAGGAACTGCTGACGATCGTCCATCCAAGCGCCTACAACGCGCTTCGCGATAGTCTCAGTCATTTGCTGGGCGAGCTCGAGAATAATCCGACGCTGTCGATCGCGACCTATATTCGGGGTGACCAGCCCGTCACCTACACGGCCACTGAAATATTGGTGCCCGTCGAAAAAGTCCGCGTGATCGGCGGCGTGATCCGCAAGTTTCGTGGCAATCTGCGCATTCGCTACGCGACCGAAAATGGCCGTTTCTGGCTGACCGCCCTCCAAGAGGAGAATTTCAATGCCGATATCCGGTAACCGCCGGAGGTTTGCCTGCCTCCTCGGCGCACTGCTGGCGCCGTCCGCAGCCCTCGCCCAATCGGTCTCCGTGCTCCCCGACCAGACCAGCCGCATCCGGCTCTCCAATCGCGACGTGAACCATGTCGTATGCGTCGGCGGCGAGATCGAAGATGTGAAATTTTCGGCGGAAAAGGGCCTTGCGGTCGAGCGCGGCGGATCAGACGCCTGGATCAAGTTCCTCGTCCACGAAATGGACGATGCCGGCGCCAAGACCCGCAGCTATGTGACAACGCCGTCCGAATTCTTCGTTTCGTGCAACGGCGCGATCTATCCGCTCTATGCCGAACCCGCCGACATCCCCGCACAGACGGTGACGCTCGTTCCCGGGTCCGCCCAGCGCACGCGGGCCAATGACGCCCTGCTCGCACCGCTGGTCGAGGAAGAACGGGCCGTGGGCATCGCGCTCGCGATCCTTCAGGACCGCGTTCCCGCATCCTTCACCGAGGTCGCTCCCGCGCGTGAGGCCGTCGCAGTCGGCGACCTGCCGCAGGTCAAAACGACCGAGCGGCGGCGCCTTGAAATCGAGGGCGCAGGTCTTTCGGTAAGCGAATATCTGCTTCACGCAACAGAAGCGACCTCGCTCGACGAGCGCGATTTTCTCGACAATGCCTTTGGTGCCGATATCTTCTCGGTGACGCTCGACCGCTTGACGCTCGCCGCGGGAGACACCGCGCGCCTCATCGTCGTTCGCCGGAGTGCGCAGCCGTGAGCGCCGAAGCCGACAGCGCCGCAACAGGCGATGAAACGCTTGTTCGCGAGATAACGTCAGCCGAGGGATCGCAAGGTCCGGCCTTGTTCGATTTCCGGGCGCAGTGGGAGCGCATGACGTCACGGCAGCAGTTGAGAGCCAAGCAAGCCGGGGTCGTATCGGCCATCGCGCTGGTCGGGCTCGGGCTCTACACGGCGAGTTCGTCGAAGGATGCCGAGGCTCCGAAGCCGGCGGAAGCGTCGAAGCTCGACATGGGCGCGGGCCTTCGCGGTGACAGCCTCGAGGTCAAGCTTCGCGGCGATCTGCAAAAGATCCTCGACGGGCAGACGCTGCTGGGCGACCGGGTCACCGCCATCGAGGAAGGCAAGGTCACGCCCGGAAGCTTGGGGGATGGCATGCCCGCCACACAAGGCGGCGCCTACGATGGGCTACCCCCGGCCCTTCCGGGAGATGCCCCGGCCTATCCGCCCGCTCCGCCCGAAGCGAACGGCGAGGCGGGTGTGATCCCGCCCCCGCCCGCAGCTCCAGCCGCCCCGGCAGCGCCGCCGGCGCCCCCCATTGAACGCCAGGTTGGCGCAATCGGCGCGGCGACCACGGCCGTGGTTCCCGAAGGAGGCGCGGCCGGCGGGGCTCGCTCAAAAAAAGCGAACCGGACGATTTATTTGCCGCCTGGTTTCATGCGGGCACGGCTCCTGACCGGGATCGACGCGCTGGCGAGCAAGGACGCGACCAATAATCCAGAGCCGATCATCGCGCGCGTCCAGGCGCCCGCCGTTCTGCCGAACGATGTGAAAGCCAATCTGGCCGGGTGCTTCGTAATCGGCAACGCAACCGGCAGCCTCGCCAAGGAGCGGGTCGAGGTCCAGCTCGTATCGATCTCATGTGTCGATTTCGACGAGCATGCGGTGGTCGACCAGACCATCAAGGGATTCTTCGTCGACACCGATGGCAAGAAAGGCCTCTCAGGCAAGGTAGTGACGCGCGCGGGCGCGACACTCGCCCGCTCCTTCATCGCGGGCACGATCGCGGGCATTTCGCAGACGGTCGAGGGCACATACGGCAGCGTGTCGACGTCTGCGCTCGGCAGCGTTCGCAGCCTTGATGCCGGCGACGCGGCCAAGGCCGGCATTGCTGGAGGCCTCTCGAAATCGTCGGACAAGCTCACCGACTTCTACCTCGACCTGGCACGGCAAGCCGGCCCGGTGGTCGAGGTGGGCGCCGCCAAGGAGGTCGTGGTCGTCATCCAGGAGGGCATCGCGCTCGAGATCAAGCCCTCCGTCGGAAGCAAATTCTGATGCGCATCTTATCCAAGCCCAAGGGAGAAACCGCCATGGTCCCAAACTTTCGTATCCTGTCGTCCACCCTGCCCGCCCTGGCGATCGCCGCGTCCCTCTCGGGTTGCGCGAGCGTCGGCTCGCTTATGTCGCCTTTTTCGGAAAAGTTCGACTGCAAGAACTCTGATCATGGCCAATGCATCCATCCCGAGCGCGCCTATGAGGATGCCGTCGCCGGCGCGCGTTCGAAGTCGGATCCGGCGGTGACCAACGACCAGAAAATGTTGCGCAGCATAAATGACGGCTCCGCGGCTCCGAAGGCGCGCGGCCGGACAGGCGGGGACGTCTATGGCAGCTACAAGGAGAGCGTCTACCAGGAGCTCAAGGGCCTGATTGATGCGCCGGTGACACCGATGCTGCGGCCGGCGCGCACCGTTCGGACGCTCATCCTGCCCTATGCTGATCGGCAGCGACCCGACCGGCTCTATATGCCGCGTTACATCTATTCCGTGCTGGATAAGCCCACCTGGGTGGTCGGCGGTGCGCTCATCACCTCGCCTGCCCGCGCCTCCCAAGCGCCCATCTTGTCGCAGGTCAAGGAGTCCTCCAGATCGGATGCCGTCCCGCCGGTCGCGGAACCCCGGCCATGAGCAGGCAGTCCTCGAACCTCAGCTTCGCGCGGATGCGCAGCGCCGTGCAGCGGGACAGTTTCTCGAACTATCTGCCGATGGTCGCATGGGACGCTGGCAGCGAGGCGTTCCTGTGCATTGACGACAGCTGGGGGCAGGCCTGGGAGATCGTCCCGACCGCCTATATGTTTACGCACGTCCAAGGCGCGCTCCAGGGACTGCTGAACATCCATTTCCCGGACGGCACGGTTCTCCAGATCCACACCTTCGCCGATCCGCTGATCGACGACGCGCTCGACGCCTTTCTCGATCTCAAGACCAGGGATGATCCGCTGATCCAGGCCTCGGCGCGCCGGACGCGCGATTATCTGAGCGCAGGACGCCATGGCCTCGACGCGCTGCACGGCATTCCGGTCCGAAACTTTCGCACCCTGTTGTCGATCAAAACGCGGCGGCCGCTCGGCGAGGATCTTCGCCGGCAGGTCGAGGAGCAGCTTTCCAAACTGGGTATCCGGCGTCTCCCGCCCGAGGAGATCATCTGCTTCTACCGGCGGATTTTCAACGGCGTCGCCAATGCCGCGCCGGGCGTCTTCGCCGATGGGACCACAGTCGGGGCGCCGCCGATCGCCAAGCAGATCATTGATGCCGGCCCCGATCTTCTGTTCGAAGGACCCGAGGTATTCCTTGGAAATCAGGTCGCCCGGTGTCTTACGCCGAAGGCGCCGGCGCGGCGGATCACCGCCGAGCGGGCCAATCGTTTCCTGGGTGGGATGCGCGGCGCATCGGAGGACAGCGACCAGATAGGCGGGCCGTTTCTCTACACGCTCAATGTCCTCTTCGATCATTCTCAATTCGAGATTCACAAGCGCGCACAGATCCTCTCCGCGCAAAAGGCGGCGGGGAGTTTCGCCGTCGAGGTCGGCAAGCAGATCGACGAGATCGGCTGGATTCTCGATGAGGCCGGGAATTCCAAGTTCGTCCGGGTGATCCCGTGTCTCTGGGTGTTCGGGCGCGATCGTGGCCATGCCCGCGAGATGGCCGCGCGGGCGAAGCGCCTTTGGGAAGGCGAGCCCTTGCCATTCTCGATGCAGGAAGAAAGCTATCTCAATCCAACGCTGCTGGTGATGAGCCTGCCGTTCGGGCTCTATCCCGATCGTACAACGCTGCGGCTCCTCGAACGCGACTTTCGAATGCCGGTCAAGGCCGCTGTGCTTCTGGCGCCCGTGCAGACCGACTTCCGGGGCGGCGGGCGGCCGTCGCTGCTCTACACTGGACGCAAGGGCCAGCTCGTGACGCTCGATCTATTCGATCCGCGCATCAACAATTACAATTTCATCGTGTCGGCCGAGAGCGGCGCGGGCAAGAGCTTTCTCCTCAACAATCTCTGCCAGCAATATTATGCCGGCGGGGCGCTCATCCGCATCATCGATATCGGCGGCAGCTACCGCAAGCTTTGTACCTTGTGCTCGGGCCGCTATATCGACATCGGCGAGGAGCGGCTCGTCCTCAACCCCTTCGACATGGGGCTAGCGCTCGACGGGGACGACAAGCAGTCGGCGATCAGCATGGCGGTTGCGATTGTCGCCGAGATGGCGAACGCCGCGACGCGCAAAGGCGTTACCACGTCCGAATGGAATCTCCTGAAGTCCGCTGTCCAGTGGACTATCGACACGGGCCGCGCGGATCATGGTATCGACGCGGTGCGCGACTGGCTCGGCACTTATCCGGAGCGGGTCGAATCCGGGTTGGACAGCGTCGAGCATCTCGTGCCGACCGCGCGCGAACTCGCCTTCAATCTCCGGGATTTCGGGTCGGACGGGGCTTATGGCCATTATTTCAACGGCCCCTCCACGCTTGACATCCGCTCCGACGAGTTCGTCGTGCTCGAGCTCGAGCGGCTGAAGGCGATGCCCGATCTCTTCAATGTCATCGTCATGGTTGTCGTCAATGCGGTCACGCAAGAGCTCTATCTCTCGGCGCGCGATCGGCCGCGCTTCGTCCTCTGCGACGAAGCCGCGCAGTTCATGACGCGGACCGAGGGCCAAGACTTGTCGCGCCTCGCCGAAGCCTTCGGCCAGGGCTATCGCCGCGCGCGCAAATATCGAGGATCGTTCGGAATCGTGCTGCAGAGCATGAACGACCTCGCGCTGTTCGGCGGTACCGGACAGGTGATCCTAGAGAATGCCGCGACCCGGTTCCTGCTGCAGGGGTCGACCTATGATCGCGCGGTCGACAACAAGATTCTCGATTATTCGGGATTCGTCCTCGACCTGTTGAAATCAGTTCGTAACTCAAAGCCCAATTATTCCGAGGTCTTCATAGACTCGCCGCTCGGGCTCGGCATCGCCCGCCTCGTGGTCGATCCTTTCTCCTATTGGATCAACACCTCGGCGCCCGAAGAGGTCGCGGCATTTGAAGCGCTGATCCATCAAGGACTCTCCCCGCTCGAGGCGATTTGCCGGTTGGCCGGTGTCGATCCGGACGAGGTCGGGAGCACAGCGGGGCCCCGCCCGTCGATGCGTGACGTCGCATGATGCGCGCCCGGCCCGCCCCCTCTTCCGAGACGCTGGAACTGACAGTGGCCGACATGGAGATCGTCGACCGGCTGGTCGAGGAACGGCTGGCCGCGCGCTTCGAGTCTGAGTCCTTCATCTGGCGCTTCCGTCTGGTTTCGGTCGAGACCTTTATCATGGGCGCGCTCGTTCTGGCGGCGGGACTCCTGCTCAAGCAGCCGGTGATGATGGTGCTCCGCGCTAGCGTGCTGGTTGCCGCCACCTGCTTTGCAACCGGCCTGTCGTTGCTGCTTCTCTCGGCTTGGGCAGCGAGGGCCATGACACGGCTACGCCAATGGTGGCAGCGATGAACGGGCTCATCTCAGGAGCACCGTCGCAGCAGGCGGTCCGGATGGTACTCGGCGGATTCCTCCTCCAGGTAGTACAGAGCATGCTTCTGCTCCTCGCGGCGGCACCGGGATCCAACGAGCGGCAGCTGATCTGGGTGCTGACCCCGCTCGCAGTGGCCACATTGGTCCTGTCGCTGATCGGATTTCCCGACCCGCCCGCACATCATTGGAGACGGCGCCATGGGCTATAGCCACGAAGCTGTCGCGCGGCGGCGCGCCTGGCTGCTCGTCGCTTTCGCGAGTGGCGCAATCGCGAGCGCCTCGGCTGCAGCGGTCATCGCTACACGAAATAGCACAATCGGGCGCACCTGGGCGATCGCCGAACCCGACGCGCTTGCCGAGATCGAGGCCAAGGTCGCCACACTGCCCCGTGACATGAGCAAGAATTTTGGACCGCGTAGCCGCTGGAGCGCACTGAAGGCGGCCGCTCTGCCTCCGGCACCGACGGACCGGGTGCGGACGGTGGTGCCCTTCTACACGCTCGAATTCGACATCAAGCTGCCCGACGGGCGCATGGTCTACCCGAAGGGGTTCACCCTCAATCCGCTATCCTATGTGAAGATGCCGCAACGCCTTGTGATCGTCCATCCGCGCGACCTTGGCTGGGCGCTCCGGGTTGCCGGGCCGTCGGATTTTATCCTGCTCACGGCGCTTGGCTCCGACAGCGGCGATGCGATCGCACTCGGCGAACGGAGCGGCCGGGCAATCTACATTCTCGAAGAGCGGGTGAAGCAGCGTCTCGGTCTTAGCGCCGCGCCAGTGATCGTCGCGCAGTCGGGCACGCAGTTGGTGCTCACGGAATTCGGCCCCAAGAGCCGCACGCTGGAGGGGACCCCGCGATGACGCACCGTCTTTCGTTGTGCTTCGTCGGCCTGCTGATCAGTCTCGGCGTCTCGCTTGCCTGGCCTTCCCAGGCTCATGCCTCGAAATGCGAAGCCGGCACCATCTTCAACCCGATCACCAAGGTACGCTGGACCTGCGTCTTCCCGATCACCGTCGGCGGCGTCCGGATCGGAAGCTATGACAAACTCGACAAGGCACTCGACGCGCAATCGGCATCAAAGCCGCTTTGCGCCTGTCGCAAGGGCGTGCAGTTCTGGTTCGGGGTGAAGGTATCCTACTGGTCGCCGAACCGGATGATCGACGTCGTGACCGAGCCTGGCTGCATGATCGCGCTTGGCGCTGACCTGATGCCGACTGGGGGACGCTTGCAAGGGAGCCAGTCGTCGATCGCGGACGGCACCAACACCCGCAAAATGTTTGCGCAGATGCATTATTATATCTCGCCGGTTTGGGCGATGCTCGACATGTTCACCGACCTGCCATGCCTTGAGAATGACGGGTTCGACGTCGCGCTGATCACCGAGGTGCTGCCGACATGGCAATCGAGTGCCCTCGGCGCAATCATCCAGCCCGAAGGGATATTGTTCGGCAATCCCGCAGCAGGTCTCGCCTGTATGGGCGACAGCGCGGCCGCGGCCGCTGGCAAGGTCATCGATCCGCTCTTCTGGTGCATGGGGAGCTGGGGTGCGACCTATCCCGTCGCCGGCGACATCCATTTCGACGACAGCGTCGAGGCGTGGGCCGGTCTCGCCGCGCGCGGCACCTTCATGATGGGACGCCTCGGCGCGCTGACGATCAGCTCGGCAGACGGCTGCTCCTTCATCCCCCAGCCGATCTGGACCAAGTCGCGATACAAGCTCCAGATCATGGAGCCGGTCAAAGGCGGCAAATGCGTCAATATTGGTCGCCCCGGTGCGCTCTGGACGAGCGCCAAGCACGCGCCTGGCAAGGACAATGCCCAGTTCATGCTCTTCGAGAAGGTCATCTGCTGCGCCGGGATACCCGTGCCATGAGACCGCTGACCTTCCATCATTTCGCATGGCTCTCCGGCCTCGTTTGGAGGTTCGCCCGCCAAGGCCTCGACGGCCGCCGGTGGCCATGCGGAACTGGGGCGGTGCCGCCCTCCCCTCCCGGCACCGCCCCAGACCCGGCCAGCGCGGCTTCCGCGCCACGGCGGATCAGGCGCCCCTCCCTGAACCGGTCTGCTGTGGCAGCCGCGCTGGCCACCCTGATAGGCTCATCCCCAGCTCAAGCGCAGTCGATGGAGGAGCGGGCACGAAGCGCGGCCGAGGCATCGCGCGCGAAGAGCGGTGACAGCGAGGCGATCCAGCGCAACTATGTGACGCCCGGCCTCGCGGGACAGCCCGTCAGCACTGTCGATAACAGCAAGGCCTTTACGCCGAACCTGGCGTGCCGGAAGACCGCGACCTTGATGGAAGTGCTCGTCCAGCCCGGCGCGGGCGGCGACCTCGCCACGATCAGCGTCGCTCGCGACAGTGACCTCGACGGGACCATCGACGATCGATCGAGCCTCGGCGTGCCGGTCTCGGGCATTTGCGCGAACGGAGTCATCTCGTGCGCGCCGGGAACGTGGGAACAGTGCCGCCCTTTCCGGTGGGATGTCAGCGCGGACCGCCGGATCAAGTTGACCGAAGTCGAGCTACCCGAATTGGCCGGATGCTATTGCATCAACAACAGCTGCGGCGTGAACCTTGCCTGGGATAATCTCGCATCGGTTCTGCGCGACCTCGGCGGCGGCATGATCGGGGCCTTGACCACGGCCGATCCCCGTTATGGCGTGGCCGAAGCGGTCATCGACGAGCCGGTAATCCGTTATGTCGGGTCCGAGACCACCGCCTGCACAGGCGCGCCGTCGCTTCCGCAAACAGCCTATCGCGGCAATCCTTCCGCAATCCAGGGCGACGCGAACGCGGCTTCCCAAGCCAGCTCGGTCTTCCAGGCCGTCCTCGCCTCGCCAGCGGGCACAGGCAAGGCCGAACAGACGCGGGCCTGCACGATCGAACGCGAGGTGACGGTGAAATCCTGGAGCTATGACGACATCGTAACGGCATCGGGGCCGTTCGAGTTCGTGCAAAGCTGCGGGCCCGACTGCCGGCGCTACCGGCTCGCGGGCGAGGGAAATTGCTCGGCCACCCCGCCGACCTACGCCGCCTTGTTCCGGGTGATGAAGCCCGAACGTATCGTCTCTGCGCGGATTACCCGCATCGCGGGCGACGATTGGGTCCAAGCGCGACTGAACGGCCAGGTCGTCGGCTATGCCGGCAAGCGTCCCTGGCTTGGCGACGGCATTCCGTCCGGCGACTGTTCGGTCGATCTCGACCCGGTCAATACGACGCCGATCGACCTGACGGCCGCGTTCAAGACTGGCGATGCAGAAGTCGCGATGCGCGTGCGGGGCGGCAACGGCAAGCGCTGGGGTGCCGTCGACGTCGAGGTCCGCGTCGATACGAGTTGCGAATTGTTCGAGCGCATCGTTGACCTCTGCTCAGGCTACGCGGCGGAGCCGGCCTGCCGCCTCGTCGATGAAAATGTCGACGGCGTAGAGACTTTCCGGAATGGCGCGGCGACAGGGTTGCGGCCCCTGCCCCAGACAAGGCTCTTCGGAAGCGCCGCCTGCACGGTGTCGCTCGGGCGTCCCTTCTTTCTCCGCTCGCGGCGCTATCGCTGCGCGATCGATACGGCCGATGTACCGCGACCGGACACCAGCCGGGGCGCTTATATCATCGATCACTCGACCGAGACGTTGCTCGGCGACCGCATCCGGCAGAAGGACGGCGCTTTCGTCACTTGGTCGACCGGCTTTTCGCTACCCGATCGCGGCAGTGTTCCGGTCTGCGAGCCGATCTGCAAGACGCGCGCGATCAAGGCGAACAATGGCGTGGCGCCTTCCGGCGTGGTCGGAGCCTTGCAGAACGACCCGAGCGGCACCGACATCTTCTATCATGGCTGCGACGGCGCCAATCGCTGCCCGGCGGGTCCCGGTGAGGAGGTCGTATCGGCGTGCGGTTGCCTCGACGATTTTCCAGAGGCGGTCGTCATGATGCAGTCAGTGCGGCTGGCGGGGGCGGATCTCGTTTGCACGGGGACGGTGCGATGATTCCTCACCGGCCAACAACCCTGTACGCTCTGACCCTCACGATGGCGCTCGCGTTCGCCTCGACACTCTGGACGCCTGCCGCCTCGGCGCAATCGCTCCAGATGTGCGCCGCCGATCTTAACAATAGCGGCGATGCGTCCGATCCGGGCGAGATTACCTATTGCCAGCCGACCGCCTCGGGCGCGTTCCTTTGCCCGATCCAGGAGGTCGCCTGCGCCGTCGATCCTGCCGGCGAATATAGCTGTCCGGCAGGACCTCAGTTCGCCTGCCTCACCAAGACTAGCGGGGGCGTGCCGTCCTGCTCGCCTAATCAATGTGCCGATCCCGCGGTCCGTCCGATCGAGGAAGAACCGGCGATCGCCGATCCGGGTGCCGTACCCGACGGTGCGGTCGATGCCGACGGCAATTGCCTTGGCGCAATCGAGATTTTCTCCGGGCGCGGCATGCGGTGCCGCCCGCCCGGGATCAGCACGACCTTGTCCGATTGCTGCAAGGACAAGGGCAAGATCCTGAAGGATGGCATGGGCTCCTCGATCGGATCGGTCGGCACAAAGATCGCGGTCGCAAAGGGCGTCTTCACCGGCATGCAGGCAGCTTATACCGCTTTCAAGGCCGGGGCCACGGCGAGCCAGGCGGCGAGCGCCGGCGCGAACGCGCTCATCGTCGGCATCGATCCAACATCGATCGCGATCAGCCTCGCGATCAATTTCATGATCGATTTCCTGTTCTCGGGCTGTGACCAGCAGGACATGGAGACAGGAATGCTACGCGGATCGGGCATGTGCCACGAGGTCGGCACCTACTGTGCCTCGAGTTTTCTCGGCGTTTGCCTCCAAAAGGCGCGCGGGCATTGCTGCTTCAACACCAAGCTCGGCCGGATCATCCAGGAACAGGGGCGTCCCCAGCTCAAGTCGTTCAACACCAATCCCTGGGGTACGCCCAAGAAGCCGCTGTGCCGCGGCTTCACACCGGAAGAATTCCAGGCGCTCGATTTCAGCAAGATCGACCTCTCCGAATATTATGCGGACATCGAGGCCCGCGCCCAGTCCGATATCCAGATCGACATGAAGGATCGTGTGGATGCGTATCTCAAAGCCGTTCAGCCGCAATAGCGCAGCCCTTCTCCTGTCCCTGCTCGCGGCAGGAGCCGCGCTGGCGCAGGATTCTGCCCGAACCCGAATGGAGGAGGAGGGACCCGCCGCCATGGAGCGGGTCGAGCGCGCGATTTCACGGCAGAAGGCGGAGGCTGCGCCCACCCCTTCTCCCACGCTCCCCCGAAACCAGCATGAGGCCGAACGGCGGCGCGCTTTTGACGGCTTGCGAAAGCGCATGCCGGACGCGCGGATGGACGCGCGTGCCCGCGCCGCCGCGGGTAACGGCGCGGCCCGTCTTGCAGCACAGCGCGAGGCGCAGGCGAAACGGCTGCGCCAGGCCCTCGGACTCGAGCCATCCGAAGAAAAGGCGCTCGCGAAGACCGTCCCGGCACCCGCGGCCAAAAGCTGGGTGCCCGTGCTCTTCGTATCCTCCTCGATGCCCGTCCCGGTGCTGCGCGCCTATGCCGCGCAGCTCGAGCGGGTTCAGGGCGTGCTGGCGTTTCGCGGCATGCCCGGAGGTTTGCGAAAAGTCGGACCGATGGCCAAGCTCTCGGCCGAGATTCTGCGGCTCGACCCCGGGTGCGAGGGGCCGGGCTGCGCAATGCGGAATGTCCAGATCATCGTGGATCCGATCGTCTTTCGGCAGCATGGCGTCACGCGCGTGCCGGCGCTGGCGATGATCCCCGGCGATCCGACCCAGGCGTATTGCGAAAGGGACGATGAGAGCCCCCGCGCCGCCTATCTGGTGTTCGGCGACAGCGCGCTCGCCGGACTGCTCGCGGAATATGCCCGCCTCGGCGGAAGCAAGGAGGTGCAGGATGCTCAGGCTCGCCTTGGTTCTCTTTAACGCGCTTGGAGCATTGTGGCATCGCTTGCGGGGCCTGCCGCGCGAAGCGGCATCCGCGCTCGGCGCGCCCGCGCCCGGCAGGCCGGCGGCACCGCGGCGGTTGTGGATCGCGCTCGCCCTGATCCTCCCGATCGCCTTCGGCGCGGCGGTGGCGATGCCGAGGATCGTGCTCGTCATGAGCCCGTCGATCGACGCCTGGGCGGTGCGCAAGGCGGCGGGTCCCATTCGCCGCGGTGATTATGTCATGTTCGAGCTGCGGCACCCGATCGCCGGCCCCGAGCCGGTGTCGGTAACCAAGCTTGCCCTCTGCGTGCCGGGCGATCGCCTCACCAAGATCGAGATGCCGTCGCGCATGTCCCGGATCGCGATGGACGCACGCTATTTCTGCAACGGTCACCGGCTGGGAACGACCCTCCCCTTCGCCGGCAACGGGATGAAGCTCGAGCATATGCAATGGAGCGGCATCGTGCCGCCCGGCATGGTCTATGTCGGCTCGCATCACCCTCAGGGGTTCGATAGCCGTTATTTCGGGCTTCTGCCGATCACGAAGCTTACCCGAATGGCCCGGTTGATCTGATGCGTGAGCTATTAGAACGGGTGTACTACCTGCACCCTTGCGGGTCCTTTTCACGCCGATAGAATCAGGGGATTTCGACCTGAATCGGCGAGAGTCCCTTGGCTGCCTTCACAAATTTGCGATCGAAGGTCAGAAATGCAGTGCAGTCGTCGGACTTGGCCAAATGCAAGGCATCGGCGAAGTCCATCCCCTCCACCATCCAATCCAGTGCCTGCGCAAGTACAAGAGGTTCCTCCAGCGTGAGGCCGGGGAGACCAGCCAGGTTGCGCAAGCCCCCAGCGATCTGAGCGGGTGTGAAATCATAGCCGCTGCGAAGGACCCATTCGCTTTCGAGCAGGACCGTCGTCGCGATGAAGATGTCCCCGGCCTCGATCGCCGCACGGGCGGCCTTTGCCTGCTTTTTATCGTCGGCGGTGAGAAAGCGAACGATGATATTGGTGTCAATCGCGCGCACGTCGTTTCGCCTCGCGCGAGATCGCTTCGTGCATGTCATCAACCGACAAGGCGGGTCCCTTATATGGCAGGGAACCGAACACAGAATCGATGCTGGATGCGGGGAAAACGGGGACTGGCTTAAGGAGCACGCCCTCGGCAGTATCCTCGACCGTTAGCCGTGTGCCAGCAGGCCAATGGCGTTGATCGCGAATGGTCTTCGGCAGGATGATCTGCCCTTTGGTCGATACAATCGTGGTCAACCGTTCATGCACGCCCACGGAAACTTCCTCCAAGTAAGACATCGGTAAGATAGAGACAGTTACCGCAATTGGCAAGGTCCAGCGGGATAAAGCTCGATCATATGCAATGGAGCGGTATCGTGCCGCCGGGCATAATCTATGTCGGCTCGCATCACCCCAAAGGATTCGACAGCTGCTATTTCGGGCTTCCACCAATCACAAAGCTCAAGCGAATGACGCGGCTGATTTAAGTCGAGGGTTCGCAGAGCGGTCGAGTGGCTTCCATGCTTCGTGAGGGGAGGAACAGTCCCGCTTCGCTCCACGATGATGCCTGGTCGCCCTTCAATCTGACCATTTCGCGTCAAAGTCCGTTGCTGTCTGTCGGGTCTTCGCGATGTTACCGCGCACGGCCTACCAGTCCGGCGATCGCGGCTGTGGGCGCCGCTCGGCCCAACGGACATAATAAGGCGCAAGTTCGCCGGGCAGCGCCGCTTCGAAGGCATCGTCGAGTGGATAGTGCGGCATAGCCTCGGCAACAGCATCGAGGAGAAGCAGCGCCTGCTTCAGGTCCTTGCCACGCTTGAGCGGGTGACGCTTCGATTGCCCGGACATCCACAGCTTCTGGAGCGCAAACCAGCGCGGATCGGGCGCAACGATGCGTGCCGGGCTGCCATTGCGGCAGATGACGACCTGGTCGACGGGTCTCCCCTCAAGCAGCCATTCCTGTTCGGGAAGCGGAATCGGCTGCGGCCGATCGGTACGTGCCATATTGGCCGCACGCGAAGGACCGGCGATGATTTCGACCTCATAGGCGTTGGCGTTGCGCGCCTGAAAGCTACGCCCGGTGTTGACTGTGAATGTCGCATCGACGGCTTTCAGCAAATTCCAGACGATCTGTGCATCCTGTTGGGGATCGATCTCGGTCCAAGCGAGATCGAAGTCGGCAGTCTCGTCGGGAAGTTCGGGAATGAAGCCGCCGGCCTCAAGTGCGTAGGCAGCAACTGCATTGGTTCCCACGACGAGCAGCGCGCCACCCAGCAGCCCTCGCCGATCGGCCTCGCGCAAAATGGGACCGGCTTCGTTGGCGATCATTGGCACGCGCAAGACGCGTGCGATCGAAGCGCTTTCATCGAGCGCCGATCGACTTGCGGCGGCTCGGGCCTTCAGGCCTTCTTTCTCATCACGATAGGCTTCGAGTTGCGCGGCCTGGGCATCCGACCATGGTCCAAGGCTCTTGCCATTGCCCTTGCGGTCGCGGATTTCATAAAGATAGGCTCGCCCGCCAACTTCCTTCCGCGCGAGGCCATAGGGAAGCTGGGCCAGGCCTCGCTCGGCCTCAATCCAGACCTCGTAGCGTTGGCGCAAATTGATGAGCGCCCTCGCCTGTTCATCGGAAAATGCCCTGATCGCCATCGGCAATTTATCCTGCGAATATTGGATTCTGTCAATTGCTGGATAAATCGCTCATATATAGATACTTATACAATCCCATTGAGCGTGTATCAGGGTTTTATCCTGCGATTTTTCGATTTTCGGATTTGCAGGACAAAATCTGATGACGTCGGCGGGCACATGAAACCACTCATGCTCCCATTGTGCGCATTTTGGTCCTTTTGGTGCATAATGAGTTACAAACGGCACTGAAGTGCCCCCCTTCTTGTCGCGCCGTCGCTCGATCCGCACGATGTCGGCATGACATATCTCGTCACCAAACACCGCGCTTTCGAAAAGCGGGCATCCTCCCAAGTCAGTGTAATGCCGTCGCGGCGCGCGCTACTACTGGCTTGCTCGCTTTGCGGTTTGCCCGTGATCGCCATGGCGCAAACCGTGGTCATCGCTCCGCCAGCGAAGCAGGGCTATTGGTGGTACGAGACGCCAGAGCCGAAGAAGGCGGACGACAAGAATCCGGAGGCGCTCACCAAACCCGTGATTCCACCGATGAAGGAGTTGGCGACCTGGACGCCGCCCAAGATCCGCAAGCTGATCGAGCAACAGCGCGACTATGCTGCGACGGTTTTGACCGTTGATGCGGTGGCGGACTTCTGGCGGCTCCAGGACTTTGCCCGGCGCAAGGCGCGCGCCTTCGCCGGGGTGACGCAGATCGCGATGCTCCAGCACCCCGAGCTCAACTCGAAATCCGCCAATCCCATGGTCGGTGACGCACGATCCGGGCTCACCGCCGAGAAGGACAGCATCCGCCGCGCCTATCTCAGAAGCCATGCCGGCGAATTCGCGCTCGTCATGTTCTCGCGTACGACCTGCGGCTATTGCCGCGTCCAATGGCCGATCATCCAGCGCTTCCAGGAAGAGATGGGCTGGCAGGTCACGCTCGTCGATCTCGGCAGTCGGCCTGACGTCGGCCGCCGCTTTGGCGTCGAGGTGACGCCGACCACCATGGTGATCCGCCGGGGCAGCCAGCAGCGCATGGTCATCGCCTCGGGGGTCGAGGCCTATCCCAACCTTTCGCAGATGGCCTATCAGGCGGTCCGGCTCCTGCGCGGAGACATCCGCCCCGAGCAGTTCATGACCGGCCCCGGCGAGGATGCCGGCTTCTTCGATGCGCTGGGCAATGGCCCGGTTTCGGCCACGGACCCGCGCGTAATCGGCGGCGATCTCGTCGAGACCCACGTGGGCGTCGAACCGTGACCCTCTTCCATATCCTGCTCGGCATTCCCGGTCTCGTGTTCGCGATCGGATCGGCCGCAACCGCTCAGACCGTGTCACGCGAAGACGCGATGCGCGCGGCTATCCATCCGGTTCGCGATAACGGTGCGATGCAGGCCTGGCTGTCACGCGTTCCCGTCACCCGCGACTTCCCGGACGATTTCACGAGTACGCTTAGCGGCCACGGCCAAGCTTTCACAATCGAGATGAGCACCGCGCCGGGCTGCCTTCCATGCGCGGACCTCTGGACCAAGCTCGTTGCACTCGGCCGGCACTATGGCTGGCAGGTCCGGACGATCGGTTCGCAAGAAGCTATGCTGCGCTCCGGGCGTCTCGGGCTTCCCTGGGTCGGACACCCCGTGGCCTGGGTTCGCCCGCTCGCGGACGTCAATCGCACGATCCCGGTCGCGGTCGGGACCGATCATCGTCCCAACCTCGCGCGCAATCTCTATCTCGCGGCGAAGATGGCGACGGGCGTGCGCCCCGATGTCGGGGTCCGCGCCATGTCCAAATTCACCGGCATAGTCGGCGTGCCCGCGCGGGCCAGCACCCGGTGACCACGAACAACGTCCGCCGCTCCCGGAACGGGTGGTCAGCCGCCGAGCGACAGCAATTCCTGCGCTGCGAATGGGAGGGGCATCGCCTCTACCCCCTCCTTCAACGGGAAGGCCTCAGCGCCGGGATAGATCGCAATCTTGCGTTGGGGCTTAAGGTCTTCGCACGCGCTGTAGAATCCGCGCTCCATTTTCGGAGCGAGGCTGCGCTTGATTTCGATCGCCCAGAGCGCACCGCCCGGAAGGCTCAGCAGAAGATCGATTTCTGCACCGGCGGCCGTCCGATAGAAGTTCGCGGTGCTCCCTTCAGGCGCGGCTGCGATCATGGTTTCGATGACGAAGCCTTCCCAGCTGGCCCCGGCGACGGGATGTCCCAATATGTCGTCAAGAGTCGTCAGGCCGAGCAGATTGTGCACCAGGCCGCTGTCGCGAACATAAACGCGCGGCGACTTGACCAGGCGCTTGGAACCATTGCTGTGCCAAGGCTCAAGCCGCCGGATGAGCAGCAGATTTACGAGCAGGTCAAGATATCCCGCGACGGTCTTGGAATCCACGCCGAGGCTGCGCGCGAAGTCCGATGCGTTGAGCAATCCCGACTGGTGATGCGCAAGCATCGTCCAGAAACGCCGCAGCGTTTCCGCCGCGATGCGTGGTCCCAGCATCGGAATGTCGCGTTCGAGATAGGTGCGAACAAAATCCTGCCGCCAGCGCTGGCTCACTCGGTCGCTGATTGCCAGAAAACTGTCGAGGAAGCCGCCGCGCACCCAAAGCCGGTCGAGATCCTTCGGCGGCACTTCGAGAGCATCGAGCGGACGCATTTCGAGATAACTGATACGGCCCGCAAGGCTTTCCCCGGATTGAGCGAGCAGGTCTATCGAAGCCGACCCCAAGAGAAGGAAGCGACCGACGCGAAGACCCTTTTGGCGTCCGCGATCAACGAGCCCGCGCAGGATCTGGAAGATGCCGGGCATGCGATGAACCTCGTCGAGAATGACGAGCTGTTCCTCATGGGCCGCGAGATAGAACTCCGGATCAGCAAGCTTCGCCCGGTCGGCGTCCGATTCGAGATCGAGATAAATCGAAGGGCGCCCCTCCGCTATTTCGTGGGCAAGCGTCGTCTTGCCAACCTGCCGCGGCCCAAGCAACGCGACAGCGGGCACCTCGCCGAGGCGCTCCGCGAGCTCCTGCTTGATCCTGCGTTCAATCATCCTTGCATATTCGGAGTTATATTCCGAAAATGCAAGGATGATATGGGATGCCTCATCACCCTGCAACCCGGGCTTGGCGGGCCGGGAGCGGGATCTTTGCCTTCCAAAGGAAACCCGCCATGTCCACCTCCCCTCCCCGCACGATCCTCGCAGCCCTCGCCTTGTTCGCCGGCTTTGGCTCGGCGCCTGCACACGCCCAAAGCTGGGCCGAGAGCTGGTTCGACAATGTCACTTATACCTCGCCGGGCTCGTTCGAGGACCAGACGCGCGGCTATGTGACCGCTGGCGGCATGTCGGGGCGGGTCGACGTCCATAATGATTATCTCATGTCGATCAGCCTGCCCAAGGTGCGTGCGGGCTGCGGCGGCATTGACATGTTCCTGGGCGGCATGTCCTTCCTCGACCCCGAATATCTCGTCCAGAAACTCGAGAGCATCCTCCAGGCGGCACCGGCGGTCGCATTCCAATATCTTCTGGAAACCCTCGACGAGAAGATGGGCAACATCATCTCGAAGATGGAGGCGGCGACCAATTTCCTGAACTCGATCCAGGTCAACGACTGCCGCCTTGCCAACCGCATGGTCCAGATCGCCAAGGGCGACGACAATATGTCGGGGATCATCGAGGAGATGACCGGCTATCGCTCGATCAAGCAGGGCTATGCGAAAAGCTATCAGCAGAGCCGAGAGAAAATCCAGGCGAACAACAACAACCCGACCGAGGATCTGAAAGACGCGCTCGCCAATTGTCCGCGTGACGTCACCGACATCTTCCGCACGGGCTCACTCCTCGCCCATGCCGCGCAGCGGGTCGGTGCCGGCGAATGGACGGGCGTGATGCGCGCCCGGGTCGGCGACGTCTATATGCGCTGGGACCCGTCGGACAAGGTTCCGTTGTTCACGGCCATTCCGCAATGCCCGGCGCAGGACAGCGAGAGCGCGCAGGATTTCCTGACCGGCAAGGTCCAGCGGCGCTCGCTCAGCGTGCCGCCGACCGGTGCCGACTGCTCACAGGATGGAGCGGGCCGCGGGGCGCTCCTCCTGGCGCGCGAGCGGATGCAGTCGATCGCCACCAAGATCCGGACCCGCGCGGCGCTCAGCCCCGAGGAGCGCCAGTTCGTCGCGAATGTTCGCACTCTTCCTGTCTATCGCATGCTCGAATGGGGCGTCCGTCAGGGCGTTGTCGATTCCGTCATCGCCGACACCGACGAACTGGTGGCGCTTACGCTCGCCTACCAGATGCTCAACGATCTTACCCGGACGATCGATTATGCCCTCACCAACGCCGAACGCGGATCGGCCGCGGCGGGCGCGGCCGACGCCAACAACGCGAATGTTTGCCAGACCAGAATCCTGTCCAAGGGCCTCGAACAACTCCGCGACCTGCGCGACGAGGTGCTGCGCCAGCGTGCACAGATGCGGCAGAGCTATCTGGCTGCGATGTCGGCGGCGAACCTTTCGGCGAGCTATGCGGGACTGGTGCGAGAGCGCGACCGCGATGCTCGCGACGCCGCCGGCACCGCCGCTTCGCGCAATCCGTGACGAGGGCGACCGCAATGCGCCGCCTTCTTCGCCTAAGCGCCGGACTTCCCGCCCTTCTCGCCGCCGGTCCCGCCTGGGCGATCGATACGAGCTTCCACACTTATAATGGCTTCGCCGAGACGGTCGATGCGTTCCGGCTCGTCTCGATGATCTTCGCCGATCCACGCTATGAGACGTTGGTCCTGATCATCGCGACCGCCGGGATCGCGCTCGGCGCGGTCATCGCGAGCGTTCGCGGCTCGGGAATGGGCCTCGTCGGGTTCGGTTTCCAGATGTTGTTCGGCATTGGCCTGTTCGTGGGCCTTATCGCGACCACGGGCACGGTCCATGTCTATGACCGGGTGCGCAACGCCTACCAGCCGGTTGGCGACGTCCCCAATTTGCTGGTGCTGGTGGCGGGCGCCACGAACATGATCGAGCGCGCGATCGTCGAGACGATCGACGACAATACGCTCGATCCTGGTGCCAAGATCGAGTTCGGCGCCGGCGGCCACGGCTTCGATCTGCTGCTCAACGCGGTGAGCCCGCGCGGGCCGATGACCGACACCTTCCTCGATGCCACGATCAAGGATTATGTCCGGCAATGCTATCCGGTCGCCAGGGTATCTGCGGCCTATGGCGTCGATGACGATAAATTGTTTCACACAGCAACCGACCTTCCCGAAGCATTCGCGGCGATGGCGGGGCCGGCGACCTTCTCCACGGTCTTTACCGCCGCCGACAAGGGTGGGTCGACGATGAGCTGTTCGGACGCTTGGACCCATATTTCGGATCGCCTGTCCGACCCGACGCTGTTCGACGGCTACACAAAGCAGATTTGCTCGCGAACCGGCTATGACGTCGGCAGCGCGCAGCAGCTGGCGCGCTGTCGGCAGCAGCTTGGCGATCTCGGCCAGATGATGCTCGGCCACCCGCTTACCACCCAGGCGCTCATGACCCACGTGCTGCTCGGCAATACGGTAGGCGATGTCCTGTTCGAGGACTCGCCCGCGAGCGCGGCGCGCGTGATGGCCAATCGCGCGGTCATGTCGAACGGGCTCGCGACTTTGTCGGTCGCCAATGAATGGATGCCGACAATCCGCGCGACGGTGTTCGGGATCATGCTGTTCATGATCCCGGTCGCGCTTCTCTTCATCCTGACCCCGATCAATCTCCGGGTCGCAAGCTTCGCGCTCGGGCTGTTCGTCTTTGTCGCGCTCTGGGGCGTGATCGATGCCGGCATTCATCAGCTCACGCTGGGGCGGGCCATGGCGGCGCTCGAAGAGGTGCGCGCGAACGGACTCGCGGCGAACGCCTGGTTGCTCGCGCCGTCATCGGCCATGAAGGCGCTCGCGGTGTTCGGGACCTTCCGGACGGCGGCGGCCGGGATCGCCGGGGCCTTCGTGTTCACGATCTTCCGGTTCAGCGGAAACGTCTTCTCGTCCTTCACCCACGGCGCACAAGGGATTGCCGGCGGCGCGGCGGCCGTGGCCGCACCGATGACCACCCCTGAAGGGCAGGCGTCGGCACTCGAAGCGCAAGCCTCCGCGCTCGGGACACGCGCCCGCGCCTCGGCGGCGTCGAGCTTCGGCGATTTCGGCGAGCGCACGACGTTCAGCGCCAACCGCTCCTTCGGCGAGGCGGGCCGCATCCTCGGTGAACGGCCCGGCACCCCCGGCGGTACGGCCATGGCGCTGGGCGGGATCGAGGGATCGCGCGCGCTCGGCGGCCTTGCCCCCGCGCTTGCCGGGCGCGATCTCGCCGATCCGGATGCGGCGCGCGCGGTCCAGGCGAGCGCAGCGACCAGCGCTATCCACCAGTTCGCGCAGCAAGATGCGCTTCGTTCGCTCGGCACGACCTATTTCGGCAAGGGCGAAGCAGGTGAACGTGCCTTTGCCTCCTTTGCCCAGAATCTGGTACAATGGCGCGCGTTCGGCGATCAGCGCGCCTATGGGATGATGCAGCAGGCCGCGACGCGTCATTTCGAACGTAACGGCTATTCGAAGGACGACGCGGCGCTGAAGGCGTCGGGTGTCATCGGCGAAGCGCAGGCCGACCCGACCTTCGCGAAGCTCATAGCCAATGCCTATGACCAGGAACAGATGATCGCGAACGACCTCACCGCCGCACAGGTCCAGGCTGGCGCGATGGCTGGACGCAGGGACTTCGCAGGGGAAGATGTTGCTGGCGTCGAGCGCGCGAATGTCGCGACCGAACAGGCGTGGCGGACCGGCAGCAATCAGGGTCAGCGTGGTGCGGCGGGCATGCTCGGCCTTCCGGTTGACGAGACTGCCCGGCGCATCTCCTTCATCAACGGCTTGTCGGGCGAGGCGCGCAGCAGTGCGATTACGCAGCTCGCGCGGTCGACGGGACGCAATGAAGCGCAGGTCATGCGCGCACTCGAGCAATATAATGCCTCGGTCTCGGTTGGAACCGCCGACGGGGCGACGGCCGAGGCCGGGCGCGAGGGCGCGAGCGTCTATGGACGCACTCGTGAGGCAGCCGGCTATGACTTCGCGGAACGGTCGGGCAAGCTCGATGCGCAGCGCGAGGTGGGAACGAGCGGCACCCGTGCCGCAGCGCGGATCGGTGAACAGCGGCGGCAGTCGGACAATTTCGGGTTCGCGCAGGGCGCGGCCGCGGCCGGCGTTTCGACCCGCGAAGCCGCGCAGCTCGACAGCTTCATCCAGGCGCTCAGCCGCACGGCGGGCAATCAGGTCGATATGGCCGCTGGCGGCGCTGCCGGGATCGCCGATCGCGCGCGCAACGAGCGGACCACGAGCATCGTAGACAAGGAGCGGCTTACCCGTATGCAGGGGCTGCTCCGCGCGCAGGGCATCACCATGTCCAAGCGCGACCTTGCGCTCGCGCAGAATGGCGATCTCGGTCTCAACCTCACAGCGGCGCAGGCCGCACAATTCCACCAGGCCGGGCTCATCAACGACAGCCAATATGGCGCGCTCGCCAATGGCGGCCATGCGCGTTTCAGCTTCGCGAATAACGATCTGCTTGTATCAAGCAGCGCGAGCTATCAGCAATCTGCGCGGAGCGACACGAGTACGCGGTTCGAGGCGGGCAAACAGGCCGGACCCGACACGATCGAGCATTTCCTCGGCGGCGGCGCGGAGGGGCAGCGCGCGATGGAAGGGTGGCTCAAGGGCGGATTCGAGATGGACCGCCAGGGCAATTGGCGGCTCAAGCCGCAAGTCGCGGACACGCTTCAGCGCGACGTGCAGGCGATCATGGTCCAGACAGGATGGCAGCGGTCGATCACGCGGAGCGCCAGCGACAGCATTACCATGGGTTCGACGATCGACGCCGAGATCTCGGGCGGAGCCGGAAGCCGAGGCGCGGCCGCAGCGTCGCGTGCGGGCAACCGTCAATCGCCCAGCAAAGATCATTATGGCCGATCCGGAGCCAGCCTCGGCGGTTCGAGCAGCGACATGGGCAATTCCACCGAAGATGCCAATGCCAATCTTGATATCGTGAACTATGATGTTCGCGATGCGATCGCCAAGGCCGAGCGTGCGGCGGCCAGGTCGTCCGTCCCCGAGAAGGCCTTCAGCTCTGCTCTGTCGCGCGAGGTCCTCGGCAGTGATGGCCTGCGAAACCGTTATCTCCGGCAGGCCGATGCGAGCCGCGGGACGGATGACATTACTGGACCCCTGACATCGATCGAGCAGCGATCAGTCTTGAACAGCGGAAGCTTCTCGACCGACCTCGACAACGGCTGGACCGATGGCAACTCCGAATTCAAGGAACGCAAGTAAGGCGCCACCTTCAGTGCCGCTTGTGGCCAATCCAGAGAGGACCCGAGCGCGGGTCGAGCGGATCCACGTAACAGGGCAAGCCGCTTGGTCCACGTTCCGGACCGAACCGTTCGTGGGGATCATAGTCGCCGGACCAATCGAAAGGGCCTATCCGCTCTTGCGCAAAGCCCAGCCCGAGCACCATGAGTGCGGTCGGCGGAAAGAAGAAGACGTTGAGATAGCCGGCAAGTGCGAGATCATAGAAATCCGCGATCAGCGGCACTTGCGACGAAAGCGCCATTCCCGCCCAATAGGCGGGGATCGCCACCCACCAGAGCCGAGCGTACCATGGGCGCCAAAGATAAGCGGACAAGGGCGCCCGTTGCACCCTTTCCGGAGGATTTTCTTCCTCGCTATCCGTCGTTTGAAATTCGCGTGTCATCTCGATTGATCCCGGATATCCTATCATGTGGGCTGACCTAGCCCAACCAATTTCTTCCATCTTTCCTCCGACCCCGAGGGACAATCGCCGCAAATCTTGCGGGATTCCGGCAAACTTCGATTGCGCCTTTCCCGCTCGCGATGTCGATCCAACCTTTCTCTTGAATATTTCGAAGATCAATGTATATGGATATTCATTATATCCCATTGGACATGCGCATGGCTGCGACCTTTCCCACCGAATTGACGACAATCGGCTTCGAAACACTCGCAGGCACGGCTTCCGAGGTGCGGCGGAAACTTGACGCCGCCGGCGACGATCAAGTCGTGGCGTTCACCATGGAACATGGCAACAAAAAGCTCGCGAAGGCGGTCGAAGAGGCGATTCAGGCGATCGCACCTCTCGTGCTCGCTGCCGTTGCTCGCCGTGAGCAGCAGGCGCTGGAGACGATTGTCGATGCGCTGGTACCGCAGGTTCCGCCGCCGCAGCATCTGCTTGCAGAGGCCCGGATGAACGCCGAGGCACGCAAGCATGTGCTTGAGACTGCGGATTGGCTCACGGCCGCGCAGCTTTCGGAAATCGCAGGGTTCAGTGGGCAGAATGCCAGCGCCCAGCCAAACAAGTGGAAACGCGAGGGCCGTATATTCGCGATCCGTCGCAACGGGAGTGACTATTACCCTGGCTATGCGCTCGACCCCGACAGCGGATATCGGCCAGCCAAGGGGCTCGCGCCGATCCTGGCCCTATTCGACAGCGAACTTGACGCATGGGACGTCGCGATCTGGTTTGCCTCGGTGAACAGCTTCCTTGACGGCAAGATACCAAAGGATTTGCTGTTGGGCGCTCCAGATCGCGTTCTTGCGGCAGCTCAAGACGAACTGGCCGGCGTGCTGCATGGCTAGGAAGAAGGCCGCTTCCTCCACGCCGCCGCCCACTCCCCCTCCTTCACCTCCGGCAAATCTGGATGCGCTCGTACGCCGGGTGACCTGGCCATCGACCAAAATCATACACCGGGTCCATCCGGAGGCATATGGCGCTGACGTCTTCAATCCCGGTCCGAAGGGTAATGCGCGTTTCAGTCCCATCCTTGACGCCAAGGGCAAACCGGTTCCGACCATTTACGGCGGTGAGACCTTCGATTGTGCCGCCATGGAAACCGTCTATCACGACGTCCCTTTTGTGCCCGGACTCAAAAGCGTCGCCAAGCGCAAGCTCCGCGGCCATCTCTATTCGCAGTTCGCCAGTTCCTCCGACCTGACGCTGGCGGACCTGCGGGTAACCGCGCTGCGGAAGCTCGGGGTCGCGCGCACCCAGCTCATCGATACCGAGAAGGATCGCTATCCCTATACCCGGAGCTGGGCGGAGGCGATCCATGCGCAATGTGCAGATGTTCAGGGATTGTACTGGGTATCGCGACAGGATGACCGGGCGCTTGCCATCGTTCTGTTTGGCGACCGGATTGATCCCGGGCTGTTGTCACCGCATGGCCCTTCACTCGACATCGTCAACGAACCCGCCATTTTTGCCGGGATTGTTCTGCTCGCCGACAGAATTGGCGTGAAATTGACGGGGCGATGACCAGGATCATGTGATGCCATTCGGGTGGAGATTCCTCCAGAGCGGCCTGCACTTGTGTTTCCTGTTCCATAGCGAACATCCTCGGTTGGCTCGTATCATGACGGCGGATCGACCCCAAACAAGACCTCCCCCTCCTCTCTCACAACCCATGAAAATTGCCGCAAGATCTGCGGCATCTCTCATGGAACGCCATTGAATACGCAGCTATCCAAACGATCGGGCATCGCCTGATGGAGCCGAGCCGTGCTGCCCTACTCAACTCCTCCTTCGAATACGATATCCGCTATTGCCGTTCGATCGAGGTGTCGCTATATCTGACTAGCTAGTCAGAAGAGGTGTGAGTATGGTTGCCCGCAAGATTGCTCGTGGCGCACCCGGCGTTCGAATGCGGAGCTGGAAGCTGGAGGATGCCAAGGCACGATTCAGCGAGGTTGTTCGGCTCGCCGAGAGCGAAGGTCCCCAACGCGTTACGGTGCGCGGGCGCGAAGCGGTCGTAGTAATGAGCGTGGCTGAGCTCAACCGGCTCCTGCCTGATAATCCCGAACAGCTCTCCTTGGTGCCCTTCCTAGAAGGGCTTCATCTCGATGGACTCAATCTGGAGCGCGAGATTGACCGTGGACGAGATTTTGCGTTGTGATCGG
Organism: Sphingopyxis sp. HIX; assembly: GCF_001468285.1. GTDB lineage: Bacteria > Pseudomonadota > Alphaproteobacteria > Sphingomonadales > Sphingomonadaceae > Sphingopyxis. Next base: position 48,563 of record NZ_LNSB01000015.1, on the reverse strand, counting down.
GTGGCTGCTCGACACTCATATTGTTTCAGCGCTCGCAAGCCCCAGTGGCGCGCCATCGGTCAAGTCCTGGGCGTCGACGCAGCACGAGCAACGCATGTTCGTCAGTGTCCTGACGCTCGCGGAGATCGATAAGGGCATCCACAATCTCGAACCGGACCATCCCGATCGGTCACGCTATGCCGTCGCCCGGGACGCCTTGGCGACGCGGTTCGCCGATCGCATCCTTTCGGTCGATGACGCGGTGATATACCGCTGGGGCGCGATATCGGGCGAAGTGAAGCGGCAGACCGGGCATGCCCCGTCTGTGATCGATACGATGCTTGCCGCGACCGCTGTAGAGCATCACCTGATCTTGGTGACGCGGAACGCGAAGGATATCCGGCACAGTGGCGCGGTCATCTTCAACCCTTGGGAAGACGACCCTTCCCTCTTCCCGCTGACATGATGCTGACGAGATTTATGACGTGAAAACCGACCTCGATAATCTCCCTCCCGCAAAACAGCGCGAGCTTGAGCGTGTCGTCCAGATTCTGTTCGAGGAATTCGGCGATGCCAATGGCCAGGCGACTGGCAACCGCCGGCTCGGCCGCATTCTCAAAGTCATTCTCTACGGCTCCTATGCGCGCGGCGGTTGGGTCGACGAGCCGCATACGGCGAAGGGCTATCAATCGGATTTCGACCTTCTCGTGATCGTCAACCAGAAGGAGCTCACCGACCGGGTCGCCTATTGGGAACGCGCGGAGGAACGGCTCAACCGTGAGCGCGCGATCACGCAGACCCTGAAGACGCCCGTCAATTTTATCGTCCACAGCCTCCAAGAAGTGAACGATGGCCTCGCGCATGGCCGGTATTTCTTCATGGACGTCGCGCGCGACGGCATCGCCCTCTATCAGGCTGACGAGAGCGAACTTCACAAACCGAAACCGAAAGCGTCTGGTCAGGCGCTTGCATTGGCAGAAGAGTATTTTGAAGAATGGTTCTCGCTGGCTGTAGCCTCTCAAAAAGGAGCTCTTTTCTACATTTCGCAGAATGAGCATCGGCACGCTGCGTTTTCGCTACATCAAGCCACCGAGCAGTTGTACCATTGCGTCCTCCTCGTCCTCACCTTCTACACACCCCACGTCCACAATCTCAACTTTCTCCGCACGCAAGCCGAGCGCGCCTCCCCGCGCCTGTTCGACGCCTGGCCGCGCGATACGCAAAAGGAACGCGCACGGTTCGAGAAGCTGAAGGATGCCTATGTGAAAGCGCGCTACTCAAAACACTACAAGATCAGCGAGGAGGAATTGACCTGGCTCTCCAAGCAGATCGAGGCCCTCGGGCAACTCGTTCATATGGTTTGCACGGCGCGTATCGAGGAGCTTCGCGCCTCCACTTCATCGGAATAGTCGCTCGCCCCCTCCTACCTGAGCCGCTCAAAGCGGTTCCCTTTGCGCGACTCGATCCGAGCACCACCGTCTATTCTCGCTATCATTGGAACGACGCTGACCTTGGTATACTCTGCAGTGGCCCCTTCCGTTCTAGCTCCAATTTCCGCTTCCGGCTGCACAATATACCCTGCAGGGTGTAATGAAGGATTATACCCTGCAGGTAAGCGTGGCCTGAAGGCCGCAGCTAGGCGGCTTGGGCGATCTGCTGCTGATCGTGCTGCCAGTTCCATGGCATGAGCTCATCCCATCGGGACGCGAGCCAGCCTGAGGCGATCTTCTCGATGACGTCGGCGATATAGGCCTGCGGCTCGACCCCGTTGAGCTTCGCCGTCTCGATGACGGAGTAGATGGCGGCGGCGCGTTCGCCGCCGGCCTTCGATCCGGCGAAAAGCCAGTTCTTGCGCCCGATCGCGATGGCGCGGATGGCGCGCTCGGCGATATTGTTGTCGATCTCCGCGATGCCCTCATCGATGTAGCGGGTCAGCGCGCCCCAGCGCTTGCGGCCATAGGCGAGCGCCTTTGCCATCGCCGACTTGGGCGACAGGCAGCGCAGGGCGTCGTCGATCGCGCCGCGAAGCGCGTCGATCTGCGGCCTGGCCTGCTCTTGCCGGTGGCGGCGCCGGACATCGGGCGGCTGACCGCGGACGTCCTCTTCGATCCGGTAAAGCCCGGCGATGCGGTCGAGAAGATCCGTGGTGAGCGGCGTCGGGCTGGTCTGGTGACACTCGAAGATCTTGCGCCGGAAATGCGCCCAGCAGGCGACCTCCTGAATGCCATTGCCCTGGTAGAGCTTGTCATATCCGGCATAGCCGTCGGCCTGGAGTAGGCCGGTGAACGACCTGAGCTCGCTCTGCGGATGGATGCCGCTGCGATCGGGGGTGAACCGATACCAGGCGAGCGCCGGGGTGGCGGCGCCCGATGCGCGGTCATCGACAACATAGGCCCAGAGCCGCGCCTGCGCAGTCCGGTCCTTGCCGGGCACGAGCATCGGCACCGGCGTGTCGTCGGTGTGGAGCTTGGCGGCCTTCAGTCCTTCCTCGCGGATGCGGCTGACAATGGGATCTAGCAGATGCGCGGCCTGGCCCGCCCAGCCGGCGAGGGTCGAACGATCGATGTCGATACCCTGCGCCGCCATCATCTCTGCCTGGCGATAGAGGGGCAGATGATGATCGAACTTGTGAACGACGACATGGGCGAGCGTGGCGAAGCTCGCCTTACCGCGCGCGATCGCCTTCACCGGCGCCGGCGCCTGGACGATCCTGTCGCAGGCGCGGCAGCTATACTTGGGCCGCACGGTGCGGATGACACGCCACTGGACCGGCGCGACATCCAACTGCTCGTCGCTGTCGTCCCCCAGCGGACGCAGTGCGCCGCCGCAATCAGGACAGGTGCAGCTGCCGGCCTCGGGCTCGATCCGCCGTTCGGCGCGCGGTAAATGATCGGGCAAGGCCCGCACCGGTGAGGGGCGCTCGGTGGGTGCCCGCTCACTCGTTCGGTTGTCGGCGACCTCAGCCTCGCCTTCGAGTTCCTCGAGAGCAAGCTCGAGCTGCTCGATCTGCAGCGCGAGCTTCTCCGACGACTGGCCGAAGGTCATGCGGCGAAGCTGGGCGAGCTGGTGACGGAGGGTATCGATCAGCGTGTCGCGGGCCGCGAGAGCGGCTTCGAGCTCAGCGATCCGGGCGTCCTTGTCGATGCTGGAAGAGGCTGGTTCCGACACCCCGGATGCCTAGCAAAACAGGCTCCACAATGCCAGTAAAACTAACGATAATCCGCCACTTTTTACCCTGCAAGCAAGGGTGCCGCGGTGCGTTCGGGACGCCGCCAGTCGATGCCTTCGAGCAGCATGGAAAGCTGCGCCGCGGTGAGACTTGCCTTGCCGGCCTTGGTAATCGGCCAGACGAACCGGCCGCGGTCCATGCGCTTCGAGAACAGGCACAGACCCTGGCCGTCGTACCAGAGCAGCTTGACCAGATCGCCGCGCTTGCCGCGGAACGCGAACAGCGCCCCCGAGTGCGGACTCTTCTCCAGCACCTGCTGCACCAGCACCGCGAGACCATCGAACCCCTTGCGCATATCGGTGGCGCCGCAGGCCAGATAGATGCGCGTCGTCGGTGGTAAAGGGATCATCGGGCAAGGACGGACATCACCCGGGCCAGCGCATCGGCGTCGACCGCCGCGTCGACGGTGATCCGCACCCCCGACGGCAGCTCGATCCCGATCTGGCCGCTGCCCGCCGTCACCGCGGTCGGCACCGACACCTCGACCTCGGCGAACGATGGCGGCGGCGTCCGCTTCGCCCCCGTCAGATCGCCCGCCAATGCCTGCCGGCGCCACGTATAGAGCATCCCGCTGCCGACCGCGTGCCGCTGGCACGTTGCCGAGACCGAGCCATCCGGGCCGAACGCCTCGCGCAGGATCGACAGCTTCTGATCCACCGACCAGCGACGGCGACCACCGACGACCGCGATCCGACTGCTCATACGATCACTCATATGACCGGTCGTAAGAGCACTCGCTCCCGCCGCTCCGATATCCTCGTTCATCACCGCTCCTCGCAAAGAGCGGCTATCAGCACCCCAGAGCAGCTTCCCGCAAGGCGGCCTTCAGGACACGGTTACCCCTGCAGGGTATATTGCGTTTTTATACCTTAAAGGGTATATCGACGCCCGGAGGCACGGCATGAATCAGATGGTACGAACCGCTACGCAGCTAGGCGCCTATATTCAGGACGCCCGCGCCCGCAAGGGCATCTCGCAGCAGCAGCTTGCCGAGATGATCGGCAAGCATCAGAAAACCATATCGAGTATCGAGCAGGGCAGCGACGGCACGAAGCTCGACACGCTTCTCCTCGTGCTCGCCGCACTCGATCTCAACATAGCAATCAGCGCCCGCACCAAGGGAAACCAGAATATCGGCGACATCTTCTGACATGGCGCGCGAGAAGACGCACATCCCGCTCGACATCCTGATAAACGGGCGTCTTGCGGGTCAGCTGGAAAAAGAAACGAGCGGCGCGATCAGCTTCCGTTACGATGAAAGCTGGCTTGCATGGGAGCATCGCTTCGCGATTTCGCTCTCGCTTCCGTTGCGCCGCGCCATCTACCGCGGCGCCCCCGTGGTCGCCGTGTTCGACAATCTCCTTCCCGATAATCCCAATATCCGGAGGCGAGTTGCCGAGCGCACCAGCGCCGCAGGAACCGACGCCTACAGCCTGCTTGAACAGATCGGCCGCGACTGCGTTGGCGCGATGCAATTCCTGCCGCACCACGAAGGCGACGGAAATCGCACCATCCACGGCAAGCCGATCAGCGACAAATCGATCGAGAAAATGCTCGCAAATCTTAGCGGCGTGCCGCTCGGTATCGATCCCGAGCACGAGTTCCGGATTTCGGTAGCTGGTGCGCAGGAAAAGACCGCGCTGCTTCATTTCGAGAGAAGATGGATGAAGCCGATCGGCATCACCCCGACCACGCATATCCTTAAGCCTCAGATCGGCGAGATACCGACCTCGACCGGCGTCATCGACATGGCCGCAAGCGTCGACAACGAGCATTATTGCCTGGCGCTTCTCGAACAGTTCGGCCTCTCCGTTGCCCAGACGCGCATCACAACCTTCGGCAAGCGCCGCGTGCTCGTCGTCGAACGTTTCGATCGCCAATGGCGCGGCGACAAGGACCTGCTGCGCATTCCGCAGGAAGATTGCTGTCAGGCGCTCGGTATCCCGCCGACCCGCAAATATCAGTCGACCGTCATCGGCCATCAGAACGGGCCGAGTGCGGTCGACATTTTGAAACTGCTTGCCGCGAGCGACGAGCCAGCGAAGGACCGCGCCGATTTCTTCAAAAGCCAGATCATATTCTGGCTGATCGGCGCGACCGACGGGCACGGCAAGAATTTCAGCATCTATCTACGCCCTGGCGGCGGCTTTGCCCTCACCCCTTTTTACGACGTGCTGTCGGCGCAACCGGCGTTCGACAAGAAGCAGATTCCGAACAACCGCTACAAGCTCGCGATGTCGGTCGGCACCAACCGCAAATACAAGATTCTCGACATCTGGGGCCGGCATTTTGTCGAAACCGCGCGCGAAGCGGGGTTCGGCAAAACCCAGATAAGGGCAATGATCGACGATATTCTTGCGAAGGCGCCAAGCGCCGCCGAACGGGCCCTCGCCCGCATGCCCAAGGATTTTGCAACCCATATCCATGAAAGTGTCGCTGGCGCGATCGGGGCGCGCCTGTCGCGCCTTGAACATGTGCATCAGTAGTTGGCAACGGCCGCATTTCACTGCCGGCAACGACCGGGCACGGCCAATGCTGTTGAAAAAGTTCCCCTTGCAGTGATGGCGCAGTCCTGATTCAGAATCTCCAGGACCGGGAGATTTTGCAGATGATGGGTGAGCGGACGGTGATGCAGGAGGCGCTGTTTTACAGCTTCAGCCTCGAGGATCATGTGCCGGCAGATCACCTGTTGCGCTCGATCGACCGGTTCGTGGACCTGGGCGATATCCGGGAACACCTTCGGCCCTATTACAGTGAGACGGGTCGGCCTTCGATCGATCCGGAGCTGATGATCCGGATGCTGATCGTCGGCTATTGCATGGGTATCCGTTCGGAGCGGCGGCTGTGTGAAGAGGTCCATCTGAACCTCGCCTATCGTTGGTTCTGCCGGTTGGGGCTCGATGGCGCGGTTCCCGATCACTCGACCTTCTCGAAGAACCGGCATGGCCGCTTCCGGGACAGCGATCTCTTGCGCAAGCTGTTCGAGATGACGGTGTCGCGCTGCATGGCCGAGGGGCTGGTCGGCGGTGAAGGCTTCGCGGTCGATGCGAGCCTGATCCGCGCGGAGGCCAACCGGCAGCACTTCCATAGCGGCGAAGACGGCTTGCCAGCTGACCTGACGAGCCGGGCGGTCGACGAGTATCTGGCGGTGCTCGACGATGCGGCGTTCGGGGCGGCGAGCCAAGCGGTCCCGCCCCGCATATCGCCATCCGATCCGGCATCGCGCTACACCTCGGCGCACGGCGGCCGCGCCGAGTTCTGCTATGCGACCAACTATCTGATCGACGTCGACCACGCAGTGATCGTTGATGTCGAGGCGAGCACCGCGGTGCGGCAGGCCGAGGTCACGGCAGCGAAGCGGATGATCGCGCGTGTGCATGATGACCTCGGGCTCTGGCCGCGCAAGCTGATCGGCGACACGGGTTATGGCTCGGCCGACATGCTCGGCTGGCTGGTCAACGAACGCGATATCGAACCGCATATCCCGGTGTTCGACAAGTCCGCTCGCGCCGATGGCGCCTTCGATCGCACCGACTTCCTGTACGATCATGAGCTGGATCATTACACCTGCCCGGCGGGCAAGCAGCTGAGGCGCTTCCGCCGGTCGGGCCATGTCGATCACAACCGGCCCAACGCCGATGGTCTTTATCGCTACCGCGCCAGCAAGCTCGACTGCGATGTCTGCGCGCTCAAGCCGCGCTGCTGCCCGGGGACGGAGCCGCGCAAAGTGCTGCGATCGGTGCATGAAGGTGCTCGCGATCTGGCCCGTGTGATCGCCCAGGAAGACGAATGGATCACCTCACGGCGCGAACGCAAGAAGGTCGAGATGCTGTTCGCACACCTCAAGCGCATCCTCCGGCTCGACCGGCTGCGATTACGCGGCCCCAATGGCGCCCGCGACGAGTTCCACCTCGCAGCTGCAGCTCAAAACCTCCGCAAAATGGCAAAGATCATCCCCATGCCGCGGCCAGAAATGGCTTGAATGAAGAGCGCTGCCGCTCGCCGGCACCGTCCGCTTCTGTCAAATGCGGACTTTATCAACACCATCGGCCGAATGTGGTCTGTCGTCTGTGGATGGCTCCCGCGTTGCAAGCATAAATTGATGTTCGGCGTTCTGGTCGGTTGCAGTCGTCTGTCCGACCTGTTGATGCAGTCGGTAGGGACTGCTGGCCCTGATGGAGTCCGCGAACCGGGTCCCGATCGGCTTATCAGGTTATGACGCCTTTGACAGTCCATGGGTTGTCCCGGCTCCCAGTCTGACCGGTATCCCTGGACCGTCATTCACGTCGAACGGCGCAAGGAATATATGGCGTCCCTCGAGGCGGCGAGCAGCAAGCAGATTATCGCACCCTTCGCCGAGTTTCTTGCTGGCCTTGTCGAACGCGGACTCAAGGGCGAAGCGACCGCGGAGCTTCCTGCAGCACGCGAATAGCCGGGCGCCATTCTGTCAGCATGCTCCGGGCTTGAATTATTGATTGCACTAAAGGCCTGATCGGTCCTTCGGCCTGCCCTGCATCAGGGCGATGGCATCGGCAAATACGAGCTACTCGATACATTACAGGATCAGCGAGTAAGAATTGACGTGGCTGTCCGGCCGGATCGGGATACTCGGCCAGCTCGTGCATATGGTTTGCACAGCCCTATATCGCCCGCCTCGCAATCCGTCGCCAACGACCCGGCGTTTCTCCCGTCCGGCGCGCGAACGTGCGGTTGAAATGGCTCTGGTCGCAAAAGCCGCAAGCAAGTGCAATCTCGGCGAGCGGAAGATCCGTCGACCCGAGCAGTTCCTGAGCGCGATGAAGGCGTGAGCGGATGAGCCATTGATGCGGTGTCAGTCCGGTGGATGCATTGAATGCGTCAATGAAATAGCCGCGAGAAACGCGGCAACTTCTTGCAACCTCGCCGAGATCGATCGGGTCAGCCATATGGTCCGCCATCAGCTTCATGGCTTTGCGCACTTGCCACACAGCAAGGCGCGCGGTCTATGCGCCTTTAGACGGTCGCTGCCGAGCGCCGAAATGGGAAACTACAAACTCTTCGTGCGCGGCGTTCAACGACAACGGGCCGGTCGGTGACAATCGCAAAATGGGGGACCTGTCGAATGCTGACATTAGAGGGGCCTTAGCGCCGCCGATCCGGCAGGAGATTCCAGGCAACGGCGTTCGCGGCGAACGGTCGGTGGTCGCCGCGGCGTTTCTTCAGTTTGCGGCGCGGCCCAACGCGACCTCGACCGGCCCCTCATGCGGCGCACCGGACCGATAGGAAGCGGAAAGTTGCCAAACCCAGGCGGGGTCGGCGCCATAGCGGCGCAAGCGCTGCCGGTGGCGGCAGGTCGCAACCACAAGCATGATCAGCATGGCATAGGCCCAAACCGCGACGACGGTACCATAGGCCCAGGGAATGATCTCCAAGCGCAATCCCGCCAGGTGCGACAATGCCACGCAGGCCTGCGTTCCTGCCATCCACGCGGGCCAGTACCGGGTTGTTACCAGCGACAAGAGATAGAGCGCAACGAAGGCAGCGGAGTCGATGGCGAACATAGGCCATTCCACACCGGCGAAGCGGCTTTGCATCGGCTCCACGACCCAGGCACTGAGTTGAAAGTCGACGATCAGGATGACGGCCCCTATCCTCTCCGGCGCTCCTCCGCGGATTAGCGCGAAGAGGCTGGAGACAATGTAAAGGGCGTTGAAAATCAATATCCTGATCATCAGGGCGTACGGTCAGCATTACGGGGCTCCCGGTCAACCGGCAATCGCATCCGGCTCTTCAGGACTTGCTGCCGACTGCACGGCGCTCCACGACGGGAGCGGAATCTTGTCGCCGCCAAGCGTTTCAGGAATCCGCAGATCGCGGCGTATTTCGTCGAGGTTCAAGTGTCCGCTTGTTGCCTTGCCCATAGCCTGATTGACGAGCGAGATGGACGCGACAAAATCGCTGATCACCTCCACGCCAACGATATCGGAGACGTTGGCTCGCGACCGCGCCTCCGGCAGCAAGCCGACAAGCGCGGAACCGCTTGAAAGGGCGCGGCCAAGATCCATTTCGAAGGTCTTCAGTCGCGACACAATTTCTCCCGCGACTTCGTGGCGCTGCATTTGAACCTGACGTTTTTCCATAAATGACATCGACATATAACTCCTCGCGGCCCCAGGCCGTCGCCATGCGTGAATCCGATGTCAGCGTGTGAGGGCGATGGTCAGCTGCGAGAGTTCCGATGCCACGGCCATGATTGCTCCCGCTCCGATGGCGATAACGCCAAAAAGGAGAAGCGGCCATGCAAGACGCCATCCAAAACTCAGATCGTTCCATGGTCTTCCTTTCGTTGCGAAAGGAAACAGGCTCGATCGCTCCACCATCACCGGCTCAAACGCCGACGTGTCGGTGGCGCTGTTCTGGACAGGAACCGCCATGGGGGACGATCCCCATTCTTTGGTATCCGAATTAGTGATGGGGTCCTCGAGGGCGCGAAGCAACTGGGCTGCGCTCCAGCTGTCGGTCGTCCCCAGCTTGCGCCGCGCGGATTTCAGATGCTCGTTGACAGTGTTGACCGATAAGCCAGTAACCCGGGCCACTTCCTTGGCACGCATGGGTTTTAGAAGAAGCCTCAGGCATTCCTTCTCACGGGGCGTGAGTTGATCGATGGTCATGGAATGACTCCGGACGCACAAACGAATGACTCAATACAAGATCAAATCAATCCACTGGACTGTAAGCATTGTAGGTTTTCCTGCCGATTCCAACTAGCACTCTCTTTCCGATGTCAAAATTTCGGGGTGAACGGCTAGCCTCGGTGACGCCCTAGCCTAGCCATCCACGACGTCCGTCTCGCGGCGAGATGCAGGTCGTGCCATATTCAGCCGACGCCGACTGGAGTTTGGCCATCAATTGCCCGGCCTGGCTCCGCCCTACATCGGGGGAGCCGGCAAAAGTGCCAAGAAAAATAAGGAAGCTCGAGGCCACTGGCATTCCCCGTGCCTCAACCCAGACGATGCCATATTGACCACTTCCGGATCGGTAGGGTCGGCATGCAAGCGCAAGCATGTCATCGGGAGTCCCTAGCGTTCTAAGGCTCTGTTCCTCGCGCAAATCGCGCCGCAGCGCGGCGTGGCAGGAGGTCGCGTAAATGGGCCTCCGCCTCGCCGCTTTCCCGCATCCCCACGGCTCTGGCGAGCAACGATTTAACTTCGCCGGCATAGTCCCGAAAGCCAGCCATGAGATCGCCGGCCGGATGGCAGCAGGCGCGGCATCGGCGACCGAGTTTCGACGAGGAAGTCGATCAGACGGAGGAGTTCGTGGTCGTTTACATGGCGAAGCCAGCATCACGCTCGCATTGTTCGAGCAGCATGAAAAAGTCTCTCGCGCCATGCCCTTGTGCGCGGGCGGCTTCATATTGCTGACGGACGAGCGCGCTGAGCGCCATCGGGACGTGGTCGAACTTGGCCGAATCCAGCGCGAGATCAACGTCGTTGATCATCTGTGACACCGTAAACGCGGGAGTAAAATCGCGCCGAATAAGCATGGCGCGCTTGTAGTCCAGAACCGGCGATGCCACCACGCTTTCGCAGATGACATCGAGCATAGCCTCGACAGAGAGACCGCCCTTTTCGCCAAAAGTCAGCGCTTCGCCGACCAGTGCTGCGGTGCCTGCCAACATCAGGTTGAGGACAAGTTTCAGGTAGCGGGCTTCCTCCGCTGTTCCGACAAGAAACTGGCGCGCCGAAAGGCAAGACAGGAGCGGCAGCACGGCGGCGTAGTCGTCCCTATTGCCCGACGCGAGCACAGTGAGCTTCCCATCCTTTGCCATGACGGTGCTGCCGGAAACGGGCGCGCGCAGATAGCGCGCGCCAGCGGCGGCGAGCGCGGACGCCACCTTCGCTGACACGGCGGGCGACAATGTGCTCATTTCGATGAGCAGCTTCGATTCATCCAACGCGGGGAGAATCCCGTTTTCGCCGAAGATGATCTGCTCGAGCGCCTGGTCGTTGGGAATGGTGAGAAATATCAGGTCGCTCGCTTCAGCCAATTCCGCCAAGCTCGACGCCCTCCGCCCGCCTTCGGCGATCAGAGGCTCAATTTCGGCATGCGATGGGTCGAACACCGTTACCGCATAGCCTTGTCTCGCCAGGCGAAAGCTCATCGGTGAGCCCATCTTGCCAGCGCCGATCCACCCTATCCGCTCCAATTCTTGTCTCCATCCGGCTATCTGAACTGCCAATGGTGGCGGCGCCAGCGTTTATAACGCCGCCGATTAGCCGGCCGCGAGCTTGACGCTCCTTCCGGTCTTGAAGAATTCTTCGACGTCGAACCGCGGAATCTCGGGCGGCACAAAGTAGTTGATCACCATATCTGGCCAAGTTGCAAGATATGCGATGAAGCTTTCTCCAAGGCCTTGGGTGCGCAGATAGTCGGCAGTTACGGGGAACTTCTGGGGGATGAAGTGTGGATTCGCCCTGAACAGCTTGGGCAGGTTATGATGAGCGATCGCCGCGCGTCCAATGACGACGAAATCCGCCCCTTGCTCAAGGCAGCGTGTCGCGTCGGCATGCGAATTTATCTTACCCGCGAAACCAAGCCTGACCCCCTTCATATCCAGCTCCGTGAAATAGGACATCAATGAGCGTCCTTGATATTTGGGATCGACCGGATCTTTGAATACGTCCCAAAGCGATATATCAAGATAGTCGATTTTTCCTTCGTCGATCAACTGCTGGGCCAGTTCGGAGGTTTCACCGACATCCTGGCCGAAACGCTCCGGCGAAACTCGAACGCCGATCTGGAAATCCTCGCCGCAGCGCGCGCGAATTCCATCGACAATCTCAAGCAGGAACCGACGTCGTTTCTCAGGGCTGCCGCCGTAATGATCCTCACGCCTGTTATAGACGCTGCTCAGGAACGCACTGATCAGGTAACCATGGGCTCCGTGAAGTTCCACGCCATCGAAGCCGGCGCGTTTTGCGCGCTCGGCCGCGACTATGAAATCCTCAATTGTCGCGCGCACTTCTGCGACCGTCATCGCGCGTGCATGATCTTCCGGGGCGGCGGATGGTCCCGCGCGATCCGGAGTAATCGTGCGAATTCCGCCATGATAGAGCTGCATGCTTGATATGGCCCCCGCTCCGCGGAGGGCACCTGCGAGCCGCTCCAAGCCGGGAATCAAGGCATCAGAGTAGACGCCAAGTTCGCCGGGAAAGCCCTGGCCTTTCAGATGCACATGCGAGCAACAGGTCATGACCAGGCTGAAGTCACCCGTTGCGCGCATGAGCAACCAGTTCAACTCGTCGTCCGTCAGAGTGCCATCGTCACGTGCCTGCTGATTGGTCATCGGGGCGAGAAGAAAACGGTTTTTCATCGCGGGGCCACGCGGCAGCGTCAACGGTTCAAATAGCGACACGATCGATCCATTCCTTCAATGACATATTGTCTTGCCAATCGCGGTTGGTACCAGTGCAGGGTGGGCAAGACGCTGGCTGTCTGCAGGTCTTCCCGAGCATTTAGCGACCCGGGATCCTCAGCAATGATGCTTGGGAATCCCGGACCGGACCAACGAGCTAGAACTTATAGGAGACGTCGACGCCGAACCGGCGGAGCGCGCCACCTGCAATGAAGTCGCCTCCGAACTCCGGAGCGATCACCACGTCCTCGACATAGTGCTTGTTAAACAGGTTGGTAGCGAACGCAGAAATCGAGAAGTTGCCAACATCCACACCGAGTCTTGCATTCACGGTCGCAAATGTATCCCGCGTCGAGTTGTCATAGGTTGCCGGCAACCCGAAGATGGTCGGTGTCGTATTCCGTTGAACGGTATGGAACGGGGTTGGACCGACAACTCTGAAATCGATGCGGCTAACCAGATTGACCCGGTCGGAAACCGGGGCATTCATCTGCACGCCGCCGTTGATCGTGAAATCGGGCGTCGCAGGAGATTTGTTGCCGACGGTATAAGGACGGCCGCTATTGGCTTTGATTTCGCTCTCGGTGTAGTTTCCGTTCACGAAAACCTTGAAGACGGGCGATATCTTATAGTCGATTGAAGCGTCGATACCGTAGATCTGCACCTTGTCGATATTGGAGGTGCTCCGCAGCAAACCGAAGTCGCCGACGAAGAATTCAAAGAATTGCATGTTTTTCACGTTGGTGAGAAAACCGGCCACTTCGAAGTTCACCGCATCGAAAACACGCCCCTTAACGCCAAGTTCGAATGCGCTGTTGGTTTCCTTTTTGATGAGATCGGGAACCGAGATTCCGGCACTGATGCCTGTCGGCGGCGGCGGATTGAAGTAGCCATTGATGATTGCCTCGGTGCCGGCCGGATTGAAGCCACCGGCCTTGAATCCCATGCCCCAGTTTCCGAAAATCGTGAGGTCATTGTTGGGCTTGTAGGTGATCGTGATCTTCGGTTGAAGTTGCTTGAACGTTTCCGAAATCGGGGCAATCACGCCCGACGGGTTATAGGCCGGGTCGAGCCCTGGATTGAGGAAATAGTTCGACGGCGTGGTCGCCGTACCAATCGGATATCCCGTACGCGGATTGCCAACCCAGCGCGTGCGGGCATTTACCGGAACATTATTGATGCGGTCGCGCGCTTCGATATCGTAGCGCAGTGCGACGCCCAGCCGAAGTTTGTCAGTCGCGTCCCAGTCGGCTGCGGCAAACACGGCATAGACATTGGTCCGGTAATTGTCATCGGTGAGATTCTCCGTCGGGAATCGCGGGTCCGTCGTGAAGCACTGACGCGTCCCGCCCTGGCCCGTGTCGAGAGTAAGGTTTACGCAAACCCGTCGATCGATGTAGATGTAGCTACCTCCCAGTTGCCAGTTCAACGAGGTGCCTTCGCCGCCAGTGAGCCGGATTTCCGAAACCACATCTTTCTGCGTGCGACGATTGCCCTGGATACCGTCGCAGGTGGAAGGTGAGTAGGGCATGGCGAAACCGAACGCAGCATTATACTGTGTAAATGGCGCCTGGTTGACTACTCCTGCCGTGGCTGGCCTGGTGCGGATGCAGGTGGGCTCGTTGTTGAAAAAACCGAACGCCCCGCTCGTTCCTCCAGCAATATATTCATTCCTGTTGTTGTTGTAGGCCACGACTCCGATCAATGTGCCGAAATCCAGGTCCTGCCGAATTCTCATCGACGCCCCATATGTTTTTTGCCAGTGCTTAGCCTCGGTGTCGTCCGTGAATATGAACTTGTGCTTGCTCACCGGCGCGTTGAAAATCGGGTCATTGAACGCTTGCGCGAGTGTTGGGATCTGGAAGACTGCGTTGAAACTCAGTGCGCCGCCGTGGCTTCTTCCGTAATTGGCCTTGAGATCGATTTCGGTGTCATCCGAGGGCTCAATCAGGATGCGCCCAAAGATGTTCAATTTGTTATAGCTGTCCACTGAAGCCGGATTGCCGCGATAGCCGTACACACTCTGATGCAGATCCGACCCTACGAAGGTGTTGCGATAATATCCGTCCGACTTGGTCCATTCGCCGTTCAGCACGAATCCGACACCATCTGTGACAGGGCCACTTAGCAGCCCGGAGACGAGATATGTGTTGTCGTTGGCGACACGGCCCTTGATCTGACCAGACAGATCCGGCGTCGGCTTCTTTGTCGTAATGACGATAGCGCCGGCCGACGCGTTCCGACCGTAGATAGCGCCCTGTGGCCCCTTGAGAATTTCGACCTGTGCCAGCGCACCCTGAGGCTCATTAGTTGAAGCAATGCTCGTCTTGAGAACGCCATCGACCACCAGCGCAATGTTGTTTTCCGCGTCGCGCGGGCTGTTCAGACCTCTGATGTTGATGGACACGTCCGATGGATCGGTTGTGGCGGTTTGAATGGTGACACCCGAAGTCAAGCTCACGAAATCGACTGCTACGCGAGCTTTGGTATTTTCGATTGTGTCGGTCGAGAGCACATAGACCGACGCAGGAACATCCTTCAGGGATTCGTTCTTCTGCCGTGCGGTAACGATGATCTCGTCGCCATGGCCTTCTTCTGAAGCTTGATCGATCACGTCGCCGGCGCTGCTCGCCATCGCCTGGGCGTTCACTTGCCCGGGCAACAGCGCAATGCCCCAAGCGCAACCACATAGAAGCTGCGAAATTGCCTTCAGGTTCATCATCTCTCTCCCTCGATTGCAAAGTTCGGCTCTTCACGCGTCTCCCGCTGCTTGCGGAAAGGCGAATGCCGACTTAGTTTGTCGTCAAGGCGTAGAGCCCATCGAGGGGCGGCAGTCTTGAAAATCCTTGCTCGCATGGGTTGAACAATCCTGCGAGGTGGCAACCGGGATTGCCTAAGATTTCGCGGCCATTCCGGCCGCAAGAGCAGCTATAAATTCCTGCCGGGCCGCACTGATGATTTTAGGAAAGCGTGGCGCTTTGCAGAGCCACGGCCGAGGCGCCCGGTCAGCTCACGATCAGCGACGATCGAGCATCATGCGATATCAAGTTTCGATCATCTGCGCCGCAAGGACTTTTCGCCATCGCGCGGGCAAGACGACTGGTCGGCGGCTCTTACGATCTACCATGACATGGGTGAAATGCCCTTCCGCGGCAGCAAGGACGCTCAGCTCGCGGAAAATGCCAACGCGATACGTCACGCTTGTTCGCCCCAAATGGCTTACGCCAAACCCCACATCGACGGCTTCGGGATAGCAGACTGCTTCTGCATATCTACATCCCGTCTCGACCACCAGACCGATCAGCTTGCCCCCACTTAGACGAAGCAGGCCGCTGCCGATCAGCCAGCTGTTGATCGCAGTATCAAACCATCCATAGTGCACGGCGTTGTTGACATGACCATAGACGTCATTGTCCGCCCATTGCGTCTGAATCTTGGCCCATTGAGGGTAAGCACCGCGTGACAGGAGTTTCGCTTTTTCCAATCTGCCTCCTTGGGCAAGACGCTTCAACGGGAATACCATTCGGGAGAAAACTCGGTAGCCTCAGTAGGCTTCTCGATATAGCGACAGGGCGTCTTGTTCCGTCATGGCTCTCGGATTGTTGACGAGAAGCCGGGTCTGCAGCATCGCATCTCTCGCGAGCGAAGGCAGGCTCTTTTCAGGAACTTCCACGTCCCGAAGCCGCAATGGGCAACCGGAATCGACGAGCAGCTGGCCAATGAAGGACACAAACGCCTCAGCCCTCTCGACAGTCGGTGCTGCCGTAGGCCCCAAGACCGCGTCGCCAAGTTCGGCGTACAGCGCCGCCGCTGTTACCATATTGAATCGAAGTACCGGCATCAGCATGAGTGCGTTGGACAGCCCATGTGCGATGTGAAAAAGTCCTCCGAGCGGATAAGCAAGCGCGTGGACCGCCGCGACCGGCGCGTTCGCAAACGCCTGCCCCGCAAGATTTGCACCAAGCATCATGGCTTCTCGCGCGTCCCTGTCATGACCAACGCGACAAGCGGTGATCAAGTTGCCCGTCATGAGCCGGAGGGCTTCGCGAGCAAACATATCGGACATGGGGTTCTTGCGGTTCTGGCTCGTATATGCCTCGATGGCATGCACGATCGCGTCGATGCCTGTTGCCGCAGTGAGGAGCGGCGGCATACCGCAGGCAAGTTCCGCATCAAGGATGACCCGATCGGCGTATAGCTGCTGCGCTATAATTCCCGATTTCGAAGATTCCCCCGTGGTCAGGATCGATATGTTCGTTGCCTCGGACCCTGTGCCGGCGGTAGTTGGCATTTGTACCAGGGGCACTCTTTTGCCCCTTACGCGATCTATGCCGTAGAGTTCGGACAGATGTTGCTCTGAGACAGCAAGGACCGCAACCAGCTTGGCAATATCCATCGATGAACCGCCACCCAGGCCAAGAACGATATTCGTGCCCGCCTCACGCGCCAGCTGGACAGCGTTGGCGAGCACGGATTCGGGTGGGTCGGCAACAACGCCGTCAAAAACCGTTATTGCGAAGCCGGCTCCTTCGAGCGATTCCAAAGCAGGATCCAGGATACCAGCGGCGCGCAGATGATGGTCCGTAACGATCAGGATGCGGCGCTCTGCAAAACACTCAGCAAAGAATTGTCCCAAGCGGCGATGGACGCCCCATTCGACATGGAGGGTCGGCACTGAACGAAAAACAAGCGGCGTCTCGCGACTCCCAAATCTCGTTTCTGCCGCATTGCGAGTTGGCGCGGCGAGCGATCCATCGAGCGGTCGCGTCGCAGAACTCACGTCAAAATTGCTTCGCGATCGAAAATCATTGAGTCATATCCTGACTCGCGCACCGCCTGAAGCGCATCGCGGTAATTTCCAAGGCCGCCGAGATAGAACATCACGGCGTTTTTCTTTCCCGGAATATTAGCTCCGAAGATCCACGATTCAGCTTTCGGGAAGAGTGTCATATTTGCAATTGTCCGGCACGTCTCTACCCACTCGTCTTCGGCGGCCTGTGTCGGCTCGATCGTGGAGCGGCCGTCGGCTTCCATGGTGGCGATCGCGTCGGCAATCCAGTCAACCTGGCTTTCGAGACTCGGCGGAAGGTTTGTGAATGGGCCATTCGGGCCGAGGATCATGAACATGTTCGGGAAGTCGGCCTCCATCATTCCGAGATACCCCAAGGGACCATCGGCCCATTTTTCGCGAATGGTTACACCGCCGCGCCCGTGAATATCGATCTTCGTATAGTTCCCGTCGACCGCATCGAATCCCGTGGCGAAAATCACGACGTCAAGTTCGTGCTCGATACCACTGGCCAGGCTAACGCCATTTGCCGTGAACTCGGTGATCGGATCTTCCTTGACGTCTACCAGCGACACGTTCTTCCGATTATAGACTCCGTAGTAGTCCGTTGCGCACAGGGGGCGTTTGGCATAAAGATCGCTAGGCATCAGTTTCCGGGCAATGTCCGGATCCTTCACAATTCTGGCAATTTTCCGCTTGATGAAGTTGGCAGCGGACGTGTTTACGTCATGACTGGTTGCGACATCGGTGAATGTCTCGAACATGAAGCGGAAGCCGCCACCTCGCTGCCAGGCTTCTTCGAATACCCGGTCTCGTTCGGCTTCGGAGACATCTAGTCCTGACGTTGTGCTCTCGGCGAAGCCAAAGGCAACCTGTGAACGCTTAATCTGTTTCCAGATTTCGTCATAGTTGGCCTTATAATTGTCGATCGTCTCGGTGTCTTCGGGCCAGTTTCCAATAGGAACCACATATTGGGCCGATCGTTGAAACACGGCCAGATGCTGCACAATGGGCGCAAGCGCGATGATGACCTGAACGCCTGTAGAGCCGGTTCCTATAATGCCGACACGCTTTCCGCTCAGATCGGCGCCTTCTGGCCAAGCGCCAGTATGGTAAACTTCGCCGCGATATTCATCGATGCCGGCGAATCGTGGCTTGTTTATTGCCGAAAGCAGCCCCAGGCCGGTGATCAGATACTTCGCCGATGCCGACTCCCCCTTATCTGTCAAAACGTGCCACAAGCCGGTGGCCTCGTCGAAGCGGGTTGACACGATTTTCGTATTGAATTGATAGCTGCTGCGCAGATCAAAGCGGTCAGCGACGCCGTTCAGATATTCGAGAATCTCGGGCTGCGTAAGGTATCGAGACTGCCAGCTGCCTTGATCAAGAAGTTCCTTGTCAAACGAAAAGCGGTAACAAAAGCTCTCCGTATCGGAAAGGGCTCCGGGGTAACGATTCCAGTGCCAGGTTCCCCCGACGTCGCTCGCATTGTCATAGGCCTTCACGTGAAGACCCTGCTCATTGCGAAGCTTATGGACCGCATAGAGTCCTCCAAAGCCTCCGCCGATGACAATCGCGTCGAAATCGGCACCATGGGTTTTTGTCGCGGTTACATTGCTGATCATTATTTTCTCCAGAGCGGGGTTCCCGCACAAACCGTTGCTGCGAAATGGATTTTCGCGCGTGTCAAAGTGAGTGATACCAAGCGGCGATCTTGAGCAGTTCCTCGTCAGCTTCAGCGGCTCGACCGGCGAGAGCTGGAAAGACATGCTGCATGCCAGGGACGACCGAGAACGCGACTGAAACGCCTTCGCTCCGTGCCTTTTCGCACAAGGCTTCGGCGTCGCTTAGCAATGTCTCGGCGCCGCCCGCATTGACGTACAATGGAGGGAATCGCCGAAAGCTGTTCTCGAGCGGGTTCGCCAGCGGATTTAGCGGACTGGCCGCGTCGCCAAGAAACATGGCGATCATACCTTCCAGTATCGGCCTGCCAACGAGAGCATCCGTTGCGGCGTTTGTCTCCAGCGTGGCACCACGCAACGCCATGTCCAGCCAGGGCGAAAACGCGATGAGGCTTCCAGGAAGCTGCTCGCCAAGTTCTCGAAGTTGAAGAACCATGGCAATGGCAAGATTGCCGCCGGCGCTGTCACCCGCACTTGTTATGTGCCGGGGCTCTATGCCTCTTTCGATCAAGCCCAAATATGACGCAACCGCATCCTCGATCTGGGCCGGAAATGGAAATTCGGGCGATCGTCGATAGTCCAGGATGAAAGCTGATACGCCCAGAGCTTTCGCAAGATGCCCCACAAGCTTGCGATGGCTATCAGCTGAACCGACCGCGAAACCTCCGCCGTGGGTGTAGAGTATGACGCGAGAGAGATCTGCATCTCGCGGGAATGCCCATATGCCTGGAACACCGCCAATTTCATCTGACTTGTAGCTTACCCCTTCCGGCTCGCGTGCGGGCTTGCCCCACTCGTCGAACATACTGCGCAGCCCTGCGATGGACATTTCAGGATCAGCGACCATTCGGTCGCTCCAATCCTGGTACAGCTCGCGCAGGAAATCTGCTTCCCGATTTTCTGCCATTTTCCTCTCCATCCAAATTCTTGCGAACGCCGTACTCCACCGCTGCCCGTCGCATGAGGCAGACAGATGTGAGGCGTGATCAGGAGGAGACGCTAGGTTGCGCTGGTGAGGACGTCTTGAATTTCCCTGCGCGTTCCGTTGTCGTTTATTGCTGTCACATTAGGAGCAAACGCTCTGTCCGCCGACGCCAACACACGTCGCAACCAAGGCCATAGCGCACATCGGACCGGGCAAGTCCCTTTGCTGCATTGCCAACATTTCGTGTAGAGGACCCTCGCATGTCGAGGATTCCCAGGGATTGTCGATGATCGGGTGCAGTACGATCGCGGCGTTCGATCCGCACCATCATGACATCGCTCATGCGCAAACGCCTGCAAATCGCGAAACAAATTTCGTGTTGAGGTAGCCGTCAAAGGTTTCGCTACCGCCTTCCGTGCCGTAGCCGCTGTCACGGACTCCTCCGAACGGGGTTTCAGGTAATGCCAGTCCAAAGTGATTGATGCTGACCATGCCGGCCTGGAGGGCGGCGGCGGCACGATCGGCCCGCTCAAGCGAACTGGTAAAGACATAGGAAGCCAAGCCGAACGGCAATGTGTTTGCCCGATCGATAGCATCGCTCATATCACCAAAGCGCGAAACAACGGCAATTGGCCCGAATGGTTCATCCCGCATCAGTGCGATGCGATCACCCATGGTATCGACGATGGTCGGTGCGAAAAAATAGCCCGCATTTCCCTGTCGTGCGCCACCAGCCAGGACTGCGGCTCCGCCAGCGCGCGCGTCCTCAACAAGCCGCTCCATTTCCGTAATCCGCCTTGCGTGGCACAGCGGTCCCATTTGAACATCCGCCTCGAGCCCATCGCCTACCTTGACACTCGCGAAGACGTCAACCAACGCGTCGACAAAGCGTTGGTGGACGCCCGCTTGCACGAAGAACCTGGTCGGTGAAATACAGACTTGTCCGGCGTTTCGCAGCTTGTTGCTAGCCAATGCCAGGGCAGCGCCCTCTGCGTCGGCATCGTCGAAAACCAGGACCGGCGCATGACCGCCAAGTTCCATTGTGGTGCGCTTCATGTGGCGACCCGCGAGTTCAGCAAGATTCTTGCCGACTTCAACCGATCCGGTGAAAGTAATTTTGCGGACGTCAGGATGGGCCACCAACGTTTCTGAAATCATCGCCGCATTGCCCCACACAAGATTGAGGCACCCATCGGGCAGCCCAGCTTCTTGAAGGTAACGGGCGATGGCCAAACATGCGGACGGAGCTTCTGCAGGGCCTTTCAGGATCATCGTGCAACCGCAAGCTAACGCGGCCGCGACCTTACGTACCGCCTGACTCAGTGGAAAATTCCAGGGCGTAATCGCCAAGCATACCCCCACTGGTTCACGCAGGACCAGCTGTTGTACAGTGGGAGAGCGCGAAGGAATCACTCGGCCATAGATGCGGCGCCCTTCCTCGGCATGCCAATCGACATGATCGGCCGAGGCCCGTACTTCAACGCGCGCTTCAGCCAGCGGCTTCCCTTCATCCAAGGTAATGGCCGTAGCAATTGATTCTTCGTTCTCACGAAGCAGGTCCGCGAACCGCCGCAAGATGGCGCTCCGATCGAGCGGCGAACGTTGCTTCCAATCATCAAAAGCCGCCTGGGCGGATCGAACCGATGCCTCAAGATCTTCCAATGTTGCCATCGCCATCAGGCCAATCTGCTGTGCCGTGGCCGGATTGATGACTGGCTGTGCCTCACGTTCTCCTGGATCGATCCACGCGCCGGCAATGAACAATCCAATGTCTGTATAATCATGTTGCGTCATAACGACCCTCTCCGACCTTGAGTGCCAGCGTCCATGCCGCACTAGCATCTCAAATAAAATATTCCGCTGTGCCGAAATATATTCCGCAAACTTGACAGAAGCATTACTCCGTGCTTAGAAGCATTTCAAGCCGGCAACGACCGGAGCGAGAGGAGTATGGCGGTGCGACCGCGCAAGGAGCCTTCAAAAGTCGGTGATACAGATCGCGATTTCGTGGTCGCGTTGGGACGTGGACTCGAAGTTTTGCGCGCTTTCCGAAAGGAGGGTGAGGCCTTAGGCAACGGTGACTTTGCCGCCCGGACCGGCTTGAGCAAGTCGACCATCTCCAGGCTGACGTACACGCTCCATCGTCTTGGGTACCTGAGCTTCAATCCGGAAACAGCCCGATACCGCCTCGCTCCGCCCGTCCTTTCTCTAGGATATTCCTGCCTGGCTGGCATGCCGACCTTGCAGTTGGCCAAGCCATATATGCAGGAGCTGGCGAACTACTCGGGTATGCCCGTTGCGGTTGCGGGCAGAGATCGCCTGACCATGGTTTATCTGGAACGCTGCCGCGGTCCAAACCCGGTTACACTCGCGATCGAAGTGGGGGCTCATATCAAACTTGCGACCACGGCGATTGGTCGTGCGTACCTGGCGGGTATATCCGAAGATCTCAGATCTGAAATCCTTCAAGAAATTCAAGACCATGAAGGCCATGGCTGGCCCGCGATCGAGCGCGGGATATATGACGCTTTCGAATCCCACGCGAAACACGGATATTGCCTTTCGATTGGCGAATGGAAGACGGATGTTAACTCCGTAGCTGTGCCCTTCATCCCCTCAGACGGTTCGCCCGTTTTAGCCTTCAACTGCGGCGGGGCGGCGTCCCACCTATCACGCGATTGGATCGAAACCGACATTTCTGCTCGGCTGAAAGACCTTGTCCGCAACATCAGCGCGATTTCGCCCTGAGCTTTTGGAAACATTTTGATGCCCCTGGATGACGATACACTCTCACAGTTCCTCGACACGCTGGATCGCTTTGTCCGCGAGCGGCTCGTCCCGTGCGAAGCCGAGGTGGCCGAAAACGATGCAATTCCACCGGCTCTCACCGAGGAAATCAGGATCATGGGCCTATTCGGCATGTCGATACCTCAGGAATATGGTGGCCTCGGCTTGACCATGACCGAAGAGGTAAAAGCTGCATTTGTACTCGGTCAGGCCTCCCCGGCGTTCCGGTCACTGATCGGAACGAACAATGGCATCGGGTCGCAAGGGATTATCATCGACGGCACCGCCGAACAACGAGAGCGCTACTTGCCTCGACTGGCAACGGGAGAATTGATTTCTTCATTTGCCTTAACCGAACCCGATGCGGGCTCTGACGCCGGTTCGCTTTCCACATCTGCCAAGCGCGATGGCGATCATTACGTCATAAATGGGACCAAACGTTTCATAACAAACGCGCCGCACGCAGGACTGTTCACAGTTTTCGCACGCACCAAGCCGGGATCGACAAACTCTTCGGGAGTTACAGCCTTCCTCGTGGATGGCGATACAGCCGGCATCACATTCGGCGCTCGTGACCGCAAGATGGGCCAGAGAGGGACGCACACATGCGATGTGATTTTCCAGGATGTACGAGTGCACGAATCCGCGATCATCGGTGGTCCGGATCGCGAAAACCAGGGATTCAGGACGGCAATGAAAGTACTCGACCGCGGTCGTCTGCATATTTCTGCCGTATGCGTCGGTGCCGCCGAGCGGCTTATCCGGGACAGCCTGAGCTATGCCATGGAGCGAAGGCAGTTCGGTGAGGCGCTTGCGGAGAAGCAGCTTATTCAAGCGATGCTAGCCGACAGCAAGGCCGAGGCATTCGCCGCCCGTTGCATGATCGAGGAGACCGCACGTCGACGTGACTCCGGTCAAGACGTGTCGACGGAAGCGGCATGTTGCAAGATGTACGCCAGCGAGATGGTTGGCCGGGTCGCCGATCGCGCGGTCCAGATTCATGGTGGCGCAGGCTATATGTCCGAATATTCAGTGGAGCGGTTCTACCGGGATGTGCGCCTGTTTCGAATTTACGAAGGCACGACACAGATTCAGCAACTCATCATCGCACGGAACATGATCCGTGACGCAGCCTGATCGGAGACTTGAAATGAGCCTCGACTTCCGTTCCTGTCCGCGCGTTATCTGCGAAGCGGGATCGCTCTCTCAAATTGGAGCACTTATGCGCGGCCTTGGCGGAAGTCGCGTTTTGCTTGTCACCGACCCTGGAATTTTTGCTTGCGGATTTGCCGAACAAGCCGTTTCCGCCCTTGCCGACGTCGGAATCGCGACATCGACTTTTGATCGCGTGGCAGCGGATCCGCCGATAACTGTGGTCAACGATGCCGTGGAATGCGCCCGGTCCTTCCACGCAGATGCCATTGTAGGCTTGGGTGGCGGAAGCTCTCTCGATACTGCGAAAGTCGTTGCCCTGGCAGCGGCGACCGGCCAGTCGGTCGATGACATGATCGGTACCGATAGGGCAGTCGGCCAGCGGCTGCCATTGATTCAGGTCCCCACAACGGCGGGTACTGGCTCGGAAGTCACATGGGTTTCGGTCCTGACCAGCGAAAATCACGAGAAGATGGCGGTTTATGCACCGCAATTGCTCCCGGATGTTGCATTGCTTGATGCAGAGCTTACCATAGGGATGCCTCGCAAAATTACTGCAGCAACTGCCCTTGACGCGATGGTGCACGCTATCGAGGCTGCGACCAGTCGGACCCGCAAGAACCCGGTATCGGACGGGCTGGCGGACAAGGCGCTCGCGCTTCTCGGACAAAATCTGCCACGCGTACTTGACGCTCCTTCGGATTTGGCCGCGCGCGAAGCTGTGTTGCTGGGGGCTACCTTGGCGGGCATGGCGTTCATCAATGCCAGCGTTGGCTCAATCCACGCCCTTTCCTACCCGTTGAGCAGCCATTTCCAGGTACCGCACGGCCATGGCAACGCCTTGGTTGCAGCACCGGTATTGCGGTTCAACCTCCCCTCCGCCGAGGCTGAATACGCGCGACTTGCCCGTGTGCTTTTGCCCCGGAACACCTTCTCCGACGATTTTGAGGCGGCCAACGGTCTGATCTTGGCGATCGAGTCGATGTTTGTTTCAAGCGGCCTGGAAACGCGACTTTCGCAACTGGGCATTTCTGCCGAAGCCGTCCCGATGATGGCGAGCGAGGTGACGACCGGACTTACCCGCCTGCAAGCAAACAATCCGCGCGACATGTCGTTTGCCGATGTGGTCTCGCTATATGAGGAAGTCCTATGATTGGCGGTCCGCTTGCAGGCATTCGTGTCGTTGACCTCAGCCGCGTCCTTGGCGGGCCATACTGCACGCAGGTTCTCGCCGACTACGGCGCCGAAGTCATAAAGATCGAGCCGCCGCAAGGTGACGAAACACGAGCGTGGGGCCCGCCCTTCAAGAACGGCGTCAGCGCATATTTTTCTGGCGCCAATCGCAACAAGCGCTCGATCTCAATCGATGTGGGCAAACCGGAAGGACGGGACATCATATTGAAGCTGTTGGAAGAAGCAGACGTGCTAGTCCACAACTTCAAGAGTGGTGCGCTGGAGAAGTGGGGATTGGGCTACACCGAAGTGCTTGAAGGGCGCTTCCCGCGCCTTGTTATGTGCCATGTTACGGGCTTCGGTGCCGACGGCCCGTTAGGCGGATTCCCAGGATATGATGCAGTGGTTCAAGCAATGACTGGCTTGATGAGCATCAATGGCGACCCCCAACATGGACCAGTCCGGATGGGAACGCCTATCGTTGATATCGGAACAGGCCTCATCGCCTGCAACGCCATCCTTGCCGCCATAATCGAACGAGGCCGGTCAGGGCTTGGTCAACAGATCGAAGTTCCTCTATACGATTGTGCTATCAGCATGCTCCATCCGCAGGCGGCGAATAGCTTGATGTCGGGCAACACACCCGTCGCGACTGGCAACGGTCATCCGAACATCGTACCCTATGACATGTTCGAGACGAGAACCGGAAATATCTATCTCGCGGTTGGCAACAATAGTCAGTTCGCAAAACTTTGCGCAGTGCTCGAACGCCCTGACATTGCCCGGGACGAGCGCTTCGTCGACAATGCGGACAGGATTGCACATCGAGAACAGCTTGGCGAAATCCTGGCACATTGCCTAACTCAATTCGAGGCGGAAGACCTCGAACGAACTCTCCTGATCGCCGGCGTGCCGGCAGGCGTCGTGCGCAACGTCAGCGACGCACTGGCGCATCCCCATACCATCCACC
The DNA here is from genome assembly GCF_001468285.1 of Sphingopyxis sp. HIX. Classification (GTDB taxonomy): domain Bacteria; phylum Pseudomonadota; class Alphaproteobacteria; order Sphingomonadales; family Sphingomonadaceae; genus Sphingopyxis. The sequence goes on along the minus strand of NZ_LNSB01000015.1, from coordinate 22,483 downwards.
GCAATATGGTGATCGATGCGGAAGGCTATCGGGGCACGGGAATAGCTGCAAAGTTCGGCAGGACGCCAGGATCGGTCCACTCTGCACCGCCCGGCTTCGGGCAGCACAGCCGGCACATATTGCTTGAATCGGGATACAGTGAGGCCCAGATTGCGGAACTGGAAAATCAGGCGATAGTGTTTTGTACCGAGGGAGCTGACGGCGACTAGAACAAAGGCCAGCTTGCGCGCCACAAATCAACGAGAGCGCCGAGTTGGGGGAGTGAGCGATGACTGACCTAATTCCACCAGAAAACATCAAGGAATGGATTCCTGGGCGCAAGACGGTCGACAGCTCCGCGATGGGCTGGCGCGGCATTACCTTGATGGGGTATCGATATAGCGGCCTTGAAGTCGAAATCCCGCCTATGCGGGACTACATGATCGTGGTCTATCAAGAGGCGGACACTTTCATGCGCCGACGTTGCGGCGGCCCTTGGCAAGCCGAGAGACTTGGCCCCGGGGCCGTCTCGCTCCTTACGCGAGGCGCGCAATCAACATGGCAGTGGGACGACGCTATCACCGTACAGCATATCTACCTTAGCCATGACGTCATCATCGATGCAGCAGCTCAAATCTTTGATCGGAATCTCGCGGCCATAGAGATTGATGACCGCATCCGCAGCAATGATACTGTGATACCTTCATGTCTCGCGATGCTCGAGCGGGAATATCGGGGTGCTGGAGTTGGAGAAACCCTGCTGATTGACGCGCTACGAACGCAGCTCGCCGTTCACATAATCAGAAACTACGCCGATATTGAGATCAAGGAGGCCCATGGGGGAGCCTTGGGGTCGGGCCTCAGAAAGGCAGTATCCGAATATATCGAGGAAACATTGGCGGATGGTATCCACCTTGAGGATCTGGCGTCTACCGCGGGATTGAGTCCGTTTCACTTTTCTCGCAAGTTCAAATTGGAGTTCGGCGTGACGCCGCATGCCTTTGTGGTTCAGCGTCGAATTGAACGAGCGAAGTCATTGCTACTCTTGAGAAACATCCCACTGAAAGTGGTGGCAGCCGATTGCGGCTTTTCCGACCAAAGCCATCTCAACAGAACGTTCCGCAAAGCGCTGGGTGTAACCCCGGCCGAATACCGCCGCTGCATTTAATGACTGCAACTTGATCGGCCGAGCGGAAGGAAGCTGTTCGCTAGGTTCGCCACAACGCTCTCGGTGAGCAGGCGATGCCGGCGACCCGCCTGTTCAACAACATGCTCTGAACGACCGGGATCGGCCTGCGCTCGACCGCGTACAAACGGAGCTGGGAGTTGCTCAAATTGAGGAACGTTGGCCGACGTTGGGCCGCCTGGTCGATCAGTCCCTGAACACCTTGAACGTTTGAAGCTCACCCCCGTACCGCGCCATCCGCAGCCTTTAACCTGCCGATCCGGCTTCGCACATGCACCGCTGCATTCAAGCGGAAATCTCTCCTGAAGGCGCATCGACGGCAGACCCCGTCATCCGTGCGCAATTTAATTGACATGCGTTGATTAATGATCAACACATGTCAATTATGAGATTGAGGAAAGCGATGGCACGATATGGTCAGTCATAGCGCAGCGGCGCCTTCCCGGCGCGCTCAACGGCGCGTAGAGCAGCCGCGCAGCGGGGATGAGCGGGAGCGCGCGATTCTGGCCGCAGCAAAGGTGGCGCTGAAAGCGCGGACTTTCGATACGATGTCCATCGCGGAGCTGGTAGCCAGCGCCCAGGTTTCCCGGCCGAGCTTCTATTTCTACTTTGCTTCCAAGGATGCGTTGCTGGCGACATTAATCGAAGAAGTACTGGAAGAAATCCGGTCGAACCTGGAACTGGCCAATGCCCGCGAGGGTGCCGATATGCGCGCACGGGTACAAGAGGGGGTCGGACATGTCGTCGTGGCTTGGTTGTCCCACCCCGAGATACTCTGTGCCGCGGTCGAACTCAGCTCTCGTCTGCCCGTTGTGGAGGACATGTGGCGTCGTGCCGTTATTGGTAGTGTGGAACTGTTCCTCCACCGCCTTGATCTGGAACAGATATCCCGGGACCCCGAGACGCTACGTCGGCAGGCCCATCTGCTCGCCTGGGGACAGGAACGCAATCTCTACAACTTGGCGAAATCCGGCGGTGACGCCGCAGCATTCGAGGCACTGGCGGTCGACCTGACCGAGATGTGGCATTCCGCATTGCTCGTCCCAGCCACTTTTTCGCTGCAAGCAGAAGGATCAAAACGATGACGGCAACTGCGCGCATCGACGTCGATTTTTACGTACGCGGCGTAAAATGCGCTGCCTGGCTCTACCTTCCCGACAATTTTGCCGGGGGGCCCGTTCCCGCGGTAGTCCTCGGGCATGGTCTCGGCGGTGTGCGCTCGTGGCGTCTCGACAATTTTGCCCGAGCCTTTTGTGCGGCCGGCTATGGTTGCCTCGTGTTCGACTACCGGGGTTTCGGCGACAGCGATGGCTCGCCGCGGCAGGTCGTTGATCCGGAACAATTGCTCGAGGACTGGCGCGCGGCTATCGTCTATGCCCGCTCCCGCCCCGAATTCGATCCGGACCGCATCGTCCTGTTCGGCACCTCTTTCGGCGGCGGCCACGTAACCCGCTTGGGCTCCGAAGATGCGAGAATTGCGGCCATCATCGCCCAATGCCCTTTTCTGGATGGGGTGGCCTCATCGCGTCTGACGGATCCGGTTCGCGGCCTCCGACTTCTCGGGCCGGCGATACGCGATGTGATCGCGCGCCGACGCGGCGCGGCGCCGGTTCTCGTCGACATCGGCGGGCCACGCGGCAGTAAGTCTCTGGTGCTGGCGGATCAGGCCGACTTCAACGCCATGATCCCCGAGGGTGTTCAGAGCGAGACCCAAGTTGCGGCGCGTATCCTGTTTTCCATCATCGGGTATCGGCCTGGATTGTCGACACCGGATATAAGCTGCCCGGCCCTGTTCATTCTGTGCGAGGGTGACCGGCTGATCCCCGTTAAGTCTTCACTGAGCCATGTACGGCGGGCGCCTCGCGGCGATATTCAGGTCGTGCCGTACGGGCACTTCGACATTTATGATGGAGCGCCGTTCCGCGACGTGCTCGCCAGAGAGCTGGATTTCCTGGCCCGGCATGTGCCCACGGCCTCATCTACGTCGACCGGGCAATCGCAATGAGCGGACCAGCGCGGATCGTCGTTTTCGGTGCAACCGGCTACACAGGAACATTGGTGGCGCGCGCGCTCGTCGAACGCGGCGCACGGCCGGTTCTGGCGGGACGGTCCCGCGACAAGCTGGCGCGGCTGGCCGATGCCCTGGGCGGGCTCGAAACGCACATCGCCGATGTCGCGCACCCCGCTTCAATCCGCGCCGCCATCGGGCATGGCGACGTCCTCATTTCGACGGTCGGCCCCTTTCTGCAATGGGGGAATGCGGCGGTGGAGGCAGCCATCGACGCCGGAGCAAACTACCTCGATTCCACCGGCGAGCCCGCCTTCATCCGCAAGGTGTTCGAGCATTATGGACCACAGGCGCGCCTGCGGTCATCAGCGCTGATGACCGCTTACGGTTTCGACTGGGTGCCGGGCAATCTCGCCGCCACCTTGGCCCTCACCCGTGCCGGCACTGCCGCAACCCGCGTTGAAATTGCCTATCTGCTCAACGGCACCAGCGCGGAGAGCGGCGGCGCGGAGGCGAGCGCGGCCGCCGCGATCATCGCGCCATCATTTGCCTTTCGCCAAGGTCGTCTGGTCACCGAGCGGACAGCTGCCCGCGCTCGGCGCGTCGCGGACGCCTCCGGTAAATCTCGTTGGATACTTAGCGCGGGCGGCACGGAACACCTCACATTGCCGGAGCAATTCCCCCATCTGCGCGATATCGAGGTTGGTCTGGGCCTCTATGGTGCTTCATCGGCAGTGGTTCCCTATGTCTCGGCAGTGCTCAACGCCGGCATGCGCATTCCCGCCGTGGCGGGTGGCATTCGCCGTGCAATGGCGCGCAAAGCGAACGGATCTTCGGGCGGGCCCAGCGACGAGGCGCGTGCCGCAGGATCAACCAGCGTGATTGCACGGGCATGGTCCGACAAGGATGAACTCTTACAAACAACCATCCTCACGGGAGTAGATGGTTTCAGCTTCACCGCGAACTTTCTAGCTTGGGCTTCGATCCAGGCCGCCGGGGGGATTATCGGAACGGGAGCCCTGGGACCGGTGCAAGCTTTCGGGGTCGACGCGCTGGAAGAAGGCGTGCGCCAGAGTGGCATCACTAGAGCGGATCGCCGATCGGATCAGTCGCTGATTGCGAGCGCGATATGATGAGTCCTGTTCTGACGCGCCGATCTGCTGTGGTACTCAGCTGAAGGATATCACATGCGTGTCGTCGGTTTCTTATTCGGCCTCGGACCGATCCTGTTCGGGGTCGGTTTTCTGGCGCCCGTCATCGCTGCTGCGATCACCGCGAGCGGTCTCGATGCACCGGCCGGCCTCAGCGCCGTCCAGTTCGGGCTTCTTACCGGCATCATATTGGGGGTGATCGCGCGTCAGCGGAGGACATGGCTATGGTGACGGAAACAAATACACCGGGCCTGAGGGCTCGCGAAAAGGCGATCGCCGAACAATTCATCGGCGGTTTTCCCTGGATCATGGTGATCTGGCCCCTAGTCAACACGAGCCTGTGGCTCGCGTTGTGGCCGCTGGTCATGACGGGCGCCCTGCCCCTATGGGCGGGATTTCTGATCGCAACGGTCAACATGACCGCCGCCTATCTGCCATCGCACGAAGCCCAGCATCACATCATCGTGCCGGAAGGATCGCGCTGGCACTGGTTCAACGAGTTTATCGGTTGGTACGCGCTGATTCCCATGTTCGCCCCCCTTACCGTCCTCCGGGTGACCCATTTCGAACATCATCGGCACACGAACGACCCGCTGCTCGATCCTGACATTCCGATGGCCGCAAACAGCGCCTGGGCCGCAATCGGCAGAGCGCTTGTAAAAGGGCAGCCACGCCACGATCGCTACGGCATGACATTGCAAAGGCTCGGGACATCTGGCGCCAAGACAGCCTCGCTTCACGCAATGCTTGCGAAGGCCGTGCAATATTCGATGCTCGCCGCGTTGGCATGGAGCGGACATGCGCTTGAGGCGCTGCTGCTTTGGTGGCTGCCGCTGAAAATCGGCTTGGTCTATATCAACTTCTACCTCAGCTGGGCGCCGCATCGGCCGATGACTGGTCGCGGCCGGTACAAGGACACGCGTGCCTTCAGCAGCTTCTTTGGCAATATCGGCTCATCGGGCATGCAATATCACATCATTCACCACCTCTATCCGACGATTCCGCTCAATCGGCATCCGGCCGCCTTTCGCGCGCTTCGCCCGATATTGGAGGAGCGCGGCTGCGATCTAGGCGGATTGTAACTTCCTTCGCTTGCGTGACCCGTCGCCTTGTCGCACTCGTCACCGACCGCACCTGCTCATCGGCATTGCGCACGTTCTTCGCACGACGCGGGGCGCAACCTAACCGCGAAGGTCGGCCGCTTGCAACGGGGGGAAGCCCTTCACATCCTGGCGTGCGACCCAAGCTGCCATTTGTCGGATGGTTCGATCGTCAACAGACGTCCCGAGAATGAGGATGCGGTAAAGAAGTGGCGCGGCTGCCAGCTCAAGAATCACGCGCGGCGAAACATCCTTGGGAAGTTCACCCCGCATAACTGCACGCGTGACGATTTCACCGCTGTCCGCAAAACGCTGCTCCCAGAATGCGGATTTGACGCGCGCGGCCTCTGGATCGACCCTTGAGGACAAAAAGAAGAAAATGCTGCGGATAGCGGGATCGGCCAATATGCTGGCGATACCCTTTAACATCTGTTCCAAGTCGGTTTGGAAACAACCTGTATTGGGCGTTGGCACCCTCACCCGCATCTCTTCGAGCATGAGCGCCAGGAGAAGCGCGGCCTTCGTAGGCCATCGGCGGTATATCGTCGTCCGGTTGACGCCCGCGCGCAACGCGATCTCCGGAATCTCGACGCCGTTCAGTCCACGCTCTGCCAGCAAATCGAACAAAGCCTGGCGGACCGCCGTTACCACTTTTGTCGAGCGGCCCCCCGGTCGTCTACGCGGCCCTCCTGTCTTTGCCTCACTCGACGCTCTCATATTGGTTGCCTCTCGGACCTAATGCAACTATAGTTGCTTTTATAACATTGACAGAGGGACTGGCAAGCCAATGACGATCGATCTTGAAGTCTTCATCAACGGCGAGGCCGTATCACAGGATGCAGTCTCGAGGTGGGAGCAAAATAGCGCTCGCAGGGCGCTCCGCAGACTGGGCCTCCGGGCCAATCATATGGATCTTGCAGAGCTTCGTGCAGAGCTGCGCGCCCGCAAGCTGAAGCTAGGGCATTCCGGCATCCGCAAGCTGCTTCGGCGCGAGCTTGCAGTCTCGGATAAATATGCACGGCTTGTCGCGTGGCTGTCGCGCGGCGGTCGCAGATATAGCGTGATTGAGATTGTGTCGCCTGAAGGGTCCGCGGCGGCGTTCGCTAATTGGTTTGAGGAACTCGCACATCGGAACCGTGAAGATGTCATGGTTGCGGCGGCACCCGAGCATTACCTCATTGCCACCGACGACGCGGGCCGGCAGGAAGTTATCGAGACGAACGGGGGATCGCCAATGGCTGCTCGTTTCTTGATCGATTACGCCGATCTTTCCACTCTGCGCTCGACACGCGACACCGATTACACAGCACAGGTCGCGGGTGTGGCGCGATCACCGAATGGCACGGCGATAGGGGGCGTTCGTCACCAGTTCCGCGACGAAGGAAGCGGCTTCCGCGCAAAGCTGACGGTTGAATTTCCTACCCTCATCCTGCCGTCGGTCGTGAGTGGACATAGATGGCATCTCGCGTGTGAATTCTCGAACTGGATCAGAACTGCTGTTGCCGAACTTCGCTAAGACCATGCGGGCGATTGCGTTCGCGGGTCGCGCGTGTTGACGTTGCAGACAGCGCACGCAGCGCGTTTCCTCAATGGCTTAGACCTGCATCGAGACGCCCGGCGCGCTGGCCTGCGGGCTTCGAAGACGGCCGGAGATCTGCTCAGATTTATAGTCGACCTCTAAAGGGCGCGGATGCGATTTCGGACCTGCCAGACTCCCACTCTATTTGCCAAAGCCGAAGACATCCTGCTGGAAACGCCCTTGTGCAATCAGGGTCTCAAGCCATGCCGAGCCTTGCGCATGCTCACCGCAGACCTGCTGCATCCAGATGCGGATCAGTGTATCGCGGACAGCGGGTGCCATGAACTGCCCGTCTCCACACAAATATATATACCCTCCAGCTTCGAGGGCCGCCCAGACGACCTCCTGCTTAGCCCAGAGGGCATCCTGAACAAAACGCCAGGGATGGCTTTCGACTGCGGAGAAAGCGAGATGCAGGAAGGCGAGTCCCGTCGTCTCCCAGCGCTCCATCTCGCCGCGGCAAAGCCAATCATGATCCGGGTGGCGGCAGCCGAAGAATAGATGAACTGATTCGATAGCCGCGCCCGCCATGCGCTGCGCCTCTCGCTCCTGCAGAAAGCCGCGCAAAGGCGCGAAGCCCGTTCCGGGCCCGATGAGGATCATGGGAACCGCAAGGTCACTCGGCGGCGCGAACGGCGGGTTCGGCTGACGGACGTAAGCAAACACCTCGGCCCCAGCTTCCGCGCTCGCCATATATGCGGACGCAAAGCCACGGTGCTCCCCCAGCCCCGACCAAGCAGGTGCCGCGGTGGTGCCGACGATCAGGTCCACAACATCAGGCGCAACCAGGGGGCTTGAAGCAATCGAATAGAAGCGGGGCGCAATCGCGGCCGACAACTCGATGAGGTGCGCCAGGTCGGCCTCGATTGCCGGATGGCTCTCGTAGAGATCAAGCAGGGTCAGCCGTTTTCCCGCCACCGAGGCATCATAGTCATTGGCGAGCACAGCAAGCTCGGCACGCGTTTTCGGGCAACGTGTCGCGCCTCCCAAAACATCGAGCGCGCGTTTTGGCGCCGGGTCTGACAGCTCGACGAAGTCGGTAAGCAGCTGCCTAACGGTCAGTGTGCGGCCGAGCGGCAAATGACGAAAGCGGCCACCCTGCCCGTCCACTGCTACCTGCAAGGCCGGGTCGAGTGCCATCCGGGCCAGGGCGCGTTCGACAAGATCCGGGCGGTTTCGGGCATAGACCGCGATATGGTCTCCTGCGCGATAAGTCTGCCCTTCGGGCAGGCGGAGCCGTATCAACCGTGTCGAGGGCCGTGGCGGTTCTTTCACGAAATCCCAAAGCCCGTCGGCGGACCGGACGAGTTCGGTGTTCGAGACCACGGCAAAGCGCTGCGCATGCTCGGGCAGCGCAGACGCTCGAAGGTCGCCGGGTTCAACCAGCCGAAGCGCCAGCTGCGCGTCAGATGCGGCGGGTACGCTCTTACCCCCGAGCGCTTGCCACAGGTCGCGAACGAAGCTTCCAACCGCGCCGTCGAAATCCGCCTGGCCGTCGGCTTCTGCACGGGGCACGAGTCTCGTCGCACCTGCGGCTTCAAGCGCCGCATCGACCCGCTTCGGAAAAGCCTGATAATTCGGCCACTGTGAATTGCCGATACCAAGCACCGCAAAACACGCACCCGCCCAGTCGTCCGCGACGAAAAGCTCCGCGTCCAGCGACTTCTCAACCTCTTTGGCTGAATCCGGAGCGCGCCCATTATAAGTGGCGGTGACGATCACGATCAGCTTGTCTTCGGGCAGGTCACCGCTTTGCAACGCGTCGTCCATTGGTCGAACGGCGACATCAAATCCATCTGCCTCGGCGCGCTCGGCGATTTCTTCAGCAACATCGCGTGCCGTCCCGAGTGACGAACCATAGAGGACGACGAAACGCTGGCCAGTGCCGGTGATGGAGGCGAGAGATTCCTCGGTCGCCGCCTGATTTAAGGGCGCGGGTGAATTTCGCTCGTGCGCTCCGCGAAGCCGGATACGCATGCGGAAATCATCGGGCTTGATCGACAATGTTTCCTTGATCCGGAGCTTGTAGGAGTGCGGATCGCTGATCGCGAACCGGCGCAGCAACATTGCAAGGGCGATCTTCGCCTCGACCATGGCAAATTGGCGTCCGATACAGGCCCGTTCACCATTGCCGAACGGCTTGAAGGCATGGGCATGGCGCGCAGCCTCGGCGTCCGGAAGCCATCGATCGATATCGAATTCTTCAGGCTCGGCCCAAGCGAGCGGATTGCGGTGCAAGCCGGGAGTAAAAATGTTGATTGGCCGGTCTTTGCGCAAGTGCCACCCATTGCCGATAATCTCGTCATCGAACGGCGCGACCTGAAATGCCGGGGCTGTGGGCCATAGCCGGAGTGCCTCCTTGAGAATTCGCTCGATCACCTTGAGCTGCGCGACCTGTGAATAATCGGCCCGTGCGTCGCCCGGCAACACACGGTCAACCTCGGCATAAGCCTGGGCTAGGACCGACGGATTTCGGAGCAGATAGCTGAAGGCGAAAGTCAACATACCGGACGTCGTTTCATGCCCCGCGATCAGGAACGTGAGGACCTGGTAGCGGATGTTGAGGTCATCGAGCGCCTCCCCCGTTTCCGGATCGACCGCATTGAGCATCAGGTTGAGCAGATCCTTGCCGTCGGACGGTTGCCGGCGTCGGTCGGCGATAATGCCGTCGACCAGTGAATTCATCTGGGCGATATCCGCTTCATACCGGGCCCTCGCACGCTGGGCAAAGCGCTGCTGGATAGGAAGCCGGGTAATCATGTTTAGCGCCTCTTCGAGCGCGCGGCCCAGCGCGACGAGAAAGTCGTCAAGCTCGTCGCGGCCAAAGCTGTCGAAGCGGTGGCCAAAACCCGCGATCGCGATGGAATCGATCGTCAATCGCGTCATGTCGTCGGCCACGAGTACATCGGTTCCGGCCAGCTTTTCCCATTTGGCGACCAGTTCGTCGCAGACATCGACGATCATGTCGAAATATCCACGCATCGCGCCTTGACTGAATGCGGGGAGGAGAATGCGGTGCGCCTTGCCCCAGTTCGGCTCGTCGCTGAATGCGGTGAAGAGTCCGTCGCCGGCAAATTTGCGGACCACCTGCAACGCCGGGCCCGGCATTTTGCGGAAACGCTTTTCGTCGGAGAGTTCGGCAACGAGGTCGGGGTCCGTAACAAATAGCGAGACGCGGTCGCCGAAGCGGATCTTGAAGATTCCCTCGGGCGTAGTGCGACTGACTTCTAGCAATCTGCCGATCAGTCCTCCGCGCGCGATCTGGTGCAGATGCCCCACCAGGGGAAGGCCAGGCGGCGACGGAATTGGCTTTCGCGCATTGGACATCGTGCCTATACCCTCCCTTCGCGTCTTTGACCTTGCAGTGTCGCCACCTCGGCGCTCGCAGTATCGGCGGAGGCGCCCTCTGCTTCGATGCATCCATCAGCCAAACCCATCAGGGCGCGCAGCGTCCGCACAAATGTGAGTTCGGGCGCCGCGGCCGTTTGGCGCCGGAGGGCAAGGCCACGCCAAAGGTCAAGGAGCGCCTCAGCTGCGCCTCTCGCAGCCACAGGCGGATCGATGGAAAATCGCTTCGCGAGATCGGCCAGCAGCGCTTCGAACAAGGCTACCATACGCTGCTCGGCCTCTTCGAACTTCTCCCCGAATAAAGCATCTCTGTTTGCATGAAGCCGCAATTCGGTTGCGAGCGCGGCCCATTCACGCTGCGCGGCGAGCGTCCGAAGCCATACGGTAAGTGCGTCAAGTGTGCCCTCGACACTGCTTCCGGCCACGGCCTCCGCTACCGACGCCAAGCTGGCATGTTGTTCACCCATGTGCCGCTCGAGAAGAACGAGGAGGAGAGCGTCTTTGCTCGCAAAGTTCGAGTAGAAAGCTCCTTGGGTATAGCCAGCGGCAACACAGAGAGAGCGAAGTGAAAGGCCGGGTATCGACTGGCTCACAACCATCTGTTCGGCGAGATCGAGTAAGCGGGCACGCGTTGCGGCCTGGCTGTCGACCCGGCGGACTCGCGGCGTTTTGGCGCGCGCCAATTGCATCTTGCCTCTCCCGACCTTTCAATTTCAGATTTCATATGATATCTGAGTTATCGCGAGTCAAGCTTGCACTGCCCGCCGCAGGGAAGCGGCGAAGGCAAGCCCGGCGCGCCGGACACCGCTGAGCGAGGAGAACATGATCATGGCGCACTTCAGCTTCAGGCATCATCGGATGTTGGCATTATCAGCGCCCGCCAGAGCGGGCGGGCTCGCTCCAAACTGATGAGCCCTCAGCATCATGGTCGGGCATTACGCCACCGGCATGAGATCCTCGTAACGTCGGACATGATCGACGAGCTCGGTCACGTGAACAACGCTGTCTATCTGCGATGGGTACAGGAAGCGATTTCGCATTTCTGGCAGAAGACTGCACGACCGGAAGATCTGGCGAGGATTGTCTGGGTAGCGTTCCGGCACGAGATCACTTACCGACGCCCGACCTTCGAGGCCGAAAGGGTGGACATCGAGTTATGGGTCGCAGATTATGCGGGTCCCCGCGCCATCTTCGAACTCCGTATCGGGCAGCCAGGCGACGTGCGCGCGGAAGTTACGAGCACCTTATGCTGCCTCGACCGCTCAACCCGGAAATTGGTGCGCGTGACGGGTGATTTGGCAGGTCGCTTTTTCGCCTGATCTCGATTCCTAACTTTTCGTTGAGCAGTTTTCTCCGCGTTGACGACAAACGAGACGATCGATTCCCAAGCCAACCGGGTCAGCCGCACTACCGTTCGATGCGTCGGAATATCTGGAGCGCCCAGAAAACAGATAATCAGCGTTCCTCCCACGATCGTTTGCCAAACTCCTGGGGACCGTGCACAATTTCAGCAGGGTGGTCGGCCCTGGGAGATTTTGACACCAGACGCGGTCGTTGGCCTGAGAAGTGATGGTCGACGCCTCAATGAGGCAAGATATGAGCATCCTTCCGGTCCAGCGATGGCGGAAGGCCGAAGTGCCGACGATAGGCCGCAGTGAAGGCCGCGGGGTTGGTGAAGCCGACCCGATATCCTGCCTCGGCGACGCCCACGCGGTGCTCGACGATGAGGATACGCCCCATCTCCAGCCTCCGCGCCCGCAGATAACCGAAGACCGTGGTACCGAATGCGGCCTTGAAATTGGCCTGGAGCGTGGTGACGTTTATCCCCAATTCCCTTGCAAGTTCGAGAAGCTTTGGCGGATCGACGAGATTGTGATCGAGCATAGCGCGGGCATGGACCACGCGGTCATAATGGCGCCGCCCGATCCGTGCGACCAGTCGCTGTTCTTCCTGGAGCATCGACGCGGCTTCGAGAATGAACCCGAGCGCCTGTGCTTCACGGTGAATGGCCCCGAGCGCCCCGGAATAGGGTTGCCGGAGCGTGTTTTCCGCAAGATCAATCAGCTTGCGCGACGGAGGCAACAGCGAAGAATGCAGGCCCGGGTCGAGATAGGACCGCAGCACGTCAAGTCCGCCGTCGTCGACGAGATCGGCAAACCGGTCGAAAAAGCACGGGCGCAGGGTGACACCGAAAGCGCGATTATGCTGCATTGCTCGCCAGGGGCGACTGCATGACAGCCTATCGCCGTAACCGACAACGATGACCCGCCGCGGTGGCGAGACGACAGGAGGATAGCCCACCACCTCGAGCGCGGCGGCCTCCCCTGCAAGCATGATCGCACATGAGATCGAGCGGTCTACTTCGACCTCGATTTGGCTGTCTGCGGTGTAGACAAGGTCGTACGCCGTTAGAAGCAGCCCGGGCTGCAATTCCTCACCAAAAACGGTGCCGGACATGGCCGGCGTATCGATCCGGGAATCGGGTCGCGCGACATGGCTGATCGTGACGGCGCGCTCGGCGGCGGCCCGGACGAGGTCTGACACGGAAAAATCGCCCGAAATGGCAGGTATTAGGAAGCCCGCTTCCGATCTGCTTGTACTCTCATGACGCATCGACCTGCCTCGTTCCCGCGCGACTCATTTCTCGCAATGGAATTTCCGTTTTTCTGCATAGCGCGCGCGATGGCGCACAGCCAGATTAATCGATAATAGGAATTAGTCGCAAGTGGATCGAACTTTGCGACGGCCGGTGCACGGCCCGTGTGGGTTTATCAGGGAAATGACATAAGGTCGGCCTGCCCCATCGGCGCCAAGCGCCAAAAATGGGGCGATATTCTGTATGCGGAAAAATGTGTTGTTTGTGATCGGCGCGGCCTCCTGTGCGCTCGGCCAGGCTGGAGCAGTGCGAGCCGAGGATGCGCCGACGGCGCCGGATGACATCATCGTCACCGGCGAGCGCGCCAATCGGACCCTGCGCGAAACCGCAGCAAGTGTTTCGGTATCGACGCGGGAGGATATCGAACGAAAATCAGGGGTCTGGTCGGTCAACGAATTGCTCGACCGCATCCCCAACATCATCGCGACCGAGCCCGGCAACGACATGCCCGCCGTGCGCGGCGTCGACGGAACGGGTCCTGGCGGCGGACCGACCGCCTTCTTCGCCGGAGGCCGGCCACGCTTCAGCTATCTGGTCGACGGACGCACGCTGAGTTTCAACGAAGCAACTTTCGGCGATACGAGCCTCTGGGATATCGAGCAGGTCGAGGTCTATCGCGGGCCGCAGAACACTTTGCTCGGGCGCAACGCGATCGCCGGCGTCGTCGCGATCAAGACCGCCGATCCGACCTTCGACTGGCACGGCGCAGCGCGTGGGGTCATCGGCAACCGGGACGAGGTCCAGACTTCGGCCGCCATTGGCGGCCCGATCGTGTCCGACGTGCTCGCGTTCCGCGCCAGTGCCGACTGGCAGCGCAGCCAGAGCTTCGTCGATTTTCAAGGCTATCCGGGCACCGAAAACCCCGGCCGCTACGACACCAAGACGTTCCGCGGCAAGCTGCTGCTAACGCCGGCGGAGGGCATCCGCTCGCTTCTCACCCTTTCCTACCAGGACGGGAAGGAACCGCAGTCGAACTGGGTCAAGCTGCCGTTCGAGCGCGCGATCTCGATCGATGCGGGTTTGCAGCAGCCGGTGTTCCGTTCGCGCAACTCGACCGCGATCTCCGACACGACGTTCGACCTTACTGACGGGCTGAGCCTGCAATTGCTGCTTTCCGCCACTGATTTCCGGGTCAACCGCTATGCGCCCGCCGGGACCGGCAATGCGCAGATCGACGGCGAAGAGTATATGGCCCAGCCGCTGCTCCGCTACGGCACCCCGGACGGGCGCTTCTCGGGGTTCGTCGCCGCCTATATCTTCCGCGCGCGCCAGGACGAGACGAACGACCTGCTCGGCGGCGGGGCCTATCGCGACAAGACTGACACGACCGCGGTGTTCGGCGAAATAACGGTGAAGCCCGCCGACCGGCTCTCGATCATCCTCGGCGCCCGCTATGAAGAAGAAAAGCGCTATCGCGTCGGGGCGACGGGGTTCCTCGTCACGGACTTTCAGGAAACCTACAAGGAGTTCCTGCCCAAGGCGACGCTGTCACTCGACCTCGCACCCGAAGTGACGGTCGGCGTCACCGCGAGCCGAGGCTATAACGCCGGCGGCGCCAGCATCACCCTCTCGCCGCCCTTCCAGGGCTATACCTATCGGCCCGAGCATGTCTGGAATTTCGAAGGCTTCGGGCGCGCGGGATTGGGCAACGACCTGTCGCTCACCGGCAATATCTTCTACAGTCGTTACAAGGACATGCAGCTCCCCCTCTATCTGACCTCGCTGTCGATCGAGATCCGCAACGCCGAACGCGCAACCACGCAAGGCGCCGAGGTGGGCCTGAGCTGGCGACCGTCGGAGAAGAATGAAATTTTCGCGAACATCGGCCTGCTCGATACGAAGATCAATCGCTACAGCAGCGATCCGCGGGCAGTCGGGAAGGAATTGCCGCGGTCACCCGCGTTCAACTTTGCCGCTGGTTTCAGCTTTTCTCCCGACGACCGGTTCGAGCTCGGAGCCGACGTCCGTTACAGCGGATCCTATTTTTCCGAAGTGCTCAACGTCGAGCGCGCGAAGGTCGGCTCATGGGCGGTCGTCAATGCGCGCGCCGCCTACAGCATCGGGCCGGCGAAGCTGTTCCTGACTGCGCGCAACCTGCTCAACAGCAACAAGGTCGTCTCGAAGGGCCTTGGCGCGAACCCGTTCACGGGCATGGACGTGCCCGCGCTCGACAATGCGGTCCTCCTCGAACCGCGGAAGATCAGCGCGGGCATCGAACTCCGGTTCTGAAGGACGGGCGATGGCGCTTTCGCAAACGGGCATAAGGCGGTGGTATCTGGTCCATAAGTGGACCAGCCTCGTCTGCACGGCGTTCCTGCTGATGTTCTGCATCACCGGACTGCCGCTGATCTTTCACGAAGAGATCGACGAACTGACGCGCGCGCCGGTGATCGCGGCGAAAGCCGAAGGCAACGCCAGCCTCGACGCCGTCGCGGCCGATGCGCTGAAGGATCATCCCGGCTGGCATAATATCTTCGTCGCCTATGACGCAGACAAGCCGGTCATCTTCGCCGCAGTGGGCCCGACACCGCTCGCGGGCGAGGATGAGGGCAAACTTTATCTCTACGACGCGCGCAGCGGCAAGCGCGTCGACGCACCGCCGTTCAACGAAGGGGTGATGGCGTTCCTGCTCGATCTCCACGCCCATCTGCTGCTCGGCATTCCAGGGCAGCTTTTTCTCGGACTGATCGGCCTCGTCTTCCTCGTCGCCGTGGTGTCGGGGGTGATCGTCTACGCGCCCTTCATGCGCAAGCTCGCTTTCGGGACGGTGCGCAAGGACCGCAGTCGGCGGCTGCGATGGCTCGACACGCATAACATGGTCGGCATTGTGACGCTCGGCTGGGTCAGTGTCGTCGGTCTTACGGGCTTCATCATCACAATGACGCTTCCGATCACGATGATCTGGCAGATGGACGAGCTTGCCGAGATGGCGGCGCCGTACAAGGATGCGAAGCCGGCCGCCAAGCTGACGTCGGTAGACGCGGCGGTCGCGACGGTCCGTGCCGCGGTTCCAAACGCCAAGGTCAGCCTCGTCTCCTGGCCCGGAAGCCAGTTCAGCACCAAACATCATTATATGGTCGCGCTCGCCGGCAATACGCCGCTGACCGAGCGGCTGATCAACCCCGCGATGGTCGATGCCGAAACCGGCAAGCTCACCGATGTCCGCTCGATGCCTTGGTATGTAAAGACGCTGTTCGTGTCGGCGCCGCTGCATTTCGGCGACTATGGCGGCCTGCCGCTCAAGATCATCTGGGGGCTACTCGACATCGCGGCGATCGTTGTGCTGTGGACCGGACTTCGCCTCTGGCTCGGACGGCGGAAGGTGCCGATCGAGAAGCGCGTCGCGGAATTGCAGAGCGGCGGCGAGACGGAGCCCGCCGCATGACGGTGCGTGCGAAAGGCGGCCAGTCCGGCTGGCGCATCTTCCGCTGGCCGCTGCTGATGGCGCTCGCCAACGCGGTCGGGCTGGTCGCGGCGCTAATCGGCGACGGCTGGTACGACATCGTCTCTTGGGCAACGCTAGGGCTGACGCTCGTCGTGATCGCGGCGTGCTGGCGTGGATGGCGCGGGTCATGACGCACGGCACGACCTCCGCAGCATGAGCGATCACCCGCTCGGCACCAGCCGGGCCATCCAAACGCGCGACGGCCGCAGCCTCCACGCCATGGTCAGAGGCGAGAGCGCCCCCGGCGTTCCGACGATAGTGTTCGAAGCCGGTCTCGCAGCGCCGGGATCCTATTGGGGACTGGTCGCGCCCGAGGTGTCGCGGAGGGCGCGGACAGTGGTTTACGATCGCGCCGGTCTCGGCCGCAGCGAACCCGACAGCCAGCCGCGATCGGTGGCGCGCATGGCCGACGACCTGGAGGATTTGCTGGAAAGTCTTGATGCCGCGCCTCTCCTGCTGGTCGCGCACAGCGGCGGCGCGCTTTTAGTGCGCGAAGCAGCTGCGCGGTGGCCCGACCGTGTGGCCGGGATGGTCTTGGTCGATCCGTCCGACGAGGGATGCGGCCCCGTCTTTTTCCGCTCTTTCCGCTTCACGGAGAAGGTGGTCCATCATGCAAGCTGCATGCTCGCCCGGGTCGGCCTGCTCGAACGTCTCTTTCGAGATCAGCTCGCCCCGCTGCCTGCACGCCTGCAAAAAGAGTTCCGGGCCGAAGCCTTTACCAACGCCGCGATGCGCACGCGGGGCGCGGAATTGAAGGGCATGATCGCGGCGATGAACGGCTGGCGGGATGGTCGGGGACCGAACGCCGCCTTTCCAGTGACCGTGATCTCGGGAGCGAAGGCGGACCCCGGCATGTCGGCCAACTTGCGCGCGGCGTTCAACGCTTCCCATGCTCGGCGCGCGTCCCTGTCTCCCCGTGGCCGTCACGTCATCGCCGCGCGTTCGGGACATTTCATTCCCCTCACCGAACCCGATACGATCGTGGCCGAAATAGCGCGACAATTACAGGGGGCTACCACACGGACTTCGACCTAGGGGCACGTCTGCACACCAGACAATGGTGGCGGCTGCGCGCACCGTCTGCTGCATCGGCCACGATTGGGATCATTGCGCCGCGTCATCGCATAGGCTGGCAAAATCGGGCATATATGCCGAGCAACCGCCGGGCTACTGTGAGCTCGCAGCCCAAGCTGTACGGGCCGCCGCACCTGTCGGGTCGTGCTTAGACAGAGCGGTATCGATGAGGGATCACGCGCTGCTCCAGGAGCGACGCCCAAGCGCCAAGGGCCTCCTTTCGCGGCTCGAAGAGTTCTGACTTGTTGTAGACGCGCATGATCTTGGATCGCGTCGCGGTCGCGACGTGGTTGAGAATGCGGTCCGCGACGTGAGGCGGAACTCCCAAAATTTCACAGGCGTGAGTGTTGAAGGTGGTCCGGAGATCGTGGACCATCCAATGCGGCATCTCAGGCGCGTTTTCGTCCTTCATCCGATCTATGCGAGTATCTTGAATTGCCTTGTCCAATCTGCGCCGCCCCTTGGTGAAGCCGGACACAGGCGTGTCGCCCGTCGTGGTGAAAACGAACTTGGATTCCTTCGGTCGATCCGGATGTTTGATCGCTTCGATGATGATAGACCGCGCCAATGCGGATAGCGGTACGCGCAGTGCGTTGTTCATCTTGGTGCGAGCGCTAGGCAACAACCACACAGCTTCACCAGGTGCTTGGTCGGTGGCGAGATCGAGATGCTCAATAGGCATCGCCGTTACCTCTTCGCGCCGGTTAGGCAGCACGATCAGCAACCGAAAAAGCTGATCGAATGGATAGCCTAGCGTGCCCGCGGCGGCCCATATCTCCGCAAGTTCATCAATTGTGTGGAATCGCTCTCGTTCATTTTCCTTTGACGGCTTGCGCACCTTTGCAGCGGGATTCTCGCTCATCACTCCTTCGTCGACGCACCAGTTGAAGAAGGCGGAGGCATACGCCAGGTTCCTATTGGCGGCGATAGGAGCCGTCTTGGCATGCTTCTTCACGAGATCGGAAATCTCGGCTTGCATGATCGAACATGGTTCGCGGTTCAGCAACGTCCGCAGAAGCCCCCGCTTGCCATCGAGCGCGCGCTTGGTCTGTGCTCCACGGCGATGCTGCGAAAGCACCGCCGCGTGATAGTCCTCAATCACTTCGTGCAGCGTCTTGCGGTTGAGAGCAGCGATAGCGGCGGTTCTGCGCGCGACCCGCTTCCGTTCGTTGGGATTGCTGCCTTGGTCAATCTGCGTCCGCGCGACGCGGGCTGCAGCACGAGCTTCGGCGATACCCATTCCTGGCCAGGTTCCAAGCTTGATCCGGCTACGCTGGCCGTTCTGCAGACGAGCCACGAGTGACCAGGTCGAAGAGCGTTCGCCTGCGCGCAACAAAAGGCCCGCTTCCTTGTCGTCCCGAAGCTCGACCCGACGCTTGGGATTCGCACGTACTTTGCCGATTGCCGCCTCAATACCGTTCTTTGTCAGTGATGTAGCCATGGATCGAACTCGAAAGACGACAAAATGGATCTTCTATGGGTGCCGTATGGGTGTCAAAATGACCTTGACAGACGGTGCTCGAACGTACATCAGGACGGAAGAATATGGAAGAGGCCTTCTGATATTAATCATTAAGTTCAGTGATATAAATGAAAAAAGATGGACAGGGTCGGAAGACGACGGAAGCACACGGAATGTGCTGAAAACGACTCTTAATCAGCGGGTCCTAGGTTCGAGCCCTAGTGCGTCCACCATTTCCTCAAAGACTTGGCAGGCAATTCCGTGTAGCTTTCTGGCTGCGGCAGCGGGGCGCTGCGTGTCTCGGTCCCACTATGCGATAGCCTTCGTGCGGGGGTTGAGGCACAAGGACCGGAATGGCGCGATGCGGGGGACATATTTGGCCGGAGATATATGTCCCGGCCGCGGACAGGCCCCATCGCCCGCAGCGCATGCGGCGCTGACGCATGGCGGGCGGCGACGATCCCGACATCGTAAAGGCGGCGATCGCCGGCGATCGCGAGGCTTTCGCCGCACTGCTCGGGCGCCACTATGATCGCATCCACGGCCTCGCCTGGCAGCTGACCGGATCGCGCGCCGACGCCGACGATATCGCGCAGGACGTCTGCTGCATCCTCGCCGAAAGGCTCGGCGACTTTCGCGGCGACGCGAAATTCACCACCTGGCTGTGCAGTATCGTCTTCAACGCCTGCCGCGATTTCCGGCGGCGGCGCTCGGCCTTTGCGCGCTTCGCCGGCAAGCTCGGCGTCATGGCGGGTCTGGCGCAGGCGCCCGACGGGCGCGATCTCTATGACGCGATCTGGATCGAAAGCGCGATTTCGCGGCTGAAGCCGGAACTGCGCGACACAGCGATTCTCGTCGCGGGACAGCAGCTGACGCACGGCGAAGCCGCCGAAATCCTGGGCATCGCCGAGGCGACGGTCTCGTGGCGGATGCACGAGATCCGGCGCCGGATCGCGCCCAAGGGCGGCGCGGCGGACTGACCTCCGCACATCTGCATTTTTTTTCGCGCGGCCGCCAAGGATTTCCCGCGCCCGCGCATCTCAGGAACATGCGGGCGATTTTGCACCGCTGTTGCCAGGGAGACATATCATGTCCCGTATTCCTCTGATGCTGACCGCCGGGCTGTCCATTTCGCTCGTCACCGCCTGCTCGCAATCGACCGACGTCGCGTCGCCCTCTTCGACGCCGGCCCCGAATATCGTCACGGCCGAGCGCGCCGCCGACGAGGCGCGCGAAATCATCGTCGCGGGTCGGATGCGCGAGGACAATAGCCAGAATACCCCGATTGCGGTGACGGCCATCGCATCCGGAACGGTTGCAACGGCGGCGCCTCCTCCTCCGCCTCCGCCTCCGCCTCCGCCTCCGCCTCCGCCTCCCGCTGCTGCGAAAATGGCCGCGCAGGGAAGCTATATGCGCGTAGCTCCGCCGCACCCCGATGCGACGTCACCCTATTACCAGGACATCGGCCGCGACAAATTCACGACCACCGAGCAGAATGCGTTCAAGGTCGCGCTCGACGAACCCGTGTCGACCTTCTCGATCGACGTCGACACCGCCTCCTATTCCTTCGTCCGCGCGTCGCTGAATCGCAATGTCCTGCCCCAGGCCGCCGCGGTGCGGACCGAGGAACTGGTCAATTATTTCCCCTATGACTATGCCGCGCCGCAAAGCGCCGAGCGCCCGTTCAGCACCAATGTCGCGGTGTTCCCCAGCCCGTGGACCGAGGGGCGCAAGCTGGTGCGCGTCGGCATCAAGGGCTTTGCGATCGAACGCGAAACGCGACCGCGCGCGAACCTGGTCTTCCTGGTCGACACCTCGGGTTCGATGAACCATCCCGCGAAGCTGCCGCTGGTCAAGCAGTCGCTCGCGATGCTGCTCGAACAGCTGGGCGACAACGACCGCGTGTCGATCGTCACCTACGCCGGCAGCGCGGGGACCGCGCTCGAACCGACCCCGGCGAGCCAGAAGGAGAAGATCCTCGCCGTGCTCGACCAGCTCGGCGCGCGCGGCAGCACCGCGGGCGCCGAAGGCATTCGCCAGGCCTATGCGCTCGCCGAACGCAACCTCGACCCGCGCGGCGTCAACCGCGTGATCCTGGCGACCGACGGCGATTTCAACGTCGGCATCACCGACCAGAACGAGCTCAAATCCTATATCGAGCGTGAGCGCGGCAAGGGCATCTTCCTGTCGGTGCTCGGCTTCGGCATGGGCAATTACAACGATGCGCTGATGCAGACCCTCGCCCAGAACGGCAATGGTGCGGCCGCCTATATCGACACGCTCGGCGAGGCGCGCAAAACGCTGGTCGACGAAGCGACCTCGACTTTGTTCCCGATCGCCAAGGATGTGAAGATCCAGGTCGAGTTCAACCCCGCGACCGTCGCCGAATATCGGCTCGTCGGCTATGAGACGCGAATGCTGAAGCGCGAGGATTTCGACAATGACAAGGTCGACGCCGGCGACGTCGGATCGGGCCAGACGGTGACCGCGATCTACGAGATCGTCCCCGTCGGCGGACCGCGCGCGAACGGCGACCTGCGTTATGCCAAACCGGCGCCGCGCGTCGCACAGGCAGGCCGCGCAGGCGAATATGGCTTCGTCAAGATCCGCTACAAATTGCCGAAATCGGACACCAGCCAGCTGATCTCGGCGCCGATCAATCGCAGTGTGGAGTTTGCCCGCTTCGACGATGCGCCGCAGGATGCGCGCTTCGCCGCGGGGGTCGCCTCCTTTGCCGAACTGCTGCGCGGCGGCAAATATAACGGGCCGATGACCTATGACGACGTGCTGCGCATCGTCGGTGGCGCGCGCGGTCCCGACGAGTTCGGATATCGCATGGAGCTGGTCAATCTGGTCCGCGCCGCGAAGAGCGCAGGCGCGATGGCGCGGCTCGACCGGTAAAGCGCGGATATGGCGGCGCTCCGGCGCGAGCGCCGCCATATCGACCGCCGGGCAATTCCGCGTATAAGCAAGACGATGCCGATGCCCCTTCCCCATAGTCCCGTACGGCGCAGCGGCGGAAAGCGTCGATGACCGGCGACGACGATATCCGGGCGCTGTTGCCCGATCCGCCGCCGCCGGCACCGAAGCCGCGCGAGGCCGCGATCGCCGGGGCGCTCGCGCGCTTCGACGGCGCGCCCGTTCCGGCACCCGAGCGGCCGCGCGCCGCCGCATCCTGGTGGCAAAAGCTGCAACGCCCGCAAGCCGGGCTGCTGGCCGCCGCGGCGCTGGTTGTCGCGATCGGCCTGCCCTTCGCATGGCAGGCGCCGCTACCCATTGCACCGGCGGCCGACGAGCAGCCATTGCCCGAAACGCCGGTCGAGGCGCCTGTCGCCGGGCGCGAGGTAGCCGCGGCACCCGCGGCGAGCCCGGCGGTGACGCGCCCGGTTGCCGCCGCCGCTTCCGCGCCCGTGGCCGCGCCGTCTCCCCGGCTCGACGCGGCCGCCCCGGCTGCCAAGCGGATCGAGATCGCGCAGGCATTACCCCCTCCCCCTC
>NZ_LNSB01000014.1 GCF_001468285.1 Sphingopyxis sp. HIX | reverse complement strand
GGGAGGCGGGGGGGCGCAGGCGGCGACGCTCGCAAGCAGCCCGACGACGATGATTTTACGCAACAATTTCATGACCTCACTCCCCTGCCGCACAAGAATGCGGCATCAACCCCGCGCGTGCAAGGCCGCTTCGGCCTGTTGCACCAGTGACGCGATAATATCCCCCACGGATTCCTCGGATGTTACCATACCCACCGATTGCCCTGCCATTAACGAGCCGTTTTCGACGTCGCCGTCGATCACCGCGCGGCGGAGCGCGCCGGCCCAATAATGTTCGATCTGCAGCTGCGCCTCGACCATGTCGATACCGCCGCCGTCGAGCAGGTTCGCGACCTCGCGCTGCTTGGCGGTGAATTCCTCGGTCCCGGCGTTCTTGAGCGCGCGCACCGGGATGACCGGCAGGCGCGGGTCGATCTGGACGCTGGCGACCGCATCGCGCGCCGAGGCGCGGATGAAGGCCTTTTTGAAAGCGGGATGCGCGATGCTTTCGGTCGCGCAGACGAAGCGCGTGCCGAGCTGGACCCCCGATCCCCCCATTTCGAGATAGCCGGCGATCGCCTCGCCGCGGCCGATGCCGCCGGCGACGAACACCGGGACTTCGTCGGCGAGGGTCGGCAGGATTTCCTGCGCGAGCACGCTGGTCGAGACGGGACCGATATGGCCGCCCGCCTCCATGCCCTCGATCACCAGCGCGTCGACCCCCGAGCGGATCAGCTTCTTGCCGAGCGCCAGCGTCGGCGCGAAGCAGATCACCTTGGCGCCCGACGCCTTGATCGCCTCGAGGCTGCCCTTGGGCGGCAGGCCGCCGGCGAGCACGACATGCCCGACGCCATGCTTCGCACAGACATCGATGAGGTCGAACAATTGCGGGTGCATCGTGATCAGGTTGACGCCGAAAGGCCGCGTCGCGAGCGCCTTGGTCGCGGCGATTTCGGTGTCGAGCAATTCGGGCGTCATCGCGCCGCACGCGATCACCCCGAAACCGCCCGCATTGCTGATCGCGCTGACCAGGTTCCGTTCCGAAACCCAGCTCATCGCACCGCATAAAATCGCGTAGTCGCTACCCAGAAGCGCGGTTCCCCGCGCCATCAGATCGTTAATTTTTGTCATCGCGCATGCCTTTGCCAGCCCAGCGACTCGCGCGCAATCCCTAGCGTCCGCGCATGCGTAAATGCTGCGGAACGGCAAAGGTCTCGCTTGGGCGCACGAACCGAACCTTTCGGCGCAGAAGGCAAATCAATCATTGTCAACTAAATCACTTGGCATATGCTTGTCGCCGAATCGAACCAGGGAAAGGGAAATGATGTCCGCTTCATCCGAACAGGCCAGTGGCCAGCGCGAGGCTGTGCCGCGCGCGGTGCAGACGGTGCTCGACGCGCTCGACAAGCTGCGTTTCGGCGCGATCCAGCTGACCGTCCACGAGGGCAAGCTGGTGCAGGTCGATATCACCGAGCGCCACCGCTACCCCAACTGATTTCAGGCTCCCAAGCCGGGGGATGCCTTCCCCCAAAGATGCCGCAGACCGGACCACCGGATGTGGCAATTTTCTTTGCAACAGGAAATTGCCATGACTGCCAAATATCCTTCCGTCCGCCGGCGCGTTCCGGCGAGTGCCGTCACCTTGTCGTTCCTTCTCGCCTTCGCGGCGCAGCCCGCCGCGGCCGCCGAAGAAGAAACCACCGCCACTGCCGAAGCTGCGGCCGCCGATAGCGCTGCGACGGCCGAGGGGGCCGCCCAGACCGACGACGATAATGTAAGCCGCGGCGACATCATCATCGTCACCGCGCGCCGCCGCCAGGAAACCGCGCAGGAGGTGCCGGTTGCGATCTCCGTCATCCGCGGCGACTCCATCGAAGCGACGGGCAATTTCAACGTCGTGAAATTGCAGCAACTCGCGCCGACGTTGCAGGTCTATACCTCGAACCCGCGCAACACCTCGGTCAATATCCGCGGCCTCGGCGTGCCCTTCGGGCTCACCAGCGACGGCTTCGAACAGGGCGTCGGCATCTATGTCGACGATGTCTATAATTCGCGCGTCGCCGCCGCGACCTTCGACTTTCTCGACGTCGACCAGGTCGAGGTGCTGCGCGGGCCGCAGGGCACGCTCTATGGCAAGAACACCACCGCGGGCGCGATCAACATCACGACCAACCAGCCGACCTTCGATTTCGAGGGCCGCGCCGAGGTGACCGTCGGAAACCTCAACTACCGCCAGGCGAAGGCCGCGGTGTCGGGGCCGCTGACCGACAAGATCGCCGCGCGCATCGCGATCGCCGCGACCAGCCGCCGCGGGACGCTGTTCAACACGCGCACCGACCGCTGGATCAACGAGCAGGACAATCTGGGCCTGCGCGGCCAGCTCCTGTTCGAGCCCAACGACGATCTGTCGATCACGTTGGCGGGCGATTACAGCCGCCAGAATCCGGAATGCTGCGGCACCGCCTTCGTCCGCGTCGGCACGACCCAGCGTGCGCTCAATCGCCAATATGACGCGATCATCGCGCGGCTGCAGGCCGCCAATCCGAACTATAATTACATCGTGCCGAGCCGGAACGTGTACGACCGGCTGACCGACATCGACGCGAGCCTCAGCGCGGGCAACAAGATCGGCGGCGCGTCGCTGCGCGTGAAGTGGGATGTCGGTCCCGGCACCTTCACTTCGATTACCGCGTGGCGCTTCTGGGACTGGCAGCCCGAGAACGACCGCGACTTCACCGGCGCCTCGGTGGTCTCGCGCTCGCAGAACCCGTCGCAGCAGGACCAGTACAGCCAGGAGTTCCGTTACAATTACGAAGGCGACAAAATCGACTTCGTCGTCGGGCTTTTCGGCTTCAAGCAGCGTATCGACACGCAGGGTACCGAGCAGCAGGGCATCGACGCCACGCGCTACAGCCTCGCGCCGTCGAACGACCCGACCAACGTGTACAACCGGCCCGAGGTGCTGAACGGGCTGACCGCGATCAATACCCAATATCTGAAGGCCGACAGCGCCGCGCTCTATGGGCAGGTCAGCTACAAGCTGACCCCCGAGCTGACGATCCAGCCGGGCATCCGCGTCAATTACGACAAGAAGGAAGGGTTCTACCAGCGCGTGGTGACCACCGGCGCGGGGCAGATGATCGCCAGCTGTGCGCCGTCGGCGACCGCGGGCAATGCGGTGCTCACGGCGCAATGCGGCGTCTATCAGCCGCAGCTGACCACGCCGTCGGTCAGCGACTGGAACTTCAGCTACGACCTGAACATCAACTACAAGGTCGCGCCTGATATCCTGGCCTATGCGACCTACGCCAAGAGCTTCAAGACCGTCGGGATCAACCAGAACGGCCTGCCGCTAGACACCAACAACCAGCCGGTGCTGAGCGCCAGCACGGTGAAGCCCGAGTCGGTCAATCATTATGAGATCGGGATCAAGACCCAGTTCCTGAACCGGCTCGCGACCTTCAACCTCACCGCCTTCCGCACCGAGATCAAGAATTTCCAGGCCACGGTGAACGGCGGGCAGTTCGGCACGGTGCGCGGCTATCTGGCCAATGCCGAGAAGGTCGTGTCGCAGGGCGTCGAGGCCGATTTCAAGATCCGCACCAGCGACCGTTTCACCGCTTATGCCAACGCGGCCTATACCGACGCCAAATACAAGAAGTTCACCAGCGCGCCGTGCCCGCCCGAATTGTCGGGCGGCAGTTTCCAGCCGGCGAATGCGGCGCCCGACTATTCGCAACCGGGCGTTCCGGGCGCGCTCAGCCCGCGCCAGTGCGACATTTCGGGCCAGCGCCTGCCGGGCGTTTCGAAATGGGCCTTCTCCTATGGCGCCGAGACCAATCTGCCGGTCGAGCTGTTTGCCAAGGACGGGCAGGTCTATCTGGGCGTCGACGGCAATTACCGCTCGCACTGGAATTCGAACGCGTCGCCGTCGATCTACACCGATGTGAAGGGCTATGCGCTGACCAACTTCCGCTTGGGCTTCCGCGGCGACGGCATCGACATATTCGGCTGGGTCCGCAATGCGTTCGACGTCAATTATATCGAACTGCTGCAGGTCGCGCCGGGCAATGTCGGCCTGATCGCGGGTACGCCGGGCGATCCCCGGACCTGGGGCGGGACGATCAAGGTCAGCTTCTGATCGCTGCCGCCTCGAGGCAAAAGAAAAGGGGCCGCTCCAGACGGAGCAGCCCCTTTCTCGTGCAGGCTGTTCGTCAGCGCTGCTGCTGGTTGTCGCGATCCTGGTCGGACCGCTGACCGCCCTGCTGGCGATCCTGGCCACCCTGCTGTTGCTGCTGCTGTTTGCGACGTTCTTCCTCGTCGCGCTGCTGCTGCTGGTTTGGGTTCTGGTTAGCCACTTTCTCTCTCCTACTGCCGCGCCGGGGGAGGGGCACGACCCTCGGTCAACCCGCCGCAAGCGCAGGGTGTTGCCTGCTGGCGGCCTGCTTTCGCCGGGGCGTGGCGTCGCCGCGACCAATGTCATTTCCTTGCGGCAACTCCTTCGCCGGTAATCGGTTCGTTCAATGACTGAGTTCAGCTTATTCGGTTATGGCGATGGAGGGGCGCGGCCTATCCTTTCCGTCCCAAGGCGAAAGGATGACCCCATCGACTCGCGGCCTGCCCCTGTCGACACGCCCGCTGTGGCCCTGCGCCGCCGCGGCGTCACGCGCCGGTCATCGCTCCACGCCACTATAATCCGCCAAAAAGCCCTAAGAGGAGAGACTGCATGAACGACCAGACCCCCATCGGCAGCGGTTGCCCGATAAACCATGACGGCGCCCGCGGCCTGCTCGGCCGCACCAACAAGGATTGGTGGCCCGAGATGCTGGCGACCGAGATCCTCAATCCCAACGGCGCGTCGAACCCGCTGGGCGATGATTTCGACTATGCAGCGGCGTTCAAGTCGCTCGATTATCAGGCGCTGAAGGACGACCTCACCGCGCTGATGACCGACAGCCAGCCCTGGTGGCCCGCCGACTATGGCCATTATGGCCCCTTCTTCATCCGCATGGCGTGGCACGCCGCGGGCACCTATCGCACCGCCGACGGCCGCGGCGGCGCCAACAGCGGCCAGCAGCGCTTCGCGCCGCTCGACAGCTGGCCCGACAACGGCAATCTCGACAAGGCGCGCCGCCTGCTGTGGCCGATCAAGCAGAAATATGGCAACAAGATCAGCTGGGCCGACCTGTTCATCCTGACCGGCAATGTCG
The DNA here is from genome assembly GCF_001468285.1 of Sphingopyxis sp. HIX. GTDB lineage: Bacteria > Pseudomonadota > Alphaproteobacteria > Sphingomonadales > Sphingomonadaceae > Sphingopyxis. The sequence continues at coordinate 92,950 of NZ_LNSB01000014.1, read as the reverse complement.
CGATCGAGAGCATGGGTGGGCCGGTGTTCGGCTTCGGCGGCGGCCGCGCCGACGCGTTCGAGCCCGAGCGCGACATCTATTGGGGCTCGGAAGACAAGTGGGTCAACCAAGGCGTGCAGACGCGCATCGCCCCCGAACATGGCCTGCACGAACTGGAAGGCCCGCTCGCCGCGATCCAGATGGGCCTCATCTACGTCAACCCCGAAGGGCCGCAGGGCAATCCGCACGATGACGCGGGCATGGCGCGCGACATGAAGGAAACCTTTGCGCGCATGGCGATGAACCATGAGGAAACCGTCGCGCTGACCGCGGGCGGGCACACCTTCGGCAAGGCGCACGGCAATGGCGATGCGTCGTTGCTCGGCAATGCGCCGTCGGGCGGCGACCTCGTCGCACAGGGCTTCGGCTGGGTCAGCAGCCACGAAAGCGGCGGTATCGGCGAGCATACGGTGACCAGCGGCATCGAGGGCGCGTGGACCAACACGCCCAAGGAGTGGACCGAGAATTATTTCCGCCTGCTCTTCGACTATGAATATGAGCTGGTGAAGTCGCCCGCGGGCGCGAACCAGTGGCAGCCGATCAACCAGAAAGAGGAGGATATGGCGCCGGCGGCGTGGGATCCGAACATCAAAGTCCCGACGATGATGACCACCGCCGACATGGCGCTGAAGCGCGACCCCGAATTCCGCGCGATCAGCGAGCGCTTCCGCGCCGATCATGAAGCGTTCAAGGACGCCTTTGCCCGCGCCTGGTTCAAGCTGACCCACCGCGACATGGGCCCCAAGATCCGCTACCTCGGCCCCGAGGTTCCGGCCGAAGACCTGATCTGGCAGGATCCGGTCCCTGCGGGTTCGATGCCGTCGGATGCCGACGTCGCGGCGGTGAAGGCGGCGATCGCGGGCAGCGGGCTGACCGTCAGCCAGCTGATCAAGACCGCCTGGGCGTCGGCGAGCACCTATCGCAAGTCCGACTATCGCGGCGGCGCCAACGGTGCGCGCGTGCGCCTCGCGCCGCAGAAGGACTGGGAGGTCAACGAGCCCGACCAGCTCGCCAAGGTGCTCGGCACGCTCGATGGCTTGCGCGGCAGCCTGTCGATGGCGGACGTCATCGTGCTCGGCGGCGTCGTGGGCCTCGAAAAGGCGATCAAGGATGCGGGGTTCAGCGTCGCGGTGCCCTTCACCGGTGGCCGCGGCGATGCGACGGCGGAGCAGACCGACGCCGACAGCTTCGAGGTGATGGAGCCCGAAGCCGATGCCTTCCGCAACTATGTCGGCAAGAAGAAGCTGGCGGTGAAGATCGAGGAAATGATGCTCGACCGCGCCTCGCTGCTCGGCCTGTCGGTGCCCGAAATGACCGTGCTGATCGGCGGCCTTCGCGTCCTCGGCGCCAATCACGGCGAGCGCGGGCACGGGCATTTCACCAAGCGCTCGGGGCAACTGACGAACGACTTCTTCGTCAACCTCTACGACATGACCAATGTCTGGAAGACCGCGGGTGAGGGCGACGACGAATATGTCGCCACCGACCGCAAGGACGGCGGCGAGAAGTGGCGTGCGACGCGCGCCGACCTCATCTTCGGCTCGAACGCCGAACTCCGCGCCGTCGGCGAGGTCTATGCGCAGTCCGACAATGGCGAAAAGTTCGTGAAGGACTTCGTCAAGGCCTGGACCAAGGTGATGAACGCCGACCGTTTCGACCTCGCCTGATCGGGTAACCGACGGGTCGCAAGGACCCGCCCCCGGGGACATGGGCCCGGGGGCGGGTTTTTTGTGGGGCCTAAAGCGACAAAAGATACGCATATGCGCGTTCAGAATGTCTCCTTTGTCGCTTTAGCGATGCCCTCTTCGCGCAGCGCAGCGTGGACGACGGCCATGTCGGGGCCGCCGCTGACGTCGATAGATCCACCCTTCAGGACGCGTACGGTGGTGACCCCGTTGAGCGCGCGGTCCATTGCGATGCTGAACTGGTGCGTGCGGCCCATCGATATGGCACGGTCCCATGCGGCGGCGAAGCTGGCGGCATCGGCGCGTTCGCGGAGGCGATAGGCCGAGGCGCGGCCCATGCCGACGGCGCGCGCTGCCTTGCCGACCGAGCCCATGGCTTCGAGCGCGCGGATGAAATTGGCCTGGGTTTCGGATGTCCAGCCGTCGGCGCGGTGCCGCTGCGCGGAGACGGGCGTGAAGGCGAGGCAGGTGTCCGCGAGCTGCCGGGCGGGCGAGTCGGTATGTTCCATCTGCCAGTTTGGAACATAGCGGGATATTTTAGGAAAGAAGTTTTTTTCGTCAGCCGGCTGTGAGCAACAATAGGTCGCAACGGCAGCTCCCCACCCTAAGCCCCCGCTAATGCGCATCCTTCGGCGCCGGCCCGCCGATCGGCGGGGGCTTGCAGAAGGGCACCATCACCAGCGCCGCGAGGAACAGATAGGCCATCAGGCGGAAGACGTCGTCGAAGGCGAGCGTCAGCGCCTCGCGGCCGACGATGCGGCCGAGCGTGCCCTCGGCCATCTGCTGCGCGAGTGCGGGGTCGGACACGGTTCGGCCAATATGCTTCGCCAGCCCGGCTGCGGCTTCGTTCGCGGCCTCCGCCGAGCGCCCGAGCGCTTCCGAGAGGCGCAGCATATGGATGCGGAGATTGTCGCCGAGCCAGGTGTTGACGAGCGCGATGCCGATTGCGCCGCCCAAATTGCGCATCAGGTTGAACAGGCCCGAGGCGTAGCGCAGTTCGGGCCCCTCGAAATTGCCGAGCGCGAGGCCGACCGAGGGAACGATGCACAGCATGATCGCGAAGCTGCGCACGACCTGCGGCCAGAACAGCGCGGCGAAGCCCCATTCGGGGGTCATAAAGCTGAACATCCAGAGCCCAGTCGCGAAGAGCGTCAGCCCGAAAGTGATCACGATGCGCTGATCGACCTTTTGCGACAGCGCGGCGGCGATCGGCACGCCGAGCAATTGCGCGAGGCCCGAGACGAACACCGTCGTGCCGATTTCAGACGCATTATAGCCCTGCACGCGGCCGAGGTAGATCGGGACGAGATAGGTGCTCGCATAAAGGCCGAAGCCGATCACGAGGTTGAAGATGCAGGCGAAGACGAAGGTCGGCTTGCGGAAGGGGGAGAGCCGGACGATCGGCCCGTCCGAGCGGAACGAGCGTTCGAGGAAGAGGCCGAAGGCGACGAACGACACCCAGGCGCCGATCGCGATCTCGGGCTCGCTGAACCAGTCGTGCTTCGGTCCTTCCTCGAGCACGAACTCGAGCCCGGCGAGGAACACCGCCATCGAGGCGAGATGGACCCAGTCGATGCGGCGGAGCATCGGCAGGTTGGGCTTGTCGATCCGCACCAGCGCGAGGATCGCGAGCGTGACCATCGCGCCGGGCAGGACGTTGATGAAAAAGACCCAGCGCCAGCCCATCGCGTCGGTGATCCAGCCGCCGACCGTCGGGCCCAAGGTGGGCGCGAGCACCGACACCATGCCGAGGATCGCGGGGATCAGCGCGCGCTGCTTGCCCTCGAACAGCATATAGCCCGTCGCGAACACCGTCGGGATCATCGCGCCGCCGACGAAACCCTGCACCGCGCGGAACAGGATCATCGATTCGATACTCCACGCGAGCCCGCACAGCACGCTCGCGATGGTGAACAGCCCCGCCGACGTCGCGAACAGCCAGCGCGTCGACAGCGCTTGGGCCAAGAAGGCGGAAAAGGGGATCATCACCAGTTCGGCCATCAGATAGGCGGTCTGCACCCAGCTGATCTCGTCGGGCCCGGCGCTGAGCCCCGCCTGCACCTCGTTGAGCGAGGCGGCGACGATCTGGATGTCGATCAGCGCCATGAACTGGCCGAACGCCATCACCGCGAAGATCAGATATTTGCGCGCGTTGGTGAGGCTCGCGGGGTCGAAGGGCGCGTCGGGCATGGATGCCGTCCGGCCGGGGGAGAGGGGAATCGATGCCATCGGGCTTGTGTCCTGCAGTCTTTATATTATATGCATCATATAAAGGAGATCGCAAGTGCGCTATTCGAGCGAGCATAAGGCCGAGACCCGCGAGCGGGTGCTGAAGGAAGCCGCGAAGGAGATTCGCGCCAAGGGCCCCGACAATGTCGCGGTCGCGGGGATCATGGCGCGCGCGGGGCTGACCCACGGCGGTTTCTACGCCCATTTCAAGTCGAAGGAAGCGCTGGTCGGCGAGGCGATCGGGACGATGTTCGCCGATGCCCGCGCGCGATCGGCGAAGATCGACGCGGCGGGCGATCCCAGGGCGGTGCTGCGCGCCTATGTCGATTTCTATCTGTCGCCCGCGCATCGCGACAGCCGCGACCGGGGGTGCCCGCTGCCGACGCTATCGGGCGATTTCGCGCGCTCGGAGCCCGCGACGCGCGAGCGTTTCGGTACGGGCGTGGTCGGCATCGCCTCGCGGCTTGCGGTGCCGTTGGCGGAACTAGGTTATGCCGATGCTGCGGCGGAATCGCATGCCTTGCTTGCGCAACTCGTCGGCGGGGTCGCATTGGCGCGGGCGGTGGGCGATCCGGCGCTGTCGGACGCGATGCTGGCTGACACGCACGCGAGCATCGTCGCGCGCTACGGGCTGGAGGCGGCGCAATGACGCTCGCCAAGGTGCAGGGGCTGATTGCCTCGGGGGGGCGCCCGCCGATCGGCGAGACTTTGGGCTTCCAGCTGGTCGACGCCGGCGACGGCTGGGCGGCGTTTGAGGGCGTGCCGGGGCCGCAGCATTATAATCCGATGGGGATCGTCCACGGCGGCTATGCCGCGACTTTGCTCGACTCGGCGTGCGGCATCGCGGTCGTCACCAAGCTCGCCGACGATCAGGCGATGACGACGCTCGAGCTCAAGACCAGCTATCTGAAGGCGATGACCGGCGAGACCGGCAAGGTGCGCGCCGAGGGACGGGTGATCTCGATCGGGCGCCGCGTCGCTTATGTCGAGGCGAAGCTGGCCGACGAGGCGGGGCGGCTCTATGCCACCGCGACGTCGACGCTGCTGGTGATCCAGCAATGAACGCGCAGAGCGCGATTGCGACCGAGGCACCGGTGCGCCGCCGCTTCGCCTTGCCAAAGAAGGCGTGGAAGGTCGGGCTGATCGCCTTGCTGGTCGCGGCGGCCGGTGTGTGGTGGCTGACCGCGCCGCGCACCGCAGAGTCGACCGACAATGCCTATCTGAAGGCCGACTCCAGCAATGTCGCGCCCAAGGTCGGCGGGCTGGTCGCCGCGGTGCTGGTGCGTGACAATCAGGCGGTGAAGGCGGGCGATCCGCTCGTCCGCATCGACGCCGAGGATTATGACGCGCGGCTGCAGGCGGCCGAGGCGGCGGTCGCCGACGCCGATGCCGGGGTCGCGACCGCGCGGGCGGCGCTCGCCGCGCTGGGCGCCGACGAAAGGCTCGCCGCGGCACAGATCCGCGCGGTTGGGACCGAGATCGCCGCCGCCGACGCCGAATCGGTGCGCGCGGCGGCCGACCTCAAGCGCTACGACACGCTGCTGGTCGATGGCTTCGTGACGCGGCGCGACGCCGACCAGGTGCGCGCGACCGCGGTCGGCGCGGCGTCGGCGGCGCGGCGCTCGCGCGCCGACCTTGGCGCCAGTTACGAGCAGGCGGCGGTGACGCGCGCGCGGCGGCCGGTGCTGCTGGCCGAGGTGCAGGCGGCCGAGGCCGAAGCGCTGAAGGCGCGCGCGGCGCGGGCGCTGGCGAAGCAGGACCGCGGGCATACGGTCGTGCGGGCGCCGATCGCCGGGGTCGTCGGCAACCGGCAGGTGCAGGTTGGCGACTTTGTCCAGCCGGGCACGCGGCTGCTGTCGGTGGTGCCGGTGCGCGCCATCTATGTGGTCGCCAATTTCAAGGAAACGCAGACGCACGCGATGCGGCCGGGACAGAAGGCCGAAGTCTATGTCGATGCACTCGGCGAGACGCTGGCGGGCACGGTCGACAGCCTGGCGCCGGGGTCGGGGAGCGAGTTCACCCTGCTGCCTTTCGAGCCCGGATCGGGCAACTTCACCAAGATCGTCCAGCGCGTGGGTGTGCGCATCCGGCTCGATCCGGGGCAGGCGGCGCTCGCGCAGCTGCGGCCGGGCCTGTCGGTGACCGCGAAGGTGCGGCTGCGCGACTGAGGCTCGGTTCGCCGCGCGCGTACGGCGGCTCGTCCTGCGCAATGTTAACAATGTCAATTTCTGCTTGACCGGCTTGCATGCTGCGTGCAATGTTTACGACAGTAACATTGAGTCCCCGGAAAGGACGACCATGCGCACTCTGCTCTATGCCCTCGGCCCGATGCTCTTCGACTCGCTCGGGATCATCGTCTTCGCGATATTGCTGGCGGCCGGCGCGGGGATCGTTCCTGCGGTGATCGCGGGCACCGTCGTCGCGGTCGGGGTGGTCGGTTACGAACTGGCGCGCGGGCATCAGGTCGCGGCGCTGCAGTGGATTAGCCTCGCGTCGGTGCTGTTCACCGCCGCGGCGACGTTGCTGACCGGCGATCCACGCTTCGTGATGGCGAAGCCGACCGTCGTCTATCTGATCGTCGGGACGGTGATGCTGCGCAAGGGCTGGCTCAGCCGCTATATCCCGCCCGAGCAGATGGCGCTGGTCGGCGACGTCATGGATCGCTTCGGCATGATCTGGTCGGCGCTGATGTTCGCGAGTGCGGGGCTCAACCTGGTGATCGCGCTCTTCTTCACCCAATGGTGGCCGCTGTTCATCGGCGTATTCCCGCTGGCCTCGAAATTCGGGCTGTTTGCGATCCACATCGCGGTGGTGCATTTCATCGGCCAGGCGCGGCTGCGCCGCCAAGCAGCCGATATCGGCGCGGCGCCCGCTTCTTCGGTGGTCACGCCGTCCTGATCGCTGTGCTACGGGCTAGGGATGAAGTTCAAAGCCAAGATCGAGCTTAGAGGCATCAATCCTTATGTGCTGGTGAGCCCGGCGCGGGCGGGGCGGATCAAGGCCGGCTGGAAAAAGCCGATGCCCGTGCTGGTCCAGGTGAACGGCCAGCCCGACCCGGCGTGGCGCGTCAACATGATGCCGGCGGGCGACGGCAGCTTCTATCTCTATCTCGACGGCATCGTTCGCAAGGCGTCGGGCACCGACGTGGGCGACATGGTCGCGGTGTCGGTCGTCTTCGACGAGGCGTATCGAAGCGGGCCGCAGCACGACATGCTGCCTGAATTCGCGGCGCGCCTCGATCAGAGCCCGTCAGCGAAGGCGCGATGGGACGGGCTGACCCCCAGCCTGCAGAAAGAGATATTGCGCTATCTGGCCAATCTGAAATCGGACGCGGCACGGCAGCGCAATGTCGAGCGCGCCATCGCCGTGCTCGGCGGCGCGAAGGAACGGTTCCTGGCGCGCGACTGGAACTGAGCGCCCGCGGAACCTTCGGCTTATTCGGCGTCGAGCCCGTAGGCCGTATGCAGTACGCGCACCGCGAGTTCGGTCTCGTCCTCGTCGATCAGCACACTGACCTTGATCTCGCTGGTCGAGATCGCCTGGATGTTGATGCCGCGGTCGGCCAGCGCGCGGAACATCGTGCTCGCGACGCCCGCGTGGCTCTTCATGCCGACCCCGACGACGCTGATCTTGGCGACCTTGTCGTCGCTGATGATGCGGTTGAAGCCGATCTTGTCCTTCGCGCCCTCGAGCAGGTCGATCGAGCGAAGGAGGTCGGTGCCGGGGACGGTGAAGGTCACGTCGGTCTCGCCCTTTTCGCGGCCGACGTTCTGGATGATCATGTCGACGTTGATCCCGGCGGCGGCGAGCGGGCCGAAGATGTTCGCCACGGCGCCCGGCTTGTCAGGCACGCGCGTGACGATGATCTTCGCTTCATTCTTGTCGTGGGCGATGCCGGTGATCAGCTGCCGTTCCATCTGATGTTCCTCTATTTCCTCGTCGCTGACGATCATCGTGCCTTTTTTGGGCGCTTCGTCGCCCTCGACGAAGCTGGAGAGCACCTGCACGCGCACGCCCTCTTTCATCGCCAGCCCGACCGAGCGCGTCTGGAGCACTTTCGCGCCGACGCTCGCGAGTTCGAGCATTTCCTCATAGGTCACATAGTCGAGCTTGCGCGCGCGCGCGACGATGCGCGGGTCGGTGGTGTAGACGCCATCGACGTCGGTGTAGATGTCGCAGCGGTCGGCCTTGAGCGCCGCGGCGACGGCAACCGCGCTGGTGTCCGAGCCGCCGCGGCCGAGCGTCGAGACGCGGCCGTCGTCCATCATGCCCTGGAAGCCCGGGATCACCGCGACCTCGCCCTTCGCCATCGCGGCACCGAGCGCGCCGGTGTCGATGTCGGCGATTCGCGCGCGCGCGTGGGCTTCCTCGGTGCGGATCGGGAGCTGCCAGCCGAGCCAGCTGCGCGCCGGGGTGCCCATCGCCTGGAGCGTCAGCGCGAGCAGGCCCGAGGTCACCTGTTCGCCCGAGGCCACGACGACGTCATATTCGGCGGGGTCGTAGCGCGGGTTCGCCTCGCGGCAGAAATTGACGAGCCGGTCGGTCTCGCCCGCCATCGCCGAGACGACGACCGCGACCTGGTTGCCGTTGGCGACCTCGCGCGCGACGAGCTTCGCCACGGTGCGAATTCGTTCGGTGCCCGCCATCGACGTGCCCCCGAATTTCATCACGATCCGCGCCATCTCGCCCCGCTTTCAAGAAACTGGTTTCCGCCGCAACATTCGTACGTTTCTGCGGCGCTCGGCTGTTAGGGAAGGGGGGCGGGGAAGGCAAGGCCGGCTTCGTATGCGGCGGATAGAATTTCTTGCGCCGGTGATGCCGCAGTGCCACATCGCGGGGCATGAGTAGCGCCACGATCAACCCGAACGAAGCCGCGCATTTCGGCGCGCTCGCCGCCGACTGGTGGGACCCGCATGGTTCGTCGGCGATGCTGCACAAGCTGAACCCGGTGCGGCTCGCCTATATCCGCGGGCAGATCGACGCGCATTGGCACGGCGACACGCGCGAACGCCGCCCGCTGACCGGCAAAAGCGCGCTCGACGTCGGTTGCGGCGCGGGGCTGCTCGCCGAGCCGCTGGCGCGGATGGGCGCGGCGGTGACCGGGGTCGATGCGGCGCCCGAGAATATCGCGGCGGCCAAGGCGCATGCGGTGGGGCAAGGGCTAGCGATTGATTACTTCGCGGGCGAGCTGGCAGAGTTGCCGAAGGGGCAATTCGACCTCGTCACGTCGATGGAGGTGGTCGAGCATGTGAGCGACCCCGCGGCCTTCATCGCCGAGCTCGCGGCGCGGCTGGCGCCCGGCGGGCTGATGATTCTGTCGACGCCGAACCGCACCGCGCTCTCGAAGCTGCTGCTCGTCGAGGCGGCCGAGCGGATCGGCGCGGTGCCGCGGGGCACGCACGACTGGGACCAGTTTCTGAAGCCCGAGGAATTGACGGAGCTGATCGAGGATGCGGGACTCGAGGTTTTCGACCGCACCGGCCTGTCGCCGTCGGCCGCCAAGGGTTTCAAGCTCGGCGGCAGCGAGGCGCTCAACTATCTCGTCGCCGCGCGGTGGCCGGCGTGACCCGCGACCCGCGCGTCGATGCCTATATCGCGGCGCGACAGGCGTTCGCGCAGCCGATCCTGAAGCATCTGCGCGAGTTGGTGCACCAGCATGCGCCCGGCGCCGAAGAGACGCTGAAATGGGGCGTGCCGCATTTCGTGCTGAACGGGCAGAATCTGGCGGGCATGGGGGCGTTCAAGGGCCATGCGACCTTCGGCTTCTGGCGCGACGAGGAGGTCACGGGCTCGCCGCGCGATACCGGCGCGATGGGGAGCATGGGGCGGCTTGCGACGCTCGCCGACCTGCCGGGCGACAAGCAGATGGCGGCGTGGATCGCCAAGGCTGCGGCGCTGTGCGGCGAGGGCAAGCCGAACCGGCCGAAAGCCGAACCCAAGGCCGCGCTCGACCTGCCCGAGGATCTGGGCGCGGCGCTGGGCGCCAATGCCGCGGCGCAGGGGCATTGGGACGCTTTTTCGCCGGGCAAGCGGCGCGACAATATCGAATGGGTGCTCGAGGCGAAGCGCGAGGAAACGCGGGTCAAGCGCATCGAAACGATCGTCGCGCAGGTCGCCGAGGGCAAGGACCGGAACTGGAAATATAAGGGCTGTTGAGGCGTCGCAACTAACCTCGTCATCCCGGCGAAGGCCGGGATCTCAACCTCTCGTCATGCCGTACCGGCGAGATCCCGGCCTTCGCCGGGATGACGATTGGCTAGAAATCCACATCCTCATAATATTTCGGCGGCGTCACGATTTCCATCCGCTCGGCTAGAAGGGGTCGAAAGCTCGGCCGGGATTTGAGGCCCGAATACCATCCCTTCGTTTGCTCGTGCCCGGTCCAGTCGATGCCGCCGAGATAGTCGGCGACCGAAATATGCGCCGCGGCGGCGAGATCGGCGAGGCTCATCGTCGCGCCGGCGAGCCAGGTGCGGTGGTCGATGAGGTAATCGATATAGTCGAGATGCTGGTTCGCCGCCTTCATCGCCTCGCGCAATGCGCCGCCATCGGGGGGCTGGCGGTGAACGATGCGCTTCTGCATGCGCTCGAACAGCAGGGGACCGGTGACCTCATAATAGAAATCATGGTCGAACCAGGCGGTGAGGCGGCGGATTTCGGCGCGATTGGCGGCGGTGCCGTTGATCATCGCCTTGCCCTCGACCGTCTCTTCGAAATATTCGCAGATCGCGGCGCTGTCGATCAGCACCTGGCCGCGGGCGCTATCGACCATGACGGGCGTGCGCCCGGCGGGGTTCAGGTCGACGAATTCGTCGCGGCGCTCCCACGGCGATTCGCGCACCAGTTCGTAACCGACGCCCTTCTCGCCGAGCAGCAGGCGGACCTTGCGCGAGAAGGGGCAGAGCGGAAATTGGTAAAGTTGCCACATATAGAGGGCATAGCGGCAGCGGGGCGCCGCGCGCAACGCCTATGGTGCGATGCGGCGGAGAGACTGTGGATCAGCGGCGCGCGGCGTCGCGCTCGCGTTCCCACTGCGCCGCCATGTCGCGCGCCATCTCCTTGAGGACGGGGGCGTAAGCCGCCGCGGCGGTCGCGAGGTGGCCTGCCATGCGCGAGGTTGCGCGGACGTCGCCGCCGAGGCGGCGGCCGTAGTCGGGGTCGGTGCCGGTCACTTCGCCCAAGGTGGCATCGGGCGGGATATAGGCAGCGTCGGATTCGGGATCGACGCGCGCGATCGCCTCGGCGAGCGGGCCGATGTTGGTGCGCATCAGCGCGTCGACGAGTGCGGTCACCGTGCTGGCCATGCGATCGCTTTCGACCGGATCGGTCAGCGCCTCGGCGGCGTCGCGCACGTCGGCGGCCTGCGCCGGAATCGGCGCGGCGATGGCGAGAAGGGGGAGGGCGGCGAGGGTCCAGCGGCGCATGGCATCTTCCTTATTGCGGCGATGACACGGGGTCGATCAAGGTGGCGCTTCTAGGGGAGGCGGGCTTTCGCTGGGCTGAACGTCAGGGTGGGATGCGGTGGGGCGATGCGCTGGCGGGGCGAGATGATCCTCCCCTTGGCGTAGCCATGGGGAGGTGGCAGCGCGAAGCGCTGACGGAGGGGTAATAGAGCCAGCGCTGCTGGCCCCTCCACCACTCGCTTCGCGAGCGGTCCCCCTCCCCAACGCTTCGCGATGGGGAGGATCTTTACTCCGCCGCGACGACCTCCGCTTCGGCGTCGCGTAGCGGATAATCCAGCCGCGACAGCATTTCCTTCGGGCACACCTGCCAGAATTCGCCGACGCGGCGGTCCCAGTCGGCGAGGATTTCGGCGGACCATTTGCTGCCCGTCGCGCGCGCATGATCCTCGACCAGCGCCTTCAGCACGCCCTCCCAATGCGCGCTCTCGATGCGCTGCCAGACGATCGATTCGCCGTTGGCGCGGCGTTCGAAGCTGGCGTCGCCGTCGAGCACGAAGGCCATGCCGCCGGTCATGCCCGCACCGAAGTTCGAGCCGACCGCGCCCAGGATCACCGCGATGCCGCCGGTCATATATTCGAGGCCGTTGGCGCCGCAGCCCTCGACCACGACATGGGCGCCCGAATTGCGCACCGCGAAGCGCTCGCCCGCCTGGCCCGCGGCGAGCAGCGTGCCCGCGGTCGCGCCGTAGAGGACGGTGTTGCCGACGATCGTGTTGTGCTGGCTGACCAGCGGGCTCGACACGGTCGGGCGCACGACGATGCGGCCGCCCGACAGGCCCTTGCCGACATAGTCGTTGGCGTCGCCGAACACTTCGAGCGTGATGCCCTGGCAGAGGAAGGCGCCCAAGGACTGGCCCGCGGTGCCGCGCAGGCGCACCTGGACATGGTCGTCGGCGAGGCCCTTCATGCCGAAGCGCGCGGTGACCTCGGCCGAGAGGCGCGTGCCGACGGCGCGGTGGGTGTTGCGGACATTATAGGTCAGCTGCATGCGCTCGCCGCGCTCGAACAGCGGCTTCGCATCGCTCAATATCTGCGCGTCGAGGCTGTCGGGCACGGGGTTGCGGAAATGCGGGCCCTGCGAGCGGCGCTGCTCGTCGGGGGCATCGACCTTGGCGAGAATCGGGTTGAGGTCGAGGTCGTCGAGATGCTCGGCACCGCGGCTGACCTGGCGCAGCAATTCGGTGCGGCCGATCACCTCGTCGAGGCTGCGGCAGCCGAGCTTCGCGAGGATTTCGCGCACTTCCTCGGCGATGAAGGTCATCAGGTTGATGACCTTCTCGGGCGAGCCGGTGAACTTGGCGCGCATCTTCTCGTCCTGCGTGCAGACGCCGACGGGGCAGGTGTTGCTGTGGCACTGGCGCACCATGATGCAGCCCATCGCGACGAGGCTCAAAGTCCCAATGCCATATTCCTCGGCGCCGAGGATCGCGGCGATGACGATGTCGCGGCCGGTCTTGAGCCCGCCGTCGGTGCGCAGGCGGATGCGATGGCGCAGGCCGTTGAGCGTCAGCACCTGGTTGACCTCGCTGAGCCCCATTTCCCACGGCGTGCCGGCATATTTGACGCTGGTTTGCGGGCTTGCGCCGGTGCCGCCGGTGTTGCCCGAGACGAGGATGACGTCGGCATGCGCCTTGGCGACGCCCGCTGCGACGGTGCCGATGCCGGCGCTCGACACGAGCTTCACGCAGACGCGCGCCTTGGGGTTGATCTGCTTGAGGTCGTAGATGAGCTGCGCCAAATCCTCGATCGAATAGATGTCGTGGTGCGGCGGCGGCGAGATGAGCATCACGCCCGGGGTCGAGTGGCGCAGCCGCGCGATGAACTCGGTGACCTTGAAGCCCGGAAGCTGACCGCCCTCGCCGGGCTTGGCGCCCTGTGCGACCTTGATCTCGATCTCGTCGCACGCGCCGAGATATTCGGCGGTGACGCCGAAGCGGCCCGAGGCGATCTGCTTGATGTTGCTGTTGGCGTTGTCGCCGTTTGCATAGGGTTGGTAGCGCTCGCTTGCTTCGCCGCCTTCGCCCGAGACCGCCTTGGCACCGATGCGGTTCATCGCGATCGCCAGCGTCTCGTGCGCTTCCGGGGAAAGCGCGCCCAGCGACATGCCGGGAGTGACGAAGCGCTTGCGGATTTCGGTGATCGCCTCGACGCTGTCGAGCGCGACGCCGGTCGCGGGATAGTTGAATTCCATCAGGTCGCGCAGATACACCGGCGGCAGGTCGGCGACCCCGCGCGCGAACTGGAGGTAGGTCGAATAGCTGTCGGTCGCGACCGCGGTCTGCAGGAGATGCATCAGCTGCGCCGAATAGGCGTGCGTCTCGCCTCCCGCGCGCTGGCGGTAGAAACCGCCGATCGGGAGCGTGGTGACGCGCTTGTCGAACGCGCCTTCGTGCTTCTCGGTCGCGTTGATGAACAGCGACTGATAACCCTCGCCAGAAATCTTGGCCGGCATGCCGGGGAAGAGGTCGTTGACGAGCGCGCGGCTGAGGCCGACCGCTTCGAAATTATAGCCGCCGCGATAGGAGGAGATCACCGCGATCCCCATCTTGGCGAGGATCTTGAGCAGCCCGTCGTCGATCGCCTTGCGGAAGCGCTGGAGGCAGTCGACCAGCGACAGCTCGCCGCCGAACAGCCCGCGTGCATGACGATCGGCGATCGCAGCTTCGGAGAGATAGGCGTGCACCGTGGTCGCGCCGACGCCGATCAGCACCGCGAAGGCATGGGTGTCGAGCACCTCGGCCGAGCGGACGTTGATCGAGGCGTAGCTGCGCAGGCCCTTGCGCACGAGATGCGTGTGTACCGCGGCGGCGGCGAGCACCATCGCCATGCCGACGCGGCCTTCGCCGATCGACTGGTCGGAGAGGAACAGCTCGCTGCGCCCCGCGCGCACCGCATCTTCGGCTTCCTTGCGGACGCGCGCGATGGCTTCGCGCAGCGTCGACGCGTCCCCGCCGGTGGGGAAGGTGCAGTCGATGTCGGCGACGGCATCGCCGAAATAGGCGCGCAGGCGGTCCCAGTCGTCGCCGACGAGCACGGGGCTGTCGATGACGAGGACGTGGTCGCTCTGCCCCTTTTCGTCGAGGATGTTCGCGAGGTTGGCGAAGCGCGTCTTGAGGCTCATCACATGCCGTTCGCGCAGGCTGTCGATCGGCGGATTGGTGACCTGGCTGAAATTCTGGCGGAAGAATTGCGCGACGTGGCGCGGCTTGTCGGAGATGACCGCGAGCGGCGTGTCGTCGCCCATCGAGCCGACGGCTTCCTTGGCATCCTCGACCATCGGCGAGAGGATCAGCTCCATATCCTCCATCGTCAGGCCGGCGGCGACCTGGCGACGGAGCAGTTCGGGGCGATCCCATGTCGGCAGGCTCGACTTCCCGCCCTTGGGCAGGTCGGCCATGGTGCGGAAGCCCTTCACCCGCGCGGCATAGTCGGCGGCGCCCGCGATCTTGTCCTTGATCGCGCGGTCGTCGTAGAGCTGGCCCTCGTCGAGGTCGACCGCGATCATCTGGCCGGGGCCGAGGCGGCCCTTCTTGCGGATGCTCGCCTCGGGCAGCAGCACCATGCCGCTCTCCGAGCCGACGACGAGCAGATTGTCGGCGGTCAGCGTGTAGCGCAGCGGACGGAGCGCGTTGCGGTCCATGCCCGCGACGGCCCAGCGGCCGTCGGTCATCGCGAGCGCGGCAGGGCCGTCCCAGGGCTCCATGACGCTGGCGAGGTAGGAGTACATCGCCTTATGCGCTTCGGGCATGTCGTCGTCGGTGACCCAAGCTTCTGGGACCAGGATCAGCTTCGCGGTCGGCGCGTCGCGGCCGGCGCGGCAGAGCGTCTCGAACACCGCGTCGAGCGCGGCGGTGTCCGAGGCGCCCGCGGGGATTACGGGCTTGATGTCTTCCGAATGCTCGCCGAAGGCGAGGCCCGCCATCTTGATCTCGTGGCTCTTCATCCAGTTCTTGTTGCCGCGGATCGTGTTGATCTCGCCGTTGTGCGCGAGGGTGCGGAACGGCTGCGCCAGCCACCATTGCGGGAAGGTGTTGGTCGAATAGCGCTGGTGGAAGATCGCGACGCGGCTCTCGAACAATTTGTTCGTGAGGTCGGGATAGAAATCGGCGAGGCTCTCGGCGAGGAATAGGCCCTTGTAGATGATCGAGCGCGCCGACAGGCTGCAGATGTAGAAATCGGCGATCTGTGCCGCGATCACCTTCTTCTCGATCCGGCGGCGGACGAGGTAGAGGCGCTTTTCGAACTCGGCGAGCGACTGTTCGTCGGGCAGCGGACCGGCGATCATCAGCTGCTCGATCTCCGGCCGCGTGCGCTGCGCCTTGTCGCCGATCACCGATACGTCGACGGGGACCTGGCGCCAGCCATAGATGGTATAGCCGGCGTCGATGATCTCCGCCTCGACGATCGTGCGGCAATGTTCCTGCGCGTCGAGGTCGGTGCGCGGCAGGAAGACCATGCCGACCGCGAGGCGGTTCGGGCGCACCTTGTGCCCCGAGGCCGCGATCGCGTCGTCGAAGAAGCGCACCGGCAGGTCGACATGGATGCCCGCCCCGTCCCCGGTCTTGCCGTCGGCATCGACCGCGCCGCGGTGCCAGACCGCGCGCAACGCCTCGATCGCCGCCTCGACGACGCGGCGCGACGGCTTGCCGTCGGTCGCGGCGACCATGCCGACGCCGCAGGCATCGGATTCCATGTCGGGACGATACATGCCCTCGGCTGCGAGGCGCGCGTGATCGGGGGTGGGGTAATGGGTCATTTTTTTGCAGTCCTGGCCGTGTGGCTTGTTTTGATTATTCGGAGGGCGAGGCGCCCTCTTTTGCGAGGCGTTTGCGCGCATTGTCGATCGCGGCCTGCTGGGCCTCCATCGAGCGACCGAAAATCTCGTTCGATTCGGCTTCGATCGCCTCGACCTTGGCGAGGTCCTCGGCGCTCCAATTTTCGCGTTCGTACCAGGGACCGTAATCGTCGACCGCCATGGCGGCGTCGGTCGCTTCGGCGGCGGCATCGGCCGCGCTGGCCGCATCGTAGCTCGCTTCTTCGGCGGACTTGTAGAGGTCGCGCTGATCCTTCAGTGTCTGGACATCGACCTGAAGCAGGCCGGCGAGCTTGGTCAACTCGGCGTCGCTGAGGTCGGTCAGCTGCTTTTCCTTGGGCAGGTCCTTGAACTTGCCCTCGAGTTCGGGGGCGCGGTCGACCCATTTGTCGATCATCGGCGGCACGGAGCGGATGATCGCCAGCATCACCTCGGGATCGGCCTGCAGCGCCATCCATTCATTGGCATAGGCGCTGCCTGCCGGGGTCGCGAAAAAGGCGTTCATCTGCGTGAGCTGGTCGGCGCTGAACTTGCGCGCGAAGGCGGCGGCCATGCCGTCGCGCATCGGCACCTCGAGGTCGCGGAGCACCTCGCTCATGATCGGTTTGACGTTCGCCATGATCTGCTCTTCGCGCGCCTTGCGCTGCGGGTCGAAGATGTCGGCGATCTTGTCGCGCGTCGGCTGGTCGAGCGCGGCGATCTTCTCGCTTTCGACCCCGGTCTTGTACGACAGCATCAGGTCGGACACGCCGCCGAATTCGCCCAGGACGCCGCGGAACAGCTTGCCGTAGAGATTGTCCATCATCTTTTCGAGGCTGCCCGCCGGAACGAGCGCGCCGCTGGTCTTCTTGGCGAGCGCGAGTTGCGCGGGCGGGATTGCGGGAAGCTGGTCGACGCCGTAGATCTTCTCGATCAGCGCGATCGCCTCGTCGATCTCCTTCTGCATCTTGGCCTTGGCCTGCGCGGCCATCGCCTCGTCGGACAGTTCGGCGGGCGCGTCGGTCGCAAGGATTTCGGCTTGCGGGGCTTCCTTTTGCGCGGCGAAGACGGGGAGCGGCGCGAGCATCATCGCGCCGCCGAGCAGAATGGCTTTCAGTTCGAGCATCTTACGGGCCTTCCCCTTGAAACGGCGGTTCATGCGTCTTTCTCCTTCGCGGGAGGACCAAAGGCCTTCTCGAGTTCGTCCACCAACAGCTTCATCTCCGCGGGCATCTTCTCCATGCTTTTTGCCATGGAATTGCGCTGCCACGCGGCGACATCGGGGTCGGCCATGATGTTCATCGATTCGCGGACATAGAGCTGGCCGGTCGGCGTGCGGAAAAAGGCGTGCATCTCGTCGAGCTGCTCGGCAGAAAAGCGCCGCGCGTAAGCGCGGGCCATCGCGTCGATCATCGCCGGCAGTTCGGTCTTCAACTGGGCGATGGCAAGCGCCTCCTGGCGCTTGACGAACCGGTCGAAAACCGGTCCGGCCTCCGATCTGGCGAGGCGCGTATCGGCGCCGAGCCCGCGTTTGACGCCCTCGACCATATTGGCCATCAATGCCGAGATCATCTGTTCGATCATCGCATCGCGCTGTTCTTCGGGCATCAGCGCGCCCATCACCCTCTGGGCGGCGGCCAAACGGTCGGCGCTCGGCTGGACGGCGGGCTCGGCCGCTTGCGCCATGGCGGATGCCGGCGCGGCGACGAGAGCGAGCCCGAGCAGTGCGGATTTCCATCCCGGCATCGTCACGATTCTCCCCCTGATGGTCATGCGGGTTCCTTTTTCTTCGCCGCTGCGCTGCCGCCGGCGAGGCCACGGAAGGTGTCGCAGGTATAGGGCGTGCCGTTGCGGGTGATCTTCAGCTCTTCGGAGGTGAAGTCGGGATTTGCCTTTTTCGCGGCGGCGAGGAATTCGTCGGAGACATCGCAGGCGGCGGTGCCGGCGGTGCCGAGCGCGGCGGGTGTCTCGGCGGCCTTGTCCATCGCTTCCTTGAGCTTGACGTAGCGCGGCAGATAATCCTCGGCCTTGCCGAGCGCCGCGGTGTCGCAGTCGGGGAAACCGAAGGTACCCTCGGGCTTGTACGCGCATTTCAGCGCCTTGAGCTTGGCGGGGTCGCGGACGTCGGCGACGATTTCCTTCGTCGTTTCGGCGTCGAGATTCTTCGCGAGGTCGGCATAGAGCGCGTCGGCCGCCGCCTTGCGCTTGGGCTCGAGCGCCGCGGCGACCTTCCTGGCGACGACGGCGTCGCTCCACTGGCCGGCGAGTTCCTCGCCCGCGAAGCCGCTCGCCATGCTGACGGTGAAGGTCGCGATCTCGACCGCCATGCGCTCGGACGGCGCCTCGGGGCCCGCGCCGGTGATCGCGGGGATGATTTCGCGCATCGCAGCCTCGCCGGTGGGCAGCTTGTCGCCGCAGCCGGCGAGCAGCGCGAGCGCGGGAAGTGTGGCAACAACGGTCAGCTTCTTGAACGCCATGGGTCCGATATCCTCTGGGGCCCGGACATAGGGTCCGGGCAGGCGCGACCCATGCGCCCTGCTTATCAGGTACCGGGCGGAAGAAAAGCTCATGCCGCCTGGCGTTCGCCCGCGGCCTTGGCCTTCAGCCATTTCGCCATCTGCTCGCTGACGTCGCGGCCGTCGCGGATGCCCCACACGACCAGGCTGGCGCCGCGCACGATGTCGCCCGCGGCGAAGACGCCGGGCAGGCTGGTCATCATCGTCTGGTGATCGACGCGGAGGGTCCCCCAGCGCGTGACGCTGAGATCGGGGGCGCCGAACAGGTGCGGCAGTTCCTCGGGATCGAAGCCCAGCGCCTTGATCACCATGTCGGCGGGCAGGTCGAACTTGCGTTCGGGGTCGGCCTCGGGGCTGCGGCGACCGCTGGCGTCGGGCGCGCCGAGGCGCATGCCCGCGACCGCGACTTCCTTGACGCGGCGCGTCGCAGTGAAGCCTTCGGGGGCGGCGAGCCACACGAATTCGACGCCTTCCTCCTCGGCATTGGCGACCTCGCGCTGCGAGCCCGGCATATTCTCGCGGTCGCGGCGATAGAGGCATTTGACCGAACGCGCGCCCTGGCGCACCGCGGTGCGCACGCAGTCCATCGCGGTGTCGCCGCCGCCGATGACGACGACATGCTTGCCCATCGCGTTGAGGCGTCCGTCCTCGAACGCTGCGACCTCGTCGCCGAAGCCCTTGCGGTTCGAGGCAATGAGATAGTCGAGCGCGGCGACGACGCCCTCGGCCTCGTTGCCGGGAACGTTGATCTCGCGCGGCTTGTAGACGCCGGTCGCGATCAGCAGCGCGTCGTGCTTCTGGCGGAGCTGGTCGAGCGTCGCGTCGGCGCCGACCTCGAAGCCCAGATGGAAATGGATGCCGGCGTCGACGAGCCGCTCGATGCGGCGCATCACGACGTCCTTTTCGAGCTTGAAGCCCGGGATGCCATAAGTGAGCAGGCCGCCCGCGCGGTCGTGGCGGTCGTAGACATGGACCTCGTGCCCCGCGACGCGGAGATATTCGGCGGCGGTGAGCCCCGCGGGGCCGGCGCCGACGATGCCGACCGACTGACCCGTCGGCTTGCCGACATGCACGGGCTCGACCCAGCCCTCGGCCCAGGCGGTGTCGGTGATATATTTCTCGACGCTGCCGATCGTTACCGCGCCATGGCCCGAAAATTCGATCACGCAATTGCCTTCGCAGAGGCGATCCTGCGGGCAGATGCGGCCGCAGATCTCGGGCATGGTCGAGGTCGCGTTGCTGAGCTCATAGGCTTCGCGCAGGCGCCCCTCGGCGGTCAGCCGCAGCCAGTCGGGGATATGGTTGTGCAGCGGGCAGTGCACCGAGCAATAGGGTACGCCGCATTGCGAGCAGCGCGCCGCCTGCGCGTCGGCGTCGGGCGCCGCATAGCGCTCGGCGATTTCGCGGAAATCCTGCGCGCGCTCTTCGGCCGAGCGCTTGTCGGGATAATTCTGGTCACGCTCCACGAAGCGGAGCATGCGATCTGCAGCCATGAGGTTTTCCCCTTCTCGCGAAGGCGAATGGCGGGCCAAAACCTCGTTGTCACGGACGAAATGTCGATTAGGTCAGTATAACTGACCTTAAATCAAGGGTGATTCAGAAGGAAATCGTCTCGCGCGCAACTATGTTTCGCAATTGGTAAAATATCGGCCCTATCTCATGCCCAGCCAGGCGAGCGCCGCGATGCCCACGACGATTCGGTACCAGGCGAAGGGCGCGAAGCCGTAGCGCGTCACCACCGCGAGAAAGGCCTTGATCACCGCCCAGGCGACGACGAAGGACACGAGCGAGCCGATCGCGATCAGCCACAGGTCGTTCGGGGTGATTGCGTCACGATGCTTGAACAGCTGGAGCACCGTCGCGCCGGTCAGCGTCGGCAGCGCGAGGAAGAAGCTGAACTCGGCCGCGGTCTTGCGGTCGACGCCGAAGGACATCGCGCCGAGGATCGTCGCGCCCGAGCGGCTGACCCCCGGGATCATCGCGATGCACTGGACGAGCCCGACGAGGATCGACTGGCGCGTCGACACATTGGCGACCCCGCCGACGTCCACGGTCTTGGCGTAACGCTCGACGAGCAGGATCGCAAAGCCGCCGACGATCAGCGCCCAGGCGACGACGACGGCATTCTCCAGCAGCAGCTCGATATAGTCGCCGAAGGCGAGGCCGAGGATCACCGCGGGAAAGAAGGCGAGCAGCAGGTTGCGCACGAAGGCGATCGCTTGCGGATCGCGGCGGAACAGACCGGTGAACATGTCCCAGAACAGCTTCCGGTACAGCACGACGATCGCGAGGATCGCGCCCGGCTGGATCGCGATGTTGAAAATCGCCCAGCGCCCGGCGTCGTAACCGAGCAACTCGGTCGCGAGGATCAGGTGGCCGGTCGACGAGACCGGCAGGAATTCGGTCAGCCCCTCGACGATGCCGAGGATGATCGCGGTCATGATCTCGTTCATCGGGCCGGATCCTGGTGGGGGAGGCGAGGGGGGAAGGGGGTCATGGGCATCCTGCGGCGGTGAGCGAATAAGGAAAGGGCGCCCGACACCGGCCGGACGCCCTTTCCTAGACCTACGCAGGGCAGGCCGGTTTTTCCAGCGGCTATTTGAACCGCGCGTCGCACGCCTTCAGCACATTGGCTGGCGGGCCGAGGTCGAGCGCCTGCTGGATCAGCTTGTCGGGGCTGGTCGCGAGCTCGATGTCGGGCATCTTGCTGCCGTCCTGCATCCGCTTCGCGACCGCCTTGGCCGTCGTGCCTTCGTCGCCGTCGATGCCGCCCATCAGTCCGGCATTGAAGCTGCACGCCGCGACCGCCTGCCCCTCGTCGGTGGGCAAAGTCACCGCACCGTTCGCCGCAGCCTTGGGATATTCCTTGACGCAGGCGTCGGTCAGCGGGCCGACCGCGCCCGAGGTCACCGCCCATTCGATATGCTTGAGCATATTGTTCTGCGCCCCCGCGATGCCGCCGTCCTTCGCCGCGACGAGCAGGAAATAGGAGGATTGCGGGTTCTTCATCACCAGTTTCTGCACGTCGGCGGGCGTCTTGGCGCCCTCGCCGAGCGATGCCGCCACCGCCACCGCGGCGCAGGCGGCTGGGCGTTCCGCCGCCTCGGGCAATTTGGGCAGCGGCTCGGGATCGCCGAGCGCATAGGCGGCCTTGCACTGGTTGAGCGTGCCGATCCAGTTGCCGCCGGCCAGCGTCGCCTCGATATCGCCGAGCAGCGCCTTGCCCTTGGCATCGTCGAGCCCCGTCGCGGCAAAGAAGCCCGTTTCGTCGACGATCTTCTGGAGCAGATCCTGGCGCCGCTTTTCCTCGGCCGGGTCGGCGCTGCCGCCCGCGGCGGTATAGGCGACCGCGGCTCGCCCGCACAAAGTCGCGCGCTCGGCTGCGTCCTTCGGCAATCCATGCAAATCCGTCGGCGTATTGTCACAGCCGGCCAGTATCAATGCCGCGCTGACCAGCGCGGTCGTTCCCCCGAATTTCATCATGCACCCCGCATCGAAAAAGATGCGACCCCCGCGCGGGAGACTAGCAGCTTTTCGGGCGGGCGCCAGTGGGTCCGGTCAGCGCGCGGTGAGCTCGGCGAAGCGGCCGTGGCGGCGATATTGCACCAGCCAGCCGTCGGCGACCGCGGCGAGCGAGGTCGGCACGATGCCCAGATCGGCGAGCGACGCCGCGCCCGGCGCGACGACATTGTCGCGCTGGAGCATCAGCCACTGATCCTTGGTGATCGGCGCGCCCGGCGCCCAGCCGAGGCCGGAGGCGAGGGCACCGCCGACGACATCGGGGATTTCGACGAACAACGGGCTGCGGCCGGTCGCGTCGGCGATCCAGCGCTGGAGCTCGAGCATCGTCAGCACCTGCGGCCCGCCGAGCTCGAAGACCTTGCCCGCCGCATCGTCGCCGAGCGCCGCGACCACCGCGTCGGCGACATCGCCGACATAGACGGGCTGGAACTTCGCCTTAGGCGCCATCACCGGCACGACCGGTGCCATGCGGACCATGCCGGCGAAGCGATTGATGAACTTGTCCTCCCGCCCGAAGACGATCGAGGGGCGGACGATCACGGCCTGCGGAAAGGCGGCGCGGACTGCAGCCTCGCCTTCGCCCTTGCTGCGGCCATATTTGGATTCGGATTCGCTGTCGGCGCCTATCGCCGAGACATGGACGAGCGCGTTCACGCCCGCGGCGGACGCCGCGGCGGCGACGTTGCCCGCGCCATCGGCCTGCACCGCAAACATGTCGTCGAAGCTGCCGACGAGGTTGATCACGGCATCGCTGCCCTGGAGCGCGCGCGCGACGCTCGCGGCATCGCGGACGTCGGCGGCGACGAACTGCGTCTGGCCGAGCCCGCCGAGCGGTTTGAGGAACAGCGCCTTGCGCGGTTCGCGCTCGGCGACGCGGACGCGCGCGCCGCGAGCCAAGAGTCTCTGCACGACATAGCGCCCGACGAAGCCGCCGCCGCCGAAGACCGTGATCAATTGTCCGTCGAGATTCCGCATGGCGCCCATCTTTGTCCGATTCCGTCGCGGCGCGGGGCCGCCTGTCGCCCCCATGCCGCGAAGCGCCGCGCCGGGCAAGGGGGCAGGGCGGTGATCGGGCGCGCAAATGCGTGGGCACGACAGAAAAATCGTCGCGGGGCCTCCGCCGCGGTTGACAAGCCGCCAGCCCCGCCGCTAAGCGCCCGCTCCTACCCCGTGCCCAGATGGCGGAATTGGTAGACGCACCAGCTTCAGGTGCTGGCGATCGCAAGGTCGTGGAGGTTCGAGTCCTCTTCTGGGCACCAGGTACCCTTCTCATAGGGTGCTGAAAACCTTGAAAAATGCTGGAAAATATGGCATTTCGGGACACGCTGGTGACCCGGGATGTTCCATAGATATTCACTCCATCTCAGAGCAAACCGGGTCACCGCTTTTTTCCAGAATTCGAGTCCTGACCTAAGTACTCGACTTTGGAATCGAAGCCGTGAGCGCATTGGAGATGAGTGCATTGCTCTCAGCGATACGAAGGTTAGAACTCTCAAACCGCGCGACAAGCTGTACAAGGTTTCGGACGACCGCGGTCTCTACCTCGAGGTCAGACCGAACGGGTCCCGGCTCTGGCGATATCGCTACTTTCTTCACGGCAAGGACAAGCGGATCGCCTTGGGCGCTTATCCTGTAGTGGGGCTCAAGGATGCTCGGCGAAAGCGAGACGAGGCACAGCGCAGCGTCGAGGAGGGTGTCGATCCGGTTCTTAGCCGCAAGCGCGAAAAGCTTACCGCGGCAGTGAAGATGGCGAACAGTTTCGGAGACGTCGCCAACGAGTATATCATGAAGATCACGAAGGAGGGGCGCGCCGACGCGACATTGGACAAGGCTCGTTGGTTGCTCAAGCAACTGGCACCGATCGCGAAGCTGCCGATCGCCGACCCTTGGAAGTTCTCGCCGCCCTGAAAAAGCTGGAGAAGAAGGGAAATCACCAGTCCGCGCGCCGTTGTCGCTCGTTCGCCAACCGGGTCTTCCGTTACGGTGTCGCTACCGGGTGAGGAGAGGTCGATCCGAGCGCCATCCTACGGGGCGCCCTGATCGTCCCGCGGACGACGCATCATGCATCCCTCTTGGGCCCGCAGGAAGTGGGAGTGCTCCTCCGTGCGATAGATGGTTACGAAGGATATCCGATCACCCGGTTCGCGTGCAGGATCGCCCCTCATGTCATGCTCCGTCCCGGAGAGCTACGTCACTCCGTCTGGTCGGACATCGATTGGGAAGGTGCGGTTTGGTCTATTCCCGCGGAGCGCATGAAAATGCGCCGCCCATACTCGGTTCCGCTGTCACGTGAAGTGCTCGCCCTTTTGCGGGAGCTCGCCGTGCACACCGGGCCGGACGGTTTGATGTTCCCCGCCTTCCACAGCCACCGGCGCCCGATGTGCGAGAATACGATGAACCGGGCGTTCCGACGCATGGGGTTCACGTTCGCACAGGTCACCGCACACGGGCTACGGACGACCGCATCGACCCTGCTCAACGAATCCGGCCTATGGAGTCCGGACGCCATCGAACGTTCGCTCGCCCACAACGACGCAAAATGCGATCCGGGGAAGTCGGACGGCAGGTGCCAGGCCAGCCGCCGCTGCTCGGCTGCCGATATGCCCTTGATTGGCTTTCCGCGCGGGGCGCGGGCGTTCGAGGTCAGCTTGCCCCGAAAATAGCCGGCCGGGAGCTGGTAGCGCCGTTCGATACGCGCGAGGATGTCGAAGCTCTCGACGCTCTCGGGTGTCGTCTTCTCGTTGATCCATTTGCGGATCGTCTTGCGGCACGTCTTGGCGTCGGGCCCGGTGACGCATTTGTGGAGATGCGTGCAGCTATCGCCATGCCGCCGCATATGGAGCGCCAGCGCTTCCGAGAAGGCGGGCGGATCGATCCAAGGACCGGCGAACGCATCGGGAAATTCGACGACCGGCTTCGGCTTGGGGCCGCGCTTGAGTGGAGGAGGTGACCTCTTTTCTCTGGCGGGGCTGGCGACGGCTGCGATCGGCGCATGAGCGTCGGTCTCGATGGGTCTGTACATGCTTGGGAAAACTCGCTTCGGGAGGGAGCCGGGGCGAGCCGCCGCGCTTCGGTCGGCGGGCCGCGTCCGGACGGGTGATGGAATTGGGATCGGGAGCGCGGGAACCGGGCCGCGATATCGCCGCCAAGATTCTTTGCGGAACGACGCTTGTTTTCGGGAGCCCGCGCTGATAGAGGCGCGCCTCGTTGCCGCTTTAGCTCAGTTGGTAGAGCACATCATTCGTAATGATGGGGTCACAGGTTCGAGTCCTGTAAGCGGCACCATCGCCTTCAGCAGGGAAATCCGACACATGCGGCCAAAGCGGCTTTCGCGTGGGTGTCTCGCTGGGTCCTGTTTGGGTCGTTTTGAGCAGGGAAACTCGCCCGACCCATTCTATACCTCGAAGTCCAAATCGGCGCACCTCAGTGAATTGGCTGCGACTGTCGGCTTAGCTGTGCAGGGGAAAAAGCTGGTTGAGAGTGTACTAGAGAATGGCTGATCGAAGCGCTGCTGCAAGTTCCTGACGATCGTCGCCTGAGATAACTGTCGTTTCCCTATACGGCTGATCAGCCATGCGTTTGATGCCTTCCGGCACGAGAAGAATCGACCGGGGGCTTGGGTGATCGTCTGGCCACATCGCCGAAAAGTCATATAGGTAGCCGAAAACCTTGTAGATGCTGTCGCTAACATAGCGCTCGTTTGCCGTCCGCTTGACCTCCACAATCAAGAAGCGTCGGCCATCTGAGCGATCATAGACGATTGAAATATCTGGACGGCGGGCGCTGCCTGTGGCCCCTTCATGAGCGGCGACAATGCCGCGATACCTGTCGTGCGAACCGGTTAGGCCGATAGGACTTTGATCAAAAAGGACACGCAGTCTGCCTTGGTCGCTTCTAAAAGCTGCGATATGTCCTCGACCTGAAGTGACTAAGCCATATTCTTCGGGTTCGCCAAATCCCAACTCCTGAGCGAGCACATCAACTACCAACGTCAATGAATACAGTTCAAACAGGTCGTCGTCTGACACAGGCTCTAACCAACCAACGGCAAGCAACATCAAGGTTGCATACCAGCGAGCGTCATCGGACGATGATCTCAATCGCGCTCTAGATTCGGCCAAATCGGCCGCCATTCGATATTCTGGCCGCCGACTCCTTTTCGCTGCCGCGACCATCTCGGGATTAAGATATGGGGGCACTGGCAACTGGGAAAGCCAGTGATGGGCGGCTGCTTCCTCACATCGTTGGAGAATGGCGACGAGTGTTTTGTGAGGTGAGGCGCTAGCGGATCGCCGCGTGAGATTTCGGATTGAGGCGATCAATTCATCTACGAGCCAGCGAAGCAATTGATTTTCAGGAAGCGTAAATGACCTGTGGGCGGTTCGGGAGTAATACCTACCCACCGGCAGAACGCCTGCCATCCGCGATACCACCGTTCGATCCCAGCGTGGATTGCCTCGCAGGCCGGGGCCTACCACTTCGTCCCTACTCTCCATCTCATTGGCCAAGACGTCGAGCAGACGGAGTAGGTGCCCTTCCGAAAAGGCTTCGTATGGTCCCGAGACAAGGTCAACCATGTCTGCAAGCAGCGTACTATCGTGTTCGCCGCGTAACTTCAGCAGGAAGTCACTTAAGCTCGCGAGGTCCAACGCATCTGATTTAGCGCCTTGGACAGAGGCACCGAGACTTGCCAAATGTCGGTATGGATGATCGGGCGCGCAAATGAACTCACGCCATTTGGCGCGGTTGCCTGTCACGTGGGCACGCCTGTCCAGACGCTCAAAACTGATGCAAGCCCGTCAAGATCGGCAACATAGTCTGACAATGCCGACAGGATTTCCGAATGCTTGTCTGGACGTCCCTGAAACTGTGGAATGAGGTACGACTCAACGGCCGATTGTAAGATTTCATCGCCAGTCCTCGACGGCCAGGAGACTGCTTCAGAAACGGCATGTCGGATCATAGCCAACGGGATGCCAGGTCCCAAGGGTAATCCTATCGCACCCAACCCTGTCTGTTTGTCGGAAAACAGCTCCAGCAGGCAAGTTTCAAGTTTTGCCAGCCGGGCTCGAACCGCTGTATCGGCGAGCAGCAATTCACGCTCAAGGATCGCAATGTAGACCTCTTTTTCGGGCAAGTCGATGGGAACAAACGCAAATCGTCGGATGAACGCAAGCGAAAGCCGCTTTAAACTAGCTTTGTCGGCATCGTTCATTGCACCGATCAAGCGCCACCAATGCGGCACCTGGATAGCATCAATGTCTTCCTCAATGAGGCCTGCGCTCGCCTGTAATCTTACCCTCCGAAAGCCTTTGTCGGATCGACGACGATAAGGGAGGGTGACAGACTTACCCGTGAGAAGAGTAAATAGTTCACCAAACGCCTTGTCTATGTCCGCTCTATTGATTTCATCAATGATTAGGCAACGCTGCTGCTCGATCGCAGCGACCACGGTGCCGGGTAGAAAATCCAATCTGTCGTCCGATGATGACTCGGACGGAACAGGGAAGTAGCCGCCTATCGTCTCGAACGTTGTCCATTGATCGGTCGCAGGCACCGTCCAAGATGGGAAACCAGCTAGCTTGCAGACTGCTTCGGCCAGAGACGTCTTTCCTGTGCCAGGCGGTCCGGTGAAAATCACGTGCATCCCAGAGTGGAGGGCTGCAATCGCGCGCATCACAGGTTCGCGAACACCCTGTAGCCCAGAGAAATCGTCCAGGTCACTTTCGGCAATTTCCCAGTTGCCAGGAGCAGCAACCTCATGGAGGATGCCGGTCGATAAATCAGAACTGGCATCGTCCGACACGTCAGGCTTTGATTTGGGTCGCGGCGAGAATTTCGCCAGCAATTCCAGCAGCGCCTCAGCCTCGATAGGGGCCTCAGCAAACGGTAGGTCGCCTATACCCACCACATCAGCATTTGTAAAAACGGTATCGTTTCCAATCAGATGATCTCGATCGAGCTTGAATTCGGCAGTTACCTTCTGAACAGCGTCCTGAAGACTGTCGACTTCTGCTGTACGAAAAATCCAAGCAGATAGCGCAGGAAGCGAAATTATATACTTCCCCGCTGTGGCCGGACTTCCGACGATCTGAGCCACATAGTCTGATCGAAAGTACCACCGCTTGTTGTCGCTCGGCGGTTGAGCAAATATATTCGATCTTTCTTTGCGCTGCCGCTGGAGGCTGCTCCCGGCATAGCTGCTGTCATGCCAGCGCGTTTTGCCCCCCGACTCTCCAAAAGGAACATAGTAGGGCTTTTCGTCAGGCGCCAGCTCGGGGCGGAAGAAGTCTTCCAACAGAGCGTTTTCTTGTTTCGAACCGAAGTTTATCGACTCAGACCCGTTATCGCTGACGGGCACATCAGCCCTCAACATAGCCAAAAGGCTGACGAGCGACGGGTGACCTATCTCAGACAGGTACACCAAACTGCGTTCAATTTGGTCAGACGAAAAATACGGCATTGCGCCTCATGCAGCTATCGCCTCAATCGATCGGGTTTTCGGTTTTTTCCGAGCCCCATGAAGCTTGAGAATTTCGGTTTCTGATACCCCGTGATCCACCACCACCGAGTCCCTGACGGCCTCTATTTCGATCCCGAAGGCATCTTTCATCACCGCTGGCAAAATGGCTTCGGCGATAGCTTTGGCTAGCAGCGGTGGGACAGCATTCCCGATTTGCTGCCTGATCTGTGCGGCGGTCCCTGAAAAGACGAACGTGTCAGGAAACGACTGCAGCCTCGCCGCTTCGCGCAATGTAATCGTCCGCGCCTGCGTTGGGTGAATGAACGCTCCCGTTGTTGCCTCATTAAATTTGGTAGTGATCGTATAAGCTGGCAAGTCGTTCCGCAAGCGCTTCAACAGAGTCGTGGCGTCATATCGGCGGATTTTCTTAAAGCGATCTGGCAAAACGTCTTCAGACAAGTCACGCCAGTTTTGACCCTGTTTCAAAGTTTGCGAAGCGATGCGATCAAGCGTTGCGAGTTCGGCCGCGGCATGTTGCCGGACAGTCTCCGAGCCAGTCCTCATTTCTACTTGATAGGTGGTCGTGGGCTCCGATCCGTAAGGCTTGCCATCGACCTCCTTGCCCTCGGCAACATCTGGCAAATCAGAACAGGCCTCGTCAAAGGTGATGTGTGAGAGCAACCCGTCCTCGCTCCCGTGGCCAATCCTAGACAGATGGGCAAACGGAAGAGAAAAGCCCTTCCACAGATTTACGTCACCGTGGGTTGGCGCGGGAAGAGAAATGTCAGATCCCGTTCGATTCCCGACGAACACCAGCCGCCGTCGCAACTGGGGCACCCCGTAATCGGCGGCCAGCAGAATCATAGGCACCAATTCATAGCCTATCTCCCGGAAAGCCCGGACAATTTCCAAAGCGACCTTTCCATTTTCGTAAAGAAGCAAGCCGGGGACATTTTCGAACACGATCCAACTCGGCTGGAGGCGCTCAACGATATCGATGTAATTCGTAAAGAGGTGATTGCGCGGATCGCTCTGGTCGCGGCCGGACGACTTGCTCAGGCCACCAGAGGTGCTGAAACCTTGGCATGAGGGGCCGCCCACGATTACATCAACGCCAGCGAAGCGCGCCTCCAGATCATCGAGATCTGGTTTGCGGAGATCGGCGAGTACACCGACAGAGCCTGGGATGTTGGCTTCAAATGTTTCGATCGCGGCGGAAAAATAGTCCACTCCGCCGAGAATCCGATATCCTGCCTGTCGGAACCCTTCTGCTAAGCCACCCGCTCCGCAGAACAAATCGAGAACTTTTGGGGCTCCAACTTCTGCTTGCCCAAGACCATTTTTAATCATACTCGTCTTCCCCTACCTTGGCGCGGAATACAGCGACGAGGGTCGACACCAACCCCGCACATCGTCACGCTCATCAGTAGCTTAGGCTATGTTCGCTCTTTGTTCTGATTGCAAGGGCAAATCTCCGTTTGCCGACGGTCTGCCCCGTTTCGGCGACGAATCGAAGATCGGGTCGCGGTTTGCGAATACCAGTTTGTCGGCAGCGACAGCCACCCATTTGGATGTAGCAAGAGCTAGTTAAGCCCGCAGCACTTCTTGTATTTCTTCCCCGATCCGCAAGGGCATGGATCATTCCGGCCAACTTTTGCACTTTTGGCCGATTCTGGGCGGTGTTTGTCATTTTCCAGCCGCCATTCGTGCAGCATTTGAACCCAAATTGGGATCAAGTCTGGGGTCTGCCGATTCCAGCGTGCTTGCTCGGCTTCTGTCATGATCGTTCGGTCGTTCACGAACGAAGCGAGCGCGGTGATCCCCGCCAAGGCCGCCTTCGGCCCTTCGTCATCGCTTATACGGATTCGGCTCCAGCCGGTCCACGACAGCTTCATGGCTTGCGCGAAGCCCTCGATCCAGAGTTCCCACAGTATGTCGCCGTTGCGGGTATCTCGGTCGAGGATCGGCTCATACGCGCCGGGACTAGCGAGGTCGTCCAGAATGCCATTGTAATGGTGCATAAGGAGATCGAGGAAGTGCTGCATGTCCGCCGTGCTATCGAACTTCGGCGGCGCATCTCCCCAGACCTTTTTGAGCCATTTTGATTGCGGCACGAGGTCGGGGCTGACGATCAAGCCCGTCAGATAGCCGTCTAGTTCGGACAGCAGCATTCCGTCTTCAAACTGATGGAGCAGGAGGCTGTCGAGCTGATCGCGATAATCATCCATCGGACTCGCATAGTGCAGAACCCGCGCGCAAAACCACCCATCTTATATGAACATCCGCAGGGCCTATTGCGATTGCCCTGAACTCCAGCCAAAGTCGCATTGCCTTCTGTGAAAGCCAGAAGGTGGGGCGTGGAAACCTCTTTTGAAGCAACTCGGTCGAGATCATCGGCCGGGTGGCATGCGCGTATGTCCAGCCGGTTCGCCGGTAAAGGCGCATGCGCTCGTTGCTTCAGCGGGTTTCCAACATCCGGCTTTGGCCGTCGCTCCAAGAGGACATAGGAGCGGCAGGTAGATCAAAGCCGATCGTCGCTCCCGAAAGAGAGGGGCGGTTTCATGCATCGATGGCATCTGTCGCGGCGGGTCTTTCCTGCGGCTTGTTCACGCGCGTCTTGCGCATCCCATGCCCAAAGGAATGATCAATGACCAACGACAACACATCCAAACCCCCGACCGGCCTCGGGGTCAAGCTCCTGCACCTGTTGCAGGGCGTCATGTTCATGGCCGTGCTTTTGCTCGGAATCTCAAACATCATCCATTTCAAATATCGCGGCCTCGACGGTTTCCCGGAAGCCCTTTTCTGGTCGCTTCTCGGCCTGTCAGCGGTCCTTTCCGCATCGCACTTCCCGGCGGTCTTTTTCCGCAGCCCGCGCAAGTGGCAGGTAGGAGTCTATGTTGCTATCATCCCGTTTCTGGTCTTGATGGGCACCGTTGGCAGTCAGTCCGTCGCCGCGTTTCATCGAACGCCAGAGGGCAAAGCCGAGATGGCGAAGCAGGAAGCCGCCGACGCTCTCGCTGCCAAAGAGGCCGAAGAGCGTGCTGCCACCAAGCGCGTTCTCGCAGAAGCCGAACAGACCCGAGCCGACCTTGCGACCTACGAAGAGAAGTTGGAAGGGTGCTTTTCAAGCTGGGACCATCGGATTGGTGATCTGGAGGACGAGTTGAAGGGCTCGCTCCACAATCCGGACGCGTTCCAACATATCGAAACCCTGGCGATCGTCACCGACAGTGCCGGTAACAACGTGGCGATGCGCTTCCGAGCCGAGAACGGCTTTGGCGCGCTGAGGGCCGCAACTGTGAAGGCGCGGATCAATGTCAACGATTGCTCCGTCGTCAGTGTCGGCGAACCGACCGTGGCCGAATGACCTGTCGAAATCGTACGAAATGCAGGCAGCAAACTGGCTCGTTGCCGAGCAACTGACAGCCGACCTCGACGGGTCTTGAACCTCAGTCCGAAGCAAAACATCGAAACCACAACGCGCTCCTGAGGCATCCGCTTCAGGGGCGTTTTTCTTGCCCGAAAGGAAAACCTATGATTTCCATGACCGATGACGCGGCGATCGCGTCCGCATTGCAGAAACCGCTGCACCCTGAACTACTCGACCTCATCCGCCGCCGCCGCGCGATCCTTGGCGACGACATGCCGTTCGCAGAGATGGCTCACTTCGTTGTCGTTGAGCCTGGCGACACGATCGACGCCACAGAAGCCGTCATTCGCTGGCCCATCCGGCCGAACCCCGACTGCGGCCTCCCGCAATGGGAGTGGGTGCTGGTCCACGAGGGCGTTTGCTACGAGACCGTGTTCGTCCTCAGCGACGATGGCTATGCCGTAGTCCTGTTTGTGCAGATTGCCGATGGAATGGACCCCGAGCTGATGGGGATGCTTCGCGCCTTCTGCACCTGAGCGCCATCACAAATCCTGACAACCTCGAAGGGGCCGCCGCTGCGCGGCCCTTTTCGTTTCCCACGAAAGGCCACCAAATGCGCCTCATCCTCATACTCCTCTCCGCCTGCGTGGCACTAGCGGTCGTCAAGGCGGCGATCGTCGCGCTGATAATCCTGTTCGCGATCGCGCTGATCTGGGGCGTGTGCCTGCATCCAAAAGAGGTGATGGGTTTCCTCGCCTTTTGCGCTGCGCTAAGCCTGCTCAAGGCCCATCCGCTGCCGAGCCTGCTGATCGTCGGAGCAGCAATCATTGCGACCCAAGTCGGCGGATTCGCGAAAGAACGTCCTGACGATAGTTAACGCCTTGACGAATCAGTTCATCAGGTCCAGAGGCCGCCGCGCTCTTCTGCTATATGCAAGGCCGTTGAGCAGACCTCCGCACGGTGTGCGTTGAGGCACGGCTTAAGGCCGGCACATCGCTAAAACGTCAGCGTTGAGTGGATGACTCTCTCCGGGTCACCCGTGTGCCTTCTTTTGCCGTGTCCACCGCCACCAACGCCGTGCGACAGGGTCTCTGCAAGATTGCGTCCCAACGTCGCTCGGCACCACCTCAGCTCCGGCTGAATGAAGAGAGTAAGACGTTGAATTATCACCAACTTGACGATCAGTTTTTGATCGATTTCGCAGCAGCTCACCCGGAGCCGCAGCCCCAAGACCCAACCCATAATGAGGTGTTCGGTCCCTACCAATTCGGCGAGAAGCGATACTTTCGCCGCTATGTTGCCGCTATCCCGCGCTGGTCGGTGCTGGTTGCCAAAGAACCGGACATCGGCAGTGACGAACCGCTCGCAGCCGATAACGAGCAAGACGCGCAAGTCTTCAATGCGGTGAGGCATCTGCCGTCGCCGGATTTACCCGAGGCCACCAAATCCCGGCAGTTCAGCGATCCGTTCTACTACGGCGACAAGGTTTTCACGTGGGTCTTCGAGCCCGGCGACCTCGCCTGGAAGCTGACGTACCGCGTAGCCTGACGTGGTGATGTCCTCGACCCGTGAAACCGCTTCATGGGTCGGGGGCTTACAGGTTGGCAGGGGTAGGTTCTCTTCTGGCACTCTGATCGATTGCCCCTTGCCAATCTCATGCGCCCTCACCACGTAGGAGGCATCCGGCAACCGCAAAAGCGACCGCCGGGCAGTCCTCCGCAAAGGCATTGAGGGCGTAGTTCGAACTGAACGCGCCATAATTGCGTCGAGGGCTCCACGCTCCCCATCGTTTCTGGTCGGTCAGTTCGACCTTTCGCTACGTCCGCGAAAGGCGATCTTTGACATGTCCGCAGGACGACGGACCGCAAAATAAGAAGAAATATCATGCTGAACGAAATGACGTTCGGCCAGCGCATCGCCGCAATCTGGCAAGAGTTGGTCGAACACCTCACCCGCCTGTCTGGCAACGATGACGAGGACGGTGACGAGTGACGCAGCTCGACTTCCCCGACAAGCCGCCCACGGGGCACACCAAGCTTCCGGCGACGATCGAGAATGTGGCTCACCTCTTGAACCACGAAGGCATCACCGTCCGCTACAATGTGATCAAGAAAAAGGATGAAATCTGCATTCCCGGTCACCAAGGGACGTCGGACAATGTGGATAATGTCACCCTGACCAGAATCGTCAGCGCGGCATCGAAGCACGGCCTCCCCACAGGTCATGTGCCAGGGTTTGTCCAGGCCGTCGCCGACCGGAACGCCTATAACCCGGTGGCCGACTGGATCAGGTCCCGCAAATGGGATGGAACGGACCGGCTCGGCGACCTCTATGCCACGGTTGTTGCGGGACCGGACTATCCTGGGGTTTTGAAAGAAATCCTAATCCGGAAATGGCTCCTTAGCGCGGTTGCTGCGGCGCTAGTCCCGACCGGCTTTCGCTGCCGGGGCGTGCTTACGCTGCAAGGAGCCCAAGGCATCGGGAAAACTTCGTGGGTCAAATCGCTGGTCACTGATGCAAGGCTCCGCGACGAAGTGGTCAAACTCGATCATCACATGGACGCGGGCAACAAGGACACCATCCTTGGTGCCATCAGTCACTGGATGGTCGAGATCGGCGAGTTGGAAAGCTCCTTCAAGAAGGACATTGCGCGGCTGAAGGGCTTTCTAACCAGTGATTCGGACCGGGTTCGTCGTCCCTACGATCGGCGGGAATCGGAATATCCTCGCCGCACGGTCTTCATGGCCACGGTGAACGATTCCAACTTCCTGACCGACACGACGGGGAACACCCGCTGGTGGGTCATCCCGGTGCAGAAGCTCGACTTTCACCACAGCATCGACATGCAGCAAGTCTTCGCTCAACTGGCTGTCGACCTCGAAAACGGGGCGCAATGGTGGCTGACCGAAGAGGAAGAAGCGACGCTG
Organism: Sphingopyxis sp. HIX; assembly: GCF_001468285.1. Lineage (GTDB taxonomy): Bacteria > Pseudomonadota > Alphaproteobacteria > Sphingomonadales > Sphingomonadaceae > Sphingopyxis. The sequence continues at coordinate 57,941 of NZ_LNSB01000014.1, read as the reverse complement.
GAAGCCCTGAACGGTCGTCATCAGACGATCAGTGCCATTGCCGAGAAGCTCGCCGAGTATGTCGATCTCGACGGCTTCGACGGGCCGCGCGTCGCCTTGGTGACGGCGACCGAGATGCTGGAACTGATGGGCTATAAGCAGCCTACCAATCCACAGGCGAAAGAGTGCGCCGCCGCCTTGCGGTCGCTGCTTGGGGAATCGAAGCGGATCAAGGGCATCAACCGCTGGAAGGTGCCGCTGACCGACAATGGCGCCACCGCATGGCAACCTATCCACGTCAGGAAATCTGCCGAAATATACTGACCTGAACGTCGCCGGGTGGGGGGAGGGGTAGCATAAAATGAAAAAATGGGAGTGGATGGGACGCTGTTAACGCTCGCGACTAGCCGACCATGCTGCCCCTCCTGCCCCCCGGCTCCAGCGCCGAGGAAACGCAACGGCTGCTGATACAACTTGGGGGTGGCGGGATGCCGGATGCGCCCCTCCCGCCCCATCAGGCGCCGCTGCAGCCTCGCTGTGCTGCGAAACCCGACCGATTCAACATGGGGCCTCGCCCGCCACGGGCGGCTCTGTCCGAACTCAACCTCAACATCACTTAATCAAGGAGAACAGCTATGCCCAAGGCAAAGCTCGATAACGCTTACTGTCAGGCCGCGACCTGCGAGCCGGGACGCCGCAAGACCGACCACTGGGACAACATCATTCCGGGGTTCGTGCTCGAAGTGCGATCCGGTGGCGGCAAGACCTATGCCCTGCGCTACACCGACGATGGCGGAACGCAGCGACAACGGAAGATCGGCCGCTTCGACCTGATCACCAATGAACAGGCCCGTAAGACCGCCCGAAAGCTGCGCGCCGAAGTCGATCTCGGCGGCAATCCCCAAGCCGAGAAGAGGGAAAAGAAGGCGGTGCCGCTCTATTCCGAACTCGCCGATCAGCATCTGACCTTCGCCAAGGGGTATCAGAAACGCCCCGAGAATACCGAGCGCGTGCTGAACAGCCACATCCTGCCACGTTGGGGCAAGGTCCGGCTCGACGAGATCAAGACGCAGGATGTCGCCAAGTGGCTCGCCGAGAAACGCACGTCGGGTCTTGCTCCGGCGACGGTTGAGAAGATTAGGATCACCTTCAACCGATCGTTCGAGCTGGCGATGAAATGGCAGCTACCCGGCGTTGCTTCAAACCCGGTTAGGCATGTGCCGCGACCCAAGTATGACAACGCCCGTGAACGCTATCTGACCCCGGCGGAGGCGAAGCGGCTCAAGGAGGCTGTGGCAAAGTCAACCAATCCGCAGCTTCCCAACATTGTAAGTCTGCTCCTGCTGACCGGGGCGCGGAAGTCCGAACTGCTCAATGCAAAGTGGGAGCATGTCGACCTGGAACGACGATCTTGGCACATCCCGACTTCGAAAACCGGGAAGGCTCGACATGTCCCGCTCAGTCAGGCGGCGATCGACATTATCACCGACCTACCAAAATGGGACGGCTGCCCTTGGCTGTTGCCCCACCCGATTAGCCTGCAACCGCTGACGAACATCAAACGGGCTTGGGACGAGGCGAGGAAGGCAGCTAAGCTTCCCGATCTTCGCATCCATGACCTGCGTCACTCAGCGGCGTCGTTCATGATCAACGCGGGAATCGATCTCTATGCGGTTGGTCGCATCCTTGGCCATGCCGATCATCAAAGCACGCAGCGGTATAGCCATCTTGCCAATGACACGCTTATGAAAGCGGTTGAGGCGGGCGCCGCAGGCTGGGCGAGCTAGAACACTTACCTTACCCCGGATTTGCCTTGCGCAGGTCCGGGGTTGGGCCTTCCTATTTTTTTGGGCCGTCGTCACCGAAGCTTGTGGGACATTCGGAGGTCCGATTTCATCTCGTGATTGGGTGAAAGCACTTTCACAAGGTTAGGGCCGTCCCACAATGCCACGCCTGATTGGGTCGCGCTTGGGTCTTTGCTCGATACCGCCGCCATTATCGCAAAAGCCGTTGACAATCCTCGCTTCTTCTGCGCACGCGATTTTCCTTCGTAATGATGGGGTCACAGGTTCGAGTCCTGTAAGCGGCACCATCGCTCACCAATATCAATGACTTAGGCCTCATAGTTGTGCGGGTCCGATGGTGCGTGCGCTTTGTCTCCGGGGAGTTCGCCCGCTCGTCACCCGCTTCGTGCATAACCGCTCCTTCCGTTCGATGGCGACGCCGGATCGCGCGCCGTCAGGTTCGATCATAGGACGCGCGAGCGAGACGGAGTTGAAAAGATACTTGCGCTGGTGGCAGAGACAGTTGCCTCGCGGGGCGCAGTACTACAGGTCGTAATCCTGGCGCGGATCCGCATCATCAAGATGGGCTTCGTCGAGTTCTGCCCGCTCATCCGCAGCACCGATCGCACCGCCATCGTCGGGGCCGACCGGTGCGGCGAGGAGTTCGCGCAGCATCACCAGTTTGGCGTGCAACTCGTCGAAGGTGACGATCCGGACATCTTTCATTTGCGCCCGGAACAATTCGAAGCTGGCGCGCTTGTCGCGGTCTTCGGGCGTCGTTCCGGCGACGATCACGCAATCGACCGCATTCGCCTCGATCGCATAATATTCCGAACTCTCCTTGAGCGCCGGCAGCGATTTGATGAACTTGGCGCGCTGGTCGAGCACCTGGGTTATCGCGCCGGTCAATTTCCAATGGGGCGGCCAGACCTCGCCGCGATAGACTGCACCGATCAGGTCGGTGTCGGGCCTTTTGATCTCGACCAGGGCAGCATTCTGTGTCCGATCATTTTTGTAGAGGAAATCGGCGATCTTCTGGCCATTTCCGCCGAAGCGGATGCCGCCCACGGGGGAACTGCTGGCAACGAGGACGACCGGATAGCCGAACACCATGGACAATATAAAGGGATTGGCGTCGAGCAGTTTCTGCCAACGAGACTCGGATGCATTGGCCTTCATCAAGGCGTCGAACCGTTCGATCAGGGTATCGAGACTCACCAGTTCGATGTCGCGTTGCAGGGCAGCGAATTCGAGCGGTTCCTTTCGGGCCAATGTCTTCGCATTGGCGGAGGCTGCTTGGGCTACGCCGACCCGATCCTTGCCTTTGAGTTGTGTCTTTTGAAGATTGGGGCCCCCGAGCAACTTGTGAATCGAACCCGTCTGGTAGGGCCGTCCGCGCAGAGGAAAGCGCTCGGGGTCTAGATCATGAAGCAGCATATCGTTGGCGGCGATCGTGCGGTCTATCTTGCTCTCATTCTGATATTTGCGAGCGATCCGGCCAAAGTTCAGGCGAAGATCTTCATAGTCGTCGTAATTCAGATGGAATGTCTTGCCTTCGATATGTGTCTCGTCCGAGCCCAGGGCCAAGTAAATGATCGTGCCGATCTCGCAGATGACATTTATCAGCGGGGCGATGAGGGTGGTCACGCCGAGGCCAAAGGCGGGGTCGCGGATGAACATCGGCGGCAGCCGGTCGTCAAGAAAGGCGACCGCGTCTTCCTGCGTGTCCGGCAGCGAAAATGGCTCGGTGAGTTCGAAGCTGATCGACTGCAGGGGTGCGTATTTGCCGGTCAGAAAGCGGTCGGTCGGCCGCGTAAAAGTAGGATAGGTGACGAGTTGATCCTCTCCGACGTGAATATCAAAGAGTCGGCGGGTCGGGAGAGGATCGCTTCGTTTCAGCTTCGGATCGGCCATTCGGCTGATCGTTCGGCTCATCCGGAGATCGAACGCGATTCCGTTGCTTGTCGCAGCTGCCAATAATTCGAAGTCTGCCATGCCGCCTCTCCAAGTATCGCTTCGCTACGCTGATGTACGATGCGCGCAGGCTGAGCAACTTTACCGACATCAGCGAGCGCGCCCTTGGAGTGGGCGTCAGGATTCGGGAAATGCCACCACCTGCGAGCGCAACCATTCCTCTGTCACCGGGTCGATCGACACCATGCCGAAGTCGTTCAGGCCGTGATCCCGAGCGAAGCGTTCGATCTCGGCCTTGTCCTGACCGCAGTAAACGAGGGTGCCGCTGGCGTCGAAAACGCCCCAGTTCATGAAACGCCCCGGATTATCGGGATCGAGCGAGCCGAAAATCTGCCGGGGAACATCCCAACTGGAGAAATAGGTCGCGGTCGCACCGCCCTCTCCTTCGAACCCGGCGGAGACGATGCCAATCACATGGCCCTGCTCGTTAAACACCGGTCCACCGCTCATGCCACCCGGCCAGTTCGCGTCAATCCGTAGCATCGGCCAAGGCCGCGCACGTCGTGTGTCCGCAGGTTCGATATCGGTGATCTCGCCTACCGATGCGTAAAGATATTGATGAAAAGGTCTGTTCGGATCGTCCTTGTCCTCTCCGTCCTTCGCCTCGTCGAGGTCGGGATAGCCTATCGCCATCACGCGCTCCCCGATGGAAGGCCGCCAACTGCTCAGATTCACAGGCAAATAGGGGGTGCCGCTTTCGCTCGGCGAGGCCGGTCGAATCCGCAGCACCATCAACTCGATCAGGTTTCGGAAACTCGCGGCCTGACCGAACGGCCTATCGATCCGGAAATAGCTGAAGGAGGCGTGCATCGGCCGCCACGCGTCGCGAGGGATCGGCAGCAGCCCATATCCCTGTCCGGGGAGTTCGAGCGCGGCCAGGCGCACATTGTCCTTTAGGTGGGTCGTCGTCCCCGCGCGATCGACCTCGAAAAGATTTTCCAGCACATGGAAAGCCGTCGCGCAACGGGACCAGGGGTCGATCCGGAACGCCGTCCCGTGGCCGCTCGGCCGATCGTCGGGTTCGTTCGGATCAAAGCGTAGCAGCGGCAGGATGCGTTCGCGCAGGTACGGATCCTGTACAAGATACAGATCGCGCCGATCGGGCGTCTCGCCCGCGATATCGAAAGGGAACGGCATGGCTGGCTCCGGGATGACGACGCCCCTTACCGTATTATCTCGCCGATGGCGCGATGATCGTTCCGCCGATGCGCGCATCCGGTGTCTTGATCAGAAGTGCCGAGGACATGTCGGTTCTCCAGCCTCGCGTGGACCGAATCGAATCGCGACTCGCAAAGAAATTCGCAGTGGCCCGCGTTGCTTCACACGACCGGCAAGAAGTGCGACATTCCGAAACTGTGAACCGGTTGTCCGGCAGATGCGTCGATGGTTCATCTGGATTAGTAGCGCAAGCGGAAGCGATTCCCGATGCTATGGTGGTGAATATGTGAAGGCGTTGCTTGTTGGGGGCGGCGATCACGTCTGTTTAAGAGGTCTGGATTGGCACAGGAGAATAGCTTTCTAGGGGCCGTAGCATCGAGCGCGGGGGATGATTTCCACGAACAATGGGTTGCGCGCGAACTTCTGCGATTGCTCGATCCGGATGGGGAAACCGCGTCGATCCTCGTCGAAAATGTGCCCGACGACGCCGCACATGCTGATCTTGGCGAGCATGCGCAGGCAGTCGATGTCACGCTGACGCTGGAGAAGGATGGCGTTCAGTCCTTTCGCTACCTTCAGCTCAAATATTCGCCGTCGCATCCCGAAAAGGCGTGGACCTGGGCGCGACTGACGACGCCCAAGGCAAAAACAAAAAAATACAGCAGCGTGCTCGGCAAACTCGCAGGGTTGATGCGCGGGGTATCGTTCAAGGGTGACTTCGCGATCGTCACGAACCAGCCGCTCGACGAGGATGTCGCCAATGACATCGAGGCGTTGCTCGCTCTTGGCGATCGACTGCCGAGCGATCCGCCCGAAACGGCGACGCTGCTGATGAAGCAGTTGGGGCTCAAGGGCGATGAACTTCTCCGCTTCCTTCGCGCTTGGGATTTGAGCGCCTTCAACTCGGTTTCACGGCTCCAACTTCATACGGAGGTCGTGCGGCGTCTTGCGGACTCGACCGATGCCGATGCGCGCGAAGACGCGCGAAGGCTGCAACACAACATCAAGCAACTGATGCTGCCCGAGGGCCAGCATATGGGTGCGCTCACGCGCGAGTCCATATTGCTCTGGCTGGGAGCAGGCGCGAAAGAAATCTTCTTCCCGGCACCCTCGGCCATCTCTCCCCCAAATCCGCTCCTCACCCGGTCCATCGCCGCCGTTCTCGCCGGGCGATTGAAAGAACCGCTCGCCAAACCCCTGCGGATCAGGGCGGACGGTGGATGCGGGAAGACCGGCCTTATCAGCACGCTCGATCGCCTGCTGCCGGAGGGGTCGGAGATTCTCCTCTATGATTGCTATGGCGGCGGACTTTTTCTCGCGTCGGACCAGAGGCGGCATCTTCCCGAACATGCCTTCACCCAACTCGGTAACGAACTTGCCGCACGGCTTTGCACTCCCTTTGTGATCCGGCGTCATGAGAGCCTCAGCGCCTTTTCGGCGTTTCGCCGGCGAGTGGCAGCCGCAAGCGAGATCATCGCGGCGCGCGGCCCCGACGCGCTGCTGGTCCTCGCCTTCGATGCTGTCGACAATGCGCGAATCGGAGCAAAGCATTGGGTCGAGCCCTGCTTTCTCGACGATCTCGCCGCGGCATCGGTCTGGCCTGACAACGTCCGGATCGTGGTCAGTTGTCGCAACGCACGTCTCGATGACGTCGGGGCCGCCGACCTCTACGACGACTTTCCGGTTTTGCCGCTCGATAAAATGGAATCGGCAGATCTGGTCGCGCTATGGCAGCCGCAATGGTCGCCGCAGAGTGGAGCGATTCTTTATGACCTGACAGGCGGTAATCCTCGCCGGCTCGTCTATGCCGTGGAGGGCCTCGGCGACAAAGAAGAAGACCTTGCGGTTGCACGGCTGCTGCCGCGGGCGACCGGGATCGACCCGCTCTTCGCCAAGCGCGTCGAGGAAGCGGGTGTACGGGTCGGCGGTCCGACGCGTATCTGGCCGATGCTGAGCGCGCTCGCACGGCTACCGCGCCCCGTCCCCGCCCACATCCTCGCGGCGATCGCCGGACTCAACACCGCTGATGTGCGGGACATCGCCAACGATATTGGCGGGATCGTCTCACATCCGAGCGGCTGGTCGTTTGCCGACGAAGATTTCGAGGCGTTCGTCGATGAGCGCGCGAAGGACAGCGCTTCTGCGCTCCTCCGTCGGGCAAGTGAGATTCTTGCCGCCCGCGCCGAGAGCGACGCCTATGCGGCGCTGGCGCTCGGCGAAGTGCTCGTCAGTGCCGGAAAGCTCGACGACCTCTATGCACTGGTGACGGGCCAGGCGCCGATGCCGCCCGATGTCTCCGCCGCAGAAGGCGAATTTATCCGCTCACGACGGCTCGCGCTTGCGCTCCGGGCGTGCCAGCGTGCCGCCGACATCGGCATGGCGTGCAACTTGCTCATCGCCTCCGCCGAAGCGACCAAGCGGCAAAAAATCATGGACGACCTGATTGTCGACAATCTCGACCTGTCGGTTCGCTTCGAACCCGATGCTGCGATGCGTCTCGTCCTGACCGGCCGCCGTTACCGCAAGCACGTCGCACGCTATCGCGTCGAACGCGCCGCGGCGCTCTCCGAAACCGATCCAGCCGCAGCGCGCGGCGACTATCGCTGGTGGCAGGAACATCTGCGCGACGCCGCTTTGTCGGACGACGCCAAGTTCGATATTCTCTCGTCCGATATCGTTGCCGACGTCTTCACGCATGCGACGATCGCTGGCGATGCTGCAGCAATGGACCGTATCCAGCAATGGACACCGCTTGAAAGTCTTGCCCCGGTTTTCCAGCGGCTCGCGCAGGGCGCCGCCGGGCGCCGGCCCGAGCCGCTGCGCGAGGCGATCATCGCCCGAGACTGGCCGCCCTGTGCGCTCGCGCCACTGGTCGCTGCCGCGCTGCTTGCCGGCGAGACTTTTGCGGATCAGATCCTGCGCGGCGCGCTCGACCGCCTTGCAAGCGCAACAGCGGAGCAATGGTCCAAGCCCGTCGATCATCATGCGAGCCAATCGCCACCGCTGAGTTGGCACGAAGCCCTGCTATTCCTGTGCGAGCGCGCCGCTGCGGATCCTGCGCTCCGCACAGCGGTCGGGACGATTCTGGCGCGCGCCTTCCCGATGCCGGTTCTCGCGGAAACCCATGACCTGTTCCAACTCCGCACCGCTGGCGCGCTGCGCGTCAGGGTGATGGCGCTTACCGAACTTATCGACGGCGAAGCCATCATCTTGCAGGATATCCTGCCGCCGCCGCGTCCGATTCCGCGGGATCCACGTCCGGCAGCCGGGCGAAGGGCGGCATGGAGCGCTCCTCGGCAGGAGAGATCGCCAGAGGAATATTGGAACGAGACGCGCGCGACGACCCTCAACGTGTTCGGTACCATGTTGGCGGCCGCGCGGGTCACGCGCGACCTGTTTATCGGTACAATCAGCCCCGCCGAGGCGGCTGAGCGATTTCCGGAAGCGATCAGCTATGCCCCCGATCACGACTCGCGACCGCGGGAGTCCGGTGCCACCACCCTCTTGGTGCGCAGCTATCTCTTCCACGCCGGTCTTGCGGGCGCGGACCTCGCCGGGTTGCGTGCCGGGGCCAAGTCCTCACTAAAATCCTGGCACGCAGCGAACGACAAGACGATGCTCGAGATGGCGTCGGCGCTGGTGCTGCTGCGCGCCGGACATGACGCAGCGCTGGCATGGCTTGTCGAACTCGCGCAGGAGTTCGAAACCGACGCCGGCGCCGCGTCCGAACGCGCCAAATTGCTCGCGCAGTGCGCGCGCGTGGCGCTGCCGCTCGACCCCGCGCTTGCGGCCGGATTCTTCGCTTCCGCCCTTGCCCGCACAGCCGGGGTCGATTTTGAGGCGATCGCCGAAATGGCCGCGTGCCGCGCCATCGCTGAGGCCGGACTTGGCGGAACGCGTTCCGAGCGTGCCGACCTGGCAAAGCGTATCGGCGATGCCGCGGGCGCGGTCGCCGCCACCCTCGAACTGGGAGGCGATTTTTCTTGGCAGGGTGCCGCCTGCGCGATCGCGGCGGGGGATCTTCCAACGGGTCTTGCTGCGATCAGCCGCTGGCATGAACTCGGTGTTGCCCGCTACGAAATCACCATTCCGGAGTTCCTTACCGCGCCGGCTGCGCGGCGGCTGACCCCAGCGCAGCGCTATGCGATTTCGCTCTTGAGCGATGAAAGCCGTCCGTCGCTGTCGCAAATGGTCTACGGCGAGCCGGTTCCCGAACCCGTGATCGCTGCCGAAAGCCGATCTCGCCTGCTTTCGGGCGACTTCAACAGCTTTGCCGATGCGCTGAATGATATCGCCAACATTGCCGACATCCGAACCAGTCCGGCGCTTGCCGAAGCCGAAGCGCAGCGCCGGGCGCTCCTCGCTCTCGGTTCCGAGGATCGCGAGGCCAGCGAGCAGGATGATGATGATGATGATGATGATGCGTCCGCGGCGCCACAGGCCCCGCTGACCAGTCGGGAGGGCATTGCGGCAGCGTTGGACGCTGCACGATCGGCGGAGCATGGTATCAGCAAATATGCGTTCCAGAAGATCGCTGCGCGGGTCATGTCGCGCAACCTTCGCGTTGCCTTCCTCGACCTCGCGCTGGCGGCAGCGGGAGAAAAGGGTGACTTTGGTCAAGTTTTGCCCGACCTCCTGAGGGAGTGGTCCGATTACCCTCCGGTCAAGCTTTGGGCGGGCGAACGCATCGGTGGCTATGTCGCGCTCGCGCTTCGCGACCTCTTCGAGTGGCGATATGAAGAAACAGGGCCACTCGAGGCGCTGCTCGAATCGACGGGATTACCGTCTGACGCACAGGCGATTATCGTTCTTGAGGCGATTGCCTATCATGCCGAGACCATCTCGGCCGAACTTCTATTCGCTTTGGTCGGCGTGATCGCTGCGCGAGCCGCTCCGGAGGATCGCAACGCGCTGCTCGATACTCTTATCAAGCGGGTGACGGACCGCGCCGGACAACCACCAGCGGTAAGTTTCGTCGGTGTCGACATTCTCGACAACCGTGACCAGTCGGTCGCGCGCCTCCTCTTTGCGGCGATGGCGGACGTCGATAAGCGGATACGATGGCGCGCGTCGCACGCTGCATTATTACTCGTCGAAATCGGGGATCCGGCGACCGAGTATCTTGTTCGCCAACTTGCTGTCACCGACGAGCGGGACTTTGTCGGGGCGGATTTCTATCTCTATGCCGCGCGTGAGCAATTGATGACGGTGCTATGGCGCGCGAGCCAGTCGGTGCCGGCCTCCGTAGCGCGCTTCGTCCCTGAGATTCTCGCCTGCCTGAGATCCGACCCGCATCTCATTGTTCGCGAACTGGGCAAGGCGATCTTGCTCGACCTCGAAGCGAATAAGGCGATTTCGCTGTCGCCGGTCGACAGCGACTATGTTCGCAAACTCAACCGGAGCCAGTTCGCACCGGTGGTTGGCAAAGATCGTTCGCTGAGGGCGGCCGCTTTCCATGAAGAGGAGAAGAAACGGCCCTTCCATTTTGATACGATGGATACGATCCGTTACTGGTATCAGGCGCCGGCCGCCTTGTTCGATATCGATATGGAAAGCTTCCTCGACCGCATCGAGGGGTGGATCCACGGGCGCTGGGGCTATGGCGAAGAGACGACCCATTGGATCAAAGAGCCGAGGCTGCCACGTATCGAGACCGAACAGCGTCACGTCTCGAACCGTCATGGTGCGCGCCCGATGGTCGAGCGGCTTACCCATTATCTCGAGTGGAACGGGATGATGTGCGCACTTGGCGAATTGATCGAGACGCATCCGCTCGCCAAGCCGGGGCGCTATGGTAACAGCTTTGCAGATTGGCTGGGCGACAGGATGCCGACGATCGGGCCAGCATGGTTGAGCGATCTTCGGACACCGGCGCCGTTCGAAGCCCGTTTTTGGGGACACCCTCCTACCGATGACGTCGAAGAACCCGATCCCGAGACGCTGCACCGGAGAAAGGGAGCGGCGCCACCTCATGATCCATGGATTTTCTCGGTAAAGTCCGAGGTCTTCGATGCCGAAATCGACCTAGACGATAGCGACCTCGTCATTGCGGCCGACTTTAGTCTGCGCTGGGGCGACAGGACGCAGGCGGTCGATGTCCGCAGTTCGCTCGTGACGCCCGAGACAGCCCTTGCGCTCGGTCAAGCGCTGCTGACTGCGCGCGATCGCATGGATTTTCTGGTCCCTGGTACAGGTGACGATCATACATTCAACGAACCCGGGTTCGAACTTGAAGGATGGCTCCGCTACACCGAACGCGAGACGCGGTCGGATCATTGCGACATGCTGCGCGGTGCCGTGTCGGGGGTGCCCATTCGCCCCGAAGGCCGGTGCATCGATTCGATGAACCTCCAGTTCGACGCCCGTGATAGGCGCTGGCGCGCTTCAGGAAATCAAACTGCAATCTCACTTGCCATGTGGGGAGACGAGGAGGGGCACAGAGGCGCGGGATGGCGTGCGACCGCGCCTCGCGCATTTTTGCGGAAACTTCTTACGGAAGCGAACAAAAGCCTTCTGATCTATGTGGAAATTGCGCGGCGGCGAAGGCACGAAGAGGGTGGAGACACCCGCTGGGCCCTTTATGTGCTCGACCAACATGACCATCTGCACCGCATCGAACGCGTCAAGCGGGGTCTCGGACCTTTGCTCATCAAACGTGAGAGAATGAGAAACAGCGTCGATACGCTCGGACGGTGGCTTCTCCATCGCGCGGCGGAACTCGACGGCAAGCGCGCGCGTGCGACGCCTGATGAAGCGGAGAGGCTCGAAGTCGAGATTTCACGGATATGCAGCCGTTTTCGCGAAATCCATAGATGGGGTGAGTGACATCCGTGGACGTTGCCATAGATCACACGGCGTGGAGGGCGACCTGCGGGGCCCGGGCATCTTGGTGGGCATCTGAAATGCGTGACGGGACTCGAACCACTCAATCAAAAAAAGTCGAGGGCACTTTCCGGGGCATCTTCAAAATTTGCTCAATTTTCTCTTTTTGTATCAATCCACTAGTGAAGAAACTCGATGTCTCTTCTGACCATTTGCAGGCGGATCATCTTTTTCGGTCCGAACGCCGATCTGAAGGGTGCGGATACTAACCAGGCCGACGGGTCGGTGCGATATACGCCAGCGGCTGGGCGTTGCCGGCGATCTCGAAACCCTGAATGGTCCAGTAGCCGGCCCCTTGCATCGCGATGCGGCTGACATCGCTGACGAGTTTGGCATATTCATTGCCGAAGGGACGGAAGATGATCGGCTGGGCCGCGGTGCCGTCGCGCGTGATCCGGACGAGGCTTGCCTCGGTGCGTCCGGAATAGGGCGAATCCATTTTGCTGTTTCGATACTCGCCGCCGCGCACGAAGATCGTTAGCCCGGGATTCACGGTCTGCAGCGTCTTGCGGTGCGTCCGGAAGGGGCTGGTCGCCGTGCCGGCATTGCTGTCGGTGCCGCCTGGCGCGACATAGATGCCTGCGGGGTCGGCAGCGCCCGCGCCGACGGTCACGGTGAAGCTGCGGTTCCGGCCTTGCGTACCGCTACTGGCCATGGCGCTGACCGCGACAGCGCGCGGGCCTCACCGCCAGCTACGGGTGCGGTCGCCGCGATCGTCACCGGTGGCGACTTGCTCTTGCCGCCACCGCCGCATGCGGAAAGTGCCTTCGTCGAGGCGAGCATGGCCGGTGTCGGAATTCCCCAGTTCCGTGTCATGCGTCTCGCCTGTTTTGCCCCGTAGCGTTGTTATTTCCTTTCAGCTGGCGGACTTGATACCTCGACGTCGAAGCGCCATTCGAACGCCTCCCCGGGCGCGAGCGTGACGACGCCGTCACCTGTCGCGAGCGCATCTTGTTTTCCCCACCAGGGTTCGGGGCTGAAAAAGCCCTTCTCGAGATCGCCCCACATGTTGAAGCCGACCGGATCGCCGGTCGCGGCCTTGCTCCCGCGATGTTCGACCCCGATCGACAAGCCGTCGCCGAAGTCGAGGCGCGCCGCTGCAGGCTGGCCGTAGCCCGCGAGAGGAACCGCGGGGCCGGTCGCGAACGGCGCGAGAGGCGCGCCTGCCAGCGGCGCCATCGGTTCGGCCCTGCCGGTCGGCCGCGCCTGCGCGTCGAGGAAAAGGCGCCGTGTTGCCGCGCTCGTCAACGTGGCGCCCGAGGAAGGCAGTGCGAAGGCGATATGGTTGCCGAGCGAGAAGGGCATCGGATCCTTGTTGTCCGGCGCCGCGCGAATGCGATGTTCGACCGATAGCACCCGGCCGCGCAGGACGTAGCGAAGCTGGAAGCGGAAGCCGAAGGGATAGAGGTTGCGCGTATTGGCGCTGTCGACGAGTTCGAGCGTCACGCTCGCTTCCGAGTCATCGCGCTTTGTGTCGACAACGCGCCACGGCAGGTCGCGCGCGAAGCCGTGGACCGGCATGTCATAGGTCTTGCCCTGCCACAGCCAGCCGCGCCGTGGTTTTTGTCCGGGCGTATCGGGCAGGTATGTACGACCGGTTGCCGGCCACAGGATGGGCGCCTTGCCCTCGAAACCGTCGGCCGCGCAGAAATTGGCGCCGCGATACAGAAGCTCGCGCGAAGGCGCTGCCTCGCGAAGTCGGAGCGACACCATTTCGCCGCCGGCACCTGGGGCAATCGTCGCGGCGAGCGGGCTGCCGGCGCTTTCCAGCGTTAGCAGGTCCGCCGGCGCCTTTTCGGGACAGCCGGCCGGCGCGTCCTGCGCGGCGCTTCCGGCCGATTGCGCCAAGGCCAGGGTAGCGAAGAGCAGGATGCGGTGGAGACACGCCATGCGGCAGGCCCTCAATCCTCGTCCTGCTCCCTCGCCGTTTCCTTGCCCTTTGCGGCGCGGCGCTTTTCCTTGCGCGCGGCCTTCTTGTCATTTTCTTCGCCGCGCCCGAGCCGAGGCTTGGCGGCGCCGATCGAGGCGAGCCATCCGTCGACCTGCTGGCGCATCGTCGCGGCGCGCTTCGGATCGCTGGTCGCCAGATCCTTGTTTTCGCCGGGATCGGCGGCGAGGTTGAACAATTCGTCCTTCTTCGACGGGTCATAGTTGCGCACAAGTTTCCAGTCGCCGACGCGCACCGCTCCCGCGGCGGTGTCGCCGGTCTGGTTGGGGCGCGGACGCGGGCTGTACCAATAGGTCACGCGCGCCGGGTCGCCCTTGCCGCCTGCGAGCAGCGGCAGATAGGGCACGCCATCGACGTGCGACTTGGGTTGCAGCGCCGCACCGGCCATCTCGAGCCATGAGGGATAATGGTCGGTGTTGTTGACGAAGGCCGCGCTGTGGCTGCCCGGCCTGGTGTGGCCGGGCCACAGCACGATCATCGGTACGCGCGTGCCGCCGTCATAGACATGGCCCTTGCCCGCGCGCAGCGGCAGGTTGCTGGTCGCGACCTCGCGGTTGCCGCCGACGCCGCGGTTGCTGAGCCCGCCATGGTCGGACGTGAAGACGATGACCGTATTGTCGGCGATGCCCATCCGGCCCAGCGCCGCGCGGAGCTTGGCGACGCTATCGTCCATGCTGGCAATCATCGCGGCATAGGTGACATTGTCCTGATATTTCTTGGTCTCGCCGTCGCGTGCCAGATAGGCGTCGGCTTTCGCGCCGCCCATCGCCGCCAGCTTCTTGGCGAATTTGGCGCGATATTCGGCCTTGGCCTGAAGCGGCGTGTGCACCGCATAATGCGACAGATAGGCAAAGAAGGGCTGGCCGGGCTTGGCTTTCCGATGCGCCTCGATCAGGCGGATCGTCTCGTCGGTCAACCGGTCGGTCAGATATTCGCCGGGCTGGCCGGTTTCGAGCCCCGGGCCCATCGTGCGGCCCTTTTCGGCGCTATAAGGAAAGAAGTGCGATCCCGTCGCGCCCGTCGAGCCGCCACCGATGTTGACGTCGAAACCCTGCGCCTCGGGCATCGCGTCGGGCGTCTTGCCGAGGTGCCATTTGCCGACGAAGAAGGTCGCATAGCCCGCGGCGTGCAACGCCTCGGCGATGGTATATTCGGACGCGGCCATCACCTCGCCGCCGCTGCCGCCGGGGATTTGCGCGCGCGCTGGGTTGCGGCCCGTCATGAGCGCATAGCGCGAGGGCGTGCAGCGCGGATAGGCGACATAGGCGTTGTCGAATCGCATGCCGTCGCGCGCGAGCTGGTCGATCGCCGGCGTCTCGTAGAAATCGGACCCGGCATAGCTGACGTCGCGCGCGCCAAGGTCGTCCATCAGGATGACGAGGATATTGGGGCGCTGCTCCGCGGGCTTCGCGGCCGGGGCTGGCTCGGCGGTCGCGGCGGGGATCGTCGCGGCGGCGCAGGCACCGAGCAACGCAATGGCGGCGGCCGAGCAGAGCATGCGGCGCGGGGATAGGGCAAAGGACATCGGATAAACCTCCCGAAACCGGATCAAAGGATAGGATGAAGAGACTGTCGCGAAGGTGAAGGGGCGCACTTCATTCGTCACCGCCCGCATCGCGTTCGCCGCGCTTGCCTTTGCCCTTTGCGGGCTTGGGCTTGCCGGCGGTCCCCGACGCATTCGTCGGCAACGTCGCTTTCCAGCGTGCGTAGCTTGCGGTCATCGCGTCGCGCAGCGCGGGGTTCGCCGATGCGAGGTTGCGTTTTTCGGACGGGTCAGCATTGAGGTCGAACAGCTTGGGCTTGCCGCCCTGCTCGATCAGCAGCTTCCACCGGCCGCGGCGCAGCGCGCCCGAATCGACGCAGCCCTTTTTCGCCTTGCAGATGCGCCCGGCCCATAAGAGGTCGCGCTCGGCGAGCCCGGCCTTGCCGGTCAGCAGCGGCATCAGGTCGCTGCCGTCGAACGGCACCGCCGATTGCGGCGCGGTGCTCCCCGCCAGCCCGATCAGCGTGCGATAGAGGTCGATCGTGATCACGGGCTCGTCGCGTACCTGTCCCGCGGCGATCACGCCTGGCCAGCTGACGACGAAGGGTTCGCGCACCCCGCCCTCGCGAAACGTGCCCTTTTCGCCGCTCAGAACCCCGCGCGCGCCCAGGATTTCGTCGGGCCAGTCCGGCTGATAGCCGCGGAAGTCGGACTTTGCGGGGCCGTTGTCGCTGGCGAAGACGACGATCGTGTTCTTGTCCAGTCCATGTTGGGCCAGCGCCTCGCGGACGCGGCCGACGCCTTCGTCGAGCGCGAGCACCATCGCGGCATAGAGCCGCTTGGGTTCGCTATCGAGATGCGCGACGCGATCCTTGAAGCGCTCGGCCGCCTCGAGCGGGCTGTGCGGCGCGTTGTAGGCGAGATAGAGGAAAAAGGGCTTTTCCGGATCGCGCTTGTCCAGGAAGGACAGGGCATTTTCGGTCAGCCGGTCGGTGAGGTAGAGATTATCGGGCCGCGAGACGTCCCATTTTCCTGAATCGCCGCCCTCGGCGCCGCTGCCCTTGCCGACCCCCGTATAGCTGCCGTCGGGGTTGGGCCAATAGCGCCCGCCCCAAGTCATCTTGTCGACCACCGTGTGCGCCGATCTGGCGGGATCGTTGGGCAGGTTCCATTTGCCGACCACCGCGGTGGCATAGCCGGCCTCGCCAAGCACCGCGGGCAGCAGCCGCGCGTCGGGAATCTTGACCTTGCCGGTGTCGGGGTTCCACCACGCGCCATAGCGCGCGGGATAAGCGCCGGTGAGCAGCGCGACGCGGCTTGGCCCGCAGACGGGCGCCGCCGAATAGCCGTTGGTGAAGCGCACGCCCGATGCCACCAGCGCGTCGAGGTTCGGCGTTTCGACCCAGGCACCCGCGCCGTTCGCGCTCAGGTCGCCATAGGCCATGTCGTCGGCATAGATGATGAGGATATTGGGGCGCGCGGGCGCCGTGCCGGCCTGTCCGGCAGCGGGTCCGGCCAGCGCCAGGCCGATGGCGCATAGCAGGAGCCGGGCGGTTCTCCCTCGCATGTCATTCTCTCCCATCGTCAGATTCCCCGAATCTCCGTCCGGACATATTTTTACAATGATAATATTGTCAATTGATGTCAATATTGTCACAAGGTGTCGCAACAGGGATGCGCTATAGTCCGCCGGGCGGGCTTAGCTCCTTGAATTTTCGATGGTTAGAGGCCGGTGACGAACGAATCACCTGCCCGTGGGGAGAGGGAAAATGACCCGTAAGCATGCCGATTGCCTGTCCGAAGCCGTACGCCACTCGCTTTTGGGTGCGTCGCTGATCGCGCTCGTCGCTGCCGTGCCCGCCGCGGCGCAGGAGGAAACGCCGCCCGCCGCCGAGCCGACGACCGAAGAAATCGTCGTCTCGGGCATCCGTGCCTCGCTCGCCAACGCCGCGCGCGACAAGGAGCAGGCCGACCAGATCAAGGACGTCATCAGCGCCGAGGACATCGGCAAGCTGCCCGACACCAATGTCGCCGAGGCGATGCAGCGCATCACCGGCGTGCAGATCAATCGCGACTTCGGCGAAGGGTCGGAAATCGCGGTGCGCGGCTTCGCGCAGAACCGCGTCGAGATCAACGGCCAGACCCAGATCGGCAGCGACGCAGGCGGGGCGATCGCGTTCAACACCATTCCCTCCGAAGCCTTTTCGAAGATCGAAGTCGTGAAATCGCCGTCGGCGAGCGATATCGAGGGTTCGCTGGGCGCCACGGTGCGTTTCAACACGCGCATGCCGCTCGACAATGGCGGCAAGCTGATCCTCTCGGCCAATGCGCAGGCGCAATATGCCGAACGCGCCGATGCCTGGACCCCGAACATCAGCCTGCTCGCGAGCAAGGGCTGGTCGCTCGGCGACGGCGAGGTGGGCGTGCTGCTCGGCTATACGCGCAACGAGCGCAAGCTGCGCCAGGACTTCTTCGACGTGCGTGGCTGGGAGGCGGTGAACGGCATCGGCCGCGACCTCGACGGCGACGGCGTGGTCGGCGAGGCGATCAGCCGCGATGCCGACAGCGGCATCATCACCGACCTGCAGGACGGCGTCTATGTCCCGCTGCAGACGCGGCTGCGCGTCACCGAACAGGTGCGCAAGCTGCAGAGCTGGACCGGCGCGATCCAGATGCGCCCGTCGAGCCGCTTCGAATTCTACATCAACGGCACCTATAGCCAGAGCAAGGCGTCGGACGAGAGCCACCAGGTCGTCGCCAACCTCAGCAACGCGATCGTCCCCGACGCCGCGAACGGCGGCAGCCGGCTCGGCACGCAATATGCCAATCTGGGCAATATCCTCGTCTCGCCCGATCATACGGTGCTGCAGGCGTTCGTGGGGTCGTTCAACAACCGCGGCGTCGCGCAGGGCATCGGCTTCAACCTGTCGGGCGCGTCGAACCCGCCGCAACAGGATGTGCTGTCGCTGCAGACGGGCATCAAATGGGACGCGACCGACCGGCTGCACGTCGAAGGCCAGCTCTCCTTCGCCAACGGCAAGCAATATAACCGGTTCATCAACACGACGAGCGGCATCAACAATGCCGACCGCCCCTTCTTCTTCTTCGATTATACCGCGGACAGCGACATTCCGACGATCGTGCCGCAGCAGTCGGTGGTCGGTGGCCAGCGCGTCACCGCGTTCCGCGAAGATGCGCGCTACGATTTCACCAACCCCGCGCTCTATAATTTCGCCAATATCGCGATCAACCGCGACCGCCAGCGCACGCGCGAGACCGCGCTGCGGCTCGACCTGACCTATGACGTGGGCGCCGGGCCGATCAAGTCGATCGAGTTCGGCGGGCGCCATGCCCATTACCGTGGCTATCGCTCGCGGATGCGCGCACGCGACGCCGCGGGCGCGGCCGACGGGACGCTCGGCGGGACGCTCTATCCGGCGCTGAACGCCGCCGAGCCGGGCCTGATCGTCGGGCTGCCCTTCGACGACCTGCTCGACGGCGCGACGGGCGATTTCCAGCGTTTCTGGTTCAACCCCGATCCCGGATATCTGAACGAAAATCTCGACCGGCTGCAGGAGAAATACGGCTTCGTCTTCGCGGTCGATCCCAGCTATGCCTTCGACGTCACGCGCAAGGACCAGGCGCTCTACGCCAAGGCCAATCTGGAGTTCGACGTGGGCGGCCTCGCGGTGTTCGGCAACGCCGGCCTGCGCTGGATCCACACCGACCAGACCGCGACCGGCGTCATCCCGGGCGGCACGCAGGGCGCGAACACGCTCGACGTCGTCACGGTCGGCAACAGCTATTCGAAGCTGCTGCCGAGCATCAACCTGACCTTCGAGCCCGCGAACCGCCTTTATGTCCGCCTCGCCGCGGCGAAGTCGATCGCGCGGCCGTCGCTGCTCGATTCGGCGCCGACGATCGTGATCAGCGACTCCTTCGACCGCGCCAAGGGCGGCAATCCGACGCTGCAGCCGCAGGAGGTCAACCAGTTCGACCTCTCGATCGAGAAATATTTCGGCAAGTCGAACCTGATCTCGGCCGCCTTCTTCTACAAGGATTTCAAGCAGCGGATCGAGAATGGCATCAGCGAGCTGTGCCTGCCGACCCCGGTCGGCGGTCTCGAAGAGACACCGGGCAACGACGGCTGCCTGGTCGGTCAGGATCGCACGCGCCTCGAACTGCCGCTCAACGTCGGCGGCGCGACGGTCAAGGGCGTCGAGCTCGGCTGGCAGCAGAGCCTGGACTTCTTGCCGTCGCCGCTCGACGGGCTCGGCTTCATCGCGAACTATACCTATGTCGACGCCAGCGGCGGCGGGGTCAGCGCGGGCGGCACGGTGCTGCCGGTGCAGGACCTGTCGAAGCACAGCTACAATCTGATCGGCTATTTCGAGAAATGGGGTTTCCAGGCGCGCGCCGCGTATAACTGGCGCAGCAAATTCTATGACGAGCGCACCGACACCAACCAGGCGTCCTTCGCCAAGGCCTATGGCCAGCTCGACGCGTCGATCAGCTATGACATCACGCCGAATATCAGCGTCAGCGTCGAGGGGCTGAACCTGCTCAACGAGCCCGAGCTCCGCTATCAGGAACTCGAGGAGCGGCTGCTGTCGTACCGCGTCAACGACCGGCGCGTCCTGTTCGGGATCCGCATCAAGAATTGACCCTTCCGCCGGGTCCGCGTGGTCGCTGCGGGCCCGGCACAAAGGCGAAGGGGCCGGGGATCAGAACGATCCCCGGCCCCTTTGCTTTGCGGTTTTGCCGGCGGCCTATTCGGCTTCGGCGCCGCCCGCGGCCTGCTTCGCGGCGGCTGCCGCCTGCATCTCGGCCTGGCTGACCGTGCCGTTGCCGTCGGTGTCGAGGCGCTTGATGAAGCGTTTCACCTTCTTGTCCTCGGCAAGCGAGGGGTCGCCCTTCTTTTCGGCGCGCGCCTTCAGCATCGCGGTGACCTCGCTCTCGTCGAGCTGGCCGTCGGCATTGGCGTCGAACTTGGCGAACATCTTGCCGCGCCCTTCCTGGGCGTGGGCGGTGCCGGCGGCGAGGCCGATAGCAGTGAAGGCAATGATCCATCTACGCATGATATTTCCTCTATTTGGGTGCGACGATTTGGGGTTTTCTATCTTGGGCGGGCTGAAGGCCGCCTGTCCCTCAGCGCGCGTCGGCGATCGGGAATGCGACCGGCTGGCCGTCGACCATGCCGGTCACCCGGTCGCCGCGCACGACGAAGCGGAACTTCGCGCCGTCGCTGCGCTTGCCGCGAATGATGCGGTCGGCGCCGCGACGGAAATCGACCGCGTGATAGCGCTGGCCGTCGTGTTCGAAGATCGTCGGCGCGGGGGCGGGCGCCGCCTGGGTCGCCGTGGCCGAGAGGAGCAGGGTGGGGAGCAAGGCAATCATGGAGTTTCTCCTTTTTTATGACTGCCGTGCCGATATCACTCCCGTCCCGCGATCGAATGCCATCGCTGTATAAATTTGTCGCAGAGTGTCGCGGCGATTGCGCCATGCCCCCGGCTCAGCGCCCGACGCGCTCGCGCACCGGTTTCCAGCCGCCCTTGCGCACCGCTTCCAGTTCGGCTGCGGCGGACTTGTACGCCGGATCGTCGGCGCGATTGACGCTTTCGCTGGGGTCCTGCTCGAGGTCGTAGAGCTCGGCGCGCACCAGCTTCGCGGCGGCATCGACCCAGCCCGTGTAGCGATAGCGGTCGGTGCGTACCGTATAGCCGGTCAGCGCGCCATTGCCCTCGGTGAGGCCGGCGTTGCGGCCATATTGGGCGAAGGCCGCCTGTTTCCACGCGCGGTCAGGCTTTTCGAGCACCGGCACCATCGACAGGCCTTCGAGGTTGGTGGGTGCACCGAGGCCCGCGAGTTCGGCGAGCGTCGGATAGATGTCGACCGTCTCGACGATCGCCTTCGACCGCGTCCCCGCCTGCGTCTCGCCCGGCGCGCGGATGATCAGCGGGATGTGGATGTCGATGTTCGCGGTGCTGTGCTTCGACCATTTGGCATGGTCGCCGAGCTTCCAGCCATGGTCGCCCCACAGGACGACGATGGTGTTGTCGTCGAGGCCCTGCTGTTTGAGCGCGGCCATCAGCCGGCCGACGAGGTCGTCGGCGTAGCTCACCGCGGCGAGATAGCCCCAGCGCAGCTCGTCGGCCTTGTTCTGGGGCATGTCGGGCTGGAAGGGCTTGGTGTCGGGATAGTTCCAGACCTCATAGGCGACGAGCGCCCAGGGCGGCGCGCCTTTCTGTCCCTCGGGGTTGATCGGCGCGGGCACGGTGGCTGCGGTGTAGCGGTCCCAGTCGCTTTTCGGCGAAATGAAGGGGAGGTGCGGGCGGTGGATGCCGACCGCCATGAAGAAGGGCTCGCCGCTCTTCGCGAGCTGCGGCAATTGTTCGAGCGCGAGGTTGACGTTGATCGTGTCGGGCAATTCCTCGCCATCGGCGGCGCGCGCCACTGCGACCTTTTCCTCGCCGTCCTTACGCTTCTGGCGCTGGATGACCTTTTCCATGTCGGGTTTGCGAACGGTCCAGCCTTCGGGATTATCGTCTGTATGGTGATAGATCTTGCCATAGCCGTAGGTGCCGTAGCCCGCCTGCTTGAACAGCTCGGTCAGCGTGACGGCGTCGGGAACCGCCTTGTCGACGGGCGTCTCGAGGTCCTTGATGCCCGTGGTGTCGGGGCGCAGCCCGGTCATCAGCGCCGCGCGCGACGGGCCACAGACCGCCTGGCTGACGAAGGCATTTTCAAAGACGAGCCCCGACTTGCCGAGCGCGTCCATGTTCGGGGTCTGCGCGGTCGGATGGCCATAGATGCCGAGGTCGGGGCGCAGGTCGTCGATCATGATGAACAGGATATTGGGCTTGCCCTTCGCCCCGGGTGCCGGCGCGGGCGCCTGTTCCGTCGCGGCGGCGGGCCCGGGGGCCGCGGCGACGCCGCCGACCGCGCAGGCGGCGAGGGCGAGGCATGTGGTCGCGAGCGAGGTCGAACGCAGGAGGGGAAGCAAGCGGGCCATAGTCATCCAATTCCCATTTTTATCTTGACTGGGCTGGGCATTCCCTAAATAGACAACATTGTCAATCGCGCAATTGTCGCAGTTTTGTCGCAAGACTGGGGCCCGCGCCATGTCGAAACAGCGGCGAAAGGGAGATTGTGATGGCCAAGGTTTTTCGCCCCGCACGCTGGGCGCTTGCGATGCTGCCGCTGATCGCGGCGGGATTCGCCGCGGGCGCGGCTGCGAAGGACGGCGCGATAAAGCTGCCCGCGGGGGACGTGAAACTCGACATCAAGAGCTGGCCGGTGATCGGCTCGGCGGTGCCCGCCAACGCGCGTGCGAAGACCGAAAAGCGCGTCGAGGCGATGCTGAAGCGGATGACCGTCGAGGAAAAGGTCGGCCAGCTTCTCCAGCCCGAGATCATGAACATCACCCCGGAAGAGGTGAAGCAATATCATATCGGGTCGGTGCTGAACGGCGGCAACGGGCGCCCGAACAAGAATATCCACGCCCCCGCCGCCGACTGGCTGGCGATGGCCGACGCCTTCTGGGCGGCCTCGACCGACAAGACCGGGGGCGGTGTCGGGGTGCCGATCATCTGGGGCATCGATTCGGTCCACGGCAACAACTCGGTGTTCGGCGGTACGATCTTTCCGCACAATATCGGCCTTGGCGCGGCGAACGATCCGAAGCTGATGGTCGAGGTCGGCCGCGTGACCGCAGTCGAAAGCGCCGCGATCGGCACCGACTGGACCTTCGCGCCCGCGCTGTCGATCCCGCGCGACGATCGCTGGGGCCGTACCTATGAGGGCTATTCGGAAGACCCGACGATCGCCGGAACGCTCGGCGCCGCTTACACCAAGGGGCTGCAGGGCGATCCCAAGGGCAAATTCTTCCCCGCAGGCTCGATCATCGCGACCGCCAAGCATTTCGTCGCCGACGGCGGCACGCAGAACGGGCGCGATCAGGGCGATGCGGTGGTTCCCGAGGGCGAACTGCGCGACGTGCACTTCGCGCCCTACGTGCCGACGCTGCAGGCCGGCGCGCAGACGATCATGGCCTCCTACTCGAAATGGAATGGCGTTCGCATGCATGGCCATGGGCCGCTGCTGACCTCGATGCTCAAGGATCATGGCGGCTTCGACGGCTTCGTCGTCGGCGACTTCAACGGCCATGCGCTGATCCCCGGCTGTACCAACGGCAATTGCCCAGACGCGCTGCTTGCAGGCGTCGACATGTATATGATCCCCGTCGACTGGAAGCCGCTCTACGGCAATCTGGTCAAGCAGGTGAAGGACGGCACCATCCCGGCAGCGCGGCTCGACGATGCGGTACGGCGTATCCTGCGCGTCAAGGAGCGCGCCGGGCTGTTCGACGCGCCCAAGCCCTCGGCGCGCGCCTTCGCAGGCCAGCAGCATATCGGCACCGCCGAACACCGCGGGATCGCGCGCCGTGCCGCGCGCCAGTCGATGGTGCTGCTCAAGGACGATCCGAAAATCCTGCCGTTCCCGGCGAACTCGAAGATACTCGTCGCGGGCGCGGGCGCCGACAATGTTCCGATGCTGGTCGGCGGCTGGTCGATGAACTGGCAGGGCACCGGCCTGTCGAACAAGGATTTCCCGGGTTCGACCAGCGTCTACGCGGGACTCAAGGCGGCGCTCGACGCGAACGGCGGTTCCGCGACGCTGAGCCGCGACGGCAGCTTCACGGGCAAGCCCGACTATGCCGTCGTCGTGTTCGGCGAGACCCCCTACGCCGAATATCAGGGCGACCGCGAAAGCGTGATCTACAAGGCGCCCGACAGCGATCCCGATCTTGCGACGCTGCGCAAGTTGAAGGCCGCGGGCATCCCGACGATCGGCATTTTCCTGAGCGGCCGCCCGCTGTGGATCAACCCGCAACTGAATGCTAGCGACGCGATGGTCGCGGCCTTCCTCCCGGGGACCGAGGGCGGCGGCGCGGTCGCCGACCTGATCGTCGCGGATGCCGACGGCGGGCCGGCCTATGACTTCACCGGCCGGCTGTCCTTCTCCTGGCCGAAGTTGGCGAGCCAGACCGCGCTCAACAAGGGCGGCAAGGATTATGATCCGCTCTTCGCGCTCGGCTATGGCCTGTCGCTTGGCAGCCGCAAGCCGATCGGCCAACTCGGCGAAGATCCCGGCATTTCGGCCGAGATGCTGCGTGCGGCGAGCAACGGCGTCTTTTTCAGTGAAGGCCGCGCGGTCGCGCCGTGGCGCGTCTATCTGGGCGACAGCGCCGAGGCGCGGCTGAAGACCGAAGGCGATCGTTATGTCACCAGCCGCACCGGCGCGATCAGCTTCGAAAGCGCCGACCGCAACCGGCAGGAAGATACGAAGATCGCGCGCTGGTCGGGCAAGGGTGCCGGCAAGATGTTCGTGCTCGGCTATAACGATGTCGACATGTCGAAGCGCGTCGCCGACGACGAGTCGGTGGTGCTGTCGGTTTCGTTGCTCGAAGTGCCGGCCGCCAATGTGACCGCCAGCTTTGGCACCGTTCCGAAGAATGGCAGCGTCGACCTGACGCCGCTGCTGAAGCAATTGACCCCCGGTCAGTGGGAAGAAATCAGCGTTCCGCTCAAATGTTTCGCGGGTCCGAACGTCGATTTTTCGAACGTCGACATGCCACTGATGCTTGCCACCGACGGCCGCTTCGCTATCCAGCTTGCTAGCCTGGGCCTTGGCCCGGCGCGCGGACGGAAATTGTCCTGCTGATGCGAAGGGGAAGCATGTCCGACGGCGAAATCAGCGACACGCAGGTGCGTCGTTCGACGATCACCGACGTCGCGCGCCTCGCGGACGTGTCGATCAAGACCGTCTCGCGCGTCGTGCGGCAGGAACCGAACGTCAGCGAGGACACGCGCAAGGCGGTCCGCGCGGCGATCGAGCAGCTCAATTATCGCCCGACGATCTCCGCGCGGAGCACCACTGGCGCGCGGTCTTTCATGCTCGGGCTCGTGTTCGATAATCCCAACCCCAGCTATACGTTCGACCTCTTGATCGGGGCGCAGCAGGCGGTGAAGGAGCAGGGTTATCAGCTCGTGTTCGAACCGCTCGAACGCAATGGCAAGGGGCTCGGCGCAGCGATCACCCAGCTCGTCATCCAGGGCAATCTCGACGGCGTGATCGTGCCGCCGCCGCTCTGCGACGACCCGACGGTGCTCGCCGCGTTGTCGAAGCTCAATCGCCCCTTTGCGCGCATCTCGCCGAGCCGCGAACTGACAATGGGGTTCGGGGTCTCGATGGATGACCGTGGCGCCGCCCGCGCGATGACGCGCCACCTGATCGAGCTCGGGCACCAGCGGATCGGCTTCATCAAGGGGCGCGCGGGCACCGCGACGACGCAGAACCGGCTGCAGGGTTATGTCGACGCGCTCGCCGCGGCGGGTATCGCCTTCGACGAGACGCTGGTCGAGCAGGGCGATTTCCAGATGCGCTCGGGGCTGGTCTGCGCCGATAGGTTGCTGGCGCTTTCGAGGCCGCCGACGGCCATCTTTGCGAGCAACGACGACATGGCGGCGGGCGCGTTGATCGCAGTGCAGCGCAGAGGCTATGCCGTGCCCGGCGACATTTCGGTGGCGGGCTTCGACGACGCTGCGACGGCCTCCGCCATGTGGCCGCCACTGACCACCATTCGCCAGCCCGTTGCCGACATGGCCGCAACCGCGGCGCGCAAGGTCATCGAATATCAGCGCGACCCCGAAGGCGCGACGCTCGACAATGTCCAGCTGGATTATGAGCTGGTCGTTCGTGAATCGACGGGCCCCGCGCCGCAGCCGAAGTGAACTACCGGCTGGGAACCGCCGGACGGATCACGCTCCTTGCCGTCTTTCTGACCTGGGGCGTCGTCGGCGTCCTCGTCCGGATGACGGTGCCGCATTTCAAGGCGGCGTTCGAGCTCGGCTATCGCGACGCGCTGCTCGTCCAGTCGGCCTTCTTCATCACCTATCTGCTCTTCTCGCGCGCGGGCGGGGCCATTACGGCGCGGATCGGGTTTCGCAACGGCGCCATGCTCGGATTGGTGCTGATCGGATTGGGCGCGCTCGGCCTCGCCGCTGCAACATTGGCGGGCGAGTTCGTTGCGCTGCTGCCGTCGATCTTCGTGCTCGCCAGCGGGGTGACATTGCTCCAGGTGTCGGCGAACCCGCTCGCGGCCGTCGAGGGCCATTTGCGCAGCGCTTCCGGCAATCTGACGTTCGCGCAGGGCTTCAATTCGCTGGGGACGGTTGCGGCACCGCTGATTGCGGGCGCGGCCTTCCTCGGGACGCCCGACAGTGCGCTAGAGCCTGTCCGCACGCTGTTCGCCGGCGTCGCCTTCTTTGTCCTGGCGCTGGCGTTGCTGGCGCGGCTGACGCTGCGCGAGAATGAAAAGGCACAGTCGCCGCGGCCCGAAGAGCCGGGACGGGCGCTCGGGCTGATCGAGACGGCCCGGTTGCGTGCCGGGGTCGCGGCGATCTTTCTCTACGTCGGTGCCGAGGTCGCGATCACCACCACGCTCGTCAACTTCCTCGAGGAGAGGCTTGCGATTTCGCGTGAGGCGGCGGCGGCGCTCGTCGCGCTCTTCTGGCTGGGGATGCTCGTTGGCCGCTTTTCCGCAGTGCCGGTGCTGCTGCGTTTCGAGCGGCAAAGGGTGCTCGCGGCGACGGCGTTTCTCGCAGCAGCGCTCTGCCTGATCGCCAGCACAGCGGGCGGCGCGGTGGCGGCGATCGCGATCCTCGCTGTCGGGCTGTTTGGCGGGCCCCAGTTCCCGACGATCTTCGCGATCGCCAGCGCCGACCTCGAGCCGCAAGCCCGCGCCAAGGCGGCGGGCTGGTTGTGCACCGGCATCGTCGGCGGCGGGATCGTGCCGCTGCTGTTCGGCGAGGTCGCCGACCGTTTCTCGCTGGCCGCTGCGCTTTGGGTCCCGGCGCTCTGTTTTGGCGGTATCGCGCTGTTCGCGCTGCGCTACGGCCGCCGGCTCAGCACGCCGGCAGCTTCGCCGGATCGACCGTAATCGCTTCGCTGGGCTTGTAGCCATAGCGGATGGCGCGTGCGATGAAGGGCGTGTTCGCCACCAGCGGAGCCGCGTACAGGTTGGTCTTGCCTTCGGGGCCGCCCCATCCGATCGATGCGCCGGATGTGGGGGACGCCAGGCGGATGGTGCCGACGGACAGGCGACACGCCGCGACGGGCGCCGTCACCGGCTGCTTGCCCCCCGGCCACATGCGTTCGGTCATCACCGCTTCGCTGTCGCGGCCTTGGTCGCCACTCGCAGCGATCCAGCGGTCGAGTTTCGCCGAAAGCCGTTTCTTCTCTGCCGCGAATTTCGGATCGCCCGCAAGATTGGTCACCTCGTCGGGGTCGGTGGCCGTATCGAACAGCATCTCGCGCGGTGCCGGGCCTTCGAGATAGGCGCGCTGCAGCGGCGTCAACCCGCCCGCCGCAAGCAGACGGCGCCATTCGCGCATGATCGGATTGACGTTCTGATAGGCGAGCGACGGGATCACCGGCAGGTCCGAATAATAGCGGATATAATGATAGCGCGCCTCGCGCACGCCGCGAAAGCGCTGCGGCACCTCGTCGAAACGGTCGCCGCCCATATAGACCGCGTCGGGAGCCTTCCCGCCGAACAGGTCGCGGCCCTGGATCCACTTGGGGACCGGCGCCTTGGCCCAGTGGAGAAAGGTTGGCGCAAGGTCGATCGCGCTGACCAGATCGCCGCGCACCGTTCCTGCCCCATGGCGGTCGGGGAATCGGATGATCAGCGGCACTTGCGTGCCGCTGTCGAAGATCGTCCGTTTGCCGCGCGGCAGCCCGTCGCCATGGTCGGTCATGAAGATGATGATGCTGTCGTCGAAGCGCCCTTCGGCGCGCAGCCGGTCGAGCAGGCGCCCGACCGCGGCATCCATCGCGCGGACATTGTCATATTCGCGCGCGATATTGGCGCGAACGACCGGGGTGTCGGGATAATAAGCGGGGACACGGACCTTCGCCGGATCGGTGAGCGCGAAGGTCTTTTCGGCATCGAGCCTGGTGTTCTGCTTCATGACATTGGCGACCGACGGATGCAGCTTTACGTCGGTATCCAGCGGCCACGTCCGGCTTTCGTGCGTATGTTCGTGGTTGAACATCAGGAAAAAGGGCTGGCCGGGCCTCCGCGCGTTCCAGTCGGCCTCGTCGCGGTTCTGGTCCCATATGGTGAAGGAGTCGCCGAACTGATAATCGGTCTTCTGGTCGTTGACGGTGTAATAGCCCGCGGCGCGCAGCAGCTCAGGAAAGGCCTTTACCTCGGCGGGCGGTACCGCCTCATAGGGGAAGCCCTCCTTCATCTTCGCGCCATAGTCGCGCGTGCGCATATGCATCGTGCCGAGCGTCTCCTGGCTGACCCCGGTGATCAGCGCCGAGCGCGAGGGTGCGCACACACCGGCGGTGGTGAAGGCGCGGGTGAAGCGAACGCCCTCGGCCGCGAGCCGGTCGATGTTCGGCGTGACTGCGACATTATCGCCGTAGGAGCCGATGCGCGGACTGAGGTCTTCGGCGGTGATCAGGATGATGTTCGGCCGCGCGGATGCAGACGCTGTTGCGGCGCGCGGCGCGCTTCCCGCGCAGCCCCCGAGCAGCATCGGGGTCAGCGCGGCGAGCCCCGCGAGCACGCGCGTCATTCGGAGGTGCTTTCTTTCTTGCCGCCTTCGCTCTTGAGATTGTCGCGCAGGTCCGCCTCATTGCCGTTGCGCATCCAGCGATCGGGGAATTCGCCCGCCTTCGCGCCCTTACGGCTCCGCAGCACCGCGCCTTCGCCATTCCGCTCGGTGAAGGTGACGTAGGAGCGCCCTTCGTCGGGATCGAGGCCGGCGAACAAGGCCGCGCGCATCGTGCGGACGATATTCTTGAGCGACGGGTCGGCGACGAGGTTGCGCATCTCTTTTGGATCGTTCTGGAGGTCGTAGAGCTCTTCGGTATCCCAGATGCCGTGATACTGGATATATTTGTAACGGTCGCCGCGCAGCGCGAAGGTCGTCGGCGTCTGCGGGTAATTATACTCCCAATAATATTCGTAGTTCAGCGCATCGCGCCACTTGCCTTCGTGCTGCCGCCCCATCAGCTGGTCGGCGAAGCTCATGCCGTCGATCTTGGCATTGGTGCTTGCCCCCGCGAGCGCGAGGAAGGTCGGCGCGATGTCGATGTTCGCGACGATGTCGTCGACGACGCGCCCCTTGGTCATGCCGCCGCTGAACGCGATGAGCGGCACGCGCATCGATTCCTCATAGGCGTTGCGCTTGTCGATCAGGCCATGCTCGCCGAACATGAAGCCATTGTCGCCCATCATCATGATGACGGTGTTTTCGAGCAGGCCCTTGTCCTTGAGCTGCTGGATGATCGCGCCGATCCCCTCGTCGACCGCGGCGAGCGTGCGATTGTAACGCAGTTTGTAGTCGGTGATGTCGAGCGTCGAATGATAGGGGAAGTCGACGCCGTGCCAGCTGTTGCGCTGGTTCTGCACCCACATCGGCTTGCCCGCGCGGTTCTCGGGGGTA
Organism: Sphingopyxis sp. HIX; assembly: GCF_001468285.1. GTDB lineage: Bacteria > Pseudomonadota > Alphaproteobacteria > Sphingomonadales > Sphingomonadaceae > Sphingopyxis. The sequence goes on along the minus strand of NZ_LNSB01000014.1, from coordinate 28,211 downwards.
TCGGCCATCGATGCGGGCAGCTTGATGGAATCGCGCGAATAGAGGTTCTTGTGGCGATCGGCGGGGATGAAGTCCGAATGGACCGCCTTGTGCGACAGATAGAGGAAGAAGGGCTTCTTGCCGCTCTGCTGCTTCAGCCAGTCGAGCGCGAACTGATTGAGTTCATCGGTGATGTAGCCGCGCTGCTCGACGCTTTTGCCATCGATGTTGAGCCTGTGGCGCGGTCCGCCCTTGCCGTCGTCAGGCAAATAATTGCCCTGACCCTTGAAGCTGATCCAGTGATCGAAACCGGGCTGCGGCGCGTCGGTGTGTCCGCCCATGTGCCACTTGCCGATAAAGGCAGTCGCATAGCCCGCCTGCTGCAGCGCCTGCGGGAAGAAGAAGGTGCCCGAACGGAACTTGATGTTATTATCGGCGATCCCGTGATTGTGCATATATTGCCCCGTCAGGATCGAGGCGCGGCTGGGCGAGCAGAGCGCGGTGGTCGCGAAGGCGTTGCGAAAATAGACACCCTCGCGCGCGATCCGGTCCATGTTCGGCGTCTTGATCGCGGGATCGAGGAAACCCATTGCGTCGTAGCGCTGGTCGTCGTTCAGGATGAAGACGATGTTCGGATGCGCGGGCTTGGCCGCGCCCCGTGCCGCAGCCGGCCCGGCCGGCGCGAGCAGCGTCAGCGCGCCGAACGCGAGCGCGGTCCGCGCCGCGCGAAATGCTGCCGGAGACTTTTTGTTCGTCATCGTCCTCACCCGTTTTCAGGCGGAGGGCCGCGCATCCGTGGCACGCCGCTTCCATCCGCCATGTCCTTCCATAAATGGCTGATTCGCGGTTATGACAATATTGACATAGGATGGCAACCTGCCAATGTTGCGCCATTGCCGACGCATTGATTCGGCGGTGGGAGAGCCAAGTGATGACCGACCGGGCCGAAGCCCCGACGCGCGCCGCGTCTTCGACGGCGGGTGCCTTTGCCAGCGTAACGACGCTGTTTTTCGCCTGGGGTTTCATTACCTCGCTGATCGACCCGCTCGTCGCCGCGGTGAAGGGCATTTTTGCGCTCTCGAACCTCGAAGCGCAGCTCACCGCCTTCGCTTTCTTCATCGCTTATGGCGTCGTCTCGATTCCGGCGGCATTGCTCGTCGCGCGGATGCGCGCGGTGCCGTCGATCGTTCTTGCGATCGCGCTGATGATCCTCGCCTGCGCGGTGATCCTCGGCGCGAGCAACCTAGCGACCTATGCGGGCGTGCTGCTCGGGCTCTTCATCCTCGCGAGCGGCGTGACGATCCTGCAGGTCGCGGCGAATCCGCTCGCCGCTGCGCTCGGCGCCCCCGAACGCAGTCATTTCCGCCTGACTTTCAGCCAGGCGTTCAATTCGCTTGGCACCGTGCTCGGCCCGTTGCTCGGGGCAAAGCTGCTCCTCGAACGTGTCGAGGTGCCCGAAGGGCAAGCGATCAGCGCGGCCGACCGGTCGGCCGCGCTTGCCTCGATCGATCTCAGTTTCCTGATCGTCGGCGCGCTGCTCGCGCTGCTGGCGGCCTTCATCTGGCGTTCGCGCCGCCGCATCGCCAGTGCCGCGCCTGCGGCTTCGGGCGAAGCGCCCGGTTTTGTCGGCACGCTCAAGCAGGTGTTAGCCTCACCATGGGCGTTGCTCGGCGGTGCCGCCATTTTTCTCTATGTCGGGGCCGAGGTTGCCATCGGTACCCAGATGGCGCTTTTCCTCTCCGACGACGGCATATGGGGCATCCCGCTCCAGCATGCGGGATATTATGTCAGCCTCTACTGGCTGGGAGCCATGATCGGCCGCTTTGCAGGATCGGTGCTGCTGACCCGGATTCCGGCCGCGCGGCTGCTGGCTATCTTCGCGGCGGTCAATGCGCTGCTTTGCCTCTTCATTTTCCTGTCGTCGGGACCCGTGGCCGGATACGCGGCGCTTTCGATCGGCCTTTTCAACTCGATCATGTTCCCGCTGATCTTCACCCTGACGCTCGAGCGATCGAGCGCGTCGGTCGAGGCTACCTCGGGCTTTCTTTGCACCGCCATCATCGGCGGCGCACTGTTGCCGCTGGTTGCAGGATCCATCGCCGACGCCCAGGGCTATTCCGCCTCCTTCCTGGTGCCGCTCACCTGCTATGTGATGCTCGCCTGCTTCGCTTTCGCGGCTGGGGCTTCCCGAGCGCGAACGCGATTGTCCGGCACGACCGCTTCCGCCCATTGACCAGTAACACGCGTCCGTCCAGCTTTGGTTCGTGCGGCAATCCTATCAGATCATTCACGGGTGACATCCATGCTTCGCAAGTCTTCTGCATCCCTCTGCGTGCTGACGCTGACCGCCTCGCTCCTCGCTCTCGCCGCCTGTGGCGACGGCGCCGCGGGCGACAAGAAGCCGGTCACGGCGGCGGCTTCGCGCAAATGCCCGGCGATCGCCGACACGCCGGTCAAGCTTGCCGGCGGCAGCTTCGAGATGGGCGAGGACGATGTCTATGACGAGGAGGGGCCGGTACGCAAAACGACCGTCGCCGGCTTCTGGATCGACCCGCACGAGGTGACCAACCGCCAATTTGCTGCTTTCGTCAAGGCGACCGGCTATGTCACCGTCGCCGAAAAGCCCGTCGATCCGAAGCAGTTTCAGGTTCCCGTGGAGCAGATTCCTGCGGATATGCTGAAGGCCGGGTCGGCGGTGTTCACGCCGCCCGATTTCCCGTCGAACAACTATGCCGACTGGTGGAAATATGTGCCCGGCGCGAACTGGAAAAAACCCTTTGGCCCGGCCGGCCCGGCAGAGGTTGCGAACGAGCCCGTCGTCCATCTCGCATGGGACGATATGGTCGCTTATGCCAAATGGGCGGGCGGCCGCATCCCGACCGAGGCCGAATGGGAATATGCCGCGAGCGCCGGGAAACGATCGAAGAATGTCCAGCCCGCCGAGGCGAACAGCTGGCAGGGCGCCTTCCCGAACTACAATGCCGAAACCGACGGTTTCAAGGGCGTGGCGCCGGTCGGCTGCTACCAGCCCAACGCCAACGGCCTCTACGATATGGTCGGCAATGTCTGGGAAGTGACTTCCGACTTCTTCAAGCCGGGCCACAATCCCGACGAAAAGGATAATCCCAAGGGGCCTGACGAGAACAGCGCCTATGATCCGCTGAACCCGGGGATGCCGTCGCGGACGGTCAAGGGCGGCAGCTATTTGTGCGCCCCCAACTATTGCCAGCGCTATCGCCCCGCGTCACGCCAGGGCCGTGATCCCGGGCTCGGCACCAGCAACGTTGGTTTCCGCCTCGTCTATGACAAGGCGCCGACCGCCTGATGCTGGCGCGTCGCGCCTTCGTGGGGAGTGCTGTCGGCGCCGCAGTTGCCGCGGCGAGCGCTCCGGCGTGGGCGGCCGAAGGTGAAACGCTCGACGCGATCGCGAAGCGAGGCGGCTTGCGCTTTGGCACGGCAGCCTCTTTCGATCAGCTCCGCAGAGCCGACTCACGGGCGCTGATCGCGCGCGAATGCGGGGTGCTGACGCCCGAGAATGAGCTCAAGTGGAAACATCTCGAACGCGTTGAAGGCCAATATCGTACGGCGGAAGCCGACGCCTTCTATCACTTTACCGACGACGAAGGGATGCAGCTTCGCGGCCACACCTTTGTGTGGAGCCAGGATAACCGCATTCCCGACTGGATGCTCGCGAAAGAAGCCGAGCTGGCCCGGGACGGTGGTAAGCCGCTCGTCGCGCTGATGCAGCGTCACTGCGACTATCTGGCAAAACGCTATCCGGCGATCGCGTCATGGGATGTGGTCAACGAAGTGGTTCAGCTTCAGGACGGAGCCCTCAGAAGCTCGCTTTTCCTTCGCATACTCGGTGAGCGCTTCATCGATACCGCCTTTGCGATGATGCGCGCCGCGCTGCCCGGATGCCAGATGGTCTATAACGACTATATGAGCTGGGACGCGAAGGCGGACCATCGCGACGGCGTACTACGGATGCTCGATGGCGCGCTGGGGCGGGGCGTGAAGATCGACGCGCTCGGCATCCAGAGCCACATCGGCGGCACGCTGGGGCGGCCGCGCGATGAAAAGGCATGGCGCCACTTCCTCGAAACCGTGAAGGGCATGGGGCTACAGGTGCTGATCACCGAGCTCGACTGCAGCGACCGAAACGTCGCCGCGACCGATCCGGCGACGCGCGACGCGGAGACGGCGGCCTTTGCCAAGGGGTATCTCGACCTGACCTTGAGCTTCACAAATGTAAAGCAAGTGGTGGCGTGGAGCCTGACCGACTTCGACAGCTACCTCGACCGGCCCGGCTATCCCGACGAGCGGCGGCGGCCCGACCGACTGCCGATGCGCGGACACCCCTATGACGCCGAGATGAAGCCCAAGCCGCTTCGTACCGCGATCGCCGCGGCCCTCGCGGCCGCTCCCGACCGCCGGAGCTGACGTCCCGCTGAGCCGTTCATCGGCACAGCCTATGTCCGCACGAAGCTGGATGGGACCAGCGAGGGATCATCGGTGACCGCCTTGTAGCTCGCACGTCAAACCTATGAGAGCATAGTAGGGACGGCCGGCTTGCGGATAAGCGGCCCGCCGTTCGATCTCGGCAAGACGCCGCTGGCGCTGGACGCGGAAATCGCGGCCGATCATCGTCTGGATGATGGACGGGCTACCCGCCTCGCGACGCTCGTCCCGACGGGAGAAAGCTTCCGGGTCGGTGGCGCCGATCTCGGGGCGCGATCAGTTTCGGCTTCGACTGAGCGCGACGGTAGCCGCAATCCTTTCGCTCTAGGGCCGAGGCCGCGCCTCGGCAGGATCACAGGGTCTTCATATATTCGACGAGCTCCCATCGCTGCGTGTCGGTGAGCGAACTGGCGCCATAGTCGTGGCCCTCGTTGCTGTTTCCGTCGATCGGCTGATCGCCGAGGTGGGTGCTGAATTCGAACGCCGGCCCGACCGGCCGGTCTTTCCAGATATAGCCGACAAATTGGGGGTCGAATTCGCGGCTGCCAACCCAGAAGGTCCTCGGGCGGTCTTCGGGCGCCTGGAGCAGATGAAACAGCGTCGGCACCGAGCCGTTGTGGAGATAGGGGGCCGTAGCCCAGATGCCGTTCAGCGGCCGTGCCTTGTACGCCAGCAATTTGTCCGTGTCGGTCTTGCAGAATTCGCGGCGCGCTTCGCGCTGGTCGTCGGCGGTCTCGGCATCGGCCGCGCCCGGGATGACCTTGGGTCGCCGGTCCACCCCGATGAAGGTGTCGGCGGCGACGGCGACGATATCGCCCTTCTTGCCGATCAGGGCGCCCTTCACCGTGGTCTGCAGCTGCTTGACGATGAGCTCGTTGGCCTGCAGGGGCTCGCCCGAAACAAAGCCGAATTTCGTGCCCTTCAGATTGCCCGTGCGCGCCACATAGGTCACGGCGTTGCAGGCCATCCAGATGTCGGTCAGATTTTCCTTCATCGTGTTGAGCGGCATCATCCGTTCGATCGGCTTGTCCGCGACCCACTGCTCGCGCGGGAGATGGCATGACGCGCAATCGCGGTCGAAGGTGATCTTTCCGCGGGCCGCAAGCGCGGTGTCGATCGCAGGAAAGGCTGCAGGCCACGCGGGCGCGCGAAGCTTTCTCAGCAGGACTTCCATGCGATCGAGATTCTTGACCTGCAGGCTGGATTTATAGCCCTTGAACGTCTGGCCCAGGCCTCCGGGCTTGGTTATGAGCACCTCGCCGAAGACGCCGATCACTTCGCCCGAATTGCGCCCGAGCGCGCCGAAATCTAGCGTTCCGGCGCCGACCTTGGTCGGCGTATTCTCCACGACGCCATTCCACTGGACCCGCTTCTGGCGATAGATGTCCCACAGGAACGGATAGCTGACCGGCGCGTCCGCAGGATTGCGCACCTGGTCTTCGGCCCCATTGAAAAGCGCCACCTTGTTGAAGATATGGCCGAACGCATCGACGCGCGCAAAACCATAGCGCAGCGGCGTGCGATTGGCCTCTTCGACCCGTTCTTCCCACGCGACCAATTTGCCGAGCGCATCTTTGAGGTTCTGTCGATTGCGCGGCGTATCCTTTCCGGCAAGAACCTTGGCCGCGAAGCGGTCGAAGCGATCGTCCTGCGTGATCGTCTCGCGGAGCGCGAGATCCAGCGCTTCGATGAAGGATTGGAAGTCGCCGAGGCCAGGCCCGCCGTCGACGCGCACGGCATTGCCCTTGTAAGAAAGTTCGGCGGTGTGGCAGGCGGCGCAATTGAGCCCGACCCATTGCTCGGCTTCGCTCGCGCGGTCCCCTTTCTGGCCTTCGTACCAGCGAAGGCCAGTGACCTTGAAGCCCGTGTCGGGCTGCTGGTCGATGGCGAAGCCGATGGGGAGGATTTCCCGCCGGTCCCCGCGCGAGCGCAAATAGCCGAATGTTTCGAGATAAGATGGATCCGCAAACGCGCCCTGTCCGCCGGGCTGCTCGAGCGCGCGCAGCCAGCTGTAGGGGATGAGGCGCGAGCCTTGCGTCGCATCATACCAGGCGTAGCGATCGGGATCGCTCCAGCCTTGCAATGTCTCGGGTTCGGACGAGGAACCCGCGCAGCTGGCAAGGAGCGCGGCAGAAATGGTTAATCCGACGATAGGGCGAAAGAGCATCTTTGCCTCCGTTCGATCGAAGAGCTACATGTATAACAGGTTTCGGGACTCCACCCTCTTCAACAGACTGCGCCCGGTCGTCTTGAAAAACAAGCCTGTCATTGCGCAATGTGGCGCAAACTCGATTCCGCTGTTCATTGACATCGGCAGGGCAATTGACGAATATTATGGATTGCGACGGAAGAATCGGTCGGCCTTTCCATAGAAAGTCGACTAAGCGACGGAAAGCTTTGATTATTCTTTAGCTTGGGGGCGCCAGTCATGACCGCTGCCACATTTTCGATCGGTCGGAAGAGCGACGTCACTCTCGGTGATCTCACGACGGTCGGGGGCGCGGCGATTGCCGCGCTGTTCGGAAGCGTCGCGGCCGATCTTTTCGACAATAGCTAGCACGGGCACGGCAGGGAGAAATGCGATGTGCGGAGACGATCATGACCTCATGCGGAGCAGCGACGTCCGCACCACCTTCATAAAACCGTTTGGAGGCGCGTGGCGCGAAGTCACTTATGCGAATGTCGACGGCGAGGCGATTTTCGAAGGCTGCATCATCCTCGGCCAGACCGAGGATATGGAGCATGTGAAGGGTGTCCTCCAGCAGCGGATCGCGTCGATGCCGAAGCTGCTGACCGACCCCGGCATCAATCTTCACGGCTCCGCGATTCTGGGTCAGCAATATCGCTGGGACAACAGGACGGTGCCATTCGTGCTGCCCGCCGATTTTCCCGATCCGGGCCGCGTCACCAACGCGATCGCGCACTGGCACGAGAAGACCAGCATCCGCTTTGTCCCGCGCACCCACCAGGATGATTATATCCTTTTCAAGCGCATGACCAACGGCTGTGCATCGATGGTCGGGCGGCAGGGCGGGGAGCAAACGCTGGTCCTGCGCGACAGTTGCACCCTCGGCAACGTTATCCACGAGCTCGGCCATGCCGTCGGCCTGTGGCACGAACAGAGCCGCATAGACCGCGACACCTTTGTCGAGATCATCGAGGACAATATCACGCCTGGAACGGAACATAATTTCAGGCAGCATATATCGGACGGGGTCGATCTCGGGGCCTATGACTATGGATCGATCATGCATTACCCCGCGACAGCGTTCGGGATGACGCCGGCATCGACGACGATCCGGCCCCGCCGGCCCCTTCCGGCGGGAGTCGTCATGGGACAGCGAACGGCGCTCAGCGCGGGCGATGTCGCCGCGGTCGAAGAGCTCTACAAAGACGTGCCCTCGGCCGGTGGCTGACGCGTCGCTGATCGTCGACCGCCGGACGGACATGGGTTCGGAGCCGGGATTGCATGCGATCCTGATCGGCATAAGCGACTACAGCAATCTGAAGGATCCGGATTCGCCGCCCGGCGAGGGCCTCGCGGCGCTCAAGAAGCTGCAGTCGGCCGCGCTGTCGGCCTGGCAGGTCTCCGAAAAGCTTCGGGCGCTCGACGCCGAGAGCCGGCTGGTCCGCCGTTTGAAGACGCTCCGGCTTCTGGTCGCCCCGTCGGTGATCGAACTGGATGCACAGCCCGCGCTCGCGGGCGCGGGCGGCGCCGATCCGAACCGCGAAAATATCCGGACCGCGCTCATCGATTGGCGCAAGGATGTCGCCCAAAGCCGGAACGAACAGGCGCTGTTCTATTTCAGCGGCCATGGCATCCGCCGATCGCTCGAAGAGACGATATTGCTCGCGCGCAATTTTCTCGACGCAAATGAGGACGTCGAGCTCAACCTCGCGTTCAACCTGCGCAACATCTACAATGGCATGGTCCCATCGGCGCGGTTCCCCGATATCGGCCGCGACCAGTTTTATTTCATCGACGCCTGCCGCGACAAACCCGATGCGCTCGACCAGCTCGAGGACACGCAGACCCCCAAGATATTCAAGACCGACCTTGGAACCTATGACGACCGCAAGGCGCCGATCCTGTTCGCAACCAAGACCGGCGGGGTTGCGGCCGGCAATTCGGGCGAGGCGACCTATTTCGCCAAGGCCCTGCTATGGTCGCTCGATCACGGATCCTTTGGTGCGACGGATATGGTGGGCATCGGGGCGATCTGGCCGATCTCGGCGCAGTCGCTGAAGGCGGGGGTCGAAGCCGCCGACGAGCTTTTCGAAAACCGCATCGAATTGACGGGCCTGGTGGCGGACCCCGTGCTCTGCTTCCGCCGCGACGCTCCGAGCCTCAGGTTCAAGCTCGCGCTTCAGCCGGGAGACGCCGTCGCAAGGGTCGAAAAAGTGACCCTCATCGAGCTCAATCACAAGACGGAGAGCGAGATTCCGTCGACACAGCGATCATCCGGGGAAACAATCTGGGACAGTTCGATTCCTGCCGGCTATTATCGGCTGGTCGTGAGCGAGAAGAGCAAAGTCGACCCGATGGCGACATCGGGAATAGAGTTTCTCTCGATCCAGCGTAAAATGCCGTGGACCTTCACAATCGCGGGACTGCCATGATCAAGGCTGGTGAAATCCTCTGGAACGTGAAAGCGAAAGAGATCGCAGAGCTCGGCACATTGCCGGTCCGCGTGCGCACGCGCGACGGCATCCTGGTCGCGAGCGGCTTTTCGGGCCAGCAGTTCGAGGTGCCGCTCGGCGATTATGTGGTGAGCGTCCTGATGCCCGACGGGACGGAGGTGCCCTCGCAAAAGCTGACCCATGTCAAGGAAGGGAAGATCGTCGCCCCGCGGATCGATCTCGATAGCTTGCGCGGCGTGAGCGCGAATATCGCGGTGCAGATATCGAGCCCGGCGGAGACGGCCTTTTTCGACACCACCGCCTCCGCGGATTCCTACCTTGTGGCCGAAGCCTTGCCCGAGAGTATCGCGGTGCCGCCGCCGACGGCCGCCGCGTCGCCCGTGGGCGCGGAGCCCGCTGCGGCCGAAGCCGATCCAGCCCCTGCAGCACCCGAAACCGGTCAGGTCGCGGCGGGGCTCTGGCGAGGAAGCCTCCTCGAGGCATGGGATGGCCCACAGACGATATTCGACGGCAATTTCCTGGATCCGGCGATGACCTTGAGCGAAGGGCAACCCGTCGAGATCGTGACCCAGGCGGGCGAAGACCAATGTCTCGTTCTCCGGCATCAGGCGGTGAACGAGGCGGGGGACTCGCGGCCGATGCTCCGGCTTTGCGTGGTGCCGTTCGACCGAGCCGCGGGCCAGGATCCCGATAACGCGGCGCGCGGTTCGATCCTCGCCCTGCTCAGGCGCGACCAGGGGATCGCCGCGGTGCGCTACCGGTCGCCGTTCTGCAGCGAGGCCAACGCGCTGCTCGATTTTGTCGATTCGGGCATCTACGGCGGCATGCAGACCGTGAGCGCCGCTTTTATCGAGCGCGGTCCAGGACTGCTGGACGAACCCGGTTTCTCCCTCCTGCGCGGGATGACGGGCGTCTATGTCATGCTGCGCACCAATGCCGTCGACGCGCTCGAGCAATGGATCGATGCGCTTGCCGAGCGCGCGCCGCAAGTGGCCGATATCCGGGCGATGCGCGTCGAATTCCTCGCCAGGACCGGCCGCCATGCGGAGGCCGCTGCGGCGCTGTCCAGGGCGCTCGACGCCGAATGCCCGTGGTGCAGGGCGGGCGTCAGCTATCTGGTCGAACGGCTGCGCCTCTATCTCGATCTCGAAGGGGCGTCGCGCAAGTCGCTTGGTGTCGGCGCCGACGATTGGGAAAGATTTGGCGCGGCAAAGAAGCGGTTCGAGCGTCTGACCCCCTTCCTGTCCACCGGTCACGTCTTTACGACGTTCGACGTGCCTATCGGTCAGAAATAGGACGCCTTTTTTCCGATATCCTGCTCAAGCCGCTGGAACGGTCACGCCCCTGACGCGCTTGTCCTCCAGGAGGCGTTCGCGAAGACCGAGGCGACGCTCGCCGCGGCCCGACCGCCGGGCAGCAGCACGCCGGATGGAGCGGCAGGCCGGCCGCACCGCTCCCCGGTCCGTCGGCGGGCTCAGAGCCCCGCGCCGCCGAGCTTGTAGGTCAGCTGCAGGAACACGCTGCGCCCGATGCTGTCGAACCAGCTGGTGTTGTAATAGGGATAGGCCGACCAGGTCGGGTCCTTCACCGGGTTGGTGTCGAACAGGTTCCGGATCGTCAGCGACCCGCGCATATGGTCGGTGAAGTCGTACTGCAGCGTCGCGTTGAAGAGGTAGCTCGCCTTCAGGAAGGCATCCTCGTCATAATTGGGCAGCTTGCCGAGGCGCGTGCCCGAGAAGGTGAACTGCAGCCCGTCCTTCGCCCAGCTGATGCTGCCGTTCGACTTGTCGCGCGGCAGATAGAAGCCGCTGTCGAATGCCAGCTTGTTCTCGATCGGGTCGCCCGGATATTGCTGGAAGCTGTGCTTGAAGACATGGCTGTGCGCCGCCGACAGGGTGAAATCGCCGAAGCTGGTGGGCAGCGTGCCGCGGAAGGCGATGTCGATGCCGCTGGTCCGCTCCTGCGCGATGTTGATCGGGTTGACGCGGATCGACGAGATCTGATTGACGAAGCCGCCCGACGTGAAGCGTGACACGCGCGCGATCGCGTCCTGACAGGTCGGTGATGTGGGATCGAGTTCGGTGTTGCCATTGATGTCGGGGCGGCACGCCGCCTCGTCGCGCGCGATCTGGTCGATGCTGAGGTCGTCGACCTGGTTGTCGAGCGTCACGCGGAAATAATCGACCGAGACATGCAGCCGGCTCGACGGCGCAAAGACGATGCCAGCGGTCAGCGTCTTGCCCGTTTCGGCCTTGAGGTCGCGGTTGCCGGTGCGGTTCACGACGACGCCGGTGCCCGAATAGGTGCAATCGCCGATATCCTCGTCGGGCTCCTCGATGCCGCAGAGATAATAATCGTCGACGCTGCTCTGGACGTTCCCCGGGCCGGTGAAGACATAGTGGAGGTCGGGCGCGCGGAAGGCGGTGCCATAAGCGGCGCGGAAGAGCAGGCTGTTCGTCGGCCGGATTTCGAGCCCGCCATTATAGGTGAATTTGCTGACGTCGCGGCCCGCGAAGCCGAAGGTGTCGAAGCGCCCGGCGCCGGTCAGGGTGACGAAATCGAGCACGGGGACGCGGAGTTCGCCGCCGATCGCGGCGTGGCTGCGCTTGCCTTCGCCGTCGCTGTCGCGCCAGCTGTAATAATAGTCGGTGAGCGCCAGCGGGTCGGGGCGGAGGTTGTAGCCCTGCTTGCCATATTCGGCGACCACCGCGAAGCCGACCGGCCCGGCGGGCAGTTCGATCAGCTCGCCATTGGTCAGCGTCGCCTGCAGATTGCTGGTCCAGGCATAGGGGCGATAGACGGTGTCGGCCGAGATACTCTCATATTCGGCGCGCGTCAGCGCGGTGTAGAGGCGCGACGGGTTGGCGTTGTAGATCGGATAATCGGTGCCGGGATCGATCCCGAGCTGCGGACCGAGGAACAGGTCCTGCGCCTTCTGGTTGATGATCTGCGGCCAGCGGACGACCGACTGGTAACGGCTGTAGTTGAACGACAGCTCGTAATTCCATTTGTCGGCGACGGTGCCGCGGATGCCCGGCGTGATGCTGTAGGTGGTCTGCTTGATCCGCTGCATCTCGAACCCGCCGGTTTCCTCGGGCGTGAACTGGCGCGACCAGTCCTCGAGCTGGTCCGTGAAGCTGTTGTAGAAATAATTGTCGGCGCTCGACGAGGATTGCTCGAAGGCCCAGCTCGTTACGTCGTACATCAGCCGGACCTTGCTGATCCCGAACTGGAAGTCGGCGAACAGCTTGGCATTGTCCGACAGTTCGTAGGACATGGTGCCGAAGCTGTTGAAACCCTTGCGGCCCGAAATGATCGTCCCATAGGCGATCGATTCCTCGCTGCCGCAGAAATCGCCATAGCGCGGGCGGTTATACTGGCGGATCGTCCCCATGTTGAGGCTCGACAAAGCGTTGCAGGCGCCCGGCGGCGGCGCGATATAGTCGACATTCTCGTCGATGCGCAGGAAGGTGCGCCGCGCGAGCGTGTTGACCGGATTGTCCTGCGTGCTGTCCTGGATGCTGCGGTCGAACGCCCACAGCGGCCGCTGGTCGAGATATTCGATGCCGCCCGCGATGTTGAAGCGGTCCGTCGACCAGCCGCCGGTCGCGGTGACGCGGTGCGACATGCCGCCGCCATGCTCGGTGCGCCCGTGGCGATAGTCGAGCGTGATGCCGTCGAGTTTTTCCTTCATCTTGAAGTTGACGACGCCCGCGATCGCGTCGGAGCCGTAGATCGCCGACCCCGCGCCGCTCAAAATCTCGACCTTGTCGATCAGGCTGACGGGAATGTTCGAGATGTCGGTGAAATTGCTGCGGCCGATATAGGGCAGCGGGAAGTCGGCGATGCGGCGCCCGTTGATCAGCACCAGCGTGTGGTTGGGGCCGAGGCCGCGGAGATCGACCTGCTGCGCGCCGGGGGTGAAGTCGGCGCTGCTGCCCGATTGCGGGCTCTGCGTCTCGCCGCTGTTCTGCGTCATCGCCGCGAGCAGTTCGGGGACGCTGGTATAGCCGTTGGCGCGGATCGTGTCGGAATCGATCGTCGTGACCGGCGCGGGCCCCTGGTCGCGGATCGTCGGGATGCGCGATCCGGTGACGATGATTTCCTGCTCGTCTCCGGCTGTCGGCGCGTCCTGCGCAAAGGCGGGGGCGATCAGCGCCGGCGTGCAAACGCTTAGTGCCAGAAGGAATTTGACCGGCCGGCGGCGGAATTTCGTCATCATACAACCCCTTGCTTGTCCGGCTCGACTCGATGCCCTACGCCCCCGCGGTCCGGATGTTTCGCGCACCCCACCAGAAACCGTCGATAATTTCAATCAATATGACGAATCAGGAAATCATATTGTCTTTGATGTGCGACATTATGTAACGTGGAGCGAGATTTCGGGTGGAAGGAAAACCATGCTGCGCGCGTTGATCGGGAAAATCTGGCTGCTGGTCGCGGCGCTCGGGCTGGGGCTGAGCCCTGCCACCGCGAAGGAGGCGAAGGAGAAGCCCGTCGAACATTATGTCTTCGGCAAGCTGAACACCCCGACCCCCGGCCCGGTGTCGGGCGGGCTGCTGCTGATGGGCGGCGGCGACCGCAATCTCGACGCGATGAAATGGTTCTTCGGCAAGGCCGGGAACGGCCATATCGTGATCATCAGCGCCTCTTACGGCGAGGAGATGGGCCAGGAATTCTTCCGCGAGATCGGCGGCATCCAGTCGGCCGAAATCTTCGTCTTCCATGCGCGCTCGCAATCGACCGACAAGAAGATCCTCGACCGGCTGCGCAAGGCTGACGGCATCTTCATCGCCGGCGGCGACCAGGCGCGCTACGTCCGCTACTGGCGCGGCACCCCGGTGAACGAGATCCTCGACGCGCATGTCGCTGCGGGCAAGCCGCTCGCCGGGACCAGCGCCGGCCTCGCGATGCAGGGCGAGAAGCTTTACGGCGCGATGGACGACGGCAGCATCAAGAGCCCCGAGGCGCTCGCCGATCCGCTCGGTCCCGCGAACACGATCGAGGGCGATTTCCTCCATCTCGCACTCCTGAAGGGCATCGTCACCGACACGCATTTCAAGGAGCGCGAACGGCTCGGGCGCCTCTTCGCCTTTGTCGCCAAGGCTCAGGTCGGGCGCGACCCGGCTCTGCCGCCGATGCTCGGCCTCGGTGTCGACGAAAGCGCGGCGCTCGCGGTCGAGCCCGACGGGCGCGGGCGCATCTACGCCACCGCGCCCGATGGCTATGCCTGGGTCGTCGACGGCGCCGGGCTCGAGGGCGCCACCCCGCGCCGCCCGCTCGACGCGCCGCGTATCAAGGTGACCGGCGTCGGCCCCGGCTCGGTGATCCATCTGCCCTCGGGCCGCGTCGACAATCCGGTGTTCGAGCGGCACTATGCCGCGCGCGCCGGCGCCATCGCCGAAGTTCCGCGCTGGTCGCTCGCGATCCACGGCGGGGCGGGGGTGATCGAGCGCGGGTCGCTGCCCGCCGAAAAGGAAGCCGCCTATCGCGCCGGGCTCGACGAGGCGCTGCGCGTCGGCGGGGCGGTGCTCGACAAGGGTGGCCCCGCGCTCGACGCCGTCGCCGCGGCGGTGCGCGTGCTCGAGGACAATCCGCTGTTCAACGCCGGGCGCGGTGCGGTCTTCACCGCCGAGGGCAAGAACGAGCTCGACGCCGCGATCATGGACGGCAAGACGCAAAAGGCGGGCGCGGTCGCGGGGGTCACGCGCACGCGCCACCCGATCGACCTCGCGCGTGCGGTGATGGACAAGAGCCCGCATGTGATGCTCGCACGCGACGGCGCCGACCGCTTCGCGCTCGAACAGGGGCTCGAACAGGTCGACCCCGCCTGGTTCCGCACCGAGGACCGCTGGCAGGCGCTGCTTAAATGGCGGGAGAAGCAACCGCAGGCGGCCATCGACCCGACGCATCTGTTCGGCACCGTCGGCGCGGTCGCGCTCGACGCCGGGGGCAATCTCGCCGCGGCGACCTCGACCGGCGGTATGACCGGCAAGCGCTGGGGCCGCATCGGCGATTCGCCGATCATCGGCGCGGGCACCTATGCCAAGAACGGCCAATGCGCGGTGTCGGCGACCGGATCGGGCGAATATTTCATCCGCGAAAGCGCCGCGCGCCAGGTCTGCGACCGCGTCGCGTGGAAGGGCGAGAGCCTGAAGGACGCGGCGCAGGCTTCGATCATGGCGGTCGGCGCCATCGGCGGCGACGGCGGGCTGATCGCGATGGGCCCCGACGGCGATCCGGCCTTTGCCATCAACGATCTCGGCATGTATCGTGGCCGGATGAGCGCCGGGGGGTCTCCGCAAACCGCGATCTTCGCGGACGAAAAGCTGGCCGAGTGATGCCGCATACGGGCGTCAGTCTCGACGATGTCGACGAACGCCTGCTCAGCCTGCTCCGCGACGACGCCCGCCAGACGATCGCGCAGCTCGCCAAGGAACTCGGCATCTCGCGCGGCGCGATCTATTCGCGCCTTGCGCGGCTCGAGGAGGACAAGGTCGTCGCGGGCTATACGGTCCGCCTGGGCCATGCCTTCGCCGCCAGTCGCATCCGCGCGCATATGATGATCAAGACGCTGCCGCGCTTCCACCGCGAGGTCGAGGCAGCACTGGCGGCACTGCCGCAGGTGCAGGCTATCCATGCGATCAGCGGCGAATATGACATCATCGCGATGCTCGAGGCCGAGGACAGCGCGCAGCTCAACGAACTGATCGACGACGTCGGGGTGCTCGAAGGGGTCGAGCGCACCACGACCTCGGTCATATTGGCGACCAAGATCGAGCGCTGACCGTTTCCTTTCAGGGTTCCAGCAAACCCAGCGCCGCGACCAGCGCAAGGATCAGCGCGGCGGCGCTGGCTTCGAGCGCGAGGCTGGTGCGGATCGCGCGGGTCGATGCGCCGCCGCCGACGAGCGCCGGGGCGGGCACCAGCCGCCAGCGGTTGAGCGCCGCGAAGCCGAGCATCGCGGCGAAGAACAGCAATTTGGCGACGAGCAGCTGGCCATAGGCGGAATCGAGGAGCCGCCCGGCCCGGCCGATGCCGACGATCATCTGCAGATTGACCAGCCCCGTGGCGGTCACGGTGAGCACGCAGAGCGTGCCGACGCGTGCGAAGCGGTCGAGGCTGCGCGCGGCGAGGTTGAGCCGTGCCTGTCCGGCGTCGCCCGCCGCCGGGCGCAGCAGGACCAGGAAGGCGCCGATCGCGCCGATCCAGATCCCTGCCGCGATCAGGTGCAGCGCGTCGGCAATGCGGTGCACCGCCCCGGCGAGGCCTTCGCTCGCGGCGGCATGGCCCGACCAGGCGAGGCTGGCGAGCGCGACCGCCCCCGTCAAGGCCAGCACGCGCATCGCTGCCGCCGGGCTCCGGCCGAGCTGCGTCGCGGCGATCGCGGCGGCGACGAGCGCGAGCGTGCGAACGATCCACGCCTTGCCGGCGTCGCTCTCGAAAGCCATTGTTGCCAGCATGTCGGGGCCGACGTCGGTCACCGCGATGCCCATCATATTCGCGGTGAGAACGAGCATGCCGCCGAGCGAGACGAGGAGGCCGAGACCGCAGAGCCAGGGCTGCGGCGCGGTCAATCCGGCGACGAGCTCCGTATCCTCGCGCTCGCCGGCACGGAGCGCATAGAGCGGGAAGGCGGCCAGCCCCATGACCAGCATCAGGTCGGCGAAGAGCAGGAACCTGAGGCCGGTCATGAGCGGATCGGTCATGACTTATTTCACCGTGAAGGCGAAGTCGCTGCCCATGCGGTGCGTGTCGGCGCCCGCGGCTGACCAGGTCACCTTGTAGGTGCCGGCGGCGAGCGCACGCTTCGGGGTGAGTGTCATCGACTTGCCGTCCTTGCCCATCGCCGAGCCGATCGAGATCTTCATCGGCGGATGGTCGGCCATGCCCGGCATGGCGGTCATCACCAGCTCGGCGCGCACGGTCGCGGGGATGAGCTTTTCGCTGAATTTCAGCTGGATCGTGGTTACCTTGGCCACCGTGGCGTTCGCGGCGGGGGTGGACGCCAGCAGCCTGGCGTGCGCCAGCGCGGCGGTCGGCGCCAGAGTGAGCGCCGCGGCGGCAAGGGCGGCGAGGGCAGGCTTTATCATATTGGGCTCCAATCACAGGGTCGTGCTGCTAATACGCAGGGCGCGGCGGCGCCCCTCGCGCCCGGTCGGCGAAAAAGGAAATGAGGGGTGGCGTGCGCGGGCGCGTATAGCGCTGGTGAAAGGACCGGTGATCAGGCGATGGACGATGCGTTTCGAAAGCTGAATACCGCGGCGTTGCCTCCGGCGCTGGACGCGCTCGACGACCGCGTGCTCGCCGCGCTCGTGGCGCGAAAGGCCGAGATCGCGGCGACACGGCGGCTGATGATGGTCGCGGCGCTCTTCTCGCTCGGCGGCGGCATGGTGGCGGGCAGCGCCTTCGCGCCGCAAGCCGTCGCCGCGAGCCCGCTCACCCCGCTGATTTCGGCGAGCCCGCTCGCGCCCTCGACCTTGCTGGATGCGCGCTGATGCGGCGGGTCGCGATCATCGGCTTCATCGCCTTCGTCGCGGCGCTCGCCGGCGTCTTCGCCGGCCGGCTGCTCGTCGACGCACCGCGGCAGAGCGAGACCGAGCTCCATGCACTGTTGCACCGCGAACTCACGCTGTCGGCCGCGCAGGAAAAGCGGCTGGAGGCGATCGAGGCGCGCTTCGCGGGACGGCGCGCGGCGCTGGAGGGCGAGATGCGCGCCGCCAACACCCGCCTCGCGCAGGCGATCGAGGCCGAGCATGGCTATGGCCCGCGCGTCACCGCGGCGATCGACGACACGCATAGGCTGATGGGCGAATTGCAGAAGGAAACGCTGCGGCACCTGTTCGCGATGCGCAGCGTCCTCGATGCCGAGCAGGCGGCGCTGTTCGACAAGCATGTGGTCAAGGCGCTGACCGCCGATGCGAGGTGACCGGCGCGCTGGCGCAGCTTGGCGAGCGCGAGCTCGCGGCGCTCGCGCTCGCGGGCGGGCAAGAGGCGTATCGCGAATTGCTGGCGCGCTACAAGGCCCCGGTCTTTCGCCTGATCCATGCGCATGTCGGTGACGAGGGCGAGGCGATGGACCTGGTGCAGGAAAGCTTCGTCGCCGGTTTCGCCGCGCTCGCGCGCTACGACGGCGAGCGGCCGTTTCGCGTCTGGATCTCGCGTATCGCGCTCAATAAATGCCGCGACTGGGCGCGCCGCCGCAAGGTCCGCGCCTTTTTCGCGCGCGCGCTGCCGCTCGAGAGCGCCTATGAAGTCGCGAGCGACACCCCGTCGATCGACGTCGAAGCGAGCGACCGCGCCGAGCTGGCGCGGGTGCAAAAGGCGATCATGGACCTGCCGGCCAATCTGCGCGAAGTCATCATATTGCGGGGCATCGAGGAGTTGAGCCAGACGGAAGCGGCCGCAATGCTGGGCGTCAGCGAAAAGGCGGTCGAGACGCGCCTCTATCGCGCGCGCGCGAAGCTCCGCGCGATGCTGGACGCGTGAGGGGCGCGCGCGTCGCGCGCGTATATGCTTCGGATACAAGAGGAAGACGGGACTATCATGCGGATCGATCGGCGGCACTTTATCGGCGCGGCAGCGGGGGGCGGCGCCGCGGCGGCGCTCGCCGCCTGGTTCCCCGCCTGGGCGCAGCCGGTGTCGGCGGGTCTCCGATCGCAGCTGCCGACCGTGTCGGGCGAGGATATTACGCTCCGCATCGCGCGGCAGACGATGCGCGTCGACGGCAAGATCAGCCGTGCGATCGGGATCAACGGCACGATCCCCGGACCGCTTGTCCGCCTGCGCGAAGGGCAGCGGGCGCGATTGACTGTGATCAATGACCTCGACGAGGAAAGCTCGATCCACTGGCACGGACTGATCCTGCCCTTCCATATGGACGGCGTGCCCGGCGTCAGCTTCCCCGGCATCAAGGCGCGCTCGACCTTCGTCTATGAATTTCCCGTCGTGCAGGCGGGGACCTATTGGTACCACAGCCATTCGGGGCTGCAGGAGCAGATCGGCCATTGTGGCCCGCTGATCATCGATCCCAGGGACGCCGACCCCGTCGCCTACGACCGTGAGCATGTGATCGTGCTGTCCGACCACAGCCGCCTGTCGCCCGAGGCGATCTTTCGCAAACTCAAGGTCAATCCTGGGCATTTCAACAGGCAGCGCCAGACGCTCGGCGGGTTGCTCGCGGGCGAGGATCAGTCGCTCGAGGAACGCGTCGAATGGGGCGCGATGCGGATGGATCCGACCGACGTCGCCGACGTCAACGGCTCGACCTACACCTTCCTGATCAACGGCCACGGCCCGCGCGACAACTGGACCGCGCTCTTCGGTCCCGGCGAGCGCGTGCGGCTGCGCATCGTCAACGCCTCGGCGATGTCGATCTTCAATATCCGCATCCCGGGGCTCGGCATGACGATCGTCCAGGCCGACGGACTCAACGTCGTGCCGCTGCCGGTCGATGAGTTCCAGATCGGCGTCGCCGAAACCTATGACGTGATCGTCACCCCCGCTGCCGATCGCGCCTACAGCTTCATCGCCGAGGTCAACGACCGCTCGGGCATGGCTCGCGCGACGCTGGCGCCGCGCGCGGGTATGGCCGCCGAGGTGCCGCCGCTCCGCAAACGCCCGCTCGCGACGATGAAGGACATGGGCATGGGCGCGATGGCGGGCGGCGGCGACGCGGCCTGCGCGCCCGAGCATGCGGCCATGGGACATTGCACGCCGGCCGAGGCCGCACCTGCCGTGGACCATGCCGCCATGGGCCATGGCGCGGGCGGGATGGAGCACAGCATGCGCGACTTTTCGGTCGCGCCGCAGGTCAAGCGCGACCCCAGCGTGCAGACGATCTCGCCGATGCCCGCCGACCGCATGGGCGAGCCGGGGCAGGGGCTGGAGGATGTGGGGCACAAGGTGCTCACCTACCGCGACCTCGTCGCGCTCGAGCGCAACCCCGACGTGCGCGCGCCGAGCCGCTCGCTCGACATCCATCTGACGGGCAATATGGAGCGCTTCATGTGGTCGTTCGACGGCGTGAAGATGTCCGACCACCACGAGCCCATTCCCTTCATCGAGGGCGAGCGCGTGCGCGTGAACCTGATCAACGATTCGATGATGGTCCACCCGATCCACCTGCACGGCCATTTCTTCGAGCTGGTGACGGGGAAGGGCGACCGCGCGCCGCGCAAGCATACGGTGATCGTCCAGCCGGGGGGTATCGCGACCTTCGACTTCACCGCCGACGCGCTCGGCGACTGGGCCTTCCACTGTCACCTCCTCTATCACATGCACGCCGGAATGATGCGCGTCGTCAGCGTGCGCCCGAAGGGGGAGGCGGCGTGATGCGCGCGGCGCTGCTGCTCGCCGGGCTTTCGACTCTGGCATTAGGCGCCCCCGCTGCGGCCCAGTCGGGGCATGCGGGGCATGGCGGAACCCAGTCCGCGCCGATGCCGATGCCCGAAAAGCCAGCGCCCGCGGGCGACGGCGATCACGGACAAATGGAGATGCCGGCCGGCGCGAGTTGCGCCCCCGAACATGCCGCGATGGGGCATTGCACGCCGGACGCGGAGGCAGCCGCGCCGGACGATGCGCCCGCCTGTCCGCCCGAGCATGCGGCCATGGGGCATTGCGCCCCGGCCATCGCGCCGCCCACCATGCCCGCGCCTTCGGCTACGGGCATGGTGGGGACCGACCTGCCCGCCGGCGATGCCCCCGCGCCGCCGCCGCCGGGCGACTGGTACGCCGACCGTCTCTATCCCAAGAGCGAGATGGAGCATTCGCGCCACGCGATGATGCTGGAGAATGGCGCGCAGACCACCGCCTTCCTGAGCTTCAACCTCGCCGAATATCAGGTGCGCAAGGGCCGCGACGGCTATCGCTGGGACGCCGAGGGCTGGTACGGCGGCGACATCAACCGCGTGACGGTGAAGAGCGAGGGCGAGGGCAGTTTCGGCGAGGCGATCGAAAGCATCGAGACGCAATTGCTCTACAGCCGCCCGGTCGATGCCTATTTCAACCTGCAGGCGGGTATCCGCCAGGATCTGGGGCATGGCCCCGGCCGGACCTATGCGACCGTCGGCTTCGAGGGGCTCGCGCCCTATTGGTTCGAGGTCGAGGGCGCGCTGTTTGTGTCGGACAAGGGCGACGTCAGCGCCCGGATCGAAGGATATTACGACCAGCGCATCACGCAGCAGCTGATCCTGCAGCCGATGGCCGAACTCAATGTCGCGGCGCAGGACGTGCCCGAGCTCGGCGTCGGGTCAGGCCTCTCCGACATGGAGCTCGGCCTTCGCCTCCGCTACGAGATCGTCAGGGAATTCGCGCCCTATGTCGGGGTCGAATGGGCGCGCAAATTCGGCGACACCGCCCGCTTCGCGCGCGCCGCGGGCGAAGATGCGAGCAGCGTCAGCCTGGTGATGGGACTCCGCGCCTGGTTCTAGCGCGCGGGCTCCTGCACGAGGATGGTGACGGGCCCGATCAGGCCCGAGGGACGGAGCGGCGCGTCGGCGTGATAGGTAGGAAGCGTGGTAAAGGCGACCTTCTTGTCCGGCGAGCGTGCGTCGCCGACTAGCCGGTTGACCCACAGATTCGCGACTCGCACTTCGAGCTCGTTCGAGCCCGCGCACGCCAGACCTGAAATGTCGACGCGATAGGGCGCCTTCCAGGCCGTGCCGGCGAGTTGGCCGTTCAGTCGCACCTCGGCGACATCGCCCACCCGGCCGAGGTCGAGCCACAGCGTCTTGCCCCACGCCGCGGCAGGCAGCGTGAGCGTCCTGCGATAGGTTGCCGTGCCGGAGAAATGGCGGATACCGGGATCGCTGTGGGTGTCTAGCGGCGCGAGCGCTGGCAGATCGACGGAGGGCGGCGCGCCGCGGTCGGGCTGGAAGGCGACGTTCCACGCCCCCGATAGCGTCGCGAGCTCGCGGAGCGCCATGCGCGCGACGGTGTGCCGGGTAGCGGTCGCGGGCTGACGGAACATCACGAAGAAGGCGTCGTTGGGAAGCAGGTCGAGCGGGATGCTGGTGATGCCCTGCGAAATCGCATAGCTTGCGGCCTCGGGCGCGCCGCCGTCGGCGCGCCAGATTTCGGGTGCCTTGCCCGCGATGCGAAAGCGCGCCTCGACGCGGCGCGGCTGGTTGCCGCGATTGCTGAGGAAATAGAGGTCGCCGTCGTCTAGCCGTCGGTGGACGAACAGGATGTCGCCATCTTCCGCGGTGCCGGAATGCGCGAAGTCGGGTGCGACATCGAGTGCGGCGAGCGCGGCCTCGATATCGTTGCTCGCGATCACCTTGCCCGCGCCGATGTCGCCGTCGCTCCACAATTGCGTCGCCAGGGTAGCGAAGACTGTGGGGTCGTCGGCGAGGCTGGGCGAGGCCTCGGGCTTGGGTCCGACAACCGTCGCGCCCGCCCGGACCATTGCCTCGATCCGCCGCAAGACAGGCAAGGTCATCCGCCGGCTGCTGCCGCCCAGATAGAGCAGCCGGTAGCGCGCCCCGCCGCGGCTGACGATCTCGCCGGCTTCAACGGTAAGATCGTCGAGAAGCGCGTCGGCGTTGACGAAATCATAAGCGAACCTGCGCGGCGCGTCGGAGACGGGGCGCTGGTTGTAGAGCCCGGTCAGCGGCGCTTCCTCGCCATAGAAATAGGCGACGTCGGCGACATTGCGGCCCTGTTGGAGCAGGAAATTGCTGCGCGCGATATAGTCGATCCACGGCTTCGCCATCTCGGCCCAGGTCTCGTGGCGGTTGAAATATTGGCCGAACAGGGCGAGCGAGAGACCGGGCTGGCGATCGTCGACAGGCTGGTGGACCGAGGTGTGGATGACCGTGCGGTTGATGCCATAGGCGAATTGCAGGTCGACCACGGGCTTGAGGTCGGCGGGCGCGAAAGCCCAGGGGGCGTTGGCCGAGGTCAGCGACTCCGCCGCGACGATGGGGCGGCCATAGAGATGCGCGGCCGACGAAGCGCCCTTCATGTCGGCGAGCAAAGTGGTGCGCACGCCGCGTTCGGGCTGCCAGGTCCAGAGCGCCGCCATCGGGATGTCGGCGTAGCGGCGCATCGCGATGTCGTCGCCGAAAAAGGGGCGATCGACCTCGAAAGCTTCGCCATAAAGCGTCAGGCCGCGACCCTGTGCGGCGTCGGCGATCACCTTGTAATGTTGTGACGACACAAGGTCCGACAGGGTGCGGCGATAATCGTAGAGGAATTTCTCGCTCGCCTCGCGCGAGCCGACGAGCACGCCGGTGAGCGTGGGGAGCCAGGGTACCGGATCATAGCCGCGCAAG
Organism: Sphingopyxis sp. HIX; assembly: GCF_001468285.1. Taxonomy (GTDB): domain Bacteria; phylum Pseudomonadota; class Alphaproteobacteria; order Sphingomonadales; family Sphingomonadaceae; genus Sphingopyxis. The sequence continues at coordinate 4,854 of NZ_LNSB01000014.1, read as the reverse complement.
GCCTTGAAGCGTGCGATCATGTCGCCGGTCCAGTTGGCGGGGCCCGCCTCGATGCTGTCGGTGAGCATCGCCTGCAGTCCGCGGCTGCCGATCAGGCCTGGGCCGGTCGTGTCGGCATAGGTACCCAGATAATGGTCGATGTAGCGGCGCACCGCAGCGCCGTCGTATTTGTCGATCTCGAGCCCCGTCGCCTCACGCGTCGCGGGATGGTTGAGCGTGCCGGTTAGCGAATAGCCGAGGCGGATCACGCGCCAGTCGCCGGGCGGCGGGGTCCACTCCAGCCGGCCATCGGGAGCCATACGGTCGGTCAGGTCGATCACGCTGCCCGGCGCGATGGCCCCCTCGGAAGCCAGCGCGCGGTCCAGCGCGTAATAGTCGTCGACGAGTACGAAGCCTGCCTTGGCCTCGAAGCGGTCGATGCGCGGCTCGCGGTGGAGGGTGAGTTCGCGGATCGGGATGACGGGCAGCGGGGTGGTATCGACCAGATGCTTCACGGCGCCCGGCGCATGGCCGATCGTGACGCGCAGATCGTCGACTAGCCGCGTGGGGAAGATCATCCGGAAATGGCGCGCGGTGACCGGCGCGAAGCTGACCGTCGTCGGGACGCCAGTGAGCATCGGCAGCTCGGCGACCGTGCGCCAGGTCGCGCCGTCGTCGCTTGCCTGGAGCGCGGGCGCGACGTCGCTGGGGCGATAGACGCGGCCGCGGCTGTCGAGCGCGACGCTCACCGCGCGGATCGTCTGCAGCGCTGGATAAGCGAAAGCGAGGAACGCCGGTGCGGCGTCGGTCCCGCGCGGCAGGTCGATGCTCGCGCCATAACGGCCGTCGACGAGCAGCGCGGCATCGATGGGGGGCGGCGCGTTCGAGGTAATGCGCGGCGGCGGCATCGGCGACCCATCGGTTACCGGATAGGCGAGTATGCGCGCGTCGGCGTAGAAATCGGGGATCGGTGTCGCGGGCTGGGTCGCGGTGACATGTTTCATCGGCTGCATGTCCTGGAAGGTGCCGGTGTTTCCCGGCGGGCGCGGCAGCAGGGTGGCAACACGCGCGCCGCCGCGTACGACCGTCTCGCTCCACACCAGCTTCTTCATCCCGTCGGCGGGCGGGACCCATGGGCCGCCGGTTTCGCTCCACCCGGCCGAGGAGGCGACCGCGAGTTCCATGCCCTTTTGATCGGCGAGTTCGGCGGCGAGGCGGAAGGCGCGCTTCCACGCGGGGGTCATATAGGCGAGGCGCTTTTCGACCATCTGCGGCGTTTCGAGCGCGGCGTCGAAATTATGCAGCCCGCCGATGCCGATCCGCGCCATCCAGTCGATGTCCTTTCGGATTCCCTCTTCGGTGACATTGCCGTTCATCCAGTGCCACCAGACGCGCGGGCGGGCCGAGGGCGGTGGCTCCTCGAAGGCCCCGCTCAGCGGATCGGGCGCTTCCTGCGCCGCGGCGGGAAGGGCGATCGACAAAATTGCCGACAAGATCGTTGCGGTTCGACAGGCTGGCATCCGATTCCCCAACTTTTTGATATTAATATAATAATATTATTAGCAGCGCAAATTTTCTCGACAAAATGGCGGTTTTACGGGCATTCGCGCCGATGCCGCGGCGCCCGAAATCGCAATTTTGTCGCCGGATCGTCAAAATCCTGTTGCCATTGCGATGTCAATTACGGTATCTGATATTTCAGATAAAGGCAGTGCGATTTCTACGCCTGCCAGGGACCAGGGTAGAGGAGGGTAGTTCAATGCTTGATTTGCGGCGCATTCTTGTGGGCGGCATCGCCATTTCGGCCTTGAGCGCCGGTCTGTCGGTTTCCGCTTATGCGCAGAGCGAGTCGCCCGCTCCCGCCGCGGCCCCCGATGAAGCCGACGGCGATGCGATCGTCGTCACCGGCATCCGTGCCAGCCAGCGCGCCTCGATCGACTTGAAGCGCGAAAGCGTCGCGGTGGTCGACTCGATCGTCGCCGAGGATCTCGGCAAGCTCCCCGACCAGAATGTCGCCGAATCGCTGCAGCGCATCGCTGGCGTGACGATCGAGCGCAACCGCGGCGAGGGCCGCTTCGTCACCGTCCGCGGTTTCGGTCCCAAGTTCAACGCGGTCACCGTCAACGGCCGCACGCTCGCCACCGACAACAATGGCCGCGAATTCTCGTTCGATGTGCTGCCGTCCGAAATGATCTCGGGCGCCGACGTCTACAAGTCGCCGCAGGCGAACATCAACGGCGCGTCGATCGGCGCGACGGTTGACATCCGCACGATGCGGCCGCTGAACCAGAAGGCCGGCCTACACATCGCGGGCTCGGCGACGGGCACGTGGAGCGAATTGTCGGAGAAGCTCAACCCCGAGATCGCCGCGGTCGGCAGCTGGCGCAACGACGCGGGCACCTTCGGCGTCGCGCTGTCGGGCGTCTGGACCAACCAGAAGAACCGCATCGACGAGTTCACCATCGGCGCGGGCCATGTGAAGCGTTCGCGCACCGACAGCTATTATACGGTCAACAACACCTTGGGGGCACGCGTCGGTCCCGGGGTCCAGCCCTTCGCCAATGTGTCGATGCCGTCGAACCTGTCGCCCTTCTTCTTCGAGCGCGAACTCGACCGCTGGGGCGTCAGCGGCGCGATACAGCTGAAGCCTTCCGATCGCTTCACCGTGACGATCGACGGCCTCTACACCAAGTCGCGCTTTCTCGAGCAGCAGACGGGCCTCGCCTACGACTTCTCCGGCGGCACGCTCGTCGAGCAGGTCGTCGAGGGCGGCAGCGTCGTCAACGGCGTCCAGACCGGCGGCGAAGCGGTGTACCAGCGCTATGTCGGCGGCTTCGTCGACCAGATCATCCAGTACGACGACCGCGACGTCACCACCGACCAGATCGGTGCCAACGTCGACTGGCAGGCCAGCGACGATTTGAAGGTCAAGCTCGACATCTCGCTTTCGCGCGCGCGCAAGCGCGGGGCCGAGAATAATCTGTTCACGACGATCCGCCGCAAGAATATCGACCATTGGTTCGACCGCCGCAGCGGCAGCCCGATCTACGATTACGGCTTCACCAGCCCCAATTACCAGAATGCCGCGACCAACCCGCAGGGGATCACCGCGCATTATTATATCTGGGGTGGCGGCGCGAATGCCGACGACGAGATCCAGGAATATCGCGGCGACGTCGAATGGAACCCCGGCGGCGGCCCCTTCACCCTCGCGGCCGGTGCGATGGCGTCGAACCGGCTCAAGGAAATCCGCGGGCTCGAAATGCCGTTCGGCGAGCAATGCGCCTATTGCGGGTCGGACCGGGTGCTGCCGCAGGCGCTGTTCGCTCCGACCAACCGCGGTTTCTTCTCGGGCTATGACGGCGACATCCTGCGCGACTGGGTGATTTACGACCCGCGCGCGCTGGTGCTGCAGGTCGACCAGTTCGCGACCGCCGACGGGCGCGCCTTCAACCCCGCGACGCCGTCGGCGACCGCCTCGTCGGTGATCGACGAGAAGGTGCGCATCGCCTATCTGATGGGCTCGCTCGATACAGAGATCGGCGGCATGGGGCTCGCGATCAACGCCGGCGTGCGTTTCGAGGACACCGACTATACCTCGGCAGGCGCGTCGCGGACCGTGCTCAGCGCGCGGCCGCGTGTCGACCAGAACGGCAATCCGACGGGCCAGAACGACATCGTCGTCTCGCCGAACATTCCGGTCAACTTCCGGGGCAAATATCAGGACTGGCTGCCGTCGCTGAACGTCCGGCTGAGCGTCACCGACGATTTCATCCTGCGCTTCGCAGGGTCGAAGGTGATGACGCGCCCGACGCTGACCGACCTGTCGCCGCGCCAGACGATCCAGACCAACCCCGGCAACGAAACGATCCGCCGCGGCAACCCCGACCTGCAGCCGTTCCGCGCCTGGCAGGCCGAAATCGGCGCCGAATGGTATTTCGCGCCGGAATCGCTGATCAACGCCGCAGTCTTCTACAAGAAGATCGACAGCTTCGTGACGCTGATCACCACGCCGCAACAGGTCGACCAGGTCACCTTCCAGGTGACCGTCCCCGGCAACGGCAAGGGCGCGACGGTCAAGGGCTTCGAGGTCGGCTACCGCCAGTCCTTCGCCAACTGGTTGCCCGAACCTTTCGACGGCTTCGGCGTCCAGACCAGCTTCAACTACACCGACTCGAACGCGAACTATCCCAGCATCACGCCGGGCGCGACCTACACGCTCGAGGGCCTGTCGAAATATTCCTACAGCCTTGTCGGCTATTACGAGAAATACGGGCTGCAGGCGCGCGTCGCCTATACCTATCGCGACGACTTCCTGCAGGTCGCGATCGGCCGCAACAGCGAACAGGAATATTTCAACGGTTACGGCCAGCTCGACGCCAGCCTGTCCTACGACCTGACCGACAATTTCACGGTCTTCGCCGACGGGCTCAATCTCTTGAATGCGAAGGAGTTCATCTATTCGATGAGCCCCGACCGTACGAAGGAATATCGCATGACCGGCCGCCGCCTGTCGTTCGGCGTGCGCGCGAAATTCTGATCTGTCCCAGGGGGTGGGTCGATTTTCCTCCCGCCCATCCCTTTGACTTCATGGGCCTCCCGCCGCCAAGCGGGGGGCCTATTTTTTGTGGCGGGTTTGGGGCGGAAGTTGACTAAGTTGACGCCCCATCGCGCGCGGGAACAAGGGGTTAGCGGCAATCGCGGTGAGCGCGTGGTGCTGCGGATGGGCATGGGCGTCATCCGGCAGGGTAGACCATGGCGCGATTTATTAGGAAAGCGGTTTTTGCTGGGGCGGTTTTCGGGCGGGAGCGGCCCTTTTAATCCTCCCTGTCGCGAAGCGATGGGGAGGGGGACCATGCGAAGCATGGTGGAGGG